>CAMTXG010000023.1:0-17716 GCA_947085645.1 uncultured Gammaproteobacteria bacterium
AGCTGCGACTGATGGTCAAGCGGGTCTTGCGCAAGTACAAGTACCCGCCAGACTTGCAGGAAGAGGCGGTGGACTTGGTGCTGCGGCAGGCGCAGGTGTTTGGGGAGAGCTGGGGCGGCGGTTAGCCTGACTCCGGGGCGAACCGACGCGCCAATATTGATGAGCGCTTCGCTCAGGGATTCTTGGTACCGAAGGCTTTCACGGCATCAAGCAAGCCCTTTGCGAGCGTGCGGATACCGCTCAAGCTGTAGCTGCCACCGATCTGTTCATAGGTGGAGCCAGCCCGTCGACATCAAGGCGCAGTGCTGCAGCGCCAGCGTGCTGAAGAACCGTCGCGTGGTCTTCAACATCAAAGGCAATGACTACCGGCTGATCGTGGCCATTGCGTACAAGTTGCAGATCGTCTACGTGAAGTTTGTCGGCACCCACAAGGAGGACGACGCAGTGGACGCAGAAACCATTGAAATGGCCTGACCGGCCACGGAGGAAAACATGGACATCCGCCCTATCCGCACCGAAGCCGACTACAAGGCCACGCTCAAAGAGATTTCGGCCTTGATGGAGTCCGACCCTGATCTGGGTACGCCAGAGGGGGATCGCTTGGACATCCTGGCCACGCTGGTGCAAGCCTACGAGGCCAAGCACATGCCCATAACCGCGCCAGATCCGGTAGAAGCCATCAAATTCCGCATGGATCAGAACGGTATGTCCGTCAAAGATCTTGAGCCAATCATTGGCAAAAGCAACCGCGTCTACGAAGTCCTGAGCCGCAAGCGCCCGCTGACGCTGGCCATGATCCGCAGACTGCACAAAGGCCTGGGCATCCCGGCCGAAGTGCTGATTGCGGAGACGGCTGCAGTGTGATCATCGAACGCTGAGTTTGGCTTGGGGTACTACCACCCCCGGTGGGTTACGGTTGCATGGAAGTCAACAGCCGAGCAGTTGAGCTCTTCATTAAGCTGGACAGGGTATTCACGCCCACCGTCAAGCAGCTCTGGCGCGAAAATCCAGCTTCAGGCTAAAATTGCTCCACTGGTTGCCAGCGTGTCGACCAGAACGCCTGCAAATGGCGATCCTTCAAGACAGGGAAACCCTGTTTTACGAATAGTCGCAGCCTTCAACGGCCCGACCTATATTTTGATTGACTGGTAGCTCGTATCTTCCAGCCTCTCAATGGGGAAAACTACCCCTAAAAAATAAGCCGACGATTTAAGTTCGTCGTGCTCATCAAAATTGGTTGCTCCTACCAGCGTGGCAATCATCATTTAAAAGAACATTTTTTGGCGAAACTTCGCCACTAATGTCTCTTTGATTCCAAGCGGTTCGTCTATCGCTCAATTTTCATCGACGGCATGCTGCGCCGATGCTTTTCTACTGGCTGCGCACTTCGCGCGACCTGTCAAATTCGCTATCTGAACGATAGCGCTTTCATCCCTATTTCATTTGACTCGCTTTCGTCGCGAGCTGCCGTTTGTCGTGCGGCATTGAATTCCACGACCCCAATTTCTAGTTTTAGGAGTATTTATGGTTAATGAAAATGCATTGGCTTTTCAGTCAACAAGGAATGGTGAATTAATCGTAATTTTGGAGCAAAAAGTAAGTCATCAACTAACAGCTGTTATTGATGAAGAGGGTGTTGAGGTCGGTGGCGGGTTGGCGGATTTGCGTTTTGGCGAGATGAGCTCCATGGCTGCTGCGCTGAAAAATATATTAGCCAGCGAACGTTTGTGCGAGCCTGAGCTGCTATTGATTGAATCAGCCGCGCGCAGTAAACCTGGTGGAACGATTTTGCAATTGCGATTGTTCTGTTATGCAGAAGAAGGTGCGTTTGATAAATCAAAGGCGATTCGTCTCATTGGCGCGACTTTGCAGAAAATGTTGGGTTACTCGGCGCAAAACGATCAAAATTATTTGGATGAAAATCAACTTTCAGACTGTGAGAGGGAAAGTGTGCGGACTGTTGCGCAAGATGCATTACGTACCTTGGCCAATAGAAAGATCAAGGCTCCCATTCATGTTGATTTTTGCGGTATAAATATTGATTTGAAGGGCAAATTTGCGCCTCGTGCGAACCTGGCTTGTTATGAGCCAAAGCAGATTTCTCTTTATGGTCGGATGCTAGGTTTTGACGTGGGAAAGAAAGTTTTATTAATGCAGGTTGAAAGGAGGGTTATGGATGTTCATTATCTAGAGGATGAGTTACCACTTGTTCAGGTGGCAGAGCTTGCGCAAGTTGGTTCAGAAGTACATGTCCGAGCAAGGCAAACGTTGGACCATCTTGGGCGCGAAGTGCTTTGTTTTTCTTGCTTTGCCGAACCCCGTTTAGTAGATTAATATTATTGGGCTACGTTGTCAGATCGCTCTGGCGAGCTGACAACGCGAGTGCTAAAGTAATCAAGAATATTAATAAAAATTCTTGGCTCGAACGAATGACTCCATGACCTCTTAATCCATTTACTGCACTGCGATCAATAATGCTGACGAGGGGAGATCCGAGTCTTGCAGGGTCCACCTGAAGCCTGCGCCCTTCAATATTTAAGTCACGATTTTGGGATAGGTTGAAGCCATTTTCATTCGCGAATGCCCGAATGGAATCTGAGCGTGAATTTGTAAAAAGATGAAAGGATTTATCATCAAGCCTCCATAAATCAACCACATGCTTTAAAAATTCAAAGTGCTCTTTTTTCCACAAAAGCACCTGTCGTGAGGGACCGATGAAGGAGCGAATTTCCGCATTGGAATAAGAGGTTTCTTTCAATGGGGTTTGATCCCACTCCACGTGATCGGCATGCCGAATTAGTTCAGCCCAGCGTGTCGGTTGAATGCCAGAAAGCCAGTCAAGTGGGTGCGAGCCTGATTTGTTTCTTGAAACTATGTGGCCCGTTTCTATCAATAAATTCTCTAGACGCTTTGCATTTTGGTCTGAGACATTTGTCTCCTGCTGAGCGATTCCGAAATTCCTCCGTAGAACAAGCATCCGAACAAATTTGAGGGCCGTCACTGGTGTGAGGGGGCTTGTAGTTGCTGCGCGTAAATAAGGGTCGGATGTGCTTAGGTAATCATGGTGTAGCACGACATTGTCTAGGTCAATCAAATTTTCTTGGAGATATTTGGACCTTTCCTGCTGCGTGAAAGTCTGCATCTGGACAGAGCAGATCGCCTGCTTAGGAAAATAATGTAAATAACTTCGAAACGTTGTAGCAGGCTGTGCATGACCCAGTAGTCGGGCGATAGCCCACGAACAGCGGCGTGTCGATCCATCCCTTCCTAGAAGAAGCCGCCTCGCATTCTGATGTGCGGCGTTGCCACTATCAACCGGATTCAGATTCAATGTGCTGAGGCCCAAGAGCTCAGCCACCCTGTTCGCAAACGTGTGTCGGTTGTGATGCGGACTGAGTTGAACGTTGCGGGTTACCTGTTGAATGACAGCACCAATTCTTCTGAGTAGTCCTCGCCGCTCTTCCAAACCATCTAGCCCAAACTCGGTCGGGAAGAGTTCGTCTTTGTCATGCAATATCGGAGTGGCTTGCCGCACCAAGAACCATTGCTCGATGATTGACCGCTCGTGCGCCGTCAAGCGAAAGAGGAGTGGAACTTGGCGACGGCTTGCTGGCGATTTCAGCCGGCGCAAATGATTGCTCCGAACCATGAGCACCACACAGTCCGGCGCCGGCTCCGTCCAGTCAGTTCGCAACAGACATGCGGCCTCCATCCCGCGCAAGCCGAATCGGTACATCAACAGATTGATGAACGCGCATTGAAGATCGCCCACGGATGCTTGGGCTGGAATGTGCGCAAGACAAGCATTGATGCGGAGGTACTCCAGCTCTGTGATGCAGCCAGCGGATACCAACAAGCTGGGCCCATCTGAAAAAATTTCTGACCAATCTGGGTTTTCGACTCCGAACGCAGCGTTTATCGTTTGGTGGAAGTCCTTCAGGCACTGGAGGGCTAGGTGGAGGGTCTTGTAGCCATTCCTTGTTACCTCTGAGCCGGACTCTGGTGACGACTCGGTTGGATCTGGAATGCTCGAACGCGCGTCCATCAAAAGAAGGTAGAAATCTGTGACATCTTCTTCTTCGCACGCCAGGAGATCGTGGTCGAAACCGACGGCCAGAAAGCACAGTGACAAGCTGCTGAAATATCTGTCGACAGAACTGACGCGAAGAAGGGTGCCCTTGCGGGTGCTTCTACGTAAGAGGTGCCGCACCCACTCCACCAGGAGAAGGCAACTTCTACCGGCGGACCCTCGGTATTGATCCAGCGCTCTGCAAAGTGCCGCGTCCATATTTCTGCGGCCAATCCCACCAGCGGTAGCGGCGGCGTGTTTTCTGAATATGGTCCGCACCTCGCCGAATAGCTTCTTGCTTGCCTCCTGTGAGATGGCGGGATCTGGCATTCCGGTTGGTGGCGAATGGTCTGCCGTATCTCTGTCAACCAGAGCGGATAGATGAACTTCATGCTGGTCTGGAGATATCCTGGGTGGGCCTTGCTCGTCCTCGAAAATTTCCGAGCCGCTCTCCGTTTCGGATGCTTTGAATGTTCCGAAATCACCGGCCGCACCGTGCCGCAGTCTGATCCAGTCGCGATGCGGCAATCCGACGGATTGGAGGTCGCCATTCAGATAGGCCGTAAGTGAGGCGGGGAACTCCAGAAGGTTTGCTTGATGGACCAGTTGCGCGATTTCAGAGATCGTTGCAGTGGCGGTGTTTATGTGCGGGGCCAGCAGCCCGATCTCTTCGCAGAGCTTTTGCCACTCAACGGGAGGACTGCTCTTGCCCATGTCCAGGCCACGTTTTGTCGTACTGGCGCGGGCAAGGAAGTTCGCTGCGGCAACACTGATGGGGTAGCGTTTGACGGCGCAGCCCGAATCGATGTCCAAGTCAGGGGAATACTCCAGATAGTAGGATTGATCGAAATGCACAAGCCGAAAATTCTTGGCCACGAGCAGGTCTCGGAGCAGTGGAGGCTCTGTCACCCTGGACTCAAGAACGGTGAGCGCCGTGCCATAGAAAAGACATTCGCGAAGCGAGGTGCGGGAGAGCTCCATCGCTTCAAGGATGGGCTGCAGAGCATGAAGTGCCGCCGCTACCTTTTGGCGGCTGCCGATAGCTTGGTGCGAGAGCAACGTGCGCTCCTCCAAGGCCGGCAGGTAGCGCTTTTTGAGACGTGGTCGAGTCCCATCCGCGCACCAGCGTTGACGAATCCAATCCTGAAGCGCTTCGTATCGAAGGGAGCCGAGTGCTCGCGGGGTGCCCGAGTCGTTGAGCAGCATGCGTTGGCTCAGCATCTCCCACTCGTCGGCTGAGATTGAATCGACAGGGCGCTCGCCAACAAAACGAAGAATCTCACTTTGTGCTTCAGTCAGTGCGTCAGCGTGGCGTTTCGCGCGTCGAGTCTCACGGGCTGCGCTGCCGAATTGCGTACCCTCTACAAGGCACGAATTGCCTGGCGTCAGGTCGGGAAAATCAAGGGGTGTGGTGTCCCAGCCAGGCGTTTGAGGTGGGGCAAACTGAAGCGCGGCGAAGAGCTGTTCAAGGGCCGGGCGGATAGCTTCCAAATCCTGAAGCCTAACCCTTGCCGAGAACCGTCCGTATGTAGCCGTTCCTCCTTCTGCATGCCCGAGGAGGCCGTCGATGATCTCGGGGTCTTGCCCCAATCTGCGCAGACTCGTGCTGGTCCGATGTCGGAACAGGTTCCACGGCAACGGCCAGGAGAAGACCTCCATCGAGTCCAGCGTCACTTCAGATACTTCGAACCAGCGCAGGCTTTTCCGTGCATGGTCTTCTCTGAGGAAGAAAAGTGCTGGCATCACAGTGCTGGCTGCTCCCGCAGATAGGGCCTGCAACTCTTGAGAGAGAGGGGGATCCTGGCTGCTGAGGGAGGCAGCGAGGCGACGAAGGTGGGGTAGGTAGAAGTCTTGGAAGAGCCGGACCAACTCGCTGGGAAGAACCACCATCCGGCCGTCATGACGTTGGGAGGCAACTTTGTCCACGACGAACAAATACCCTTCGTCCCAGTCGACCTGCCCGAAGGACTCCAATGGGCTGGACACCGGACGAATTGCAGTCGCGGCAAGAATTGCGGCGGTCATGTAGACCGTCACCGCGTTGTGGTGGGCTAGCCAGTTCTCGGCCGGGCCAGCCGCCAGGCGGCCAATGTGCTGACCTACCCGTGCAATTTCTTCGCGCAGCAATGGGTCAAGCGGGCTCAGTTCACTGCCGGCGATGTTTTCTTGTGCTTGCGCGTTCAGTGGGAACAACGGAGGTGGCGCGAGACCCGCAGCGGTTATTCCTCGGTGGACTTCTGCTGTCTGAAAAGCTGCATAGGCACAAGATCCCGGCAAACCACTTCGCGAGCTGCTCGCAAGCAGGCGACCGAGTACGGGGTCACCGGTTGCCTCGAAAACGCCTTGCTCAAAGACGTGTGCGAGCATGCCTGAGCGAACGCGTTCAAGGCCGGGCGTGTGTTTGCACATGTCGTTGAACATTGCCTCCGGCGAATTGTGGGCCGGTGACGACGGCCAAAGATCCAGGAGTGCGCGTGCCGACAGGCGCCCCGAGCCGTGCTGAGAAATAATCGCCGCAACCTCGTCTGGAAGCTGCACTTGAAGTTGGCCAGCGAGGGGTTCCAGCCACTGCGATGTCGCAGACGAAGCCTTCCATCCCCTCGGATGCCGGGGGGCGAGTTTCTGCAACGTCAGGGTGTCGGGGTCGATGCTCCAGTCCGGCCCACATTGACTGGAAAAGGAGATGTCGGTCGCTGCCATCCGAACGGATTTGGCCGTGTAGACAGCAATCCAAATGAATGCGCCCAAGAGGCGAAAACTTTCGGGTGCATCTCGCGCGATTGCAGCCTGCCACCAGTTTTCCAGACAAGCCCGTTCAAACTGATTGAGCCGGTTGGTGCTGAACGGCAGGAATTGCTGGTCCTCGATGGTGGCAAGAAGGACGCCACGTGCTTCATGTTCCTGCGCCACCGGATTGAGGTGCTCATCAATAGTTGTTTCCCAGCATTCGGTCCCATCGCCGCCGTCCTGGTCAATGACGCTACCTGTGATGGGCTGGGGATCTTCCGCCAAAATTTCGCCCGACGAAAACACAATCGGCTGTTTACTTTGGGAGGATGAACCCCAAAGATGCTCGCGACTGGATGAAAGGCGGGCAAGTTGAGCAAATACACCCGTCGCTGACTGCATTTCGGCACGACCAGCCCGAATGGGATCAGATTCGCAGTAGCTGCGCAGTGTTTTCAGCAGTTTGATGCGAGCGCTCATGCCGACCGCCTTGTTGGCCTCCTGCTCTAGCTTGCGGGTCAAAGTTTTCGCCTCCAAGGCCAGATGCTGTCTATATATAGAGGCTGATCCACTGGGTGGGTGAAGCCTTGAGAACAGCTCTCGCCAATCCCAGTCGCCGGACACTGCTTGGCGCAGGCTCCACGCCACTTCGATGACCCGTTTGTCGGGCTCAGAGCCTTCATAAATGGCTGATACGTACTGGATAAAAATCCAAGTCCGAAGTGTCTCCAATCGGAGTTGGGCGGTGGGGTCAGGGTGATAGGCCCTGGGCACGCACAGTGCGAGGAGGGAAAATTCGCGCAGCGTGCCGCGTGCGAGCTGCTCTGCCACCCGTTGGGCCGGAGGCAAATATGGATACAGCCGGGCAACCGTGGGAGACGCTGCCAGCGATTCCATCAACCGGCACAACTCAGCACCCGACTCGGATTCGTCTGCCCATGATGATGCAATCTTCAACGGTACGGGCTGGCGCAAGTACTCAATGATTGATCCGACGTACTCAGGATTGATGCCGGTTTTTGATGCATCAAGAACCGCAAGCAGCGGACGAGTCAGCCTTAGTCGGCTAGCCCATTCAAGCAAAGGATGCAGCGACGCTGGAAGCCCAAAGGTCTCAAAAGTCTGTCTGTCCTGACCGCCGAAAATCCAGGGTCCGTTGTCCATGAGGTCTCAATCGTTGAAATGCGGCGCGTCCTGCACCGACCGGAATCGTCAAAATTCCATGTGCATTCAACGTTTTACATCATTTCTAGCCAATTGAAAACGTAAGATATGTTCTCATCAGCCTAGAGCTCATAACCCAAAGGTCGGAGGTTCAAATCCTCCTCGCGCAACCAATATGAGGCATGTGTTGCCAAACAAAAACGCCCACTTTCAAGTGGGCGTTTTTGTTTGTGCCGAGCTTTGCTTGCCCAATGTGATTCGGGATATGCCGAAGAATTAGGTTGCCGTGGAGTGGGCTCGCTCTACATCGCTAAAAACATCCTGCATTTATCTGGGTGGCGGCTCTGCTATTCGGCTCGGCTCGGCTCGGGTAGGCGAACGCCGAGGGTTCGTGCGGGTGGCAGGTCTTGTGACCGGACGCTACCACTCGACCTTTCACTGCGCAAAAAAGTCCGCCTTTGCTGCTTTGGTGATTGCCACCACACAAGGATGGGTGATCCGGCGCTCGACCGAAATAGCAAAAAACTCCTCGACGAGTTCGGTGGAGCGACCAATGACCTCCACACCGAACTGCAAAGTGGTTTCTTCATCGAGAACCGTGGGTGACGTGAAGATGCCGCGCCCTTCTCGGCCGAAGGCGTTCATCAAAGCGCTGTCGTCAAACTCTCCCACCAGGCGCGGCTGAAGCTGGTGTTTGTTGAGCCAGTGGTCTAGCTGTTGGCGCACGGACGACATCGGGCCTTGGATGAGCATGGGGGCGCCGTGCAGACATTGCGGAAAGCTGCCGGTCAGCTGACGCTTGAGCGTGGGCGCACACAAAAAGCTCATTCCACTGGTGCCTAGCGGGTGATTGAACGCTTTCACGCCAATCTTCTTGGATACGGGTTCATCGGCCAACACCAAGTCGAGCTTGTGCAGGCTCAACTGTGCAATCAGTTCGGGAAATTTCCCCTCGTGGCAGGTCATATGCACCTGTTGGGCCATGCTCAAAGCGGGCTCCAGCAGGTGATATGCCACAGATTTTGCAATGGAGTCTGCAACGCCCACGCGAAACTCAAGCGGCTTTTCCTGTCCCCTTGCGAGACGGATAGAGTTTTCCAGATCATTGCCCAGCGCAAAGATCTGCTCCGCGTACCCCAGCGCCACGCGCCCCTCGCTGGTGAGCTCCAGACCACGCCCGCTTTTGCGAAAAAGGTCGTGACCTAGCCAGGCTTCCAGTTGTTTGATTTGTCCAGACAGTGTCTGCGGCGTGGTGTGGAGCTGCTCACTGGCCCGCATGACTCCACCGGCTTTTGCCACAGTCCAAAAATAGCGCAAGTGCTTGAAGTTCATGCGAGTCCAATACTTCGAAAAAAGCGATGAATAAACCTTGATAAAACGAATATACGCGAAGTGTTAAAGAGCCTATATTGAACGCTTGGGTCCAGTCTTTGTCGACTTTGTCGTGGCTGGAGCTGTCAACCTTCACAAGGAGTAGCAACGATGCGGATCACTACCAGAGGACAATTGGCGGTGTCGGCGATGACCGACCTCGCACTGCGCCAAAAGATGCGGCCGGTGGCTTTGTCCACCATCAGCGTTCGCCAAGGCACCTCGCTGTCGTACCTGGAGCAACTCTTCAGTGCCCTGCGCCGCGCTGGTTTGGTAGACAGCACGCGCGGACCTGGCGGCGGCTACACGCTGGCTCGGCGGGCAGACCAGGTGTCGGTGGCTGAGATCATTTTGGCGGTAGAAAACCTCAAGGCCGACGACCTGCAAAACTTGGGGACAACCCAGGCAGCCCAGGTGAAGTCGATGACGGGCGAGCTGTGGACCACGTTCAATTCGCGGGTGATGGAGTATCTGCAGTCCGTGACCTTGCAGGACCTGGTGGCGGAACAGCTTGCCAAAGGCGTGGTGCCAGATGCTGTCACTGCCCCGGCCGCTGCAAAGCCAAAGCTCACACCCAAGCCGCGCCCTTTGATGGCGCGGGTGGGGGTGCCCAACTCGGTGTTTGCGCTTGGAAGCATTCCGCTGCTGCAGCGCAGATAAGTCATTGCACCCCGGGCCCTGCGTCTGCACCGCCGTCACATTGGGTAGACGGGGCGGGCGGCAGGGCTGTGGGGTGATTTGCTGCGGGTTCACTGCAAGCAGTTAGTGCTGCCACAGCTCATCCGTTTGTCGGGTGAGTGTGCTTGGCCGACACAGCCCACTGGCGGAGGTGATGCTCTCGAGCCACCACGGACGGCCTTGCTGCGCACGTGCCTCGGCCGCGTGGGGCGCCACTAACCAGGAATTTGGCTGCAGTACAGCACTTCCTTCACGCGGCGTACACCTCGTCCAGCGAGCGGAACCCTTTGATTTCAATGGGGTTGCCACTGGGGTCATGAAAGAACATGGTCCATTGCTCACCGGGCTGGCCTTCAAAGCGCACCTGTGGCTCCAGAACAAACGCGGTGTCTGCAGCGCGTAGCCGCGCCGCAAGAGCGTGCCAGTCGGGTAGCTCCAGAATGGCGCCAAAGTGCGGCATGGGCACCATGTGGTCGCCCACGTGCCCGGTGCGCGCACTGGCGAACGGAGGCCCCAGGTGCAATGAAATTTGATGACCGAAGAAGTCGAAGTCCACCCAGGTATCGGTACTTCGACCTTCCTGGCACCCCAGCACGCCGCCGTAAAAGCTGCGGGCGGCATTGAGATCGGTGACGTGAAAAGCGAGGTGAAAGAGGCTGCGCATCTTGCACAGGATAGCAGCCAGCGCCGTGATGGCGCTTGCTCAGGCGGCGGTCGAGGGATCCGCCGCCATGCTGTCGAACTTCTTGAAATATTGGCGTGCCATGGCCACCAGCTGCGGGTCGGTCGGGTGGTCGGCAGCGATCGAGTCCACGATGACGCCTGCCACGTTGGCGTCGTGCTTGATGCACCAGTCGCGAAACTTGTTGCGCACAAGGCCTGGGCCCGCCACCAGCACTTCGCGGGTTTCAACCAGCGCCTGCGCAATGTCAGCAAAGTACGTATTCAGATCGTCCGTTTTGCCCTGGTGTTTGTGGTGGCTGCGTGACTTGATGCGATGCGTCTCGGCGTGTTCGCGGTCGAACATGACCACGTGGGCTTCGGATTGGTCGAGCCAGACGACAGAGTGAAATGTGCTCATGGGAGGGGCTTTCTAGAAAAAAGTAGGCGAGAAGGAAGCGTGAGGCCGCGGTTTTGGCGTTTGGCCGCTGACGGCTGACGGCTGACGGCTGACGGCTGACGGCTGACGGCTGACGGATGGGGTGCGCTCGGTGCACTCAAGCAGCGTGGCTGTGCTGCAGCTCCGCCTTTTCCTGACAGTGCACGCAGCGGGGCGCTTCGGGGGTGGCATGCAGCCGCGCGGCGGTGATGTGGGTTCCGCAGTCGATGCACTCGCCGTATGTGCCCGCTTCGATGCGGTTCAGCGCCGCGTCCACGGCGGCAAGGTGTGCGGTCTCGCGCTCGTCGAGGGCGAATTCCAGATCGCGCTCGGTGGCAAGCTGGGCGCGCGGGTCTTCGGGTTGACCAAAGTGGTCTGCAGCGGCTTCAGCGCGGCCGATGACGCCGCCGCGCTGCGCGGCCAACTGGGCCAACAGCGCAGATTGCTGGGTCAGCAGCAACTGGCGAAAGGGGGCGGCTTGGGTCTTGTCCATGCAATGTCTCCTCGGGGTGAGCGGATACCTGCATGGTGCGCCTCAGAGGGGTCACATCGGTTGACCAAGGTCAAGGGATGACGCCCCCAGCCTCCAGGGCGAACTCAGCGCTTGGGCGGCCGCGCCAGCATTTCCGCAGTGTTGGTCTTGCGGTCAGCGTTCACGCGCTGGACGTGCGGGCGCTCGGCCATGCGGGTCAGGTACTCGCGCACGGGCAGGTCGGCCAGGTAGTCGCGACCGTAAATGATCTTGGTGGCCGAGCTGATCAGCGGCAGGTGCACGATGGCCGCGCAATCGGCCAGGGTGAATGTGTCGCCCGCCACATAGGGGCTGAACTTCGCCAGCTGGCCAAACGCGGAGATGTTCTTCTCCAGCTGGGCGCCCACCTTTTCCTTGGCTGTGTCGCTCACGGTGCCGCCAAAGAACGCCTGGGGGTAAAGGTTGCGTGCCACCAGCTCCAGATGCAGCTCCAGAAAGGTGATCACTTCG
Organism: uncultured Gammaproteobacteria bacterium; assembly: GCA_947085645.1. GTDB lineage: Bacteria > Pseudomonadota > Gammaproteobacteria > Burkholderiales > Burkholderiaceae_C > Acidovorax. The sequence goes on from CAMTXG010000023.1 coordinate 12,091, forward strand.
CGTACCTTGGCGGCGGCGAAAGGGTCTGCGGGCAGCAAGGCGGGGGTTGGGTATGCGGTTTCGATGTAGTCGGCAATCACCGCCGATTCACTCAGCGCTCCTTGCGGCGTGCGCAGGTACGGCACTTTTCCGAGCGGGCTCGCGCTGCGGTCGGTCTCGCCCACCCAGGCCAGTTCTTCGGTGAAGGGCAAGTCTTTTTCAAGCAGCGCGAGCTTGACCTTGTTGTAGTAGTTGCTGGCCGAAAAGCCGCAGAGTGTCAGCATGGTGTGTCTCCGTTCTAGGTTGTGATGACCGATGCACATCGTAGGCCGCCGCACGGCGCGGGTCCGTCGCACAGATGACCTTGAACGCTGTGCGCGCCTACAATCGCGGCTTCATGTCGTTACCACCCCTGCAAACCATTCGCAGCCTTCGTTGGCTCGCCCGCCTTGTGCTGGCGTGGTTTGTGTTGTCCACCGGCGTGGCCGTGGCGTCGCCGCTGGTCAATCCGCAGGGCATGGAGCTGATCTGCTCCGGCTCCGGGGCGATCAAGATTTTGGTGAAAACCGACGACGGCGCCAAGGAGATGTCCAGCCACACGCTGGATTGCCCGCTGTGCGCGCACGCAGGTGCTCCGCCCCCCACGCCGCAGGCCGCGCTGCCTGTGGCTCACCCCCTGGCTCACGCCCTGCGCCCCATTCCCGCCGCGCACATTGCTGCGCGCAGCGCCGCGCCGCTGCCGCCGCGCGGGCCTCCGGCGTTCTCCTGAAATAGCTATCCGTTTGATAGCTGCTAGCGCTTGTGTATCAAGCGCTAGCGGCCTATTTGGCTTGAAATTCAGGAGTTGAACCATGCGCAAAAGCCGTATGGCGCTGGCCGTGGCCAGTGCCTTTCCCCTCGCTCTCACCTTTACGTTCACCGGGGCCGTGCCTGCATTTGCCCAGACTGCCGACAGCGCCGATGCGTCTGTCAAGGAGCTGGGCGTGGTCATCATCACCGGCGGCCAGCCCACCTCGCTGCCCACGCAGATTCCCACCACCATCGAGGGCGTGACGGGCGAGCAGGTTGAGCATTCGATCAATGCCACCGACAGCGAAGACGCCCTGAAGTACCTGCGCGGCCTGCTGGTGCGCAAGCGCTACACCGGCGACTACAACCACGCCGTGCTGTCCACGCGCGGCTCGGGCACGGGCAACCCGGCGCGGTCCATGGTGTTTGCCGATGGCATCTTGTCAAGCAACTACCTGGGCAAAGGCCCCACCAATGCGCCGCACTGGATGCTGGTCACGCCCGAGGAGATAAAGCGCGTGGACGTGCTCAAGGGCCCCTTCTGCGCCGCCTATGCAGGCAACCCGGTGGGTTCGGTGGTGGACTACGTCATGCGCATGCCGACGAAATACGAGGCGCATGGTGAGGTCCGCTATCAGCACGAGCCGTTTGATCGGTATGGCATCAACGCCACCTTCACAGGCAAGCGGGTCAGTGCGTCGGTGGGCAAAACGAACGGCGACTGGTCGTGGTTCCTCAACTTCAACAACACCGACAACGAGGGCCAGCCGTGGGCATCGACAACCTGAACCACTACAAGTTCTGGAACTTCAGCCCCTACCCGCAGCGCACCGACCTCGCTGAGCTGAAAGTAAATCTTTGAAAGTAACGAAAATGTCTCAAAATGCTATCAAAAAGATAACTGCTTGCGCTTTATGGGTGTGCGCTGGTGCCACTCATATGCCTGCATCGGCCCATGTGGTGCTTGAATACCAGGTGGCCCCGGCGGGCGCCAGCTACAAGGCCACCTTCAAAGTGGGGCACGGTTGCGGCGCGTCGCCCACGCGGCAGATCGCGGTGGACATCCCCGCCGGCATGCGCGGCGCGCGCCCTATGCCCAAGCCGGGCTGGGCACTGGAGGTGCAGCGCGAAAAGCTCCCCCAGTCCTACACCAGCCATGGCCGCAGCATCACCGAAGATGTGGTCCGCGTGACCTGGACGGCCAAGACCGCAGACGACATGCTGCCCAATGCCCACTACGACGAGTTCGTGCTGGTGGCCACCACGCCCGCGCAGGCGGGCACGGTGTACTGGCCCGTGCGCCAGGCCTGTGCCGAAGGCCGCAACGACTGGGTCGAGGTTCCGAAGCCCGGACAAAAGCTTTCGGACCTGAAGTCCCCAGCCGCAGGTCTGGAAATCCTGCCCTCTGGTGGCGCTGCTGCCCACAATCACTGACCATCACGGCCTGAGCCCGTGTTCACCGTACTTACCGCACTAACCACAGAAAGATACAGAAAGATCACCATGCAAAAAATCATTCGTACCGTTGCCCTCGTTTCCACCCTGGCTGCGGCCTTGGCTGCCGGTACGTCCATGGCGCAGGATGCGGCCGTCAAGGCCGAAGGCGCGTGGGCCCGCGCCAGCGTGCAGGGCCAAAAGGGCACGGGCGCCTTCATGCGCCTGACGGCCAAGGACGGTGCCCGCCTGGTGCGCGCCGAGTCGCCCGCTGCGGGCGTCACCGAAGTGCACGAGATGAAGATGGAAGGCGACATTATGAAGATGCGCGCCATCCCCGCGCTGGACCTGCCCGCAGGCAAGACGGTGGAACTCAAGCCCGGCGGCTACCACGTCATGCTGCTTGACCTGAAGGCCCCGCTGGCCAAGGACACTTCGGTGCCCATCACGCTGGTGTTTCAGGATGCCAAGGGTGCAGAAAGCAAGCTCAGTCTGAACGTACCCGTGGCCACGTCAGCCCCCGCTGGCGCCACTGCAGGCAGCAAGATGGATGGGCACAAACACTGACATCACAGCGTCGGCGGCCGCTTCGCGTGCGCAACGCATTGGAGTAAGCTGTGATCGCGCAGAACCTGCCCCAGGTTCTGTAGACACACCTCGTCCACCTGTTGCGGAGCGGCCATGAGCGACACATCGAATTTCGGTTTCGGCAAACTCGTCCCTGGGTTTGATTTTTTGCAGAGCCTGGCAAAAGGCGCGTCCAGCAGCATTCCCCAGCTGCCCAACCTCAGCAACTGGGTGGCGCCCACCATCAGCGTCGAAGAGCTGGAAAAGCGCATTGACGAACTGAAGGCCGTGCAGTTCTGGCTGGAACAAAACTCGCGCGCGCTGGCTGCCACCATTCAGGCGCTGGAGGTGCAGAAGATGACGCTGGCCACCCTGAAGGGCATGAACTTCAGCATGGGCGACGTGGCCAATGCGTTCAAGCTCAAGACCGCCGACACCGTGATGGGCGGCGTGCAGAAAGCGGCCAACTCGATGACCGGTGCGGCCGACGCCATGACCCAGGCAGCCGCCCGCGTGACGGGCCGGGCCGCCGCAGAGGCTGAACCCGAAGAGCAGGAAGACAACGCCGAGCCCGCGCAGGAGCCAGCGGCCGCGCCTGCCAAGGCCAAAGCCAAAGGCGGCAAAGCCAGCGGTGCGGCCGAGCCCACGGTGGTCGACCCCATGCAGTGGTGGGGCGCGCTTACCGGCCAGTTCCAGCAGATTGCCGCCAACGCCATGAAAGACGCGGCCAAACAGACCGCTATCGACACCACCAAGAACATGGCCACCGGCCTGGCCAAAGAAGCCTTGAAGACGGCCACCGGCATGGCCAGCCAGTTTGCTGCCAAGGGCATGCAGACGATGCAAGGCGGCAAACGTGCCGCCAGCGCTGCTGCCGAGGCCAAAAAGCCTGCCGCCGCTGCAAAGAAAGCACCGGCCAAAAAGGCCGTGGCAAAAGCTGCCGCCAAGCCAGCTGCAACAGCCAAGTCCGCAGCCAAAAAATCACCCTCCACCCGCAGCGCCCCGCGCAAACCGGCGCGCTGACTGGGCGGCTCGGCGGGCCCGCGAGACCGCGTATTGCGCTCACCACCGCCGAACTGCCCGCACGAGACGACAGTCATGAAACTCTTCCCCACCGGCCATGCAACACACCCCCAGTGGCGCATGGCCGCCGCTTTGGTGCTGGCGCAACTGCGCGCCCAGATGGCCTTGCCCGACTACGCCTCGGCCCCTACGCTGGGGCTGCTGTACATCACCGACCACTACGCCAATGACGCCCAAGGCCTGCTCGACTACCTCAGCGGCGAACTGCCCGAGGTGACCGACTGGACCGGCACCGTGGGCGTGGGCGTGTCGGCCAACAATGCCGAATACTTTGACGAGCCCGCGCTGTCGGTCATGCTGCTCGACGTGCCTGCCGACCAGTACCGCGTGTTCTCGGGCGTGGCACCCCTGCCCAGCCTTGCCAACCACCCGGGAAGCGGATTTGTAGCCCGCACGGCGCTGGTGCATGCCGATGGCCGCACGCCCGAGCTGACCGAGCTGCTGGCCGAGATGGCCGAACGCACCGACACCGGCTACCTGTTTGGAGGCCTCTGTGCCAGCCGCACCAGCAGCGTGCAGTTTGCAGTAGGTGGCGACGGCAACATCGCAGGCCAGGGCGGTGCCAGTGGCGTGTTTGACGGCGGCCTGTCGGGCGTGGCGTTTGGCGCCGGGGTAGCGCTAGTGTCCCGCGTCACGCAGGGCTGCCAGCCCGTGGGCGCGCTGCACACCATCACCGAAGCGCAAGAGAACGTGGTGCTGCAGCTCGATGGAGAGTCGGCGCTGGATGTGCTGCTGGACACGCTGGAGGTCTCGCTCGACGGTGACCCGCAGCCTGCCTTGCGCAAGGTGCGCGCCACGCTGGCCGGTCTGGTCAGCGCGGGCGAGCAGCCGCAGGGCCAGCGCCGCACAGGCCACTTTGGCACCGACACGCGCGTGCGCCACATCGTGGGGCTGGATGGCAGCCGCCGCGGCGTGGCCCTGGCCGACCATGTGGAAGCGGGCATGCACCTGGCGTTCTGCCAGCGCAATGTGGCTGCGGCACGTGCTGACCTGATGCGCATCTGCGCCGAGATTCGCGAAGAGCTATCGCCCGAAGAACTGGAGCCTGCGTTGCTGGTGTCGTCCACCAACTCAGATGGCGAGATGAGTGCGGCAAAAAACCATGCACCCGATGCCAGCGCGGTGCCGCAGGCCGGGCGCCGTATCTGTGGCGCGATTTACGTGAGCTGCTCGGGCCGCGGTGGCCCGCATTTTGGTGGCCCCAGCGCCGAGCTGCAGATCGTGCGCCACGCGCTGGGCGATGTGCCGCTGGCCGGCTTTTTTGCTGGAGGCGAGATCGCGCACCACCACCTGTACGGCTACACCGGTGTGCTGACCGTGTTTGTGGACAGCGAGCCTTTGCCATCCTGACCCCCGCTGGGTGGTTGCGTAGCTGCGTGCAGCAACCCCCTGCGGGCTTGGTCAACCCGCGCCGTTGTCGTCCGCCTCGGCTTTTTCTTCGGGCGTCAGCCGCGTGGCCAGGATCTTGTCGATGGTTTTTCCATCCATGTCCACCACTTCCAGCTTCCAGTCTTCCCACTGCACCGTGTCGGTCACCTTGGGCAGGCGGCCGGTCAGCAGCATGATCATGCCGCTCAGCGTGTGGTAACGGCCCCGGTCTTCCTCGGGCACGGCATCCAGATTCAGGCGGTCCTTCAGCTCGGGCACGGGGATATGGCCGTCCAGCAGCCAGCTGCCGTCTTCGCGCTGCAGCGCCCACGAGGTTTCAGGGTCGCGCGGTTGAAACTCGCCGGTAATGGCTTCAATCAGGTCCTGCAGCGTGACGATGCCCTGC
>CAMTXG010000024.1:0-81452 GCA_947085645.1 uncultured Gammaproteobacteria bacterium
CAAGGGCTGCGCTATCGAATCCAAGGGTTAACCCTGATATTTCTTGCCATGTGGGTGTTCGGCGTCAAGTGAAGATTTGCAAAAAAACCAATTAAATCAATGGGTTACGGGTGATATTTTAGCTTAAGTTCGGTGGATTGATGCTGGCTTGCAGCTATTGAAAAATCCTAAATCCATAGCTGCTATCGCTTGCTCATCAAGCGCTAGCGGCCAATTTGGCTCTAAAACCGGCAAGGCAAGCTGGCTTCGCGGCCTGCTTGCCTGGGTCCTTGTCTTTGCTGGAGCCACATCACACGCCAGCATCCCCAGCGTTCCCCTGGCGAGCATCGGTTGTTTCTCCGAGCCCGTGGACGGCTACAACGCCAGCACCGGCCAGCTGACCAGCATCACCTACCCCGACGGCAAAGTCCTGCAGCACCAGTACAACAGCACCGGCCAGCTCAGCGCCCTGGTGTGGAACAACCAGCCCCTGGTCAGCGGCATCACCTGGAACCCGCTGGGCCAGCCCACGGGCTGGACATGGAACCTGCAAGGCAGCCAGGGCAGCAGCAGCCTGAGCGTGGCACGCAGCTACAACACCGCAGGCCAGCTGACCACCACCGACTTCAGCAGCTACCAATACGACGCAGCTGGCCGCATCAACAGCCTTACACAGAACCTGTGGGCGCCGGCCAGCGCCAATCCACTGGATCAGACGGTGCAAGAGTCCCCCGTGACCTGGAGCGTGCAGTACAGAAGCACCGGCCAGATCACGGGCTTTACCCGACAAGGCGCATCGGGTGCCGCCCCGGACGCCACTAGCTACAGGTACGACGCCAACGGCAACCGCACGGTGAGCACCAGCAAGCGCACCCTGGCAGGCAAGCCCACGGTCACGAACCGCAACTACAGCGTCAGTGCCAACCGGCTGACGGGTTTCACGCAGAGTCAGCAATCCACCGACCCTGCCACCGGCCAGGTCAACACCGCCAACACCAGCGTGGCCTACAGCTACGACGCGGCAGGCAACCAGCAAGGCGACGGACTCAAGCGCTACCACTACAACAGCGAAGGCCGCCTGGCGCGCATCACGCTGGGTAGCGGTGCAGGTGCAGAGAGCGTGCACTACGCCCACAACGCGTTGGGCCAGCGGGTGTTCAAGACCGACATCATCTACAGCGGTGGCACAGCCAGCAGCCCAACCACCCAGAACGGCCAGAAGGTCCAGTCAGCCAACCCACCCCGCATCACCCTGCTAGGCGATGAGGACGGCGATGAAGACCTGCAAGGCAAGCCCAGCGGCCTGCTGCAAACCTTCAAAGACTTCTGGCTGCGCCTGTGGAGCCCACAGACCGACAGCACCCAGGCCCAGGGCCGGGCGTTTGTGTATGCAGAAGACGGCAGCCTGCTGGGCGAATACCCCATGGAGGCCAACCCCGCCACCCCACCGACAAAGGGAGCCCAGCACATCTGGCTACCCACAGCCAGCGGCCCCATGCCCATTGCCGTGGTGGGCGAAGGCAGGCAGTACGCAGTGCATGCGGACCACCTGAACACGCCACGGAGGCTGACGCAGGAGGATGGCAAGGTGGCGTGGCAGTGGGCTTACTCTGCCTTCGGCGACGAGCAGCCGACTACGGCGGCGAACCGGTTCACGAGTGAGAGCACGAACCCCACGACGGGGTCAACGAGCGTGCCCCAGGTGCAGTACAGCCTGCGGTATCCGGGGCAGTACTTTGATGAAGAGACGAGCCTGCACTACAACTACTTCCGCTCCTATGACAGCAGGACGGGGAGGTATACGCAGGGGGATCCGATTGGGCTGGATGGGGGGTGGAATCGGTTTGCCTATGTGGGGGGCAACCCGCTGTCGGATGTTGATCCGCTTGGGCTGTGCGGCCTAAACCATGGCTCCTGCATGAGCTTTCCGAACAATCCTTTGAAGAAGAATCCGAACTATCACGAGTATGAGACGTTGATGGTGATCTGCAAACTCTCGCCTACCTGCACAAGGGATGCAGTTTTTAATCGGCTCAAGGAATTTCCAACGCCTGCTGGCCCGAAGAGGGGCGGCATCAATACCTGTGATGTTTCAGACATTGGAGGCCAAAAGGTCTCGCACGTGGTTGACGAAGAGAACTTCGCTTTATTCAATAACACGTTGCCCGGCCACATGTTCGATCCAGGGTACGTCTATAGAAATGTTTTTGTCGACGAGAATGGCAATGTAGTGCTGCGTACCTATGGAGAAGGTACCGGTGATTTCAAGGGATTTAATGACTTCTTTGGAAAGTACGGGTGGCCGGCGGTCGATTCGCGAATTCAGAAACCGTTTAGGTAAAAGCGATGGGAGCTGAATATTTGGTCTTTGCTACTGCAGCACTCGGGGGTGCCGCACTGGTTTGGCTGCTCTACCTTTCGTACAAGACGACCACAAGAGCGTATGCCATTCCAACGCTGTTGTTTTCCTGTGCGGCGGGAGGATGGTCCGCATTGGGAAAGCCGACGGCACACCTTCATCTTCACTTTGCAATCGGGTTTCTGCTGGGGGTCGTGCTGTTTGGATTGCACGCTGCGGCCATCAAAAAGTTGCTTGGCCGCTGACGTGAAGAAGCGCTGAGTCCCTGTAGTCGGGTTAGCACCGTGTAACCCGATACCTTCACCCAAGGCGATGCATTGGAGGGCCAGCAGAAGGTCTTCATCGGTTTCAAACGCCTCTACCGGCCGTTCGAGCATCAAACAAGCCTGTAGCGCAATCACAGCGGGCACAAGCCACTATAGATTCAGTAGTGCAAGAAGGCCCGGATTCCGATCCATCCGAAATGAGCCTGCTCCGGTCTGATTCTTAAACCAACAACAAAAAGCCACCTGCCTCCCGCCAGCGCTAAAGCTGCGGGATTCAGGTGGCTTCTTCTTTTAGCCGCTGGACGGTGGTGGTTGGCCGCTACGCCTTCTTGCCCTTCGCTTTGGCGCTGGTGGGCTTGCTGTCCTTCTTGTCCTCAGGCGTGATGAACCCGATAGGCCGCTTGGGCGGCTCAGGCGGCGTCATGAGTTCGCGCAGCGCATCAAACACCTGCTTGAGTTGCGCGCGGGTATTGCGGCTAAAGGTGTCATGCGACATGGCCAGCGATTCGGTCTTATCTTGCAACTCGGCCAATTGCTTGGCCAAGTCCTGGTGCGTAGCGGCCATGGAACGCACCTGCACAAAGGCCCGCATGATCTCGATATTGATGGCGATGGCACGCGGGCTGTTCAAGACCGAAGACAGCATTGCCACGCCCTGCTCGGTGAACGCATAAGGCGCATAGCGACGGCCACCCCGGCCGGTGTTTGAGGTCACAAACTGTGACCTCAAAGATGCCCACTCCTGGGCATCCAGCTGGAACATGAAATCCCCCGGAAACCGCTCGCTATTGCGCTTGATGGCCTGTACCAGCACCTTGGTCTCCACCCCGTACAGCGCAGCCAGATCGGCGTCCAGCATCACGCGCTGATCGCGCAGCGACAAGATATGGCGGGCAATGTGGGGTTGCAGAGCGGGGACGGTGGTTGTGGTTGCGGCAGGCGTGGCGGAGGGCTTGCCACTCATGCTGCAGCGCTCCCGGCCAGCAGGCCATCAAGCATCTGCATGACCACCTGCTGCTTGGCACGCGGCAGCGTGGCGATCAGCTCCATCTGCTGCTGCCACTTGGGGGTGGGCCCGCGCTTGGCCGGGGTGTTCTTGGCCGCTGCCTTGGGCTGCGCATCAAAGAGCACATCCAGAGAAACCTCCAGATGCTGGGCCACGGCAGGCATGGCTGAGACCGGCACGCGCCGACGCCCGCACTCATAGGACTGCAAAGTCTGCTGGGAGATGCCCAGCTTCTCGGCCAGTTGCACCTGGGTGATGTTGCGCGCCTTGCGCAGCGCGGCAATGCGTGCGCCCAGTTCAACAAAGAAATCCCGCTCGGCGGCACTGATGGTCATGGCAAGGCTTGGGGGAAGCAATAAAACGGCCATAACGATAAACCTCGATTCGTTGAGCAAGCCTTGATATTTGAATGTCTTCCCCGGGTAATAGGGCAGACCACGGCGAAATGTACTTTGCTTGGGGGCGGTCACGGGCCTTGGGTCACAAGGCAGCAGAGCCTCGCGACTCTTTCGTCCACGAGCGAGGCCCGTTTGATGTCGGCCGGGTCGCCTCAATCCCCCAGCAACTCCCCCACCGCCTTCAAATCCTCCACCCGGTCGCACACGGCCTTCACGGCCATCATGACCGGGATGCCGAGCAGCAGGCCCCACAGGCCCCACAACCAGCCCCACGCCAGCACGCTGACGAACACGGCCACGGGACTCATGCTGCTGGTGCGGCTGGTGAGCCAGGGGGTTAGCAGGTTGCCCACCAGGGTGTGAATCACCAGCGACGCGCCGCCGATGGCCAGGGCCATGTCGAGGGTGCCGAACTGCAGGAAGGCCACCAGGGCCGATGCGCCAGCCGTGAGCGCCGAGCCAATGTAAGGCGCCAGGTTGAGGACGCCAGCCACCACGCCCCACACGGCGGCGTTTTCCAGCCCCAGGGCCCAGTAGGCAAGGCCGGTGGCCACGCCCACCAGCACGCTGGTGAACACCTGCACCATCAGGTAGCGCTGGATGTTGCTGGTGATGTCTTCGAGCACGTGGATGGTGATTTTTCGCCGCTCCAGGCTGGTGCCTGCAATGCGCAGCAGCTTGTTGCGAAACAGGTTGCCGGAGGCCAGCGCGAAGTAGGTCAGGAAGACCACCACCGTCAATTGCCCCAGTGCAGACATCAGCCCCACGGTGCTGCTCCACAGGTAGTCGCGGATATTGAACGGCGGGCGTTCGACGATGACGCGCTGCACACCACGGCGGGTGGGGGCCATTGTGCTGCTATCGTTGGCGGCCTGCTCGATCTGTGAGGCGGCCTGTTGCATGGTGTCCAGCGGGCTGGCGGTGCCGGTGCGGGCCTTGAGGTTGTCGCGCACTTTTTTGGCGGCGACGGGTAGTGAGTCCACCAGCTGCGCCGCGCCATCGCTGAGCGACCAGGCCGTGGCCGCAAGGCCTGACACGATGGCGATCAACAACACACCGGCACCCAGCCAGCGCGGCACATGGTAGCGCTTCAGGGCTTCTACTATGGGTCGCAGGGCGGTGGTAAGCAGCAGGCTGAGCATGATGGGGATGAACACCGCGCTGGCCCAGTGCAGCAGCGCCACACCGGCAAACAGCGCCAGCAGGGCGAGCGACATATTGCGCACGTCCACGGGCATGTGCAAGGTGAGCGGGTTGCCGTAGGGGATGTCGCTGACGCCCGGGAGCAAGGCCCCCGCGCCTGGTGGCGGCGCCGTGGATGGGTGCTCTGCGCGGGTTGCGGTGGTTTCTGCGGCTGGAGCGGCAGGTGGCGTTTGTGACGCGGACCGTGCCGGTGGCGCTGGCGGGGTGGAAACGGGGACGGGTTCTGGCGCTGGTCCGGGCGCGTTGGGGGGCAGCGGTTCGGCAGAGGGGGCGGTCATGCGCGGATTGTGGGGCAGCTGTTGCGGGAAATTCTGTAGGCGGCCATCGCATTGGGGGGCGGCGTGGGCAAAGTGCCACGCAAATCCGGCCTTGTTTGACCGATAGGCTCCTGCGCACCGGCTTAGCATCTTGCCCATGGAATCTGTTGATCACGTTCGCCCCCACGGCGCGCTGCCCGGTCGCTGGCTTTGGTGGCCCCTGCTGGGGCTGGCCGTGCTCGGGGCTGGGTGTGCAAGCGTAGATGTGCCGCAGCCGGGTAGCCACTTGCCATCGACGCAGAAAGCGCTGCGCGCCGTTCACCACTGGGACGTGCTGGCACAGGACATGGCCACCCGCATCGCCGACAAGACCCGCGACTGGCCCGCCGGGCAGCACCCGATCTATGTGACATACAAGGCTGACACCCGATTTACCCAAGGGTTTCGCAAGCTGCTGATCAACCGGCTGGTGGACCAAGGCGTGACGGTGTCGACGGAGCCAACTGCCGTGCAATTGGTGGTCGAAGCGCAGGTGGTGCAGCACATGGAGCCTGCCACCAGCGTGCTGCACTTTGTGCCCCTGGCATCGGGCGTGAGCGTGGCGCGTGATGGCGTGCATTTTCATGGGGCAAATTCATTCAGCCCTGCTACCAGCGACAGTGCCGCCAAGGATTCAGACATCAAACCAGGCGCTACACCAGCGGCCGAGCAGGATGTGGTGATTGCATCCGGCAGCGCTTTTGGAGCCGCCGTAGCCGCCGTGTCTTCTGCACCTGCTTCTTCTGCTCCGCCTATTCGAAGGGCGCCCACGGCCGTTGAGACGCCGGTTGAATACCCGCGCCTGGGCACGCCCACGCGGTCCGAGGTGCTGGTGACCGCGTCGCTCGAAAGCGGCGGGCGCTACCTGGCGGGCGCGTCGGATGTGTATTCGCTCGCGCACGACGATGCCTTGCTGTATCTGCCCGCCGAGCCCCGCTTGCCGGGCCCGCCCGCTCCATCCATCAAGACCTGGCGGGTGGTGAGTCCATGATGCGGCGCTTTGCAAAAGGCAAACGAGCTGCCGCCTCGGGCGTTGTTGTGGTTGCCGTTGCTGCGTCTGCGCTGCTGTCCGGGTGTGCGTCCAGTTATTACTACGGCGAAAGCGCCGGGGGCTCTGGCGGCGCGGGGAGTTTTGGGTTGGGCAGCGCACCGCGCACGTCCATCATCACGGCCAATCACGCTGCGGTGGACATGCTGCTGCAGACCGCACCCCTCGACCGCGAGCACGCCGTGCTGGTGGCCACGCTGGTCAACGTAGACCGGCTCAATGAATCGTCACGCCTGGGGCGGATATTTTCGGAGCAGATTGCGGGGCGCCTGGTGCAGCGCGGTTACCCGGTCACCGAGCTCAAGCTGCGCGACAGCGTAGCGATGCAGCGCGAGCAAGGCGAGTTGCTGTTGTCGCGTGAACTGCGCGAGGTAAGCCGCGCACACGATGCGCAGGCCGTGGTGGTGGGCACTTACGCCGTGTCGGCCACCATTCTTTACGTCAGCATCAAACTGGTGAAGCCCGAAGGCAACATGGTGGTGGCAGCGCACAACTATGCGGTGCCGATGGATGACAACGTGCGGGCGTTGCTGGCAGGGCGGTAGGCGAGACAAAGAAAGAGGCCTGAAGCGGCCTCTTTGTCATTCATCACCGAAGTGTTGGTATCTGATATCAAATTCATAGCTGCTAGCGCTTATGGGTAAAGCGCTAGAGGCCAATTTGACTCAAAAAGTTGATCGGTCGCAGATTCTCAATGCAGCATCAGTGCACCTGCCGACTTGCTCTTGCCAGCGCGGGCGGGTGGGTTGCACAGGCCGCAGGTGAAGTGGCGGTTCTCATACAGCTCGGTCACAAACTGGCCGCTGCACTGGCTGCACTTGGTGCGCGTCAACATGCCGGCGTCCACAAATTTAATCAGGCGCCAGGCGCGGGTGAAGGACAGCAGCGGTTCGATCTCGGCCGTGGCCACTTGCTCGTTGTACAGGCGGTAAGCCTTGGTCAGCAGCTCCACCGAATCCAGGTCCACACCCTTGGACAGGTATTCGTAGATGTTCAGGAACAGCGAGCTGTGGATGTTCTCTTGCCAGGTCAGGAACCAGTCGGTCGAGAAGGGCAGTTGGCCTTTTGACGGCGATTTGCCTGCGATCTCCTTGTACAGGCGAATCAGGCGTTCATACGACAGCGTCGTCTCCGATTCAAGCACCTGCATGCGGGCGCCCATCTGGATCAGCATGGCAGCGCGTTCGATCTGCTTGGATTCGTTCAGCACGCTTTTGGCGGGGGCTTTGGCAGCAGGGGCGTTGGCGGACATGGCGGGCTTTCGGTGGAGACGGGGAGAGGAAGGCTGCGGGCAAGTGCTTCAGAGCACTTCCGACACGCGGCTGGCCATCAGGATGTTGGCGTGCAGGGTGTTGGTGGCTTCGTTGCCGACCTTCTTGGCCGAGTGGTTGGTGAGCAAGCTCCACACCAGGTTGTCGTCCACCCGGAAGCTGCAAAGAAGCGTGTTTCTGGAGGCCAGTTTCATCACTTGCGCCGCCGACAGAGATGCCAGAATATCGGCAGACTCTTCGTTCATGCCCAGACGGAAAACCGCTTCGGCCTTGTCCTGGCGGATCAGGGTCTGGGCCAACATCAGGTACGTGAGGTTGGCTTCGCGGATTTCAGCGAGGATTTGTTCGTTGGTCATGGCAGCTTCCTTTTTTCCAGTTCCGGGTCTTGCGTTTTCTGCTGTTTGCAGGTTTTGCGTGATCCGTTGAAATGGATTGTGAAACCGCCCCAATCAAAAATTAAGTCGGCGTTTGGATGTGCCGCGTGTCTGGTTTTGGGGTGGGCCGTGTAGGAATTTGCCTTACAAGCCGAGCAGCCTCAGTCCGGCATATCACAGGGGCGGGCGTGCTGTGCGGTTTGCCGCCGCCGCCCGGATTCTGCTCATGGTTTTGATAGCGCCTGCAACACCATCTTTTTTGCGCTTTTACAAGCTTGGCCGTGTGATTTGGCTGCAGTCAGCCTTTTTCGACGGGGCGTGCGGGGTCTGCGCACCATTCGCTCCAGCTACCGGCAAACAATGTCGTAGGGCCCAGGCCGGCCACTTCCATCGCCAGCAGATTGGGCACCGCGCTGACGCCACTGCCGCACTGGTGGACCACAGTGGCGGGGTCTCGGCCAGCAAGCAAGGCATCAAACTCCGCCCGCAGCACCGCCGCGGGCTTGAAGTGGCCGTCGGTGCCAACGTTGTCCACAAACGGGCGATTCAACGCACCGGGGATATGTCCCGCCACGGGGTCGAGCGGCTCCACTTCGCCGCGGTAACGTGCGCCGGCCCGTGCGTCGATCACCGTCTGGCCGGGCTGCTGCAGGCGTGCTAGTACATCGCCCACCGTGGCGAGCTGCCGCAAGGGCGCGCCCAGCTGAAAGTTGGATTGAAAGTGCGCGGGCTCTTCACCGCTGTTCACTGCGCCACCCGCAGCCTGCCAAGCTTGCAGACCGCCATCGAGCACGGCCACCGCGTCGTGCCCCGCCCACTTGAGCATCCACCACAAGCGTCCGCAGTAGTTGGCACCCTGGCGGTCGTACACCACGGCCTGCATGCCGTTGGCAAAGCCAACGCTGGACAGCCACATCGCAAAGCGCTCGCGGCTGGGCAGCGGGTGGCGCCCGCCGGACGCGGGAACGTCAGCTTCCTGGGCGGTCAGGGTGCCGCCCGCACCGGGCGCGCCGTGTTTCGCACTCAGGTCATTGTTCAGATCGGCATACACCGCGCCCGGGATGTGAGCCTGTTCAAATTGCTGCGCGCCTGCAGTGGGTTGCGTCAGATCAAAACTGCAGTCGAACACCATCAGCGGCGCGCCGCTGGCGGTGAGGTCTTGCAGGTCGGTGGCGGAGATGAGTGTGGTGTAGGTGGTCATCAGCGGCGATGGGTGTGCAAAAGGACGGAGCCCATTGTGTCAATTTGGCGAATGAGATGTTGTAGGCGAACAGGTATCAATGCTCTTCCGCCGGCGCGCCCGGGGCCGCACGCGCCCGCAAGATGGTTGCCACTATGCCGCTGCCCACGATAAGTGCCATGCCGATCCAGCCGAGGGGCGGGATGATGTCGCCAAACAGCACCACACTGTAGATGGCCGCAAACACGATGCCCGAGTACTGCAGGTTGGCCACCACCAGCGTGCCGCGCTGGGTCTTGGCACTGGCGTAGGCGCGCGTCATGCACAGCTGGCCGCCGGCAGCCAGCACGCCAATCGGCAGCAGCCACAGCGCCTGCCAGCCCGGCCACACCGATGTGCCTGTCAGCAGCAGCGCAGCCCCACCCGCCACGGCCGAGCCGACCGCAAAATAAAACACCGTGCGCGATTCGGGTTCGCCCAGGCGCGACAGTGCCACCACCTGCATGTACGCAAACGCGGCCGAGAGGCCGGACATCAGCCCGATCATTCCGGCAAAGGCCTGGTTCTGGTCCAGGCTGGGGCGCAGCATCAGCACCACGCCCACAAAGCCGGTCAGCACCGTCAAGACCAGCGGCCCCTGGAACGCAGGCCGTGGCATTGCGGCAGAGGGCCGCCAGGCCAGCAACGTGCCGCCCACCAGAAACGCGGCGATCCAGACGCTGCTCATGTAGTTAAGTGTCATGGCCGTGGCCAGGGGCAAGTGGGCGATGGCATAGAACCACGCGCCCAGAGACACCACGCCCACCAGGCTGCGCCATGCGTGCATGCCGGGGTAGCGCGTGGCCAGCGTCACCTTTTGCGAGCGCGCCAGCAGCCACAGGATGAACATGCCGATGATGCCGCGGTAGCACACCAGTTCTGCCGAGTTGAAGAAGTCCGATGCGATCTTGACGCACACGCCCATGCTGGCGAACAGGAACGCGGCCAACACCATCCAGAGGGCTTGCATCGGGTTGTGATCTTTGTGACGTGCACCAGCGGTGCAGAAATGAGAATAGCTGCCAGCGCTTACTTTTTAAGCACTGGCAGCTATTGTAATGAGAGCAGACCACGCCGGGCCTGCGGATTGGCGGGGTTTTGCTGCCGTATTCAGCGCTTTGGCGCGGCCGGGTCGATGGTGCCGTTGCCCATCGCCTCGCGATACCACTCATGAAAGTGCTGCATGCCGTCTTCCATGGGGCTCTGGTAAGGGCCTACTTCGTTGTCGCCACGGGCCAGCAGCGCCTTGCGTCCCGCGTCCATGCGCTCGCCAATCTCGTCGTCCTCAACGCAGGTTTCCATGTAGGCGGCCTTCTGCGCCTCGACAAATTCGCGCTCGAACGCAGCGATTTCTTCGGGGTAATAGAACTCCACCATGTTCAGTGTCTTGGTGGGGCTGATGGGGTGCAGCGTGGACACGGTGAGCACGTGCGGGTACCACTCGACCATGATGTGCGGGTACAGCGTGAGCCAGATGGCGCCGTACTTGGGCGGCTTTCCCTCGCGGTAGGCCAGCAGGGCCTCATGCCAGCGCTCGTACACGGGGCTGCCCGCCTTGCCCAGGCGGTTGGCCACGCCCACGGTTTGCACCGAGTAGTTGGTGCCGAATTCCCAGCGCAGGTCGTCACAGGTCACAAAGCTACCGAGGCCTGGGTGGAAGGGCCCCACGTGGTAGTCCTCCAGATAGACCTCGATGAAGGTCTTCCAGTTGTAGTTGCACTCGTGCAGCTCGACATGGTCCAGCACATAACCACCAAAGTCCAGGTCGGCACGCGGGCCCATCTGGGCCAGGTCAGCGGCCACGTCGTAGCCGTTGTCTTCAAAGATGAGGCCGTTCCACTCGCGCAGCTTGTAGTTGTTGAGGTTCAGGCACGGGTCTTGTGCAAAGTGGGGCGCGCCCAGTAGCTCGCCCTGGGGGCTGTAGGTCCAGCGGTGCAGGGGGCAAACGATGTTGCCGCCCGCATGGCCCTTGCCCTGGCCTTGCAGCGAGCCTTTGCCCTTGAGCATAACGGCCTGGCGGTGGCGGCACACGTTAGAGACCAGCTCGACGCCGCCCTGGGCGTTGCGCACCAGGGCACGGCCTTCGCCCTCCTGGGGCAGGGCATAGTAGTCGCCCGCGTTGGGCACAGACAATTGGTGCCCCACGTAGCGGGGCCCGCGCTGGAAGATGGTTGCCAGCTCGCGCTGGAACAGCGCATCGTCAAAGTAGCTTGAAACTGGTAGTTGGCTTGCGGCCTGCTGCAGTTGAAGACTTAAATCAGACATGGGTGACCTGACCTAAAGACTCCCCACAGGGAGAAAGTGTGGGAGGTGCGCCTGGGAAGAGCGCATCTGGAAAAAGAAAACCGGCTCAGAAGGGGGCCGGCTCGAAGTGAATGGGATTATAGGCGGTGGGGTTATTCCCGCACCCCCGTTACGTGAATAGAAAACATGGGCAGGCACCGCACAGGTGCCGCAGCACCAGCCCAGCGCGGTTATCCGACACCGGCGCCACGCTGCTGCGCCTAAAATGGCCGGTTTTTCACCCGCGCTCTGCCGCTCCCTCCATGCCCAAGGCCCCTGCACCTGCCGCTCGACCCGCCGAACCTGCCAGCTATGAGGCGGCCCTGGAAGAGCTTGAGCAGCTCGTGGCCCGCATCGAGTCCGGCCAGCTGCCGCTGGATGACATGCTGGCGGGGTACCAGCGTGGCGCCACGCTGCTGGCTTTTTGCCGCCAGCGGCTGGATGCCGTGCAGGACCAGATCAAGGTGCTGGACGATGGCCAGTTGCAACCCTGGGCCCAGGAGTGAGTGCCGTGCCCATGCCCAATGGTTTCCCGTTTGATTTGGCTCCGTGGAGCCAGAACCACCTGACCCGTGTCGAGCAAGCCCTGTCGCAATGGGTGGGCCATGGCGCCCCGGCGGGCCTGGGTGACGCCATGCGCTACGCCGTGCTCGATGGTGGCAAGCGCCTGCGGCCGCTGCTGGTCCTGGCGGCTTACGAGTCGGTGTGCAGCAGCGCTTCTGTTGCCATGGCTGCGCTGGACGACGCGGCCCTGCGAGCCGCGTGCGCGGTCGAGCTGATCCACGCCTATTCGCTGGTGCATGACGACATGCCCTGCATGGACAACGACGTGCTGCGCCGGGGCAAACCCACGGTGCACGTGCAGTTTGGCGAGGCCCCGGCCCTGCTGGCGGGCGATGCTCTGCAGGCGTTTGCGTTTGAATTGCTCACGCCCGACGACAGCCAGATACCGACTGCCATCCAGGCCACCCTGTGCCGTCTGCTGGCGCGCGCTGCGGGCTCGGCCGGCATGGCCGGTGGCCAGGCCATTGATTTGGCCAGCGTGGGCGTTGCGCTGACGGAAGACCAGCTGCGCCAGATGCACCGCCTCAAAACCGGTGCGTTGCTGCAAGGCAGTGTGCTGATGGGGGCTGTGTGTGGTCACGCCGCCGCCACGGCTTACCAGGCGCTGTCTGATTACGGCGCCGCCGTGGGCTTGGCGTTTCAGGTGGTGGACGACATCCTGGACGTAGTGGCCGACTCGGCCACGTTGGGCAAGACCGCAGGCAAAGATGCCGCAGCCGACAAGCCCACCTATGTCTCGCTGCTGGGCCTTGCCCCCGCGCAGGCCTATGCTCAGGAGCTGTTAGTGGAAGCGCATTCAGCGCTGGTCCGCAGCGGCTTGCCCGATACCCGCGCTTTGGCCGCGCTTGCTGACATGGTGGTACGGCGCTCCTACTGAAGCCAACGCCCACACCGTGTACGCTGCACCAGCCTAGAGCGCCGCCGAGTGCTGAAAATTGTGTCAAATTGGCCTCTGTCGCTTATCCAATAAACGCTAATAGCTATCAAAAATATAGTAAATGTCCACGATGTCCTTCCCTCTGCTGCAGACCATCAATGACCCGGCCGACCTGCGCCAGCTCTCTCGTGCAGACCTCAAGGCCCTGGCTGTCGAGCTGCGTGGGTTCGTCATCGAAAGCGTGTCGCAGACGGGCGGGCACCTGAGCTCCAACCTGGGCACGGTCGAGTTGACGATTGCGCTGCACCATGTTTTCAACACCCCCGACGACCGTCTGGTGTGGGACGTGGGCCACCAGACCTACCCGCACAAAATTTTGACCGGCCGCCGCGACCGCATGCACACGCTGCGCCAGCTGGGCGGCATCTCGGGCTTTCCGCAGCGCGCTGAAAGCATCTACGATACCTTTGGTACCGCGCATTCCAGCACCAGCATTTCGGCCGCCCTGGGCATGGCACTGGCCGCCAAGCAAAAGGGCGAAAACCGCCACGCCGTGGCCATCATTGGCGACGGCGCCATGAGCGCCGGCATGGCGTTTGAGGCGCTCAACAACGGTGGCGTGGCCGATGCCAACCTGCTGGTGGTGCTGAACGACAACGACATGAGCATCAGCCCACCCGTGGGTGCGCTCAATCGCTACCTGGCTCAGCTCATGAGCGGGCAGTTCTACGCAGCCGCCAAGAACGTGGGCAAGACCGTGCTGCGCCCCGTGCCCCCGCTGTTGGAGCTGGCCAAGCGCTTCGAGCAGCAAGCCAAAGGCATGGTGGTGCCTGCCACGCTGTTTGAAAAATTCGGTTTCAACTACATCGGCCCCATCGACGGGCACGACCTTGATTCGCTCATCCCGACGCTGGAGAACATCAAGAGCCTCAAGGGCCCGCAGTTCCTGCACGTGGTCACCAAAAAGGGCCAGGGCTACAAGCTGGCCGAGGCCGATCCCGTGGCCTACCACGGCCCTGGCAAGTTCGACCCTGCGGTGGGCCTGGTCAAAAGCACTGCCGCACCCAAGCCAACCTTCACTCAGGTGTTTGGCCAATGGCTGTGCGACATGGCTGCGCACGATTCGCGCCTGGTCGGCATCACGCCGGCGATGCGTGAAGGCTCGGGCATGGTGGAGTTTGAAAAACGCTTTCCTGACCGCTACTACGACGTGGGCATTGCGGAGCAGCATGCGGTCACGTTTGCCGCGGGCATGGCCTGCGAGGGGGTCAAACCCGTGGTGGCGATTTACTCCACCTTTTTACAGCGCGGTTATGACCAGTTGATTCACGACGTGGCGCTGCAAAACCTGCCCGTGGTTTTTGCGCTGGACCGCGCAGGCCTGGTGGGTGCCGACGGTGCCACACACGCCGGGGCGTACGACATCCCGTTCGTGCGCTGCATTCCCAACATGAGCATGGCATGCCCCGCCGACGAGCGCGAATGCCGCCAGTTGCTGAGCAGCGCATTTGAGCAAGACCACCCTGTGGCCGTGCGTTACCCGCGCGGTAGCGGTGCGGGGGTGACTCCGCTGGGCAGCCTGGAGAGCCTGCCGTTCGGCAAGGGCGAGATCCGCCGTGCTCGCAAGGGCACAGACACCAACACAAGCGCCAACGCACCCCGCATTGCGATCCTGTCGTTTGGCACGCTGCTGTACCCCGCATTGGAAGCCGCCGAGGCGCTGGATGCCACCGTGGTCAATATGCGCTGGGCCAAGCCCATTGACGAAGCGCTGTTGCGCGATGTGGCCGAACACCACGACGCCCTGGTCACACTGGAAGACGGCGCCATCATGGGCGGCGCGGGCAGCGCAGTGACCGAGGCGCTCAACACCGCCGCCATCGTGCGCCCTGTGCTGCAACTGGGCTTGCCCGATGTGTTCATCGAGCACGGCGACCCTGCCAAGCTGATGTCGCTGCAAGGGCTGGATGCTGCGGGTATTCGCACCGCGATTGCGGCCCGCTTTCTGGCGGCAAACACCCCTTGATTCACGCCTGAACTACGCCTTTTGACGTGGCAGTTTTTGCTGCGGTTTTTAGAAGGGGTGCAGCGGCTTGTGACGCATCTTTTCGGTGCTGTCCCGCAGATGCTTGCAGAAGCCTGAAGTCTTGCGCCAGAGGACGATTTTTCGCGGGAAAACCCGCGAAAGCCCCAAGGTGCATGTTTCTACAATGAACCCGGCTGAAACAGTCCTTGGGAAGCCGTGCACAACGCGTGCGCCCAAGTTTTGCAATCACTATATCGGAGAGAACCTCATGGATCGTCGTTCAATCATCAAGCAGGCCGGCATCGCTGGCGTGCTGGCTGCAGGCGTAGCACCTGCTGTCCACGCCCAGGCCGCCGTTCGTTGGCGCCTGGCCTCCAGCTTCCCCAAGTCGCTGGACACCATTTACGGCGGTGCCGAAGTGATGGCAAAGGCTGTGAAGGCCATGTCGGGTGGCAAGTTTGAAATTTCGGTGCACGCCGGCGGAGAGCTGATGCCTCCCTTTGGCGTGGTAGATGGCGTGCAGGCCGGCACGGTGGAAATGACCCACACGGTGCCTTACTACTTCTACGGCAAGAACCAAGCGTTTGCCCTGGGCTCCGCCATTCCCTTTGGCTTTAACGCCCGCCAGATGAACGCGTGGATGATGCACGGCAATGGCCGCAAGCTCATGAACGAGTTCTACAACGGCTACAACATGACCAGCTTCGCTGGCGGCAACACGGGCACCCAGATGGGTGGCTGGTATCGCAAGGAAATCAAGACCCCAGCCGACTTCAAGGGCCTGAAGATGCGCCTGGGCGGCGGCCTTGTGGGCGAAGTGATGCAAAAGCTGGGCGCAGTGCCACAAAGCATTCCCGGCGGTGAGGTGTACCAGTCGCTCGAAAAGGGCACGCTGGATGCGGCCGAGTGGGTGGGACCGTACGACGACCAGAAGCTCGGCTTCAACAAGGTCGCGCCTTTCTACTACTACCCCGGCTGGTGGGAAGGCGGCCCGGAAGTGGATTTCTTCGTCAACAACAAGGCGCTCGAGTCCCTGTCCGCTGAAAACCGTGCCATTCTCGAAACGGCATGTGCGATGGCTTCCACTGACATGCTGGCCAAGTACGACGCGCTGAACCCAGCGGCCCTGAAGCAGCTGGTGGCTGCCAAGACGAAGGTGCTGCCTTTCTCGCAGGCCATCATGGATGCGTCCTTTAAGGCATCGATGGAAGTGTTTGCCGAGAACGATGCCAAGAGCCCCGAGTGGAAGAAGATCTACGCAGACATGCGTACCTTCCAGCGCGACCAGATTCTGTGGTTCCGCTTTGCCGAAGCCCGCTACGACACTTTCATGTCCGCACAGAAGATCTAATCAGCGCGCAAGCGCGGGACCGCAGCACCACAGATGCTTCGGCCCCCAGATCATCAAAGCCCGCCCGGTTTGCCTGGCGGGCTTTTTCGTTTCTGTTGGGGGATTGCGGGTGGAGGGGGCGGGTCTTGCCGTGTTGCGTTCTGGTGTGCGCAGGATGGCTTGGAGGTCCATTTAGAGGGGGCCTTGCCTGCGCGTCCGCCAAGAGGTCCTCGGGACGCGCGCGATGGGCGCGCCTGCTGCAAGCGGTCCGTCAGGCATCGGTGCGATCTTGTGAAATGGCCTTTTTGCGCTGTCTCTCACACGGCCATGCCCCGTTTCGCTCCAACCAGCGCCAGTGAAAAAGCCCCCTGACAGAAATCCTGCCAGGGGGCTTTTTGCGGCAGCACCTCTTGCGACGTGCAACCTGTGGGCGACTTGGAGAACCCGGTGCCACAAGCCAGCCGCGCCGGCCGCTGCCACCGTCTCCAGTCAGTTCTTCTTGTCGTTCGCCATGGAATTTTGCAGGGCCTTGAGCGGATCGACTTCGTCTGACGCCGCCGCCGGGGCATCGCCCAGACCCGCATCGGCGGCAGGGTCACTGGCCGCGTCCAGAGCCGGGTCGGGTGGCGGTGCAAAGTCGCCGCCCATGTTGTTCAGGCGTTCCAGCACGTCCTCTTCGCTCATGGCCTCTGCCTTATCCACGTTGCCGGTCACCAGGCCCGGATTGGCCATGATCAGCGCCACCATGGCGATCTGGATGCAGATGAACGCGATGGAGCCCTTGTAGATTTCAGTGGTGGTCACAGCGCGGATTCTGGCCCCTGTCACCCTGTCTTTGTAGTCGTTGCGTGGCGCCACGCTTCGCAAGTAGAACAGCGCAAACCCGAATGGCGGTGTGAGGAACGAGGTCTGCAGGTTCATCGCGATGATCACGCCAAACCAGATCATGTCGATGCCCATCTTCTCGGCCACAGGCACCAAGAGTGGCACGACGATGAACGCGATCTCGAAGAAGTCGATGAACATGCCCAGCACAAAGATCAGCAGGTTCACCACGATCAGGAAGCCCAGCTGACCGCCCGGCACCTTGTCAAACAGATGCTCTACCCAGATGTGGCCATCGGCCGCATTGAAGGTGAAGCTGAACACCGTGGATCCGATCAGGATGAACAGCACAAACGAGGCCAGGCGTGCCGTGTTGTCCATGGCTTCCTGCATCAGGGTCCAGCTCAGGCGGCGCTTGATCATGGCCAGCACGAGAGCGCCCACTGCGCCCATAGCCCCGCCTTCGGTGGGCGTTGCAATGCCCAGGAAGATGGTGCCCAGCACCAGAAAGATCAGGATCAGCGGGGGCATGAGCACAAAGGTCACCTGCTCGGCCAGGCGAGACAGCAGACCCAGGCGCGCCACCCGGTTGATGATGGACAGCGTCAACGCTGTCAGCGAGGCGAGCGTCAGCGACAGGATGACGATTTCGTCCTTGGCCGACGGCATGCTGCGTTCCAGCCAGCCTGTCATCAGACCGTCGTGCACCTGGGCCCAGACAACACCTACGGCTGCGCAAACGACAACCAGCGCCAGTAGCGACTTGTGACCCGAGTTGCCATTGGGTTCGCGGTAAATGCGTGCCTCGGGCGGCAGGGCAGGCGCCCACTTGGGCAGCACGATGGCCACGATGACCACAAACAGCACATACAGGCCCACCAGCATGAAGCCGGGCACCAGGGCGCCTGCATACAGGTCACCCACCGAGCGGCCCAGCTGGTCAGCCAGCACGATCAGCACCAGCGACGGCGGGATGGCCTGCGCCAGCGTGCCCGACGCGGTGATGGCACCGGTGGCGAGCACTCGGCTGTAGCCGTAGCGCAGCATGATGGGCAGCGAGATCAGGCCCATGGAGATCACGGCCGCAGCCACCACGCCGGTGGTGGCTGCCAGTAGCGCGCCCACCAAAATGACGGCAATCGCCACCCCGCCCCGCAAGGGGCCGAAGATCTGACCCACGGTCTCCAGCAGGTCTTCGGCCATGCCGGATTTTTGCAGGATGATGCCCATGAAGGTGAAGAATGGAATCGCCAGCAGCGTGTCGTTCTGCATGATCCCGAAAATGCGCAGCGGCAACGCCTGGAACAGCACCGCTGGGAAGAGTCCCAGTTCAATGCCGATCCAGCCAAAGCCCATGCCGGCAGCCGCCAGCGCAAACGCCACCGGAAAGCCCGTCAGCAGCAGCAGCAGCAGGCCGCAGAACAGCAGCGGTACAAAGTTTTGTGTGAGGAAGGTCACTAGCATGGCTCAGACTGCCTTGGAAGGAGTGGGTGCTTGGGATTCGCGTTCGAGCTGCTCGGCCATGGCGGCGGCCAACTTTTCTGCCTCCGTAGGCTCGTCGTCGTGCGAGAGCGTGTCAGGCCCCGCTCCGCGCAAGAAGGCGATGCGCTTGATCAGCTCGGACACGCCCTGCAGCAGCAGCAGCGCAAAGCCCAGCGGGATCAGCCCATACACCGGCCAGCGCACCAGGCCACCTGCACTCTGCGACATTTCTCCCGACTCCCAGGCGCGCACAAACAGCGGCCAGCCCAGGTCAATGCAGATCCAGCAGAACGGGAACAGCACCAGCACAATGCCGAAGATGTCGACCCAGTTGCGGGTGCGGGGCGACAGGCGTGATGCGATGAAGTCGATGCGCACATGGGCGTTCTTGAGCAGGCAGTAGCCCGCGCCCAGCATGAACACGCCGGCAAACAGGTACCACTGGATCTCCAGCAACGCGTTCGAGCTGATGTTGAATGCTTTGCGCACCACGGCGTTGCCAGCGCTGATGAGGGTGGTGGCCAGGATGAGCCACATGCTGAGCTTGCCGATCCCGTTGCTCAGCCAGTCCACTGCCCTGGAAAATTTGAGTAAAGCCTGCATGGTGTCTCCAATTGAAAGGCCGCTTGTATTACATGTGGTGTGGCCTCCGGATCAACGAAGGCCACACCACTAACTTTTACAAGGGCGCGATTCTACGGAGCAGTTTAGGCCGAGCCTGACGGCAGCGTGACGGGGCTATCCCTAGACTGATGCTTACTTTCATGCTCCTGATATAGGAGCAATTAGGGTTTCTTCCTAGATGTTTTTGCTGGCTTGCGGCGTGCAAACTGCCACCACGGCAGCACGCTGCTCATGGCCAGCACCTCTCCGCAGTGCCATGGCGCGTAGCCGGGCAGGGCTGCCATGCGTGTCTGCCAGTCCGGGGTTTGCAGTAGATTGCGCAACGCCACGGTGGCCGGTTGGTCCAGGCTGGCTTTCAGGCAGGCCAGGTGGTAGCGCTCATGCGCAAGGGGTACAAAGCCCAGTCCGCGCGCACGGGCGGCCAGTTCGATGCCCATACCCACGTGGGCAGCACCTGCCGCCACGGCCTCGGCGATGGCGGTGTGCGAGGGCTCGTTGTGTGCGTAGCCGGCCAATGCACTGGGCGCAATGCCCGCCTGGGCCAGCAGGTCGTCCAGCAATACGCGGGTGCCGCTGCCCAGTGGCCGGTTCACAAAGCGCGCACCGGTGCGCGCTACATCGGCCAGGCAGTGCAGTGCGAGCGGGTTGCCCGGCGCCACGATGAGGCCCTGTGTGCGCTGGGCAAAACCGATGATCTTGTGCAGCCCCGGCTGCAGCAGCGGCTTGTAGGTGCGCGCGGTCAGCGTGTCGGCAGCGGCATCTTCTACCGTGTGAAAGCCTGCCAGCGTGCACCGCCCCTCATTGAGTGCGCGGATCGCGTCCACGCTGCCCGTGAAGCGGATATCGAGGTGCAGTGCGCCCGCATCAGCCTGTGCGGCAGCGTGTGCGCGCAACGCCACCAAGGCATCGTCGTGGCTCGCGTACAGGGTGAGCACATGTGCATGGGGATCAAAGGCCACGGCAAACGCGCGCTCCAGGTCGGCGTGCAACGCGGCGATTTGCGGGGCCAGCCGCGCCTGCGCCTGGCGCTCGGCCCACAGCAGCTTGGTGCCGAACTCGCTCAGTTGCGCCGACTGGCCCTTTCCCCACACGATGAGTTCACCGCCGAGCTGGTCCTCCCAGCGCTTGAGGGCGCCCCACACATGGCGGTACGACAGGCCGAGCCCCCGCGCCGCGCCCGAGATGGAACCGTGCTCTGCCACGGCCTGCAGCAGCTCGGGCAGCGGGTTGCGAATGAGTGCAGTGCCCGCATCGCGGCTCAGTGTGTAGTGAAGTTGGACCCTATGCACGGATGTTCATATCGCTGGATATTGGTGGGGTGCCTACGATAGCCCAACCCCATCACCCTGCCCATGTCCACCCTCACCGAAAGCGCGAGCACAGCGCTTCAACTCACCCTCTCGTTCGACCCTGTCCTCTGGACCATCGTGGGCCGATCTTTGTCTGTCAGCGCCACTGCCTGCCTTTTTGCCTGTGGTGTCGGCCTGGTGCTGGGCGCCTGGCTGGGTGTGGCCCGGTTTGCGGGGCGTGGTGCGGTGCTGGCGGTGCTCAACACCTTGCTGGCCGTGCCATCGGTGGTGGTGGGGCTGGTGGTGTATTTGCTGCTGTCGCGCAGCGGGCCGCTTGGGTCGCTGGGGTGGTTGTTCAGCTTCAAGGCCATGGTGCTGGCGCAGGCCATTTTGGTGCTGCCGGTGGTCACGGCGCTGACCCGCCAGGCGGTGGAAGACGCTGAGCGCGCACATGGCGAACAACTGCGTTCAATGGGCGCAGGGCCGCTGCTGCGCAGCCTGCTGCTGGCGTGGGACGAGCGCTATGCGCTGCTCACGGTGTTGATTGCATCGTTTGGCCGCGCCATCTCTGAAGTGGGCGCGGTGATGATTGTGGGCGGCAACATCGACGGCTTCACGCGGGTGATGACCACCGCCATTGCGCTGGAGACCAGCAAGGGCGACCTGCCGCTGGCGCTGGCGCTGGGCATCATCTTGCTGGCCGTGGTGCTGGCGCTCAATGTGCTGATTGCACTGGTGCGCCGCTGGCGCGAGCGGGTGGATGGCTCGGTCTCCAGCACGCCCGTGGGGGTGGCGCCATGAGCGCGGCACTGGCCCTGCCGTGGGTGGACATGCGCCAGGTGACAGTGCGCTACGGCCGCGTACAGGCGCTCAACCAGGTCACGCTGCGCATCGCAACCGGAGAGCGCGTGGCGCTGGTGGGCGCCAACGGCAGCGGCAAAAGCACGCTGCTGCGGGTGCTTCATGGCCTGGCTGATGCCAGTGGAGGCGGGTTTCAGTGCAATGGCGATATGCGCCAAGCCATGCTGTTCCAGCGCCCGCACATGCTGCGCACCAGCGCGCAAAACAACGTGGCGCTGGCGCTGTGGCTGCGGGGCGCACGCTGGCGCGATGCGCGCACTGCTGCATTGGCCGCATTGCAGCGCGTGGGGCTGCAAGACATTGCAGCGCAAAACGCCCGCACCTTGTCGGGCGGCCAGCAGCAGCGCGTGGCCCTGGCCCGCGCCTGGGTACTGCGGCCCGATGTGCTGCTGCTGGACGAACCCACCGCCAGCCTCGACCCGCATGCCAAGCGCGAGGTCGAGGCGCTGATGGCCGACTTTGCGGCCAGCCACGGCGCAGCCGGGCCCACCCACCCCATGACCATGGTTTTCAGCAGCCACAACCTGGGCCAGGTCAAGCGCCTGGCCAGCCGCGTGATTTACATGGAGCACGGCCGTGTGATGGCAGACCTGCCGGTGCACGACTTTTTCAACGGCCCACTGCCCGAGGCCGCCCGTTTGTTTGTCAAGGGCGAGCTGGCATGAAGAATTTCAAGCATTTTTGGCCCTTATCGCTTGTCTATAAAGCGCTGGTAGCTATTATATTAGTAGCAAACGCCCCGGTGCTTGCGCAAACCATCACCATGGCCTCCACCACGTCCACCGAGCAATCGGGCCTGTTTGCCCACCTGCTGCCCGCGTTCAAAAAAAACAGCGGGCTGGATGTGAAGGTGGTGGCGCTGGGCACCGGCCAGGCGCTGGATGCAGCACGCCGGGGCGACGCTGACCTGCTGTTGGTGCACGACCCGGTGGCCGAAGAAAAGTTTGTGGCCGATGGCTGGGGGGTGAAGCGCTACCCGGTGATGGTCAACGACTTCATCCTGGTGGGCCCCAGGAACGACCCGGCAGGCACCCGCGGCAAGGACATCGTGCAGGCGCTGC
Organism: uncultured Gammaproteobacteria bacterium; assembly: GCA_947085645.1. Taxonomy (GTDB): domain Bacteria; phylum Pseudomonadota; class Gammaproteobacteria; order Burkholderiales; family Burkholderiaceae_C; genus Acidovorax. Next base: position 22,642 of record CAMTXG010000024.1, read on the forward strand.
AAAAGCTTGCGGCCACCAACGCCAGCTTCATCTCGCGTGGCGACAAGAGCGGCACGCACGCGGCCGAGCTGCGCTACTGGAAGCTGGCCGGAGCCGACGCCGCCAGGGGCGCCGGCTACAAGGAATGCGGCTGCGGCATGGGCCCTGCGCTCAACATCGCAGCGTCCAGCGGCGCCTATGCGCTGGCCGACCGCAGCACCTGGCTCAACTTCAAGAACCGCGCCGACCTGGCCGTGCTGGTGGAGGGCGACACCCAACTCTTCAACCAGTACGGCGTGATGGTGGTCAACCCCGCCAGACATCCCCACGTGAAGGCGCAGGACGCGCAGAAGTTTGTGGACTGGATCGTGTCACCCGCAGGCCAGGCGGCCATTGCGGGCTACAAGATCGGTGGGGAGCAGCTGTTTTTTCCGAATGCTGGAAGGTAAGCACCGTAGGTCGGGTCAGCCGAAGGGCGTTCCCCGACAGCTGCATGTTCAGTCGTCATCCCTGCGGTGAGAGCTCCGCCAGATCGCCCGCACCAGCCACAGCCCGCACACCACCGCCCCAAAGAACCCCAGGAACCCGAACGCTGGCAGGCCAAACAGCGTGGGCCCGCCCTTCACGGTCATCACAATGGACGAGCCAATGATCAGTGCAGCAATCACCAGCGCCATCGCCAGGCGGTTGGCCGACCTGTCGATCTGGTCGCCCACGCGCTTGAGGTGTGCCAGCTCGATGCCCACCTGCAGCTTGCCGCGCCGCGCATTGCGCAGCAGCCGGGCCAGGTCGTCGGGCAGCTGCTCTACGGTGACCAGAGCGCGCCGCAGTGTGCTCCATGCGCGGGCGGTAAGCGCCTTGGGCTGGTAGCGGTTTTTCACCATCTGCCGAAGCAGGGGCAGGGTTTCGGTCGCCATGTGAAAGCCTGGGTCCAGGTTGCGCCCCATGCCCTCCAGCGCGATGAAGGCCTTGATCAAGAGCGCCAGGTCCGACGGCAGACCCAGGTGGTGTTCGCGCAATATGGCGCTCACATCGGCCAGCATCTGGCCCAGGCCCAACTGCGCCAGGGGCACGCCGTGGTACTGGTCCACAAAGGCTTCGATCTCGGTCTCCAGCTGGCCCACGTTCACGCCGGGGCCATCGCCCGTCCAGCCCAGCAGCACGTCCACCACGTCCTGGGGCTGGTGTTGCACCAGGCCCAGCAGCAGGTGCAGCAGGTCGTCTCGGCGGCGCTCTGACAGGCGCCCCACCATGCCGAAGTCGATGAAGGCAATGCGGTTGCCGGGCAGATAGAACACGTTGCCCGGGTGCGGGTCGGCATGAAAGACGCCGTCTTCCAGAATCATCTTGAGCATGGCCTGCGTGCCGCGGCGGGCCAGCTGGGGCCGGTCAAAGCCTGCCTCGGGCGTCAGTGCATCCAGCGCGTTGCCGGGCACGCCGTCTATGAAGTCCTGCACGTTGACGCGTTCACTGGTGTATGCCCAGTGCACACGCGCAATCACGATGTGGGGCAGCGCGGCCATGTTGGTGGCAATGCGCTCTGCCTGGCGGCATTCGCCCGCCAGGTCCAGCTCGCGGCGCAGGGACCGCGCAAACTCACGCACCAGCTCTTGCGGGTGGTAGGGCTTGAGCGAGGGCAGCTCGGCCTCGGCCAGCGCGGCCAGCCGGTGCAACAGGCGCAGGTCGGCATGGATGGTGTCGGCGATGCCGGGGCGGCGGATCTTGACGACTACCTCGGTGCCATCGTGCAGCCGCGCGCGGTGCACCTGGGCAATGGATGCGGCCGCCAGCGGCGTGGTGTCAAACCACGCAAACACCGCTTCAGGCTCGCCGCCCAGGTCTTCGCGCAGCTGCGGTCGCAGGGCCTCGATGGGCACGGCGGGCACGTGGCTGTGCAGCTTTTCAAACTCTGCAATCCACTCGGGGCCAAACAGGTCAGCCCGGCCCGCCAGGATCTGTCCGAACTTGACAAAGGTAGGCCCCAGTTCTTCCAGAGCCATCCGTACCTGCGCGGGCGGCTCCACCCGCGCCAGGTCGGCCGCGTGCGTCCAGTTCAGCGCCTGGCCTGCGCGTTCGAGTTTGTCGGCCAGCCCCATACGGCGCACGGTGTCGCCAAAGCCATGGCGCACCATCACGCCCAGAATTTCCTTCAGGCGGCCCAGGTCTCGCGCGGTGTCCAGGGTCTCGATCAGCATGGGGCGATGATAGTGGGCAGGGGGGATGCCAGCGCATCAGAACGCCAGCGCGGGCTTGTGCAGATGCGGGCACCGAAGTGGCCGTAGCTGCCGAGGGCCTGTGTGTTGAGTGCTGTCAAGACGGTGATCGCAAAGGCGTTGTCATGTGCACGCGCATGTTCATGTTCTGGGAGCCCACGGCACCGGGGCCAGCGCAGGCGAGCGGGCGGCGCACGGAGGTGTAGGTGGCAGTCCCTACGACCGTGGCCATGGACAACACAATGGCCAGCCAGTTCACCTGCGAAAAGCTGTTCACATGACCGCGTGTGATGGTGAAGTGCGCCACCAGCATGCCCGCCGCCAGCAAGATGCCCGCAAACACAATGCGCCGTTTGTTGGCGCTGGTGCTGAGCGTGGGGATGGTAAAGCGCGCACTGATCGCCATGATGAGCAGGCCGCTGAGTGCGGGCACCAGCTCCAGTACATGGTGTGCCAGCTCTTGGTACATGAACAGCCCCGCCACGTCCAGCGCCCACACAATGCACCCAATGCACAGTGCCGCGTGCGACGCGCTGATGCGGCGGCTGGATGGATCGACCGAATACGCCGTGTGTTCCACCAGCCGCTAACACATGCACCACCAGTGATGCCAACACCCAGAACAATACGCTTTGCAGCAGCGGCGGAAACCCCACCGCAAACGCCTGCGTGGCGTCTTGCCAGATTGAAACCATGCTCCCACACTCCCCCCTTGTTGGGCGGCATCATATGACTGCAGTATGGTGCCATTTCTGACAAAACAGGCCGTTTGCGGCATTGAACCCGCAGCGCTCTGTGGAGGCGTTGACGTGGGCCGTTGATGGAGTCGCAAAGGTCCCGGCGGGGCTACGAACTGCCTGTGTGTTCAGGCCTCGCGCGCTACCACCAGCGCCACCGCCTTGCGGGCCAGCGGTGCCGCCAGCATCACCGCCGGAAAGGCAAACACCCACCCCGTGAGCCACGCGCCTGTCCAGACGCCCAGAAAGTCCTGCGGCGCCTGCAGCGTGCGAAAGGTGGAGATGCCCGACACCAGCAGCGACATCACGCCCGACAGGATGAAGCTGAACAGCACGGGGCCGTAGCGGGCGGGAATCATGCTGCCACCGCCTCGCCGGGTGGGTGCGCGGCCACGCTGCAAAGGCGCAGCAGGGTCTGCGCAAAATGCTCGCCGAACATTGTTGCGGTCTTGATGTCGCCCGGCACAAAAGCGTTGGCCGCTTCCCCATGGCCTGCCTGCGCCATGAGGCCCGACCAGGAGCCCAGGCGGTTCGCGGCCTCGTCATACGCAACCCCGGCATGTTGTTCTGGAAGGATGGGGTTGCCCACCCACACCATGCCGTGCTGCATGGCAAACACCCACATGGACAGCAGCGTGGACTGCTTGTCGCCTGCGGGCAGCGACGACACGGTGAAGCCCGCCGCGAGCTTGTGCTTGAGTTGCTGTGTTTTCCACAGGCGCCCCGTGGCGTCCATGAAGGTCTTGAACGGCCCGGACACCCCGCCCAGGTAGGTGGGCGAGCCCAGGATGAAGCCGTCGTAGCGCAGCAATGTGTCGGGCGAATGGGTCAGATCTTCGACCCGGATCAATTCGGCCCGAATGCCCGAGACGGCCTGGGCGCCCTTCAACACGTGACTGGCGATGTGGGCGGTGTGCCCGTGGGCGCTGTGGTAAACGATGGCGATGTTTTTCATGGTGTGGTTTCCGATGGGTTGATTTCTGGGGGAGAAGGCGCGTGAGCGGTCATTGCGAAATCAGTGCGATGACCCGCGCGGAGAGGTACAGGCCGAGGCCAAAAACCGTGTGGTTGGCCAGACTGCGCAGGCAGTTCTTGAGCGGTGTGGTTGTGCGCGATGCGGCAAAGCCCGAGCCCATGGCGGGTTGCATCACCAGCAGCGGCGCGGCCACAGTGCAGATGCCCACAGCCAGTGCAGGCAGCAGGGTGGGGCTGCGCAACCATTCCGAGCCCTGCAAGCCGACCAGCACGGTCGCAAAGGCCACCCCCACGGCGTAGTGCGTGAGCCAGCCCAAGGCCACCTCGCCCCGGATGGGCGCGGCCCTGGCGATGGCAGAGTGGGCGATCTGGCCCCGCAGCAGATGGCCCACCCAGCGGCCAATGAACGCGAAGTTGAGCGTGGGGACGCCTATGCGCTGGAGCAGCAAAAGCCATGCATCCATGACGGCGGTGGCGCCGATGCCGATCAGCACGGCGAGGGGAATGTCTTGCAGCAGGACTGTCATCAAAGCACCTTGCAAAGTTGACGAAAACACGTTTTGAAAGGAATATAGAAGTTCAAGTCAACTTGAAGTCAAGGGGTTTTTTGATGGACATTGCTGAAGTCGCCAAACGCTCCGGGCTGCGGGCATCCACGCTGCGTTACTACGAAGAAAAGGGGCTGGTGCAGTCGGTAGGGCAGCCCGGTGAGCGCCGCCGTTTTGCGCCCGGCGTGCTGGACCAGCTGGCGCTGATTGCGCTGGGGCAGTCGGCGGGGTTCTCGCTGGACGACATCCGCGCCATGTTTTTGCCCAGCGGCGCGCCCCGCATTGACCGGCAATTGCTTTCGGCCAAAGCCGACGAACTCGACGCCATGGTCAAACGCCTCAAGGCCATGAGCAACGGCCTGCGGCACGCCGCCGCCTGCCCGGCGGAGAGCCACGCGCAATGCCCTTCTTTTCAGCGCTTGCTGAAGGCGGCTGCAGCGGGTGCGCTGGAGCGTCAGACCAAGCGCGCAACGCCGGTAGGAGGGCTGCGCCGCAAGGCAGGGTGAAAGGAAGCGAAGCCGGGTGCTTTACTTCCAATTTGATAGCTGTTAGCGCTTATGGGATAAGCGCTATAGCCTAATTTGATTCAAATTTTTCGCGCACCGCACCACTTGGTGCGCTTGCCGCTGCCTCACAGGCCCTTGGGGTGCCCCAGCTTGCGGTACACCGTGGCGCGGCTGATACCGAGCGCCCGGGCCGCTTCAGCCACGTTGCCGCGGGCGTCTTGCACGGCCTGGCGGATCAGCGCGGTTTCGGCCTCGCGCAGCGGCGCTGCGGGCGCGGGCACGCCTGCCACCGCGTGGGCGATGGCGGTGGCAGGGTGGCTGGCACCCCGCGTGCGTTCTGGCAGTTGCGCCAGCGCTCGCAGGCGCAGGCCCGACCACAAGGGCAAGTCCATGGGCTGCAGAGGGTGCCGCCGGGCGGCATCGAACAGCAGGGCCCACGGCATGGCCAGCAGGTCGCTGGCGTGGCAGGGCGTGCTGGGTGTACGCAGTGGCTGGGGCACCAGCTGGCGGGCCATGCTGTTGCAGCCCACGACATATCCATCGCCATCCAGCGCCAGCAGTCCGTCGCCCTCGCTGCCCAGCGGGCCGCCGGGCCAGTTCAGGCGCAGTAGCAGGGCATGGGGCAGCTGCAGCAGCAGCGCGTCTTCCATCGCGCGGGCCGACCGGGCCACCAGGTGGCGCAACTCGGGCCGCTCGGGCACATCCACGCCGGTCAGATCGAGCATTCCGATGCACTGCCCGTCGGGGCCGAAGAGCGGCGCCCCCGCACAGCTGTAGCTGCTGTTGTCGTCAAAGAAATGCTCGCCCCGGTGCAGCCACACCGGCTGCAGCTCGGCCAGCGCCGCACCGATGGCGGTGGTGCCCACGGCCGCTTCCGACAGGTCGATGCCCACGCGGCCAATGGCGCTGGCGCGCGGGTCGCCCGGGTCGCAATGGCCTTGCACATCGACCACGATGCCGCGTGCGTCGGTCAGCATGGCGAAGTAGTGCATGCCCGCAATGGCGCGGGTGAGCTGCTGCAGCACGGGCCGCGCCGCGCGCAGCAGGTGGTGGTTCTGCTCGTGGCTGCGGCGCAGCGCCGTGGCGCTGACAGCGTCAAACGCCACCCGGTGCGTGGGGTTAAGCCCCTGGGCCAGGCAGCGTTGCCACGACCGCGCAATCCATGGCTCCACTTCCGCACGCAGGGGCGCTGCGCCCTCCGCCAGCAGGCTCTGGCGCGCCTGTGCAATCAGTGCGTGGCGGTGGGCAGAAGGGGTAGACGTGGACGCGGAGGACAGCATGGTGAACGGGGTCCTTTGAGCTGCGCATGATGCGCTGGTGTGCGCTGCAACATGTTTCATTTTGAGAATATCGAACACGCGCGCCCGGAAATCTAGGGTTGTCCCTAGGGATTGGGGACAGTGCGGAGAACAAGATTGGTCTGCTTATCCAGCCAAAACCATTCCAGGAGACAGCCAGATGCAAGTCCAGTTCACAGTCAACGGGCACGCCGCCAGCGTTGACGTCCCTCCCAATACCCTGCTTGTCCATGCGCTGCGAGAGCATTTGCTGCTCACCGGCACCCATGTGGGTTGCGACACCAGCCAGTGCGGGGCGTGCACGGTGCATGTGAACGGCCGGGCTGTGAAGTCTTGCGCCATGCTGGCCGCGCAGGCGCAGGGCGCCGACATCCTCACCATCGAGGGTCTGGCAACGCCCGACGGCACCATGCACCCGATGCAGGCCGCGTTCAAGGAGTGCCATGGCCTGCAATGCGGCTTCTGCACCCCGGGCATGGTGATGAGTGCGGTGGACCTGTGCAAGAACCATCCGAATGCCAGCGAAGGCGAGATCCGCGAGCTGCTCGAGGGCAACATCTGCCGCTGCACGGGCTACCAGAACATCGTGCGGGCAGTGCAGGTTGGCCAAAAGGCCATGGCTTCAGCTTAACTACACAGGAGAAGAACCATGGGTGCATCCGACTTTTCCAAGCTGCCGCACATCGGCGAATCCATCAAGCGCAAGGAAGACTATCGCTTCCTGACCGGCGCGGGCCAGTACACCGACGACGTGGTGCTGGCTGCGCAAAGCCATGCGGTGTTTGTGCGCTCGCCGCACGCCCACGCCAAGATCAACAGCATCAACATCGACGCAGCCAAGGCTGCGCCCGGTGTGCTGGGCGTGTTTGTGGGCGCCGATGTGGCGGCCGACAACATCAATGGGCTGCCTTGCGGCTGGCTCATCACCAGCACCGACGGCCAGCCCATGAAGGAGCCGCCGCATCCCATCCTGGCGCAAGGCAAAGTGCGCTATGTGGGCGACCACGTGGCCATGGTCGTGGCGCTCACGCAGCAGCAGGCGCGTGATGCGGCCGAACTGGTGGAGGTGGACTACGACGTGCTGCCCGCCGTGGTCAGCGTGGCCGATGCCGCTGCAGGCGCGGTGGCTGGCGCAGGTCTGCACGATGCGGCACCCGACAACCACTGCTACAAGTGGGCCATTGGCGATAAGGGCGCAGTGGATGCGGCCTTCGCCAACGCAGCGCACGTGACCAAGCTCGATCTGGTCAACAACCGGCTTATCCCCAATGCGATGGAGCCCCGCGCCGCCATTGGGTCTTACAGCCGGGCTAACGACGAGTACACGCTGTACGTCAGCAACCAGAACCCGCATGTCGAGCGGCTGCTGATGACCGCCTTTGTAATGGGCCTGCCCGAGCACAAGGTGCGCGTGATCGCGCCCGATGTGGGGGGGGGCTTTGGCTCCAAGATTTTTCTCTACGCCGAAGACGTGTGCCTGACCTGGGCCTCCAAAAAGCTCAACCGCAACATCAAATGGGTGGCCGACCGCAGCGAGTCCTTTGTGTCTGACGCGCATGGCCGCGACCACGTGAGCCACGCCGAAATGGCGATGGACAAGGACGGCAAGTTCCTGGCCATGCGCGTGCACACCGACGCCAACATGGGCGCCTACCTCAGCACCTTCGCCAGTGCCGTGCCCACCATCCTGTACGCCACCTTGCTGGCTGGCCAATACACCACCCCGCAGATCTATGTGGAGGTGGATGCGTGGTTCACCAACACCGCGCCCGTGGATGCCTACCGGGGCGCGGGCCGCCCCGAGGCCACCTACCTGCTGGAGCGCCTGGTATCGCGCTGCGGCTGGGACATGAACCTGTCGCAGGACGAAATCCGCAAGCGCAACTTCATCACCAGCTGGCCCTACCAGACGCCCGTGGCGCTGCAATACGACGTGGGCGACTACCACGCCTGCATGACGCAGGCGCAGGAGCTGGCCGACGTGGCGGGCTTTGCGGCGCGCAAGGCGGCCAGCGAGGCCAAGGGGCTGAAGCGTGGCATTGGCTACAGCAGCTACATCGAAGCCTGCGGCATTGCGCCGTCCAACATTGCCGGGGCGCTGGGTGCGCGGGCAGGTCTGTTCGAGTGCGGCGAGGTACGCGTGCACCCCACGGGCAGCGTGACGGTGTTCACTGGCTCGCACAGCCACGGCCAGGGGCACGAGACCACCTTTGCGCAGGTGGTGGCCGCGCGACTGGGCATCCCGGTGGAGAACGTGGACATCGTGCACGGCGACACGGGTCGCGTGCCGTTTGGCATGGGCACCTACGGCTCGCGCTCCATCAGCGTGGGCGGCGCGGCCATCATGAAGGCGCTGGACAAGATCGAGGCCAAGGCCAAGAAGATCGCAGCGCATTTGATGGAGGCCAGCGACGCCGACATCGACTTTGCCAACGGCGAGTTCAGCGTGCGGGGCACCGACAAGAAGATTCCGTTCGGTTCGGTGTCGCTGGCTGCCTACGTGCCACACAACTACCCGCTGGACGTGCTGGAGCCGGGCCTGAACGAAACCGCGTTTTACGACCCGACCAACTTCACCTTCCCTGCGGGCACCTACATCTGCGAGGTCGAAATTGACCCGGCGACAGGCAGCACCCGGGTGGACAAGTTCACCGCCGTGGACGACTTCGGCACCATCATCAACCCCATGATCGTGGAGGGCCAGGTGCATGGCGGGCTGGTGCAGGGCATTGGCCAGGCGTTGATGGAAAACTGCGTGTACGACCGAGAAACCGGCCAGCTGCTCACCGGCAGCTACATGGACTACGCCATGCCGCGTGCCGACGACTTCCCTGAGTTCAAGCTGGGCCATGTGTGCACCCCTTGCACGCACAACCCGCTGGGCACCAAGGGCTGCGGCGAGGCGGGGGCCATTGGTTCACCACCGGCGGTGATCAACGCCGTGCTCGACGCGCTGCGCCCCTTGGGTGTGCACGACTTCGACATGCCCGCATCACCGCACCGCGTGTGGGAAGCGATTCAGAACGCCAAGGCTTGAGGAGAACCAGCATGTACGCATTCACCTTTGAAAATCCCTCCTCCACCGCTGCCGCAGCACAGCTCATCGCCCAGGGCGGCAAGCTGCTTGCCGGTGGCCAAAGCCTGCTGCCGTCGATGCGGCTGCGCCTGGCCAACCCCGAGAAGATCGTTGACCTCAACAGCATCCAAGAGCTGGCGGGAATCCGCCGCGAGGGCAACGCGCTGGTCATCGGCGCCATGACGCGCCACATGGACGTGGCGAACAGCGCGGATGTGAAGGCCGCCATCCCGGCCCTCGCCGATCTGGCCGCGCACATTGGCGACCGGCAGGTGCGCGCACGTGGCACGCTGGGCGGGTCGGTGGCCAACAACGACCCTGCTGCCTGTTACCCCAGCGCGGTGCTGGGCCTCTCCGCCACCGTCATCACCAACCAGCGTGAAATCAAGGCGGATGATTTCTTTGTGGGCATGTACACCACGGCGCTGGAAGAAGGCGAGATCATCACCGCCATCCGCTTCCCGATCCCCAAGCGCGCGGCGTACCTCAAGTTCAAACAGGCGGCCTCGCGCTTCTCGCTGGTGGGCGTGTTTGTGGCGCAGACCGAGGGCGGTGTGCGCGTGGCCATCACGGGTGCGGCCAGCAGCGTGTTCCGGCATGCTGGGCTGGAGGCTGCGCTGAACCAGAGCTTTACGGCGCAGTCCGCTGCGGCGGTAAAGATTGATGCGAGCGACTTGAACGCTGACATCCACGCGAGTGCGGCCTACCGTGCCAATCTGATCAGTGTGCAAACCCAGCGGGCAGTGGCGCAGATGTTGGGCTGACGGGGGATAGCACCCGCTGCCACTGCACCGTGTCCAGCAGCGGGTTTTTGAATGAAATTGGCCTCTAGCGCTTGTCTATAAAGCGCTAGTAGCTATAAAAACTATAGTAATGAACGTTTCCCCTCCCGTGCCCATGACCGCACCTGCGCTGTCCTCCATCGACGCCCTGGTGTCGGCCTTGCAGGGCGTGGGCTACTTTGCCGACCGGCGGCTGGCCACGGCCGTGTTCCTGGCGCTCAAGCTGCAGCGCCCGTTGCTGCTGGAGGGCGAACCCGGCGTGGGTAAGACGGCGCTGGCCAAGGCCTTGGGCGAGGTGCTGGAGCGCAGCCTGATCCGCCTGCAGTGCTACGACGGCCTGGAACAGCGCGAGGCCCTGTACGAATGGAACTACGCCGCCCAGCTGTTGCACATGCGTGCTGCGGAAGGCAAAAGCAGTGCCGACATGGCGCAGGTGGAGCGCGAGGTGTACCAAGACCGCTACCTCATTCGCCGCCCTCTGCTGCAGGCCCTACAGGCCCCGGCGCCTGGCGCGGTGCTGCTCATCGACGAGGTGGATCGCGCCGACGAGCCTTTCGAAGCCTTTCTGCTCGAATACCTGGGCGAGTACCAGGTCAGCATTCCCGAAATCGGCACCGTGCGCGCCACGGCCACGCCGGTCACCATCCTCACCAGCAACCGCACGCGCGATTTGCACGACGCCGTCAAGCGCCGCTGCCTGTACCACTGGCTGGACTACCCCGAGCGCGAGCGCGAACTGGCCATCGTGCGTGCCCAGGTGCCGGATGCCAGCGCGGCCTTGGCCACCCAGGTGGCGGATTTTGTGGGCCGCCTGCGCAGCCAGCCGTTTGCCAACGCCTTCCAGCGTGCGCCGGGCATTGCAGAGAGCGTGGAGTGGGCCAAGGCGCTGGTCGCGCTCGACACCATCGTGGTGGACCCTGAAGTGGTGTCCGACACCGCAGGCATCTTGTTCAAGCAGCGCGAGGACGTGGCTGCGCTCACGCGCGACATGGCGGCGCAGTTGCTGCAGCCCGCTGAGGCCGATGCCTGAGGGCTCAACCGTGGCAGAGGTCAAAACGATCTCCCAGCTGGGCGATGCCCGCACGGGCAAGCTCGCCGACAACCTGAGCGGTTTTGGCCGCACCCTGCGCCGCGCTGGTGTGCGTGTGGACGCCGCCCGCATGGCGCTGGCCCAGCAGGCGGTGATGCTGGTGGGCCTGCGGCGTGAGGATTTCAGCGCTGCACTGGAGGCCGTGCTGGTCAGCCGCGAGCAGGACCGTTTGGTGTTCCGCGAGTTGTTCGACGCGTACTTTCGCAACCCCAACGTGGCGCAGAAGCTGCTGGCGCAGATGCTGCCCAGTGCTGAGTCCAAGGCTAAGCCCGCCAAACGCCGCCCGCGCGTGAGCGAGGCGCTGGCTCCCGTGCGTGCAGCCCGCAACGCGCCCCCGCCGCGCGAGGACGAGAAGATCGATTTCGACGCCGCCATGACGGCCAGCGACCTGCAGCGCCTGCGCCAAGCCGACTTCAACCAGCTCTCGGCCAGCGAATACCTGCTGGTGGAGCGCCTGGCGCGCGAGGTGCCATTGCCTCTGCCGCGCTATGCCGCCCGCCGCACGCGGCCCGGTGCGCGTGGTAGCCGCCCGCACTGGCCCGGCGCCATGCACCACGCGGCGCGCAATGGGGGCGAAGTGTTGCGCATCCCGCTGCTGCAGCGGCGCCAGCAACCGCTGCCGCTGCTGGTGCTGGTGGATGTGTCGGGCTCCATGGAGCGCTACGCGCGGCTGCTGCTGGCGTTTTTGCATGCCGCCACGGCACCGCGCCACACCGGCGATGCGGTGCGCCGCGACGTGTTTGCGTTTGGCACCGGGCTGACCGACCTCACGCCCGCCTTTCGCTTGGCCGATACCGACGCGATGCTGCAGGTGGCCAGCCATTCCATCAATGATTTTGCGGGGGGCACCCGCATGGGCGACAGCCTGGCCCAGCTGCGTTTGCAGCATGCCCGGAGGCTGGTGGGGCGGCGCACCCTGGTGCTGCTGATCAGCGACGGGCTGGACACCGGCACGCCCGAGGTGCTGGCGCAGGAACTGGGCTGGCTGCGCCGCCATTGCGGACGCCTGCTGTGGCTCAACCCCTTGCTGCGTTTTGAAGGCTATGCACCCACGGCACGCGGCGCCTCCGAACTGCACCGCCAGGCCCACGGCATGGTGGCCGTGCACAACCTGAGCCGCTTGCAGGATCTGGCGGCCAGCCTGGCGGCCGTGCTGCGGCAGTGACCGATTTCAGAGATAACCAGGCAACACCAGACAACACAAGGAACCCACCATGGAAATGCAAGCCAGCCGCACCCTCGCCGTGAGCCAGCAGCAGGCCTGGGAAGCGCTCAACGATCCCGAGGTGCTCAAGCTGTGCATTCCCGGCTGCGACAAGGTCGAGGCGACCGGTGACAACCAATACGCGGTCGCCATGGCGCTCAAGATTGGCCCCGTGTCGGCCAAGTTCGCGGGCAAGATCACGCTGTCCGAGATCGTGCCACCCGAGAGCTACACCATCACCTTCGACGGATCGGGTGGGGTGGCAGGCTTTGGCAAGGGCAATGCGCAGGTCAAACTGGTGCCTTTGCCCGCAGATGCGGCTGGGCAGGAAAGCTGCGAGTTGCACTACACCGTGCATGCCACGGTGGGCGGCAAGATCGCGCAACTGGGCCAGCGGCTCATCGACGGCGCGGCCAAGAGCATGGCGGAGGATTTTTTCAAGCGCTTTGACAACGAAATGCAAAGCCGCCATCCGCGCGCGCCGGCAGAAGATGGTGCGGCATCCTCCGAAGCGCCCACCGAGCCTGGGGCACTGGCGGCGTCGGCGGGGGAGGATATTCCCCCCAGCGGCATTCCGGTTTGGGTGTGGGTGGTGGGCGCGGCGGCGCTGGTGCTGATAGCCTGGGCAATCAATTGATTCCCCCTGAGCCGCTTCGCGTCTTCCCCCTGAGGGGGACGCCTCCGGTGGCCCGGCAAAGCCGGATCCACGGTGGCGCTGGCCTGGGCGCCGCGCGGTTTCAGAAGCAGCGGACGTAGATGGGAATATCTGAATAAGCGGTAGAAATGAATTGGTGACGGAACGATGGAAAACCTGGATGTGATGGTGCTGCGCACGCTGCAGGGCTGGCGTGCTGCCGGACGGCGGGCGCTGCTGGCCACTGTGGTACGTACCTGGGGGTCGTCGCCCCGGCCGGTGGGCTCCATCATGGCGCTGTGTGAGGATGGATCGGTGGTGGGGTCTGTGTCGGGTGGGTGCATTGAAGACGACTTGATTGACCGCCATACTCGCGCCTATGCGCAGGGCGCGCCCACGGCGAATGCGGTCGGAGACAAGGACCACTGCATTCCCAGCGGCCCGCCGACGTTTGTGAAATACGGCGTCACCGCAGACGAGGCGTACCGCTTCGGCTTGCCCTGTGGCGGAACGCTGGAGCTGCTGCTGGAGTACGACCCGGCCCCGGAAAACCTGGCAACACTGATCACCGCGCTGGAGGCTGGGCGCTTGATGCAGCGCAGCGTGCGCTTGGTCGACGGCGCTGTGACGTTGACGCCTGCAGCAGCGCCCACCGAGCTGGTGGTGGATGCTGAGCGGCTTACCAACACCTTTGGCCCCGAGTACCGCATGCTGCTGATTGGCGCCGGCCAACTGGCGGAGTACCTGGCCACCATGGCGCTGTTCAACGGGTTTGCGGTAACAGTGTGCGACCCGCGCGAGGAGTACCGGGGCAGCTGGAACGTGCCCGCCGCCACGGTGGTGAGCGACATGCCCGACGATGTGGTGCTGGCCTTCAAGCCCGACCGGCGCAGTTGCGTGGTGGCCCTCACGCACGACCCCAAGCTGGATGACCTGGCACTGCTGGAGGCGCTGAACACGGATGCGTTCTATGTGGGGGGCATAGGCTCGCGCCGCAACAACGAGGCGCGCCGTGCCCGCATGATCGAACACTTCAACCAGACCGAGGAGAGCCTGGCGCGCCTGCGCGGGCCGATCGGCATCTACATCGGCAGCAAGACACCACCCGAGATTGCGGTGAGCGTGATGGCCGAAATTTTGGCCGTCAAAAATGGGGTGACCCTGCCGCGCGACATGGAAGTGGCCCAAGCCAAGAACGACCGGGAGCTGGCGCACAACGACCCCGGTGCGCTGGTGTGTGGGGTGCGCGCTGCGTAGAGCTATAGCGGCTGGGACCGTAACTGCAACTGCTGCCGCACGTGGCGCAGCAGGCCTTCGCAGGCGTCTTCCACCAGGTCCAGCACCTCTTCAAAACCAGCGGCCCCGCCGTAGTACGGGTCGGGCACCACGGGGCTGTCGAACCGTTGGCAGAACTCGGTCATGCGGCGCAGCTTGCGGGCGTGTTCGGGTGGGCAAAGCTCTTGTGCAAGGGCCAGGTTGTCCCAGTCCATCGCCAGAACCAGATCGTGGCGTTCAAAGTCGTTGGCCAGCATCTGCCGCGCGCGCAGATCCGACAGGTCATACCCCCGTTGCGCGGCATGGCGTTGCGTCCGCTCGTCTGGCGCCTTGCCGGGGTGGTAGTTGTGGGTTCCAGCCGAGTCCACACGCACCTGGCTGGCCAAACCACTGTGATCCACCTTGTGCCGGAACACGCCGTGGGCCGTGGGGCTGCGGCAGATGTTGCCCATGCACACAAAAAGCACGGAGTACGTGGCAACGCGATCCTGCATGTCTTTGATCCCGGCTGTGTTCAGGCGGACATCACCACCGGGCCACCCTTGGCAATGCCGCGCTGGTACGCGGGGCGGGCCTCCATGCGCTGCTTGTAGGCCAGAAGGTTGGGGCACGCACCGGCCTTGCTGGCGCGTGAGAGGGCAGCCTCCACCGCAAAGCTCATCTGAAAATCGGCCATGGTGAGGTGCTCGCCCGCAAACCAGCGGTGCGTGCCCAGGTGTGCTTCCATGAAGTCGAGCGCGGTGTTCACGTTGGGGTCGATCAGCTTGTCCTGCACCTTGTCGCACAAGGCCTTGGCAATGGGCTTGACGAAAAACGGCATGGGCTGGGTGGGGATGGTCATGAACACAAGCTTCATCACCAGCCAGTTCATCAGCGAGCCTTCGGCGTAGTGCATCCAGAAGCGGCACTGGCGGTACTCTGGCGTGCGCGGCGCGGGTTGCAGGTGGGCCAGGTCGCCGCCCGCCTGGGCTGCGTAGGTTTCAACCAGGTATTCGATGATCGCGCCCGATTCGGCAATCACCTCGTCGCCGTCGGTGATCACCGGTGATTTGCCCAACGGATGGATCTTCTTGAGTTCGGGCGGGGCCAGCTTGGTGGCTTTGTTGCGTTGATAGACCTTTAGTTCGTAAGGCACTCCCAGTTCTTCCAGGAGCCAGAGGATGCGCTGCGAGCGCGAGGTTTCAAGGTGGTGGACGGTGATCATGGTCGCCATCTTAGAGCGGGGAGCCACAAGTGCATCCGATGTACGAGGGGCCGATCCCGCATGGGGGCACCACAAAAAACAAAGCCCTCGAAAGAGGGCTGTGTTGGTGTGGGTGGGCAGAGTGCCGCCCCGAGCGATCAACCGCCCTTGCGCGAACGCTTGCCCGGGTTCTTCTTGCTGCGGGTGGAAACGCCGCGCTCCAGGCTTACGCGCTGACCACGGCCGGGGGTGTTCAGGGTCACGCCGGGCAGGGGCTTGGGTTGGGGGGTGCGCTTGCGGTCTGCTTCGGTGACGATCTTGTTGCCCATGATAGGTCTCTGAGTTGGTGGAAAAGAGGGGATTTTAGGCTACAGCCCAGTTGCCGGGATTTTGCAGGTGTTTGACGGGTGCCTGGCGGGTGTTTTGCAAGCCTGTTATGACGCCACAAACCCTGCGGCTACGGCAGCGCCATGGTCAGTTGAAAGCGCCTGTGTGCAGTGGCGTGGCAACTCAAAACCCCGTGCAGCGTCTTGAATGGCTGTAGTGCGGATCACTGGCGGTTTGGCCCATACTCCACCGAAAATGGTGGCAAACGCGACGTCCGCCGCATCACGTCCCACGCCAAAACGCAGCAGCCCCATGGGGATGGCTGTGCCAGACGGGTCAAAGATGTACCAGCGGTCTCCCAGGTACACCTCGACGTACGCGTGAAAGTCGGGGGGGCCGAGCGCGGGGTCGGCTCCGTAGTCAGTTCCAGTGGTAAAGCGCGCTGGAATATTGATGGCGCGGCACAACGCGATCATGAGATGCGCAAAATCGCGGCAAACACCTACCTGCTCCACCAGCGTGTCGACCGCTGAGGTGTTGGAGTTGGAGGTGTTGGACGTGAAGGCCACGTGCCGCTGTACCCAGTCGCAGATGGCCTGAACACGGCTGTGACCCTGCCACAACGAACCGAACTCATTGGTTGCCAACCGCAGCAGTCGGTCAGACTGGCAGTAGCGGCTGGGGTAGATGTAGCCCATCACCTCTTGCGGCAGGCGCCGCACCGGCACTTCTGCCAGTTGGGTGGGGTCGATACGGTAGTGGTTGATATCCACCGTGGCCGAGTACGACAGATCCAGGGTGCCGGGCTCGCCATGCAGCCGCAGGTAGCGGTTGCCTGTGGCCGGGTCGGTGTGAACGTGGTGAGCGATGGGCTGGTTGATGACCAGGCGCTCTGCACTGACGGACTGGTTGGGCGTCTGCGCTGCGTGGATGTTGAAAACGAAGTCCGCACCGTATTGGTCCACCTCGTAGCTCAGGTCAATTTGCAACTCCATTCGCACGCGGTCGTGGCTGGGTTGGGTCGCAGTCGCTTCTTGCGCCGGGTACGTGGTGGGCCAGGTGGCAGGATTGCGGGCGTTGGGTTGCAGGGGAGGGCTTTGGGTGTTTGCCATGGGCAGGTCCTTCGTGCGCTGCATGCGAGGGCATCCTGCCCAGCAGCGTGGCTTCAGGATAGTCGATCCCCAGGCGCTCGGTGTAGGTAAACGGCCCGCCAGCGTGCCCGTCCGCTTACCCGTAACTGAAGCGCTGTCGATTGAGCCGCTTGCAGGATGCGGCGTGCTACCCCATCAAACCGGTACCGCTAGACGCGCAAGCACCTCGACCTTACTCCCGCGATCAGCCCGCAAAATCAGTGCCTCGCCTGAACTGGTATTGGTATTTGCCAGGTCAGCCAACACAAACATGTGGGTGAACCACACCTCAAACCGGCCAGTCTGTGCTGATGCCCCGACCAGCGCAGCACGCAATTCGCGCAAGTGTCCGGCGCTGGTGGTCTCCGGGCTGCCTCGGGGTGACCCCAGCGCGGCCCAGACCTGCGGCGCTGCGAAAGCGAGCGTGGCACTGTCCACGCAGCGGCACCAGGGGCTCGACAGTATCTTGCTAGGCTGGAGTTGGCGTTGCTGGAACCACGCGCCTATGCTGCGCGCCTGGGCCCGACCTTCTTCGCTCAGGTTGCGTTGGGTGCTGCAGTCACCCAGGCGGAAACCGGGGGGGTCAAACGTGCCCGGGGCCAGAGAGTGGCGAAAGGCCGCCACGACCCCGCCCTTGCGCAACAGGGCCTCGGCGCCGGTGTCCTGCGCCGCCCAGCTGCGCAGGCTCGCCCAGGCCAGCCCGGCGCCCAACACCGCACGGCGTGCGATGAGAGGGTCAGGCCGCTGGCTGGAAGGCATAGCCTGCACCCGATGCAGTCATGCGACCCATGGCGGGGAACGGGAAGTGGAAGCCGCCCAACATCGCGTTGCTGGCGGTAATGCGCTGGAACACCTCGCGCCGCACCTTGCGCGCAGCGTCTGCATCCATGTCAAAGGTCACAGCCCAGTCGGGGTTGCGTGCAAACAGCGCAGGCACGTTGGTCAGGTCCGCGACGTAAAAGAACTTCTGGCCCGAAGATGTCAGCTCAAACAGCGTGTGGCCCGGCGTGTGGCCGTAGGCCGCCACGGACTTGATGCCGGGTGCGATTTCGGCGTCTGCCGCAAACTGCACCAGCGTGTCTGCAGGCATGGTGGCAAAAGTGCGCCGTACGTTCTCAAAAGCCCCCTTCATGCCTGCAGGGGCTGCGGCCATGCGGGCGTCGTCCATCCAGAAAGCATGCTCTGCGGCGGGCACCATCACCTTGGCCTTGGGGAACACCAGTTCGCCCGCTTTGTTGCGAATGCCGTTGATGTGGTCGCCGTGGTAGTGGCTGATCAGCACGGTGTCAATGTCTGACGCATGCATGCCCGCCGCGCGCAGGCTGTCGAGCAACTTGCCCGTGGTGGCGCCACCAAATTCGCCCAGACCCGTGTCGATGAGGATCTTGCGGGCACCCGCCACCACCAGGAACGGTGTGAAGGGCACATCGATGTAGTCAGTAGGCAAGCCCTGGGACGCCAGCAGCGCACGCACTTCGGTCAGGGGCGCGTTCTTCACAAATTCTTCGCCCAGGGGGCGGCGGGTGATGCCGTCGTTCAGCGCAATCACTTCCATGTCGCCCACCTTCGTTTTGCGGAAGCTGGGGCTGGGCAGTGTGGGTGTTCCGAAGTTGGGAGCGTTTTGAGCCCACACGGGCACAAACGAGCCCGCAGCATAGGCAGTAGTGGCCAGACTTGCACCCAGGAAGTGACGGCGTGACAGCATAAACTCTCCAGTCTTGGTGTGAACTAATGAGTTGCGGACTGTAATGCCCACCGTGTCGATTGGGCCGGTGGGCCTGCGAACCTGTGCGTTACGTGGGGTTTTTAAGGCCATTTTGGGGTCATCCCCTGCAGATACCCACAGTTTCCGGCGGATACCAATCCGCTCACCCGTGAACATGAAATCACTCCATGCCAAATGCCTCTCGCAGGGCCTCGCAAAAGTCCGCGCCGCCGCTGATCGACAAGGTGAGGGTGGTGCGCGGTGTCGATGCGGCTCCCGCAGCGCAGCTGATGCCCCCAGACCCCGCATCAAACTCCAACGCGAGAGGCGTACTCACCTCCTGGATTCCCTGCAGATCGTATTGCCACTGGCCGCCGTTTTCTTGGGGCCCGAGCCCATCCGGGAACTGCGCGTGGGCCCAGGCCAGCAACAGAGCAATCTCGGCGTGCAGCGCAGCGACCTGCGAGGGCGACACGCTGGCCATGGCATCAAAAGTACCCGTGCCGTCGGCATCTTCACTGTAGTCAAAGTCCAGGTAGTTCAGGGTCATGGTGAGTTATTGGTGAATAAGAGGCGAACGATGTTCATGCCCAGGTGCGTCCCAGCGCCTGCGCGGCTTCGCACAGGCGGGGTACTTGCTGCAAGGCCTGCGGCAACGACATGCGTGCGGCGGGGGCTTGCAGTGCCACGGCGCTCTGCACGGTGCGCCGCCCCGGGCCCAGCACGGGCACCGCAACGCACACCAGGCCGTCCACAAACTCTTCGGCGTCCGTGGCGTAACCCTGCCGCAGTATCTGCTGCAGCTCGGCCTCCAGGGCGGCGCGGTCGGTCAGCGTGGTGGCCGTGTGGCGGGTCAGCGGCAGGCCGTCCAGGATCGCCGCCCGGCGCGCGGCCGACAGGTGGGCCAGAAACAGCTTGCCGCTGGCCGAGCAGTGGATGGGCACGCGCGTGCCGGGTCGCAGCTCCATGCGCAGCGGAAAGGCCGACTCCACACGGTCCAAGTAAATCACCTCGGCGCCGCTCAGCGCCGTGAGGTTGCAGCTCTCGCCAATGTCGGCCACCAGCTGGCGCAGCACCGCATGGCGCACGCCATGCTGGGTGCCCGCGCTGAGCGTGCTTTCGGCCAGGCGCAGCAGGCGGGGTGCGGGGGTGTAGCGGCGCCCATCGGGCTCGCGCGCCAGCAGGCCACCGCTTTCGAGCTGGCCCAGCATGCGGTGCACGCTGGGTTTGGGCCAGCCGGTGGCCTCGATGGCGTCCGCCAGGCTGAACGGGCGGCCGTGGGCGCACATGATTTCCAGCAGTTCAAACAGGCGCAGGCTGGGGGATGAGTTGGTCATAAATCCCGGAATTCGAGACGAATCCATAAAACATTTCGGGATTATTGAGCATTGTGGCTAAGCTGCAAACCAACATTTCATGGGGTGCTCATGGCGGCGACTTTTCAGAACGCGGTACTCACAGGCGCTTGTGGTGGCTTGGGCCAGGCCCTGGCGCGGGAGCTGATCGGCCAGGGCGCCGCCGTGGCGCTGGTGGGGCTTCACTTGCCCACGTTGCAGGCACTGGCTGCGCTGGCGCCTGGGCGCTGCGCGGTGTACACGCCCGATGTGTCCGACAGCACCGCGATGCAGGCCATGGCGGCCGACTGGATGGCGCGCTCGGGCGCCGCGCCCGACCTCGTCATTGCCAACGCGGGCGTGGCAGGCGGTTTTGACACTGCCGAAGCCGACGACCTCGCGGTGCTGCGCCGCATGCTGGAGATCAACCTGCTGGGCGCGGCCACCACCTTTCAGCCGTTTGTGAAAGCCATGCGTGCGCAGCGGCACGGCGCGCTGGTGGGCGTGGCCAGCATTGCGGGCTGGCGCGGCATGCCTGGCAACGGCGCCTATTGCGCAAGCAAGGGCGGGCTCATCCGCTACCTGGAGAGCCTGCGTGCTGAGTTGCGCAGCGAATCCATTTTGGTCAGCACCGTGAGCCCCGGCTACCTGCGCACCGCGCTCACGGCGGGCAACCGTTTTTCCATGCCGGGCCTGATGGAGCCCGAAGCCGCTGCCCGGGCTCTGCTGGCGGGCGTCGCGCAAGGTCGTACCCACGTCGTGCTGCCCGCGCGCATCGGCTGGCTGGCCCGCTTGCTGAACCTGCTGCCCGATGCCCTGCACGACCGCCTGCTGCTGGGCCAGCCGCGCAAGCCGCGCGTGGGTGAGGCGGGGGCCACGGCCATTCCGGGCCTGCCGTTGCCTGCAGAGACACCCATAAAAAACGAAAGCAAAAACGCATGACAACGGAGACAACACCCACCGTGGTAGACACCCGCACCCAGATCGCCCTGATAGGCGCAGGCCCCAGTGGCCTGGCGGCTGCGCGCAACCTGCAAAAGCTGGGCATGCCCTTCCAGGGCTTTGAAGCGCACACCGACGTGGGCGGCCTGTGGAACATCGAGAACCCGCGCAGCACGGTGTATGAGTCCGCGCACCTCATCTCCAGCAAACACACGACCGAATTCACCGAATTTCCCATGCGTCCTGAAGTGGCCGACTACCCCAGTCACCACGAGATGCGGAAATACTTCATGGACTTTGCCGAGCACTTTGGTCTGCGTCCCTGCTACTGGTTTGGCACCCGCGTCTTGAAGGTGGAACCCGTGGGCGAGGGCGGAGCGCCGCTGTGGCGTATCACCTGGAGCCAGCACGGTGGCCCCGCGCAAACCGCCGAGTTCAAAGGCGTGGTGATTGCCAACGGCACGCTGGCCGAGCCCAACATGCCGCGCTTTGAAGGCCAGTTTGATGGCGAACTGCTGCACACCAGCGCCTACAAAAGCGCCGAGCTGTTCAAGGGCAAACGGGTGCTGGTGGTCGGCGCTGGCAACTCCGGCTGCGACATCGCTGTGGATGCGGTGCACTATGCCCGCAGCGTGGATCTGTCGGTGCGGCGCGGCTACTACTTTGTACCCAAGTATGTGTTTGGCCAACCCGCCGACACGCTGGGCGGCAAGTTCAAGATGCCGCCCTGGCTCAAACAGAAAGTCGACAGCATGGTGCTGCAGTGGTTTACCGGCGACCCGGTGCGGTTTGGCCTGCCCAAGCCCGACTACAAGATGTACGAATCGCACCCGGTGGTCAACTCGCTGGTGCTGCACCACCTGGGCCATGGCGACATCCATGTGAAGCCCGACATCGCGCGTTTCGACGGCCATACGGTGCACTTCAAGGACGGCCGCGCGCAAGACTACGACCTGGTGCTCTGCGCCACGGGCTACAAGCTGCACTACCCCTTCATCGACCACAGCCTGCTCAACTGGCAGAGCATGGCGCCGCAGCTGTACCTCAACATCCTGTCGCCGCGCTTCGACAACCTGGCGGTGATGGGGATGATCGAGGCCAGCGGCATCGGCTGGCAGGGACGATACGAGCAGGCCGAGCTGGTGGCGCGTTTCTTCAAGGCGCAGGCCGAAGGCTCGCCGCGTGCGGAGGCGCTGCGCCAGGCCAAGGCGGGCCCCCCACCTGATCTGTCTGGCGGTTTCAAGTACCTCAAGCTGGAGCGCATGGCGTACTACGTGCACAAAGACACCTACCGCAACGCGGTGCGGGCCGCTTCCGCTGCCCTGGAATGAAAGCCCCCCTGATGTGCTGCGCGCCTTCCCCCCGCTCTCGCAGCGCTGCGTACTGCGGGCAAGGGGACGACGCCCTCGCTGCGGGGCGGCCCTTGCTCGGCGTCCCGCGCTGTCGCTGCGACAGCTTCGTGCGTTGCGCGTTTCGCAATACCCGGTGAAGAACTGAACTCAAAGGTTGTCTATGCTGCCTGTCGACGAAATACGCCTCAACTTCAACCCCGCGTCGCTCGTGGCGCTCAATGTGGTGCTGGGCTTTCTCATGTTCGGCATTGCGCTCGACACGCGGGTGGCCGACTTCAAGCGGGTGCTGCGCATGCCCGGTGCCATGGCGGTGGGCATTGCGGCCCAGTTCATCGTGTTGCCCGCGGTGACCTTTGTGCTCACCCTGCTGCTCAAGCCCGGCCCCAGCATTGCGCTGGGCATGATTCTTGTGGCGTGCTGCCCGCCTGGCAACGTGAGCAACATCCTCACGCACCGCGCTGGGGGCAATGTGGCGCTGTCGGTGTCGATGACGGCCATATCGAACGCGCTGGCCATCGTGCTCATGCCGTTCAACTTCGCATTCTGGGGCGGGTTGCACCCCACAGCCGCGCCGCTGTTGCGCAGCATTGCGCTCGACCCGCTGGAGATGGCGGGGACCATCGTGGTCATCATCGGCCTGCCGTTTGCGCTGGGCATTCTGTGTGCCGAGAAGCTGCCACGTTTCACGAAACGGGTGACCAAGCCCGTGCGCATCTTTAGTTTTGTGTGCCTGATCGGCTTCATCGTCGGCGCCGTGGCGGGCAACTGGCGCTACTTCTTGGACTACGTGGGGCTGGTGCTGCTGGCCGTGGTGTTGCATGACGCGCTGGCTTTTGGCGCCGGCTATGCCTGCGCCCGCGTGTGCGGCCTGCCCGACTACGACCGGCGTGCGGTGAGCATTGAGGTGGGCATCCGCAACGCCGGGCTAGGTTTGGTGCTGATCTTCAGCTTCTTTGGCGGCCTCGGCGGTATGGCGGTGGTGGCGGGGGTGTGGGGCTTCTGGGACATCATCGCGGGCCTGGCGCTGGCGGGGTGGTGGGGGCGCAGGCCTGCTGTGGTGCCGCCGGTGGCTGCAGCCAAGGGGCACGGCGCATGACGGAACATGCAATGACAACGCGCCAAATTCTGGTGACCGGGGCTGACGGCTTTCTGGGTCGGGGCGTGGTGGCGGCGCTGGCGCGAGAAGGCGTGCACACGCTGGTGGCGGCCGATGTGCGCGAGGTGCCCGCCGAGCGCCGACTGCCTGGCGTGACCTATCTGGTGCAGGACGTGCGCGACCCGGCGCTCGCGCAGACGCTGGCCGACCATGACATCGACAGCGTGGTGCACCTGGCCTCCATCGTCACGCCCGGCAAGGGGTCCAACCGAGAATTCGAATATTCCGTGGATGTGCTTGGCAGCAAGAATGTGCTCGACGCGTGTGTAGTTACGGGGGTCAAGCACATCGTCGTCAGCTCGAGCGGGGCCGCGTACGGTTACCACGCCGACAACCCGGCCTGGCTGCGCGAGACCAATGCGCTGCGCGGCAACGAGGTGTTTGCCTATTCCCACCACAAGAGGCTGGTGGAGGAGATGCTGGCGCGGTACCGCGCCGACCACCCGGCGCTGGCGCAGACGGTGCTGCGCATCGGCACCATATTGGGCGAGCGGGTGGACAACCAGATCACAGCCTTGTTCGACAAACCGCGCCTGTTGGCCATCCGGGGCAGCGAGAGCCCGTTTGTATTCATCTGGGACGAAGACGTGACCGGCGCCATCCTGCATGCGTTGCGCACGCAGCTTGCGGGCTGCTTCAACCTGGCAGGCGACGGTGCGCTGCCGCTGCGCGAGATCGCCCGGCGCCTGGGTAAACCGGTGCTGGAGTTGCCTGCGGGCCTGCTGCGCGCCGCGCTGGCGGTGGGCTCCACGCTGGGCGTGAGCCGCTATGGGCCGGAGCAGTTGGACTTTTTGCGGTATCGCCCGGTGCTGCTCAATACCGCGCTCAAAGGCGTGCTGGGCTATGTGCCCGGCAAGTCCAGTGCCGAGGCGTTCGATGCGTTCGTGGCTGCCCGCGCGCGTCAGGGGCGGCCTGTGGCCGCAGTCGGCGCACCGACGGTGCCTGCATGACAGTGCGGGCACTGAGCCGTGGCGACCTGCTGCGCGCGCTGGCCGTGGTCGTCATCTGGGGCCTGAACTTTGTGGTGATGAAGCTGGGCTTGCAGGGGCTCAGCCCCATGCTGCTGGGTGCCCTGCGTTTCACTGCGGCATCGTTGCCGTTTTTGCTGTTCGTGCCCCGCCCATCCATGCCCTGGCGCTTTGTGGTGGGCTATGGGCTGGCGCAGGGGTTGGGGCAGTTCGGCTTTCTGTTCCTGGGGCTGCAACTCGGTATGACGGCGGGCATGGCCTCGGTGGTCATGCAGACGCAAGCTTTCTTCACATTGCTATTGGCCGCCCCGCTGCTGGGTGAGCGCGCCAAGCCCTGGCAGTGGTGGGGGCTGCTGCTGGCGTTTGGCGGACTCATGACCATCGGGCTGGCGCATGGCGAAGGGCCTGGGCAGATGACGCTGGCCGGTTTCGTTTTGACGCTGGGTGCAGCCTTCATGTGGGCGGTGTCCAACCTGGTGGCCCGCAGCGCTGCGCAGGCGGGGGCCTATGCACCGTTTCCGTTCATCGTGTGGAGCAGCCTGGTGCCCATCGTTCCGTTTTTTGCGCTGGCGGTGTGGACCGAAGGCGGCAGCGGTGTTGTGGCGCAGCTGCAGGCGGTGGACGGCACGGCCTTGCTTGCAGTGCTGTACCTGGCGTTGCTGGCCACCTTGCTCGCCTACACGCTGTGGACGCAGCTGCTGCAGCGCCACGCGGCAGGGCGGGTCACGCCGTTTTCGCTGCTGGTGCCGGTGGTGGGGCTGTGGGCTGCGTACTTCTTTTTGGGCGAAGCGCCCTTGCCGCTGCAGTGGGTGGGCGCAGCCGCGGTGTTGTGTGGCCTGGTCGTCAACCAGATGGGTGGCCGGCTCTGGCCCCAGCGCGCTTCCTAAAATCCCTCTCTTTTGCTGCAAGGAAACAAGGTGGCCGACAACGCGGTTTTGCAGGTAGACGGATTAAGTTTTGCCTACCCCGAATGTGGTGTGTTTCAGCAGTGGTCCATGGCCCTGCCCGCAGGCCTGGCGCTGGTACGGGGCGACGAAAGCAGTGGCAAGACCACTTTGTTGCGTCTGCTGGCGGGGGACCTCAAGCCGCAGAAGGGGAAGATCACGCTGCAAGGGCTTGGCGCCGGCGATGCGCCCCAGGCCACTGCGCAGCACGTTTTCTGGGCCGACCCCCGCTCGGGCGACCTGGACCAACTCACGGCCCGTGGCTGGCTGGGCAGCCTGCCTGCCCGCTATCCGCTGTGGGATGCCGCAGCACTCGCCGCGCACGTGGAGGGCTTCACGCTGCACGAGCATCTGGACAAGCCGTTTTATGCGCTGTCCACCGGCAGCAAACGCAAGGTGCTGATGGCCGGTGCGCTGGCGTCGGGCGCGCGGCTCACGCTGATCGATGAGCCGGTGGGCGGGCTCGACAAGCCGTCGGTGGCTTACCTGGCCCGTGCGCTGACGCAGGTGGCTGCGAAGCCGGTGCGCGTGGTGGTGGTTGCACACTACGAGGCGCTGCCCGGCGTTCCCTGGGGCACGGTGGTAGACCTGCCCGGCTGACTACATCGCTTTGAACAGGTGGGCGTAAAGGCGGCTTACCGGCAGCTTCTCCGCCCGGCCTGCCAGCTCCAGATGCAGCTTGCCCGCCTCGTCGCGCGTTACCGTGGTGATGGCGCTGGCGCGCACCAGGGTGCTGCGGTGGATCTGCCAGAACACCTGCGTATCCAGCTGGGCTGTCAGCTCCTTGAGGGGGGTGCGGATCAGATACTCACGCGCCGCAGTCAGCACCCGCACGTATTTGTCGGCCGCTTCAAAGTACAGCACGTCGGCCACCGGCACCATGTGGATCTGGCTGCCGCTGCTGGCCTGGATGAGGGTGAGGGGGGCGGTGCTGCCCGGCGGTGCGCAAGCGGGTGGTGCGGCGATGCCGGGCGCTGCCAGCAGGTGGCGCAGTTGCGCCATGGTTGCTTCCAAATTAATAGCTGGTTGCGCTTTATTCATAAGCGCTAGCTGCAGTTTTTGCACTGTTTTTTGGAGCCGGGCTGCCTGCACGGGCTTGAGCAGGTAGTCCACGGCCTGGGCTTCAAACGCCTGCACGGCGTACTGGTCGTAGGCCGTCACGAAGACGAGTGCGGGAAACGGTTTGTAGTCGGGCCAGGCGTCGGCCAGCTCCACGGCGGCGTCCAGCCCACTCTGGCCCGGCATGCGGATGTCGAAGAAGAGTACGTCGGGCCGCAGGGCCAGTGCCAGCTTGACGGCCGAAAGGCCGTCGCCCACGGTGGCCGCGATCTGCAGCGCGGGCCAGGCGAGGGCCAGCTCTTGCTGCAGGGCGGCGGCCAGCAGATGTTCATCCTCGGCAATCAGGGCGCGGGGGGCGGGTTGGTTCATAGCTGGGAGCCGGTTTTCAAGGGAAAAACGACGCTAGCGCTTGTCCCACCTGCGCTGACAGCTATCAAATTAAGAGTTCCTGCTGCGCCGTGCAGAGTGGCCAGGCGTTCGCGCACCTGGGTCAGGCCAAAGCTCTGGCCGGGGCCCGGCGTGGGCAGGGTGTCGGGCAGGCCGGTGCCGGTGTCGTTGACCTCGATCACCAGCATCGGGCCGTGGGGTCCGGGTTGTGTGCTGGCGCGCACGGTGATGTGGCCGCCTTCCACCTGGGGCTCCAGGCCGTGGCGGATGGCGTTTTCCACCAGAGGCTGCAGCAGCAGCGGGGGCACTGGCACTTCGCGCAGCGCATCAGGCAGGTCCAGCGTGTAGGCCATGCGGGGCCCCATGCGCACTGCCATCAGTTCCAGGTAGTCGCGCAGGCGGTCAAACTCATTGGACAGCGGGTGCTGGGTGCTGCGCGACGCGGTGAGGGTGGCGCGCAGGTAGGCAATGATGCGGTCCAGCATTTCTTGTGCGCGCATGGGGTCGGTGCCGATGAGGGCACGCAGGTTGGCCAGCGTGTTGAACAGCATGTGTGGTTCGAGCTGGGTTTCCAGCAGCTTGAGCTGGGCCTCGGTGGCCTGGCTGCGTACCTCGTTGACCTTGGCCTGCAGCCAGGCGCTCTTGCCCCGGGTATAGAAGAAGTACGTTAGCGCCAGCGCAGAGAGCACCGTGATGCCGATGGAGATGCGCAACTGCGGGCGGTCGTATAGGTCCCAGGACGAAAAGCCGAACCAGCGATCCGCAAACCAGGTGCCTGCCAAAAATCCCAGCACATTACCGACGAGAGGCAAGGCAATGCTCGGGACACCCTCGGGCCAGCCAGTGTGTTGGCTGGACGGAAAGAGATGGCGCCCAAAGTCAATCAGTACCCATGACGGCATTCCGATGGCCAGGGAGTAGACGAGCGTGATCTCGTAGGGTTTGTGCGGCCTGAACGCGTAGTGGATGGCAGCGATGGCCAGGCAGAACGCGAGCATCTGCAGAAAATGCCGAAGCTTGGCGATCCAGTCGATTTTCATGCGGGCATCGTCCCGTTCAGCGGCCGTTGCGGTCTTGCTCGCGCTGCAGCCGCTCTCGCTCGTTTTGCACCATGCGCTCGCGCAGGTCGCTGCCTGTGCCCAGCACAAACACCGAAATGCCGTGCAGCGCAAGGCCCAGCCCCCAGCCCAGCAGCGGGTACACCGACCAGGGCCGGTTGCCAAAGCCGTACCGCGACATCCCAAAAAGCACCAGGTTGACCACGGCGAAGACAGCGGCATGGGTGTACCAGCCCAGTTTGGCGCCAGCCCGCTTGCGGGCGAGTTGGTCGAGGTCGTCGGGTGTCATGGGATGGGGCATGGAGGCGCGATTTTAGGTGCGTGGCGGCGCAGCGATGCCGTGGTGGGCGATCAAGCCTTGCAGGCCTGTGCCACCGTTTGCACGGCCACTGCGTCCAGCGTCAGGCCCATGTGGTTCACGCCGGGCACGAGAGTCACCGGCACGGGCTTGCCCGCCTGGGCAAACACGTCGGCAAAGCGGTCTGCGTAGAAAAGCTCGTCGTCCTGCCCGGCCACGATGCAGACTGTGCCGCGGGCGTTGCGGATGTCGCTCTGGTAGTCGTTGTGGGGGCGAAAGTTCATGGCGACGGTGTAGGAGTAGCGGGGGGTAAGACCCGCACGAGAGGCTTCGTCCAGCGCAAACTGAAGCACCGAAAGGTGGTTCCACCACGTGATGCCGATACGGTTGAGCAGCGTGAGAGCCACGAGCCTGGGCATTCCGATGGTTGCCCATCCGCCCGTATCGGGCCGGGCGGTGGGCGCGTCCTGGTGTATGAACGGTGAGAGCAGTACGTAACGATCAAAAAGCGCTTGCCGCGCGCTGCCAGCGAAGCGCAAGGCAAATCCGCCGCCTGCAGAAAACCCCATGAGCGTCTGTGGACCAGTGTGCGGCACCTGGCGCGCAAAGTCTTCCACGTCATCTTCCAGTTGCCCGATGTAAGCCGCTTGCCCCCGCGTGCCCGACTCACCATGGCCGCGCATGTCAAGCGCTGCCACGCTGTAACCCTGCGCTGCCAGAGCCTGTGCCAGCACATGGGTGGATCGCGCGCGCGAAGACGAGCCGTGGACGACCACTACGCGGCGGTTGGAAGTGTCTGCCCGGGTGCTGTCGGGTGGGTATGCATGCCAGGCAAGCAATGTTCCGTCGCGGGCGGTGTAGTGCTGCGCTGGCGGTACGGCGCTGAAGTCAACGCTCTTGAATGGTTCATTGACGCTGGCCAACGGCGTAATGTCTTTGGGCCCGCCCCAGGCCAGCGCAGCGGCGCAGCCGACGACCACGAGGAACACGATAAAAACGAGGATGGCGGGCAACAGCATGGTGGTGATGCGGCGTGTGCGGAGTCTGTTAGGAGTGACAGATTGGATCATGGGAGCGACAGGTCACAAAGGGCGGTCTTGCTCTGCAATGCGGCTGCGCTCGGCCTTCACCAGCCGCTCATACACCCCGCCGCCGCCCGTCACCAGAAACACCACTACGCCATGTACCGCCAGGCCTATGCCCCAGCCCACGGCTGGAAACACGGCCCAATGGCGGCCGCTGGAGGCGGACAGCGTGACCAGCAGCAGGTTGACCAGGATGTAGACGCTGGCGTGCAGGTACCAGCCCAGCTTGGCGCCAGCGCGCTTGCGGGCCAGGCGTTCGATGGGGTCGGAGGTGAGGGGGGCGTGGCGCATGGGGTGTACCGGGTTGTGAAAGGGATGGGGGCGTTCAAGCGGACGCGGGTGTTGCGGCCAGTGGAGCGTTCTGGCGGGCCAGGCGCCACAGGCGCAGTGACCGGGCTGCAAACAGGCCGTTGAACACCCCATACAGCACCGCGATCTGCAGCGCAAAACCGCCGTCACGCGCCAGGGCAGGCTGCATGGCCAGCTCGACCCCGACGAAGTACTTGGTCAGGAAAATACCGAGGATCAGCGCCAGGGGCATGGCACTGCCGGGGATGTAGAAGCTGCGTGAACTGCCCGCATACAGCGTGCCCTTGGGGGCGGTGGGCTGCAGCCACAGCGCAACGGCTGCGATCACGACGGCCGCGCCCAGCCAGGCGCCCAGCACGGCAGCTGCCTGGCCCGACTTGCCAAACGCAGACGCCAGCCCATACACCGACAGGCCGGTCATCGCCACCGGCATGACCATGGCTCGCACCCGGCCCACGTGGCGGTCAAAAAGCTGGCTGCCGCCCAGACACACAAGGCCGGTCAACAAGGCCCATACCCACACGGGCGTGTTTTGAATGATCTGGCTCAGGGCCTGGGGCTGCTGGATGAGGAGGTTGAAGAGCATGGTGTAGGTCCCGTGAAATTTGAAGAATTGGATGGGCGCCGGGAGCGGTTGCTGTGGGGCGGGCAGGGCGGGGTGTCAGGCCACACCCAGCGCGGTCCACAGCGACCGGCCCAGCAAACGATCTGGCAGCAGGGTGAAACCTCCGGCGACCACGCAGGCCCCGACGTAGATGGTTTGCATGGTCTTGCGGTGGCCCACCACATTGCGGCGTGCCAGGAACACAAAGGACACCACCAGCATGCCCAGGGTGATCGGGATCAGCAGGTGTATGAGCCCAAAGCTCCCCCAGCGCGGCCCGCCACCGCCGGTGATGAAAAGGGCCGACACCGCAGTGGCCACCATCAGGGTGACCCAGGCATACCCGGCAGCCCGGTGCAGGCGGGGTCGCTGGGTGCGGCCCTTGCGCGCCCACAGAGCCAGTGGGCCGATGGCAGTGGCGGCCAGTGCGGCTGCGAGGTGGATGGCGATGACGGGAGTGAGTTGCATGGGGGTGGCTCCTGGCGCGTTCTATGGGGCGGACTGTGCCGGGCGGTACCCTGCACTGCCAGTGCTGTGCGACGAAATGCACAGTGGGCTGCCTGAAGTGCAGAAAGGTGGCGCGATCTGCAGCGCAATCTGGTGGGGTCTCTACCGCCGAGGGGCGCAGCCTGTGCCTGGGGGGGCGTCAAAAGGGCGGCGCGCCATCCTTCGAATCTGTGGTGGACAGATGGCGCCCAGCGGGGAAACCCTCAGGTTTACTTTTCTTCGCACAGTGTTCAAGGCAGAGCCCGGGTGGACCCTCTACGATCCGCTACGGCGCGGCCCGGCCGCCCGCCTATCAGTCAGCCCGGCCCGCACCCCAAGAACACGAATCTGAACCGTCATGCATCCACAAGAAGTCAACGCGCGTCCGCCATCGGCCATCCCTCCCGCATCCCCTGGTCCAGCACCGCGTAGGTCCCGGTGGGTAGGAAGCCTGGTGGCGCTGGCGCTGGTGGCTCTTTTGGGGGGCGCCGCGTGGTATCTCGTCAATCGCGGCAGTTCTGGTGGGGGCGAGTCGCCAGGGCGCGGTTTTGCAGGGGTTGGCCGCCCCACCGTGACGGTGGGCGACGCGGTAGCGCGCAAGGCCGAGTTGCCGGTCGTCATCGATGCCCTGGGCACGGTGATCCCTGCCACCACGGTCATCTTGAGGCCCCAGGTGTCGGGCATGCTCACCCAGGTGCTTTTCACTGAGGGGCAGATGGTCAAGAAGGGCCAGTTGTTGGCACAGATCGACCCCAGGCCATTTGAGCAGGCCCTGATGCAAGCCCAGGGCACCCGCCAGCGGGACGAAGCGCAGCTGGAAAACGCGCGCCTCACCCTTGCGCGCTATCGCACGCTGCTATCGCAGGACTCGATTGCCCGCCAGGACGTGGACACCCAGGCCGCACTGGTCAAGCAGCTGGAAGGCACCGTGATGACCGACAAGGCCCAGGAGGGCACCGCCCGCCTGAATCTGGACTACACCCGCATCACGGCACCTGCGACGGGGCGCATTGGCCTGCGCACGGTGGATGCGGGCAACTATGTGACCTCTGGTGACGCTGCGGGCCTGGCCACCATCACCCAGGTGGCGCCGATTGATGTGCAGTTTTCGGTGCCGCAAGACCGTGTGGGCGACATCCGCGCGGCGCAAAACGACTCGGCCACGCTGGCGGTGACCGCGCTGGACCGTACGCGCAAGGCGGAGCTGGGAACCGGCCAGTTCTCTACCCTGGACAACCAGGTGGACACCACCACCGGCACCGTCAAGGCCAAGGCGCGGTTTGACAATGCGGCGGGCGCGCTGTTTCCGAACCAGTTTGTGAACGTGCAGCTGTTGCTGCGCAATGTGCCTGCCGTCGTGGTGCCCGTAACCGCCGTACGCACGGGTGCCAATGGCGACTATGTCTATGTCATCAACGAAGACCGTACGGTGTCGCTGCGCAAGGTAAAGCGCGGGCAGGCCACCGTGGGACTGATGGCTATCACCGAGGGTCTGAAAGAGGGTGAGCGCGTGGTGACGGAAGGCGGCGACCGTCTTCAGGACGGCATGGCCGTGCAATTGCCGGGTGCCGCAGGCGCAGCGGGCGCACGCGGACCACGCGCAGGGGCCAGCGGACCGCGTAGCGGGGCTTCGGGTCCCGGCAATGGGGCGTCGTCAGCGGGGGAGGGTGGCCAGCGCCGCCAGCGCCCGCCACAGAACCCCTGAGCGCCGACTGACCGTATGAGCCCCTCGCGTCCGTTCATTGAAAGACCCGTTGCCACCGCGCTGCTGATGGTGGCCATTGTGCTGGCTGGGTTGGTGGGTTTTCGCTTCCTGCCTCTGTCGGCCCTGCCCGAGGTGGACTACCCCACCATCCAGGTGCAGACCCTGTACCCCGGCGCCAGCCCCGAGGTGATGAGCCGCACCGTGAGCGCACCGCTGGAGCGCCAGTTTGGGCAGATGTCGGGGCTGGAGCGCATGGCGTCCACCAGTGCCTCGGGCGTGTCCATCATCACGCTGCAGTTTGGCCTGGGTCTGGCGCTGGACGTGGCCGAGCAGGAGGTGCAGGCGGCCATCAACGCGGGTAGCTCGCTGTTGCCTGCAGACCTGCCTGCACCGCCCGTGTATGCCAAGGTCAACCCGGCCGACGCGCCGGTGCTGACGCTTGCCATCAGCTCCGACACGCTGCCACTGACCGAGGTGCAGAACCTGGTGAACACACGCCTGGCCCAGAAGATCAGCCAGGTCGGTGGTGTGGGCCTGGTGTCGCTGGCCGGTGGGCAAAGGCCTGCCATGCGCATACAGGCGGACACCAAGGCGCTGGCGTCCTATGGCATTGGGCTCGATACTCTGCGCACCGCCATCACATCGGCCAACGCCAACAGCGCCAAGGGCAGTTTTGACGGGCCGCTGCGCTCCTACACCATCAACGCCAACGACCAGTTGCTGACGGTGGACGACTACAAGAACCTCATCGTGTCGTGGCGCAACGGCGCGCCGGTGCGCATGCTGGAGGTAGCGCGGGTGGTGGAAAGCGCCGAGAACAACCGGCTGGGTGCGTGGGCGGGCCGCGCTGCGCCCGACCGTTCCATTCAAGCGGATACCCCGTCGGAGGGCGTGGGGGCCACCGAGCCGCCGCCGGGCCGCCCCAAGGCGGCGAGCACCCCCTCGGGGGGCAGCGAACCACACGAAGTGGGGAGCGTGGGGGCCACCATCTCCCCGGCGATCGTTCTTAATGTGCAGCGGCAGCCCGGGGCCAACGTCATCG
Organism: uncultured Gammaproteobacteria bacterium; assembly: GCA_947085645.1. Taxonomy (GTDB): domain Bacteria; phylum Pseudomonadota; class Gammaproteobacteria; order Burkholderiales; family Burkholderiaceae_C; genus Acidovorax. The sequence goes on from CAMTXG010000024.1 coordinate 56,033, forward strand.
CTACGGTCGACAACATCAAGAAGCTGCTGCCCGAGCTTCAGGCCGGGTTGCCTGCGTCGTTGAAGGTCGAGGTGCTTTCAGACCGGACCACGGGCATCCGGTCGTCCGTGCACCATGTGGAGATGGAACTGGCGCTGGCGGTGCTGATGGTGGTGCTGGTGATCTTTTTCTTTTTGCACAGCCTGCGTGCCACCATCATTGCCAGCCTGGCGGTGCCCATCTCGCTCATTGGCACCTGCGGCGTCATGTACCTGCTGGGCTACAGCCTCAACAACCTGAGCCTGATGGCCTTGACCATTGCCACGGGCTTTGTGGTGGACGATGCCATCGTGATGCTTGAGAACATCGCCCGCTATCTGGAAAAGGGCGAGGCGCCGTTCCAGGCAGCGCTCAAGGGCGCCACGCAGATCGGCTTCACCATCATCTCGCTGACGGTGTCGTTGATTGCGGTGCTGATCCCCTTGTTGTTCATGAGTGACGTGGTGGGGCGCCTGTTCCGGGAGTTCGCGGTGACGCTGGCCGTCACCATTCTGATTTCCGGGGTGGTGTCGCTCACGCTGGTGCCGATGATGGCCGCGCGCTGGCTGCGCGCCGAGCCCGAGGGTGGCCCTAAGGGGGTTTCGGGTCGCATCAACCGAGGCTTTGACCGGGTGATTGCAGGCTATGACCGGTGGCTGACCTGGGTGCTGCGCCACCAGGGCGCCACGATGGTGGTGGCCGTGCTCACCCTGGTGCTGACGGGGTTGTTGTACGTGGTGATCCCGAAGGGGCTGTTTCCGACGCAGGACACCGGGCAGCTGCAGGCACGCATTGAGGCGTCACAAGACGTGTCGTATGCGCGCATGAGCGAGCTGCAGCAGGCGGCGGCGCGCGCCATTTTGCAAGACCCGGATGTGTTGTCGCTCAGCTCGTTTGTGGGGGTGGATGCGGCCAACAACACGATGTTGAATGTTGGGCGCATGCTGATCAACCTGCAGCCAAAGCGCGATGCACAAGAAGCCATCATCCAGCGCTTGCGCGAGCGTGTGCAGTCGGTGGCCGGTGTGACGCTGTACCTGCAGCCCACACAAGACCTGACGATTGATGCCGAGACAGGCCCGACTGAGTACCGCGTATCGATTGGCGGGGTGGATTCCGCACAGGTCAACGCGTGGACGCACAAGCTGGTGGAGCGGCTGAAGACCGAGCCAAGCGTGCGCAATGCCACCACCGATGCAGGCGCGCAGGGCTTGTCGGCCTTTGTGGATATTGACCGCAACACGGCGTCGCGCCTGTCGGTCACTGCCAGCTCGGTGGACGACACGCTGTACAGCGCATTTGGCCAGCGCATCGTGTCCACCATCTTCACCGAGACGAATCAATACCGCGTCATCCTGGAGGCGCAGCAGGAGCAGCTGAACACCCCCGAGGCGCTCGGTACGCTGCAGTTGCGCACCGGCACGGGCGCGCCCACGCCGTTGTCGGCCGTGGCCACGATCCGCGAGCAACTGGCGCCGCTGCAGATCACCCGTGTGGCCCAGTACCCCGCGGCCACGCTGGGGTTCGACAAGGCAGAGGGCGTGTCGCTGGGCAGTGCGGTGGATGCGATCCGTGCAGCGGCCAAAGAGATCGGCATGCCACCGGGGCTGTCGATGGAGTTTCTGGGGGCGGCCGGAGCGTACGAAAAATCGCTGTCCAGCCAGCGGTGGCTGATTCTGGCGGCCATGGTGTGCGTGTACATCGTGCTGGGCGTGCTGTATGAGAGCTACATCCACCCGGTGACGATTCTCTCGACACTGCCTTCGGCTGGTGTGGGCGCCTTGCTGGCGCTGATGGTGTCGGGCAACGACCTGGGGGTGATCGGAATCATCGGGATCATCCTGCTGATCGGCATCGTCAAGAAGAACGCGATCATGATGATCGACTTCGCCATTGATGCTGAGCGCAACCAGAACATGCCGCCGCAGCAGGCCATCCACCAGGCAGCGCTGCTGCGTTTTCGTCCCATTCTCATGACGACGTTGGCGGCGCTGTTTGCGGCCTTGCCGCTGATGCTGGGCTGGGGCGACGGTGCAGAGCTGCGACGCCCGCTGGGGCTGGCCATTTTCGGCGGCCTGATCCTGAGCCAGATGCTCACGCTGTTTACGACGCCGGTCATTTACCTGGCGTTTGACCGCTTGGGTCGCCGCTGGACGGGCCGGGGCACTGCTGCCGCGCCGGTGCAGGCAGGAGACGCACGGTGAACCTCTCACGCCCATTTGTGGAGCGACCGGTGGCCACGGCGTTGCTCACCATCGGCATTGCGCTGGCGGGGATTGCGGCATTTTTTGTGCTGCCGGTGGCGCCCCTTCCGCAGGTGGACTATCCGGCCATTTCGGTGTCTGCCAGCCTGCCCGGGGCCAGCCCCGAAACCATGGCATCCAGCGTGGCCACGCCGCTGGAGCGGCGCCTGGGGGTGATTGCAGGGGTCAACGAAATGACCTCGACCAGCTCGAACGGCTCGGCCCGGGTGAGCCTGCAGTTTGATCTGAGCCGTGACATTGACGCCGCAGCGCGCGAGGTGCAGGCGGCCATCAACGCGTCGCGTGCCGACCTGCCCGCCACGCTGCGGAGCAACCCCACCTATCGCAAACGCAACTCTGCGGCGTCGCCCGTCATCATCCTGGCACTCACCTCCAAGACCCGCACGCCTGGCGAAATCTACGATGCGGTGTCCAACGTGGTCAGCCAGCGGTTGTCGCAGGTGGACGGCGTGGGCGATGTGGAGATCGGGGGCGGGTCACTCCCCGCGGTGCGGGTAGAGCTGTTGCCGTTTGCGCTCAATCGCTACGGCATCAGCACCGAAGACGTGCGCGCAGCCATCCAGGCGTCCAATGCCAACCGTCCCAAGGGTGCCATCGAAGGGGACGGGCGCCGACTGCAGATCTATACCCCGTCCCCCGCGCGCAAGGCGGCGGAATATGAGTCACTGGTGATTGCCTGGCGCAACAATGCCGCCGTGCGCCTGGGCGATGTGGCGCGGGTGCGGGACGGGGTGGAAAACCGCAGAACGGTGGGCCTGTTCAATGGCGAGCCCGCCATCATCGTGCTGGTCACACGCCAGCCCGGTGCCAACATCATCGAAACCGTGGATTCGGTCCGCGCCCTGCTGCCTGAACTGCAGGCACAGCTGCCCCAGGACATTCAGGTGGCGGTCGCGTCGGACAGCACCAACACCATCCGCTCGTCATTGCGCGAGATCGAGCTGACCCTGATGGTGTCGATTGCGCTGGTGGTGCTGGTGGTGGGGGCGTTCTTGCGCAAGGCCCGCGCCACGGTGATACCGGCGGTTGCCACCGTGGTGTCGCTGCTGGGCACATTCGGCGTCATGTACTTCCTGGGGTTCAGCCTGAACAACCTGAGCCTGATGGCATTGACCGTGGCGACCGGGTTTGTGGTGGATGACGCCATTGTGGTGCTGGAGAACACCATGCGGCACATCGAGGCGGGCATGGACCGCGTGCAGGCCGCGCTGCAAGGCGCGCGCGAAGTGGGGTTCACGGTGCTGTCGATCAGCCTGTCGCTGGTGGCGGTGTTCATTCCGCTGCTGTTCATGGATGGGCAGGTGGGCAGGCTGTTTCGCGAATTCGCGATCACGTTGTCAGCAGCGGTGATGATTTCGCTCGTGATATCGCTCACCACAACGCCCATGATGTGTGCGTTGCTGCTGCGTGCCCATGACCCCGCACGCGACAAGCCGCCGGGGCGTGTGGCGCGCTGGGCTGAGCGTGGCTATGACGGCGTGCTGCGCGTTTATGAGCGCAGCCTGGACTGGGCGCTTGCCAGCAAATGGCTGGTGGTGGCGATTCTTCTGGCGGTGGTGGGGCTCAATGTTTATCTGTTTGCAAAGATTCCCAAGGGCTACTTTCCGGAGCAGGACAACGGGCAGCTCAGCGCCGGCCTGCGTGCTGACCAGAGCATCTCGTCGGAAGCACTTGCGCGCAAGCTCAGACAGGCGGTAGAGATCATTCGCAAGGACCCCGCGGTCGACACTGTGGTGGGCTTTTCGGGTGGCAGCCGCGCCGGTGGCGGGTTTATGTTCGTCAACCTCAAGCCCTTGAGCCAGCGCACCGACAGCACACCGGCCGTGATCGCCCGCTTGCGTCCGCAGCTCAACCAGATAACCGGGTTGCGCGTTTTTCTGAACCCGGTGCAAGACCTGCGTATGGGAGGGCGGTCCAGCAATTCGACCTACCAGTACACCCTCATGAGCGACAACCTGGCCGACCTCAAGCAGTGGGCGACCAAGTTGTCAGATCGGCTCAAGGATGAGCCCTTGCTCAAGGATGTGGACACCGACCAGGCCGAGAACGGCGTCGAAACCTATGTCGAGGTGGACCGTGAGAGCGCGTCGCGCCTGGGGGTCAGTTCGATCGCCATCGACAACGCGCTTTACAACGCATTCGGCCAGCGCTCGGTGGCCACGATTTATGGCGAGCTCAACCAGTACGCCGTCATCATGGAATGGGCGCCTGAATACGCGCAGGGCCCCCCGGCGCTCAAGGACATCTATGTGGCGTCCAACCTTGCGGGCGTGACCGGCACCGTGGCCAACCCGGGCCAGCGTGGTGCTTCTACCGGCAATGTCCTCAGCACCGTGCCATCGACCATGGTGCCCCTGAGCGCCATCGCACGTGTGGTGGAGCGGGCGTCCCCCACCTCCATCAGCCACCAGGGTGGCGAGCTTGCCACGACGATCTCGTTCAATATCGACCCCGGTACCTCCTTGGCACAAGCGCGGCAGGTGATTGAGCAGGCAGAAGCCGACATCGCCATGCCGACCAATGTGCGGGGCAGTTTTCAGGGCACCGCGCTGAGCGCGCAGCAGTCGCAGGGGCAGCAGGCGTTTCTCATCATCACCGCCATCGTGGTGATCTACATCGTGCTGGGCGTGCTGTACGAAAGCCTGATCCATCCCATCACCGTGCTCAGCACGCTGCCGTCTGCGGGCGTGGGTGCGGTGCTGGCGCTGCTGCTGTTCAACATGCAATTCACCATCATTGCGTTGATCGGCGTGTTCCTGCTCATCGGCATCGTGAAGAAGAACGCGATCATGATCATCGACTTTGCGCTGGAGGCCGAGCGTGCGCGTGGGCTCACCGCGCTGGAGGCGGTGCGCGAAGCCTGCATGCTGCGTTTTCGCCCCATCCTCATGACCACCATGGCGGCGGCGCTGGGCGCATTGCCCTTGGCCATCGGTTTTGGCCAGGGCTCCGAGCTGCGCCAGCCCCTGGGGGTGGCCATCATCGGCGGGCTGATTGCGAGCCAGTTGCTCACCCTTTTGACCACGCCCGTGGTGTATGTGCTGCTCGACAAGCTGCGCACCCCGGCACCCAATGAACAACACCTGAGCCGCGCCGGTGCCCCGGGCGCCGCGGCCTGACTGCGCACCATGATCTCTCGTCTGAACCGAATGACACCCCGCGCCTTGATGGGCGCTGATACCTCAACGATCCTGCACACGCAGTCAGCCCGCCTTATGTCCGTGGGTTTCATGGTCGCTTTGCTGTCTGCTTGCGCCGTCACACCTGCATACCACCCCCCGGATCTGCCCATGCCTGCGGTGTTCAAGGAAGCGGGAGCCACCTGGGCGCCAGCAGCCCCGGCAGATGCGCTGGATCGCGGTGCTTGGTGGGAGATGTTTGGTGATGCCGAACTCAACCGGCTGTCGGAGCAAGTCCAGCTGTCCAACCAGAACATTGCCGCTGCGGTGGCTGCGTACGCCCAGGCCCAGGCGGTGGTGCGGCAGCAGCGCGCGGGCTTGTTCCCTTCCGTCAGCCTGTCGGGCGGTGCGACAAGATCGGGCGGCGAAGGCGCGAGCCGATCTGGCACCACCACGCAGGCAGCACTGGGCGTGGACTGGGCGCCCGACCTGTGGGGGCGCTTGCAGAACGGTGTGAATAGCGCGCAGGCCAATGCGCAGGCCAGCGAGGCGGACCTGGCCTCTGCCCGCCTGTCGGCGGTGGGAGCGTTGGCGTCGGCGTACTTTCAGCTGCGCGAGGCCGATTCCGAAATCGATCTGCTGCAAGCGACGGTTGACGGCTATGAGCGCAGCCTGACCATTGCGCAAAACCGGTACGCAGCGGGGGTGGTTGCGCAGACGGATGTGTTGCAGGCGCAGACCCAGTTGGCCAACGCGCGCGCCGACCTTGCCACCGTGCGCCAGAACCGGGCCCGCTTTGAACACGCGGTAGCGGTGCTGACGGGACAGGCACCGGCCGCGTTTTCCCTCCCTCAAGCTCCGTGGGTGGCGCAGGTGCCGGATGTACCCCTGGGCCTGCCGTCCACCCTGTTGCAGCGCAGGCCCGATATTGCCGCCGCCGAGCGCGCGGTGGCGGCGGCCAATGCGCAGATTGGTATTCAGCGCTCGGCCTACTTCCCCGGCCTGAGCCTTGGGGCATCGTTGGGAAACACCGGTAGCAGCGTGGCTGATCTTTTCAGGGCGTCGAGCACGGTGTGGTCGCTTGGCTTGTCCATTGCACAGACGTTGTTCGACGCGGGCGCGACGGCCGCTCGCGTGGATGAAGCCCAGTCGGCGCGGGATGCGCGGGTGGCGGTCTATCGGCAAACGGTGCTGACTGCCTTCCAGAGCGTCGAGGACCAGCTCACGGTGTTGCGGACGCTGCAGGAGCAGGAACCCTTGCGCCGCGAGGCTGTGTCTGCCACTGAGCGCACCGCGCAGCAACTGCTGAACCGCTACCGCGAAGGGCAGGTGAGCTTTACCGACGTGGTGACAGCCCAGGCCTCGGCGCTGTCGGCGCAGCGGGCCTTGCTGCAACTGCAGGTCAACCGGCAGCTGGCGGCCGTTGCGCTGATTCAGTCTCTGGGCGGTGGGTGGCAGGCACCGTGGCTGCCTGGCCCTGGCGGATAATCCAGAACAGTCGGGGCGTTTGCTCCTAAATTTATAGCTATAAGCGCTTTACCAATAAGCGATAGAGGCCATTTTGGCCATATTTTTGAAGGAGCAGGAGTGGACGTTGTATTGCTGGTCAAGGCCGCCATCATGGGGATCGTCGAGGGCCTGACCGAGTTCTTGCCCATTTCTTCCACCGGTCACCTGATTCTGGCCGGAGCCCTGCTGGGGTTTGACGATGCCAAAGCCAAGGTGTTTGACATCGCCATTCAGACAGGCGCCATTTTTGCGGTGATCCTGGTGTACTGGCAAAAAATACGCGCCACGGTGGTGGCGCTGCCCACCGAGCGCCAGGCGCGGCGGTTTGTGCTCAACGTGTTCATTGGCTTTGTGCCTGCCGTCGTGCTGGGCCTGCTGTTTGGCAAGGCCATCAAGGCCCATCTGTTCACCCCGGTGGTGGTCGCCAGCACGTTCATCATTGGCGGGTTCATCATCCTGTGGGCCGAGCGCCGGGCGCCGTCGGCCACGCGCATCGAGTCGGTGGACGACATGACCCCGCTGGATGCGCTCAAGGTGGGTCTGGTGCAGTGCCTGGCTATGGTCCCGGGTACCAGCCGCAGTGGTTCCACCATCATTGGCGGCATGCTGCTGGGGCTGTCGCGCAAGGCAGCCACCGACTACTCTTTTTTTCTGGCCATCCCCACGCTCATTGGTGCGGGCGCGTACAGCCTCTACAAAGACCGCGCTCTGCTATCGGTACAAGACATCCCGATGTTCCTCACCGGTCTGGTGTTTTCGTTCATCAGCGCGTGGCTGTGCGTGCGCTGGTTGTTACGCTACATCAGTACCCACAGCTTTGTGCCGTTTGCGTACTACCGCATCGTGTTCGGGATCATTGTGCTGGTGACTACCTGGACAGGATGGGTGCAGTGGGTGGATTCATAATCCACCCATGTTTCGCCCCTCGCTACTTACCTGTTCACCTGTTGGCGCTCTGGCCTGGGCCCTGGCGCTTGTTTGCGTTGTGCCGGCGGCGCAGGCCGACACTGCCCCTGGTGCAAACGAAGAAAGCAAGGCAACACTGCACTACGCTTTGGGCGCTATCGTCAGCACCGGGCCGGACTATGCAGGCGGCGACGGCCGCAAGAACAGCCTGCGCCCGGCCTGGGCCATTGAGTACGGCCGCTTTCGTCTAAGCACATCGAGAGGCAGCGCTTTCATGGGACACGGGTTGAGGCCGAGGGAGTCCGGCGCAAGCGCCACGCTGGCAGAGAGTGACCGGTTTCACCTCAGTGCCTCGCTGCGCATAGACAAAGGGCGCGACGGGGCGGATGCACCCATTCTGGTAGGGCTGCCTTCGGTGCGCTCCACCTTGCGAGCACGCGTCAGCGGCGGCTACGCGCTGACAGAGCGCTGGTCTGTGGGGGCCGGTGTTTCTCAAGACATCCTGGGACGTGATGGCGGCGCCCAGCTGTCCACAAGCGTGGGCTACACATGGCCCGTTACCGAGCAGACGAAAGTCACCTTTGGTGCGGGTGCCAGTTTTGGTGATCGCAAATACGTGCGTGGCCACTTTGGGGTGCCGGACGCTGGAGCCAGCGCGCTTCCCGCTTTCAGCCCCCGCGCCGGGCTCTACAGCGTGGATACAGGCGTTGAGGTGATGTCTGCCATCAATCGCCACTGGGTCATTTTTGGCGCTGCGCGGGTGTCTCATCTCAAGGGCGATGCCGTGCGAAGTCCCCTCACGATGGATCCGACCGGCTTTTCGGTGTCATTGGGGTTCGCTTACCGCTGCTGTCACTGAGGGCGTTTGCAGCAAGCGAGCAAGACAAAAGCAACCAGATTTTTGCTGAAGTGATAAGCTGCCGCTGACAGACTGTTACCCAAAGCAGGGCGGCCGCGAACATCTCCTTGTGATCGACATCCAAGCGATCGGGCTGCCTACATTGACGTCCCCACCCACTGGGTCATTCGCCGCATGATGCAAGACGAGCCAGAGTTGTCGCATTTCTCGCCCGCCCATCGCAAGGAAACTTGGTCCAAAGAGGAATTGCTGGATCTGATCTCGCGCAGCGCAGGCGCCACCATGGCTGTGTTGGACCGCAGCCTGATCATGATCTACGTCAACGAGGAATACGCACGCTGGTTCGGCACCGTGCCTCAGCAACTGGTGGGCAAATCGATTGTGCAGGTCTATGGGGAGCAGGACTCTGCCCGGTTCATGCCCTTTGTGGAGCGCGTATTGCGCGGGGAGCGCGTGCAGTACCAGCGCATGCTGCGCACACCCTACGGCATCGACGAATGGCGCACCATCTGCCTGACGCCCTGGCACAACGCGCAAGGCGCGATTGACGGGTTCATCACCACGGCCCTGGATGTGCACGAGCTGCAGGTGACCATGAACGCGCTGCGAGCCGCCAATCAACGACTTTCGTCGCACATGGAAAACAGCCCGCTGGCAGTGGTCGAAATGGATCACAAGCTGCAGCTGCTGCACTGCTCGCAGCGTGCGGTGCAGCTGATGGGCTGGCTGCACGTTGCGGGGCTGGAGGGGCGGCTTTTGACCGAGCTGCTGGCGCTGGCGTCCGCCGATGACAGCCTTCAGTTGGCCCTGCAGCGCCTGCAATCCGGCCAGGAGTCGCAGAACCGCGCGGAGACCTGTTTTGTTCGTGCAGACGGAACCGAAGTGCATTGCGAATGGTTCAATTCGGCGCTGACGGACGAGGACGGGCAAGTGACCTCCATCATGGCGCTGGTGCAGGATGTTTCCGCCAAAATCCAGATCGCACGCCAGCAGCACTACCAGGCCAACCATGATTCATTGACCGGCCTGCTCAATCGTTCGGCCTTTCAAACCCGCCTGGAGACGGCACTTGCCCAGGCGCAAAACTGTGCAGGGTCAGTGGCGCTGCTGTTTATTGATCTGGATGGCTTCAAGCGGGTCAACGACACCGAAGGCCATCGCGCGGGTGACGAGGTACTTCGCATCGTTGCGCAGCGCATTGCCAGCACCGTGCGTGCGGGCGACACCATGGCGCGGTTGGGCGGGGATGAGTTTTTGGTCATGCTGGACCGTGAAGTGACCCGCGACGTGACTGACAACATTGGTCACCGCATCCTTGAAGCCTTGCACCAGCCCATGACCATTGACGGGCGCGACCTGCACATCGGCGCAAGCATTGGCGTGGCGGTGAATCCGCCACTGGAGGGCGACATCGACGCCCTCATGAACCGCGCCGACCAGGCCATGTATTCTGCCAAGCGTGCGGGAAAAGGGCGCCTGCACTACGCGCAACCCGTTTGCCTTTGAAGCTGAAAACCTCCCTATCGCGTTGGTAGCGTGACGCTCTGTTGAAAGTGAAAGAAATTGGTCGGGTCGTACCGCGCCTTGACCTGCTGCAACCGTGGATATGCCGGGCCCCAGTACGCATTGGAAAAGTCCTTGAGGCTTGCGTCGGGGTAGTTTTGATAGACGTGCCCGTTCATGAAGCTCTTGAACTGGTGCATGAACTTGGCGAGCCAGTCCTCCATGGTGGCGCGCTCTTCAGGGCTGGTCCAGAACACATCCACCACCAGGTCGGCGTCCACATTGCGGTGGATAAAGGCGCTGTCGGCCACCGGGTAGCGGTTGATGGCGCCACCATACGGCTCCAGGTAGGCCAGCGAGTAGGCGTTGGGTGACGTTTTGAAAAATTCGATGATGCTTTGCCAGTCTGCCGGTGTGAGCGCCGCGCTGATGTAGCCGCTGGCCTTGCTTTCGGCAGCGCCGTCCGGCAGGTTGTCCGGCAGCGTGTAGGGGTGGTCTTCCAGCCAGCGGTTCATGTCCGGGTAGGTGCCCGTCTTGTCCACCAGCAATTGGGCGCTGGGGATGGCGAGCAAGGGGGCAATGGCCGCCAGGCCTGCGTCCCGCGTGCCGCAGAACATGCCTTGCACCATGTAGACCGGCACACCGCCTTGGTAGCCCAGGTTCATCATGTAGCCGAGCGCGTCAGGCGCCCCGGTTTTCATGAACCCATGCTGCATCAGCGTGAGGACCTGTGCGGCATGGGCCTCGTCCCAGCTGATGGACCATGCCCAAACCTGGTCCAGGCGGAACATGCGGTAGGTGACTTGCAGCAGAACACCGAAATTCCCGCCCGTGCCGCCCCGCATGGCCCAGAAGAGATCGGGGTGTTCGCTGGCGCTGGCGGTGACGATGGTGCCGTCGGCCAGCGCGACGCGGAAAGACTCGACCAGGTCGCTCTGAATGCCAAATTGGCGTGACGTGTATCCATAGCCACCGCCCTGCACAAAGCCGCCTACGCGCACACTGCCGCACGCGCCGGTCGGCACATGCCAGCCGGTGTTGTTCATCGCGCCGTTGAAATGATCGAAGTCCGTGCCGGGCCGCACATGAACGCGCTGATTTGGTGGGTCCAGCACCACGCCCTGGATTTCGCTAACGTCCACCACCATGCCACTGTTCACCGAATAGCCCGCAGTGCTGTGTCCGCCAGAGCGCACTGCCACCCACAGGCCGTAGGTGCGGGCGACGGCCAGGCATTCGAGGACATCGTTCTCGCAGGCGCAGAACACGATGATTTCTGGATAGGACTGGAACGCGGGGTTGGACTCCTGCCGCGCCTTGTTGTAGTCAGGGCTGGACGGCAGAACGACACGGCCCACCAGCGAGATCTCCAGGGCGGCAACTGCCTCCCAGGTCAGCGTGGCGCCCGGGGCGTTGCTGGCCGAGTTTTGTGCTGAAAGCGACTGAAAGTGCGCAACACGCGCGTCTTTGGCAATGCGGGCGGGGCTTTTGCGATGGGCCATGGAGAACGATCCTTCAAGAAAAACGCGAAGCCCCGTGTGTACCCCAAGCCGCGCAGTTTGACCAGTTCGCAATGGCCCGCATTGGCGGCGGGCTGTGGTTAAGCCGGTTGAATCAATGGATTCAGGCGGACGATAGCGCGAGATCGCCTGTGTTGCGGCGCACGCAGAACTTGCCCCCCTGTTTGCCGCTGTACATGGCCGCATCGGCCAGCTTGAGTAGCCCCACCGCGTCATTGTTGTCGAGCGGGGCAATGGCGTAGCCGATGGTCAAGCCGACCTTCACCTTGATATCCCCCAGAGAGAACGGGGCGCGGAAGGCGTCCAGCAATTTCTCTCCCAGCTCCTGGGCCTGTTGCGTGCTGCTCAGTTGCCCGGTCATCACCACAAACTCATCGCCACCCATGCGCGCGATGACATCGCTCTGGCGCACATGGCCTTGCAAGCGCCGGGTGACAGCAATCAGCAACTCATCGCCGATGTCATGACCATGCTGGTCGTTGACGGGTTTGAACCCGTCCAGGTCCATGACATAAACGGCCAGCAGCTTGTCGGGGCCACAGCGCGAAAGGGCTGATGCCAGTGCAATGCTGAGCCCGCGCCGGTTGGGAAGGCCTGTCAACGGATCGGTGTGGGCCAGCGAGTGCATGACATCGCGCTCGCGGTTGGCGTCCAGCGCCTCCATGCGCAGAGCCTTCGTGCGCAGGCCCAGCACCCGCATGAACAAAAGCATGTCCAGCGTTGCGCCAAACTGGAAGGAGTGCAGCGTCCAGAAATTCACGGGCACCCAGCCGTTGATCACACCGATGACGGTGGCCGTGGCAATGAAATAAATCAGCCACGCCAGCAGCAGGCTGGTGCCCACGCCGTCGCCCCGCGCTGCACGGCGCGCTGCGCCCGGGATGCCCATCAGCGCGGGCACCAGGCCCAGAATACTCACGATGGCCGCGATGGCGCGCGTGGAGATGGCGTCCACGGCGTAGGCCACGGCCAGCACAGCGCACAGCACGGCTCCGCCGCGCATGATGCGCAGAAAGCGGCTGCCGGGCCTGTCCCCTGCCAGTGCCTGGCTGATGAACAGGAAGGAGCCACAGGTCGCCAACAGCGCAGCAAGCCCCGCGATGTGAACCTCATGCCAGAGGCTGTTGCTCCACAGGTATTGCCGCCCCACTCCAAACAGGTGCATCGAAAACAGCAGGCTGCCCGATGTCAGCAGCGCGTAGTAGATGAAAAGGGGCTCCCGCAGGCTGATCCACTGCGCCACGCTGTACACCAGCAGGCACAGCGCCAGGCCGATGAGTACACCCTGCAGCATCTGCTCGTTGATCGCCTTGCTCAGCATGGCGGCCGGCTTGTGAAACGCAATCGGCAGGATCATTGCGCCACGGGTCTGAATGCGCACCAGCAACTCGTACTCCAGACCCGGCAGCAGATTGAGCGGCAACGCGTGCGAACGGCTTTGCAGAGGGCGTTGCGAGTAGGGTTGCAGGCTGCCCAGCGTGGCCTGCTGCGCCACACTGTCGCCTGTGGTCAGGTACACGTCAATGCGGTTCAGGTCGGCGTGGTTGAGGTCCAGGATCCACTGGCCGTCCGACATGGCCGGGACTGCGAACGGAATGCGCAACCACACCGCGTCGGATCGCATGCCCAGCGTGGCACCCACGCTCGGAGGCAGCGCGAACTGGTGGCGCCGTTCCATCACCTCTTCGACCGTGAGTTCAAGGCTCGCGTCCGGCAGCAAGGTAACGGCTGGCCAGGCGTCGATACTGGCCCTTTCGTCGTGCAGGACCAGGGGCGCGGTAGCGGCCTGCACCCAGGGACAGGCCAGCAATGCCCACAGCAAGGCAAGCCAGGTCAGAGGGCGCAGCCAAGGCCAGGTCTGCATGAAAGTGCGGCTGGGCGTGGTGCTGGGTGCGCGGGGCCAGTATGAGCCGCGCTGTTCCGTTGACAGCGGGTTGTATGTCGTCATGGATTGCGGGTTGTCATGATGACAGGGCCAAATCACCGGTGTTCCTGCGCAGGGAATGTTTGCCGCCTTGTTTTCCCGCATACATCGCAGCGTCGGCCAGGCGGATCAAGGCCTGCGGGTCGTCGCCGTCCAGCGGTGCCAGCGCGTACCCAATCGTCAGGCCCACCCGCAAGCGCAGGTGGCTCAGCACAAAAGGCGCATCGAAAGCACGCAACAGGGAGCGGCCAAGCTCTTCGGCATCGTTGGCCGTCCCCAGGTTGCAAGCCATGATGATGAACTCGTCGCCTCCGAGTCGCGCAACCACGTCGGTCTGGTGGCGCACGTTGGCTTGCAACCGGTGGGCCACGGCTACCAAAAGGTCATCGCCTACATCGTGCCCGTAAACGTCGTTGATGGGCTTGAAACCGTCCAGGTCCATCAGGTACACAGCAACCAGGTTGTTCGGCGCGCAGGATGACAGTGCGGTCTGGATTGCGCTTTGCAGGCCGCGCCGGTTGGTGAGGCCTGTCAATGGGTCGCTGTGCGCCAGGTGGTGCATGATGTCGCGCTCACGCAGCGCCTCCTGCGCTTGCTGCCGCAGGGCGTTGGCGCGCAAACCTATGACCCGCAGGAACAACAGCATGTCTACCGTGGCGCCGAACTGGAACGAGTGCAGCGTCCAGAAGTTGGCGGGCACCCAGCCTTGCACCAGACACACCATGACAGCAGCCGCGGCCCCGTAGGCAATCCAGGCCGCCAGCAGCGTAGCGCCAATGGGGTCTTTCTGCCGCACCCGTGCGATGGCGGCGGGCAGGCTGATGATTGAAGGAAGTGGCCCTGCCAGGCTCATGAAGCCGATGGCAGTGGGAATGCTCACCCAGCCCAGCAAGACGGCAATGCAGACAGTTGCGGTGATCCCGGCACCTGCGCGCATGGTGCGAGCGTACCGGCTCCGCGAATGGTCTGCCAGGGCGACAGCCAGGAAGAGGAAAGAGCCCGCCAGTGCAATCAGCCCTGCTGCCACGCCCGCATGCCGATGCATCCACTGGTTGCCAGGCCACAAAAACTGATCGCCAATGCCGAAGAACTGCATCGAAAACCCCGCGCTGCCCAGCACCACCAGCGCGTAAGCGCCAAACAGGTGCTCGCGCTGGGTGAACCACTGGATCAGGCTGTACACCAGCAGGCACAACGCCAGCCCGTTGAGCAGCCCCTGCAGCATCTGCTCGCGCAGTGCCTGGTGCAGTTGGTAGGGCATTTCGCCGATCGTGATGGGCAGGATTAGCGGCCCGTTGGCTTGCACCCTTATCAGCAGGTCGTATGTCTGTCCGGTCCGCAGATCGAACGCCATTGCGGGCGTTCGGGTGGCTAGCTGTGGTTGATCGCGACTACCCGTGCGGATCTGCTGCAGCACCTGGCCGCCGCTGGCCAGGTAAATTTCGGCCTGCAAGGAGCTGTAGCCGATATCGACTACCCAGGGGTTGCGTAGCACCTCGGACGCGGTGATGGGAATATGCAGCCACATCGCCGCCTTGTGCACTCCCAGGGAGCCATCCCGTCCGGCAGGCGCCTTGAATTCGTCGAGGCGGCCCAGCATGTCCTGCACCGAAAGCTGATACGTGGGATCGGCCTTGAGCGTGATGGCGTCCCATACATTCGCTTGCGGCTTGGCCTGGTTCAGCACCAGGGGTGCGCTGGCCTGCGCACTCAGCGGCAAAGCCATGGGCGCGAGCATACAAAGCAGGCTCAACACCCGGCCGCAATGCGCGCGCGCGAGGCGGGCCCACATCAGAACAGCGCAGAGCAGAAGGTGCATCGGGCGGGTAACAACGACTAGGTGGGCTGCTGTGCCTGGGTAGCGCGCTCGGCCTGGGCCGTCGTGGCCAGGCCTTTGCTCCAGCTGCCACGGGTGGTCAACCGGTCTTCCATCCGGTTGAGCCAGCCGGGTGCGTGGGGGTCATCGCTCCAGCTGTGCACCACGTCGTCCACCTGATTGAGCAGCTCGGTGGGCAACTGCAGCGGGCGGGTCTGGCTCATCAGCACCCGGCTCATGAAGTGGTAGCCCAGCACGCGTGTGAGAGCCCGAACGATGGAAAAGCGCGGCATCGCCAATCGTACTACCGCATCAATGGCGCGCGCCAGCAGCAGCACGCCCCAGAAGAGCAGGGCGGACAGCCACGGCACGGGCTGGGTCAATCCCAGGTCATTGGCTGTGGCGCGCCCGCACAGGTAGCGGGTCATGAGTTGCGGGAAGGGCTTCACGATGTTCCATGGAAGGGCTTTTTCCATGGTTTGCATCAGCGCCTGGCCCAGTGCTGGGCGGGGGTCGGGGTTGACGGGATCGGCGCGGCCACGCGCCTGCATCCGCGCCATCAGGGCTTCGCCCTGGTCCATGGTGTCCACCATCAGCGAGCGGTCGATGCCCAGGACATGGCCCACCACGTTCCAGGCATGCAGGTAGGCCTCTTCGTCGGCCGCACGCAGGCCAATGCCCAACTTGCGCAGACTGCGTAAAAAAACGTAGCCGAAAGTCAGCAAGGTGTAGGCCAGTTCTTCCTGGTTGCAAGGCAGACCATCGCCTTTCAGATTCCAGCCACGCGCATACAGCGTCTGGAACATTGCCTGCCGCCCGCCCTTTGTCAGCAAGACCTGTGGTGCGATGTGCCCCGCACCGCCTGCAAGCAACTGCGCGACGGCGATTTGTGGGCTGCCGTGCAGGATCAGGTTGCGAATGGTGGCGTGGATCAGCCGCACCTTGAGCACCTGCGCCACGCCCGCGCCGCGGTGGCTCAGGCCGCCATGCATCATCACCGGGAAGATCATTGCGGCTGTGGACCGGATGCGGTACTCGGCGTTCTGCTCCAGCTGGCCCGAGGTGTGCAGCACGCTCGACAGGTCCGGAATCACGTAGCACTCGGGCAGGCTGGCGCAGAACAGCAGGATGCACGACAACGCCCCGTGTTCCATGAACAGCTTCTCTGCGCGCTCGATCTGGCGGGCGTCGGCCCATTCGGGGAGCACCTGGGCCGCCTCCACGTAGTGGTTCAAGGCTTTGGCCATGGCCGCGTCGACCCCTTCGCCTTGCGCCGTCCAGCCCACCAGGGTTGCGTTGTCGGACCACTGGCCGAACAGCTTGTTCACCGTGTCAATGCGTGTCCATTGCGGCGCGTCCAAGGCCACATCGCCTGCGGGCCAGTCGCCCAGGAGGTCGGCAATGGTCTTGTCCGCGAGGGGGTCAGCGCGGTGCTGCATGTCCGCCAGCGCAGCGTCAGAAATGCCGTGGGCGTGTGGCGTGTTCCGATTCATATGCCGGCCTTGGCAGGCGCGGCCCAGCGCTGGTAACCCGCCAGCGCACACAGTAGGGGGATGCCCATTGCAAACGGCGCAATTGAGCGGACTTCCACAGGGTTGCCGAACATCATCTGAAATACCATGTTGCTTCCATACAGGGTGAGCGGAATCAAGGCATGGTGCCGTAAAAACGGTCTGCTGGGCTGCAATGCCAGTTTGCGCACCGACATGCGGAAACCAAAGATGATGACGAACGACACAAAGACCCAGCCAAAAAACCCCTGCACCGTCTCGCCAAACCATGCGCCATCAGGTTTGGTCATGATCCAGGCCTTCAAGGTGTACACCAGATAAGGATCGGCGCCCAGGTCAAACGCTGTGACGATCATCGCCGCCACAAATGACAGCATGGCGGCATTCCCAATGCCCCGCGTTCCATCCACCGGGCGTTGCCATACGATCAGGTTGCAGATCACGTATCCCGCGTAGGTCAAAGAAAACCACATCAATGGGATGACAAGGGGCACATCGCCCAGACGCGGGCCCAGCACATCGGTGTAGGTGTACTGGCCAAAGAACCAGCCGCGGGAGGATCCCATCTGCTCCGCAAACCACCCAAAGCTCACTGCAATCAGCACAAAATGCAGCGCAGGCCGCACGCCCAGCAAATGGGTGGCACTGGCCCAGCAGCAGGCAAACATGATGACCGAGGCGATCACCAGCGCGATGGTGGTGTCGTTGTGGGTGCGCACCGCCATGGTGACGAGATACCCCGCGAGCAGCACATAGCTGAGCACGGGCAGACGCGAGACAAAGAGGGGCGGGGTTCGCATGGGTGTATCACGCTGTAACAATTCCCCCAGTGTAGGGGATTGCCCCTTGGCCGACCAACGTTGATTGACCCGGCCGACCGCCTTCGCTGTGGCGCTCTTTGAGGCATTCACGGGAAGGGTTTGGTGCTATAGCGCACAGGGTGCCTCCAGCCCCCACCGTCTCACCCCTCTAAAAAAACAGTAGCTTCGTGCGTCAGCTTTTGACCGGATGAATTGACGCCAGATTGAGCAGCGCCGCCTCGATGGCCGCCGCTGTGGCCACCGGCTGCTCCATGGGAAACAGATGGCTGCCGTCCAGCATCATGATGCGGCCCTGGGTGACCCGCAGCGTCATGGTCATGCCCACTTGCTTCATCTCGTCCGAATCCCGCCCGCCGATAAAAGCTGCCGGGCACTGCAGCGGGTGGGTGCTCAGAAGGCGGCCCAGGTTGTGGGGCAGGGTGTTGTAGATGGCGGTTTCCACCGCGCGGTCGAACCCCAGCACGCGTTTGCCCTCGTGGTCTTGCAGACCGTGGGTGATGTAGTCCTGCAGCACCTCGGGGTGCCAGCGGGCAAAGCTCTTTTTCTTGCGAAAGTGCTCCAGCGCTTCTTCATTGCTGGCCCAGCTGAAGCGCCGCTGGCGGCTTACCTTGCCGGGGGATATCGACCCCACCACTTGCGTGCGCTTGGCCATACCAACGACGTTGGCCTTCCAGCCACCGATGAGTGGGGAGTCAAGCAGCACCACGCCCCGCACCAATTCGGGGTGGCGTGCGGCGGCCATCACGCTCAGAAATCCACCCAGCGAGTGCCCGACCAGAAACACCGGCGCGCCCAGGCGCTGTACCCGTTCGGTTGCAAAGTCCGCCAACTGCTGCACCAGGTGCGGCCAGTTGCTGGTTACCGGGTATTTCGGGTCGTGCCCGTAGCGGTCCACTGCGCTCACATCAAATCCGCGGGACTTGAGGTGCTTGAACAGCAGGCGGTACGTGCTGGCTGGAAAACTGTTGCCGTGCGAAAAAACGATGGGGAGCATGGAAAGCGTAGGCGGCGTTCAAGACCCGGGGGGGGCGGGCGGCCTCTGCGGCCGCTGCCCGTGCCCTCAGATCAGCCGGTCCGTATGGTTGGTGATTTTCTTGAGCGGCTTGCTGCGCGCCGGGTTCACCAGGATGGGCACCTCGGTGGTGCCACCGCCCCAGGCGGGGTCTTCGATGCTGTCGAACACCTGGCGCAGCTTCTGGCCCCAGCTGTCGTGCAGCATACGAAAGTAGGGGTTGTGTTCGTCAATGCAGATGATCTTGTCGGTGGCAAAGCGGTCGGCCTCGTACACCACCAGGTCCAGCGGCAGGCCCACCGACAGGTTGGACTTGAGCGTGCTGTCCATGGACACCAGCGCGCACTTGGCTGCTTCGTTCAGCGGGGTTTCAGGCGTGAGCACGCGGTCCAGCACGGGTTTGCCGTATTTGGACTCGCCGACCTGGAAGTACGGCGTCTCGGACGTGGCCTCAATGAAGTTGCCGGCCGAGTACACCTGGAACAGGCGCATGCCTTCACCCTTGATCTGCCCGCCAAACACCATGGACACATTGAAGTCCACGCCCGATCGCTTGAGCGCGGCGCCGTCGCGTTCGTGCACGTGGCGCACTGCCGCACCTAACACGCGTGCGGCTTCGAACATGCTTTTGGCGTTCCAGATCGAGATGGATTCGCCGGTTTCTCCGTCTTTGATCTGCTCGGTTTGCAGAATTTCGCGCACCGATTGCGAGATGGACAGGTTGCCCGCAGACAGCAGCACCATGAAACGGTCGCCCGCCTTTTCATAGACCATCATCTTGCGGAAGGAACTGATCTGGTCCAGACCGGCGTTGGTGCGGGAGTCGGACAGGAAAACCAGCCCGGCATTGAGTTTGATGGCGACGCAATACGTCATGGACAGAGTGGGGTCGTTAGGTGAGGGGAATCGACGAGTTTAGTCCGGCGCGGGGTGATGCCCCCGGGGGGCGGAGTGGTGTGACCTTCCGCCATCCAGGCATCACTATTCAAAATTGATAGCTACTAGCGCTTGTTGGATAAGCGCTAGGTGCCAATTTCGCTCAATTTTTTGCGTTGAATATCTTCTTGCGCACTTTGCCGCGTGCTTTTCCTCCGTCGTCGCTGCTGTGGCGTTGGCTAAGGGCTATTGCTCCCAGGCCGGGCGGCGCGCGCCCACGCAACCTATCATCCGCCGCTCATATTGGACGCAGAAGGACCTTGCCGTGTTGATGACCACCTTGATCTCCCATGGAGCCCGCCGCGCCGGGGCGCTGGCTTTGGTCGCCGCGCTGGCGGCATGTGGTGGGGGCAGCAACTCGACCGACAGCGGCAAACCGGCCGATCCCGTCCCCGTGCCCGAACAGTCCGGTCGGCTCGAATCCGCAGTCTCACTCGGCGCCATACCCGCCGCCGACATTGCTGCGGCGCTGGCCGCGAAGGAGTCGCTGGCCGAAGGGGTTGTGCCGCGCTACAACGTGACGTCCTACCGGCTTGAATACCTGACCACCGATGCCGAAGGCAAACAGGTGCGTGCCTCGGGCATGGTCAGCGTCCCGCAGAAGGCGGCTGGGTCCAAAAGCCCCGTGCTCAGCTACCAGCACGGCACCATCTTTCGCGACGCCGAGGCGCCCAGCAACAACGCGGTGGCATCTGAAGTGGCGGTGGTGCTGGCGTCGCTGGGCTACATCGTGCTGGCGCCCGACTATGTGGGCTTTGGCGCATCCAGGGGCACACCGCACCCCTATCTGCTTTCTGGCCCCGCCGCTGCGGCCACGGTCGACTTTCTGACTGCCGCCCGCACCTGGCGCGGCCAGGCCAACGTGGCGGACAACGGGCAGCTGTTCCTGACCGGCTACTCCGAAGGCGGCTACGTCACCATGGCTGCGCACCGCGCGATGCAGGCGGGTGGCTCCCCCCATTTGCAGAATCTGCGCATGGTGGTGCCAGGTGCCGGGCCCTACGACGTGCAGACCACCATGGATGGCCTGGTGGACCTGGTGCGCGACGAACAACCCGTGATCGGCGCGCTCATCAACCCCGGCTTCTTGCGCTATCTGGGTGGCAGTGTGCAGCGCGAGGTGCGCCGCCTGCTGCTGCGCGCCCTGATTCCGGGTGATGCGGATGTGGCGTACGACACCCGCTTCATCGACAGATTTCTGGCCGACGATGTGCGCGCCCTTGACGAAATCAGCAGCGTGTACGACTACAAACCCAATGTGCCCGTGCGGCTGTACCACGGCCGCAACGACCGAACCGTGCCCTATGCCAGCTCGGTCAGCACCCTGCGTGCCATGCAGCAGCGCGGTGCGGGCGACCTGGTCAGCCTGACCGACTGCCGCGCGCAACCGGTGGCCGGGCACCTGCAGTGCGTGCCACCGTTCATCACGTTCATGCTGGGGCAGCTGGCGCCGGTGGCGCAGGATCTATAAAGCTGGCGGCCAAAACGGCCTTTTGTGTGCGCTCTGCGCAGCGTCGTCGCCTCAAGCCACCATCTTCTTGAGCTGGTACAGCGCATCCAGCGCTTCACGCGGGCTCAGCGCATCCGGGTTGATGGCGGTCAACGCAGCTTCCAGCGGGCTGGCGCCCGCGCTTTCGGGCACCTCGGGCGCGGCGAACAGATCCACCTGCAAATCATCTTCGCCCGCACGCTCTTCCAGTGCGGCCAGCGCATGGCGCGCGTGGTGCAGCACGGGCGAGGGCATGCCCGCCAGCTTGGCCACCTGAATACCGTAGCTGCGGCTGGCCGGGCCGGGCTGGATCTCGTGCAGGAAGACGATGTCCGTGCCGCTCTCGGTGGCGCTCACGTGCATGTTGATCGCGTGGCGGGCCTTGGCGGGCAGGTCGGTCAGCTCGAAATAGTGCGTGGCGAACAGCGTGAAGGCGCGGGTTTTGTCGTGCAGGTGCGTGGCGATGCCGCTGGCCAGCGCCAGGCCGTCAAACGTGCTGGTGCCCCGGCCGATCTCGTCCATCAGCACCAGGCTGTGCGGCGTGGCGGCGTGCAATATTTGCGCGGCCTCCGTCATCTCCAGCATGAAGGTGGACTGCGCGTTGGCCAGGTCGTCGGCTGCGCCGATGCGGGTGTGGATGGCGTCGATGGGCCCCAGGCGGCAGCTCGCGGCGGGCACGTGGCTGCCCATGCTGGCGAGCAGCACGATGAGCGCGACCTGGCGCATGTAGGTCGATTTACCGCCCATGTTGGGGCCGGTGATGACCTGCATGCGCGTGTTGGCGTTCAGCCGCGTGTGGTTGGCGATAAAGCTGCCGCTGGATGTCTCAGCCAGACGCGCTTCGACCACGGGGTGACGGCCGCCTTCGATCTCGATGCAGGGCTCGGGCACAAACTGCGGGGCGCACCAGTTCAGCGTGAGCGAGCGCTCGGCCAGCGCGCACAACACATCCAGCGTGGCCAATGCCTGGGCCAGGCGGGTGAGGGCGGGCACGTGGGGCTGGAGCTGGTCCAGGATCTGCTCGTACAGCCACTTCTCGCGGGCCAGAGCACGCTCGTTGGCTGACAGGGCCTTGTCCTCAAAAGTTTTGAGCTCAGGCGTGATGAAACGCTCTGCGTTCTTGAGCGTTTGGCGGCGGCGGTAGTCGTCGGGCACGCGGTCGAGGTGGCTGCCGGTCACTTCAATATAAAAGCCATGCACCTTGTTGAACTGCACGCGCAGGTTGGGGATGCCGGTGCGTGCTTTCTCGCGCGTTTCCAGGTCCAGCAGAAAGGCGTCGCAGTTGGTCTGGATGGCGCGCAGCTCATCGAGCTCGGTGTCAAAGCCGTTGGCGATCACGCCGCCGTCGCGCACCAGAGCGGCGGGCTCCTCGGCGATGGCGGCTTGCAGCAGGGCTGTGCAGCCCTCGGGCGGCTGCAGATGACCAAAAATTTGAATCAAATAGGGCTCTGGCGCTTGTCCATTAAGCGCTAGTAGCTCTGCTTTTTGTAGCGTTTTGCCCAGGCCCACCAGTTCGCGCGGGCGCACCTGGCGCAGTGCGATGCGGGCGGTGATGCGCTCCACATCGCTCACGCCCTTGAGTTCACCGCGCAGCAGTGCCCAGGGGCCGCTGCCACCCCCGGCACCACCCGCGCCGCGCAGGGCTGTGGTGGCCGACAGGCGCTGTCGTGCTGCGGCGCGGTCGCGTTGGGGTTCCAGCAGCCAGGTCTTGAGCAGGCGGCTGCCCATGCCCGTCATGCAGGTGTCCAGCAGCGAAAACAGCGTGGGCGCGTCGTCGCCGCGCAGGGTTTTGACCAGTTCCAAGTTGCGCCGTGTGGTGGCGGGCAGGTCGATCAGGTCGTCGTTGCGCTGCACCTGCACGCTGTGCACGTGGGTCAACGTGCGGCCCTGTGTATGTTCGGCATAGGTCAGCAGCCCGGCGGCGGCGGCGTGCGATTCACCCAGATCTTGCGCGCCCCAGGCCTGCAGGCTGGCGGCACCCAGGTTTTCGAGCAGCTTGCGTTCGCCCAGGGCGCTGTCGAACTGCCAGTCGGGCCGGGGGCTCATGGGGCAGGTGAAGGCGCCGCCCTGGCGCAGCACCTGCAGTTGTTGCTCAAAGCGTTCGGTCACACCCGCGCTGTAAATCAGCTCGCTGGGCGCCACGCGGGCCAGCCAGGCGCCCAGTTCGTCGTGCGCGCATTCGGCCAGGAACACGCGGCCCTGCGTCACGCTCAGCCACGCCAGGCCACAGCGCGCGCGCGGCGCCTGGTGCACGGCCATGAGCATCGATTCAGATTTGTCCGACAGCAGTTCGGTGTCGGTCAGCGTGCCCGGCGTAACCACCCGCACCACCTTGCGCTCGACCGGTCCCTTGGTGGCGCCCACTTCGCCCACCTGCTCGGCAATGGCTACCGACTCGCCCATCTTGATCAGGCGGGCCAGGTAGTTCTCCAGCGCGTGGAAGGGCACGCCCGCCATCACCACCGGCTGACCGCCCGACTGGCCGCGCTGCGTGAGCGTGATGTCGAGCAGGCGCGCGGCCTTCTCGGCGTCTTGCCAGAAGACCTCGTAAAAGTCGCCCATGCGGTAGAACAGCAGCGTCTCGGGGTACCCGGCCTTGAGGGCCAGGTACTGCTGCATCATGGGCGTGTGGTGTTCGAGCGTGTCTGACATGCAGGGGGCGCTGGGAAAGAAGGCGTGGACTTTAGCGCATGGGGTTTCCCCTTAAGGAATTGCCGCAGGTTTTGGCTTTCTGTTACGTTTTGACATACTCAAGCCTGTATGCTGGCAGATTCGTTTCGAACGCAGCCGTCGCCCTTGGCAGGGGCTTTTTCCAACCGCAGGATTTGAAGGCTTCAGAGCGACCGTGATTTCGTCCGAACTGTTGACCGACCTTCTTGCCCCCACGGGCGAGGCACTCCTCTTAGAGCCCATGGCCCAGGCGCGTTTGCAGGCGTTGGTCGATGCCGTGCCGGTGGCGTTGATGGAGTTTCGGCTGGTGGTGGGGCGCTTGCAATTGCTGGCAGCCAACGCGGCGGCGCGGCGCATGCCCGGCCTGGGCGCGGTGCGCAATCCCGGCGTGGATGCGAGCGAGGTGTTTGACCTGTTGGCCAACACGCAGTTGCTGGACCAGTTGCATGGGGTGGTCCGCGTGGGCGCGCCGCTCGAATGCCGCCAGGTGGTGCGGGAGCCGGGGCGCCTGCTGCTGGCATGGGACCTGTCGGCCCGCCGTGTCACCAACGACTGCATTGTGGTCACCGTGCGCGACGCGACCGAAGCCGAAACCCTGCGTGTGGCGCTGGCTGCGGCCGAACGTGCGCTCGAAGAAGTGCGCCGAGAGCTGCGCGAGCAGACCGAAGTATTCAACACCATGGAAAGCCTGGCGCGCACAGGCCACTGGCGCCGCATCGAAGACCCGGGCGAAACCGTGCTGCTGTGGTCTCCGGGGCTGTGTGACATCGCCGGGTTTGAGCAGCAGGAATGGGTGGACCCTGAGCGCGCGGTCAGCGGCATCCTCCCGGAAGATCTGCATGTGTTCAATCAGGCGCGCGAACGGGGCCAGGGCCTGGATGTGGAATACCGCTGGCGCCGCCCCGATGGCGATGTGCGCTGGATGCGGTCGCGCGTGCGGCGTACGTTGCCACGGGACGGCGTGCAGGTGGTGATGGGTGTGGTGCAGGATGTGACCGACGAGCATCGCGCCGCCGAGCAGTTGCGCGAGCAGTTGCTGTTCATCCAGCGCATTGCCAGCCGCATTCCAGGATTTATCTACGAATA
Organism: uncultured Gammaproteobacteria bacterium; assembly: GCA_947085645.1. Taxonomy (GTDB): domain Bacteria; phylum Pseudomonadota; class Gammaproteobacteria; order Burkholderiales; family Burkholderiaceae_C; genus Acidovorax. The sequence goes on from CAMTXG010000024.1 coordinate 80,996, forward strand.
CAGGCTCCACCTGAACGGCAGCACCAGCGTGCAGTACATCAGCGATGCGGTACGTGAGTTCATGGGGGTGGAGCCGCATGAGGTGACCGCGGACCACGGGGTACTGATTCATCGCGTGCTGCCCGAGGATTTGCCCCTTGTGCAACGCTCGGCCATGACATCGGTGCGCAAGCTGGTGCCCTGGCAGTGCGAATACCGCGTGCGCATGGACGACGGCAGTATCCGCTGGCACATGACCAATGCCATCCCGCACCGCGAGCCCGACGGCTCTGTGGTGTCACATGGCTTCACCATGGACATCACAGACCGAAAGCGAGCAGAACAAGAGATCGAGCGCCTGGCGTTCTACGACGCGCTGACCGGCCTGCCCAACCGCCGCCTGCTGCTCGACCGCCTGCAACGCTCCATCGCCGCCTGCCAGCGCAGCAAGAACCAGGGCGCCTTGCTGTTCATCGAC
>CAMTXG010000025.1:0-20195 GCA_947085645.1 uncultured Gammaproteobacteria bacterium
CCGCCCCGCCGCAGGCGCAGCCAGCAGGGGGTTGGGCACCCGAATATCCAACAGCCGAACAGCCACACGGGCCTTTGCTTCGCTCGGCCTCACCTCGCGGGTGCAAGCGCCACGCGCTGCGCAAACTGGGCCGAGCGAAGCAATGGCCCGAATGGATGTCCGCTCCCCGGGTTCCCTTCAGGATGCGCCGAGGAGCGCAGCGGCCAGCGGATCAGGGCTCGCGATTGTCTGAGCGCAACGAAGTGGAGCGAGTTCGAGCGAGACCCCGCTGGACGCGAGCACCGCAGGTTTCCCCACACGCCCGCAAGGGCGTGTGGGGACGCAGCGTGTAGGGTCGCCTTCTCTTTGGTGACTTTCTCTTGGCGAGGCAAGAGAAAGTTACTGCGCCGCCGGGCGCACACCCCGGCCTCCGCCCTGAAACCAGGCATGCGGCAAATCCAGTGCACAAGCCCAGGCTTCGTCAAGCTCAACCCGAACGGGCAGATGAACCGATCAGACCCTGACAAGCGCAGCCCGAATGGCCGACAGCATGGGGTATGCTGCAAAAATAATAGCTATAAACGCTTGATGGACAAGCGCCAGCGGCAAAAACAACCAAAAATCAACCCCGCCCCTCAGCCGCCTGATGAATCGCGGCCCGAATCCTCGGATACGTCCCACACCGGCACGCATTGCCACCCATCGCCGCATCAATGTCCGCATCGCTGGGCTTCGGGGTCTTCTTCAGCAACGCGCAGGCCGACATCAACTGCCCGCTCTGGCAGTAGCCACACTGCGCCACGTCCAGCACCGTCCACGCGGTGCGCAGTGCGGTGGCCTCGGGGCCTTGCAGGCCCTCGATGGTGGTCACATCGGCATCGCCTACGGCCGACAGAGGCGTGATGCAGGCGCGCACGGGCTCGCCGTTCAGGTGCACGGTGCAGGCGCCGCACAGCGCCATGCCGCAGCCAAACTTGGTGCCGTTCATGTGAAGCTCGCCGCGCAGCACCCACAGCAACGGGGTGTCGGATTCGGCGGTGACGGAGATGGCTTTGCCGTTGATGCGCAGGGTGGTGGACATGGTGGTTCCTCGAATCGATTCAGGCAAGTTTCAGGGGCAGGGCGCGCAGGCGCTGGCCGGTCAGGGCAAACAGCGCGTTGGCCACTGCAGGCGCAATCGGCGGCAAGCCGGGCTCGCCCACGCCTTCGGGCGGTTCTGCGCTGTCGATGATGTGGGTTTCCACACGCGGGCAGTCGGCCATGCGCAGCAGCGGCACGTCGTGAAAATTGCTCTGCTGCACTTGCCCATCTTTCAGCGTGATCTCGCCATACAGCGCCGCAGTCAGGCCAAACACCACGCCGCTTTCCATTTGCTGCGCAATCAGGTTGGGGTTGATGGCCGCGCCGCAGTCAATCACGCACACCACGCGATGCACGCGGATGGTTTTGTCCGCGCCCACCGACACCTCGGCCACCTGCGCCACGATGGAGCCGAACGACTGGTGCAATGCCACGCCGCGCGCACGCTGCTCGCCCGCTGCACCGGGCGCCAGCGGCTTGCCCCAGTCGGCCAGCTCGGCTGCCTTTTGCAGCACCTTCAGATGGCGCGGGTGCTTTTGCAGCAGTGCGGCGCGAAAGGCCACCGGGTCCTGCTTGGCCGCCGCGGCGGCCTCGTCCACAAAACTTTCTTTGAAAAACGCCTGGTGCGAATGCCCTACCGAGCGCCAGAAGCCCACCGGCAGCGGCAGGTCCACGATCTCGTGCGCGATGCGCGCATGGGGCCATTCATAGGGCTGGTCGAATGCGCCTTCGGACGTGGTCTTGTCCGGCCCCGCACCGGCCAGGCCGAAGGTGCGCACCAGCACCTGCGGCACGATGGCCTGGCCCACCGACACGTTGTGCCACGCCACCAGTTGGCCCTGCGCGTCAAACCCTGCCTTGAAGCGGGCCATGCACGCCGGGCGGTAGAAGTCGTGCTGCGTGTCCTGCTCGCGGTTCCACAGGGTTTGCACCGGTGCACCCCCGGCCACCTTGGCAATGGCAGCGGCCTGGGCCACGTAGTCGGCCTCCAGTCGGCGGCCAAAGCCGCCACCCAGCAGCAGCTGGTGCACGGTCACTTTCTCGTCGTCTATGCCCAGCGCCTTGGCGGCCGCGCGGCGCGCCAGGCCCGGCACCTGGGTGGATGTCCACACGGTGGCAGCACCGTCCTTGAACTGCACGGTGCAATTGATGGGCTCGAGCGCCGCGTGGGCCAGGTATGGCGCGCTGTAGTCGGCGGTGAGGGTGCTGGCCGCGCCCTGCATGGCCTGGTCCACATCGCCTGCGCTGTGGTAACCAAAGCCCTTGGCCTGGTCCAGCGCCTGCGCCAGCCGCGCCATCACGGTGTCGCTCGACAAGGTGGCGGCAGGCCCTTGGTCCCATTGCACAGTAACGGCAGCGGCGGCTTTTTTGGCATGCCAGGGCGTGTCGGCAATCACGGCCACGCCGCCAGTGCCGCCGTGGTAGGGCGCCACTTCGACCACATGTTTCACGCCGGGCAGCTTCTGGGCAGCGGTGGCGTCAAAACTGGCCACCTTGCCGCCGCGTGTAGGGCACATCACCAGGCTCGCGTGCAGCAGGCCGGGCGGGTTGGCATCGATGCCGAAGACGGCGCTGCCGTCCAGCTTGGACGGCGCCTCTATGCGCGTCAGCGGCTTGCCGATCAGCTTGAACTGCGCAGGCTCCTTGAGTGTGACCTTGCCTGGCATGGGCTGCTGCGCGGCCAGGGCCGCCAGTTCGCCGAAGGTGGCGCGCTGGCCGCCCACGTGTTCCACCACGCCAGCGTTGGCGGTGCACTCTGCAGCCTGCACGTTCCATTGCGCGGCGGCGGCGCGGACCAGCATGGCGCGGGCATGGGCGCCGGCCTCGCGCATGGGCAGCCACAGGTCCTTGATGGAGCTCGATCCGCCCGTCATCATCACGCCCACCTCGCGCATGGTCTTGGCCGTCAGCCAGCCCGCCACAGCCTTCATCGACCCATCGTTGTCGGGGTGGAACGGCAGGCCGTCCACCACGGTGGCCAGATTGTTGTAGATGTCGTCGATGGGCGTCATCTCCAGCCGCACCTGCGCCCAGTCGGCGTCCAGCTCTTCGGCCAGAATGGCGGCCAGGCCCGTGTGCGCGCCCTGTCCCATTTCGGACTTGGCCATCATCACCGTCACGGTGTTGTCGGCCCCCACCTTGACCCAGCCGTTCAGCGCGGCCTGCCCCCTGGCGCTGGGCAGCGGGTTGGAGGGGTGCAGCCGCTGGCGCGGGGGCATCACGCCCCAGCCTATGACCAGCGCGCCCGCTGTTGCGGCGCCGCCGAGGAGCACTGTGCGTCGTTTCACCATGGTTCATTCCTTATTGGGGCCTCAGCCGCTCATCGTAAATCCGAGGGGCGTTTGTCCACCACCGGGATTGCCGCAGATTTTGAATGTTTTTGGTCTTTAGCGCTTATCTATCAAGCGCTATTAGCTACTAATTGCATAGCATTTCGCCTACCCGACACAACGCGGGTGAACCGGCTTTGCGCGTTCGCACCCGGCTGCTGTGTACGCCACCCGGCGTATTTCCCAAGCGGGCCCCGCTCTCCAGAATCAACTCCATCGCACTAAACAGCCCATCGGAGTTCGCCGGGGGCCAGGGCGAAGCGGTTTGACCCCTTACCTACCGGAGAAGCACACATGCAACGTCGTTATTCCCTCAAGGCCCTTGCGGCCGTCGCTACGCTCGCTGGCCTGTCTGCGCTGCCAGCCCATGCACAGGACACCATCAAGGTCGGCATCCTGCACAGCCTGTCGGGCACCATGGCCATTTCCGAAACCGTGTTGAAAGACACCGTGCTGATGGCCATCGACGAGATCAACGCCAAGGGCGGCGTGCTGGGCAAGAAGCTCGAACCCGTGGTGGTAGACCCGGCCTCCAACTGGCCCCTGTTCGCCGAGAAGACCAAGCAGCTCTTGGGCCAGGACAAGGTCGCAGTCATCTTCGGCTGCTGGACCTCGGTGTCGCGCAAGTCGGTGCTGCCAGTGGTCGAAGAAATGAACGGCCTGCTGTTCTACCCCGTGCAGTACGAAGGCGAAGAGCTGTCCAAGAACGTGTTCTACACCGGCGCCGCGCCCAACCAGCAAGCCATCCCTGCGGTGGACTACCTGATGAGCAAGGATGGCGGCTCTGCCAAGCGCTGGGTGCTGCTGGGCACTGACTATGTATACCCCCGCACCACCAACAAGATCCTGCGCGCCTACCTCAAGAGCAAGGGGGTGAAGGACAGCGACATCGACGAGAAGTACACCCCTTTCGGCCACTCTGACTACCAGACCATCGTGGCTGACATCAAGAAGTTCAGCCAGGGCGGCAAGACGGCCGTGGTCTCCACCATCAACGGCGACTCCAACGTGCCTTTTTACAAAGAGCTGGGCAACGCGGGCCTCAAGGCCAAGGACGTGCCGGTCGTCGCATTCAGCGTGGGTGAAGAGGAGCTGCGCGGCGTGGACACCAAGCCACTCGTGGGCCACCTGGCCGCCTGGAACTACTTCCAGTCCATCAAGAGCCCCGAGAACACCGCCTTCATGAAGAAGTGGGCCGACTACGCCAAGGCCAAGAACATCGCAGGCCACAAGGACAAACCCCTGACCAACGACCCGATGGAAGCCACCTACATCGGTATCAACATGTGGAAGCAGGCGGTTGAAAAGGCCAAGAGCACCGATGTGGACAAGGTGATTGCCGCCATGGCCGGCCAGACCTTCAAGGCACCGTCGGGCATCGTGAGCAAGATGGACGAGAAGAACCACCACCTGCACAAGAGCGTGTTCATCGGCGAGATCAAGGCCGACGGCCAGTTCAACGTGGTGTGGAAGACGCCGGGCCCTGTGAAGGCCAAGCCATGGTCGCCGTACATCGAAGGCAACGACAAGAAGAAGGACGAACCGGAAAAAAAGTAACTCCCCCCTGAGGCGCTTTGCGCCTTCCCCCCGCTCTCGCATCGCTGCGCGATGCGGGCAGGGGGACGCCCCCAGCGCACGCAAGTGAAGCGCCGCATGCGCGACTTGGCGGCCCTTGCGCGGGGGCACTGGTCTGGGCTGTGCGCGTCGCACAGGCAGACCGCTTTTTGACCGACTGGCCCTTCCATGCTTTCCTCATTCTTTTCCCGGCTGATCGCCTGCGTTCTATTTTGTGCAACTGCGCAGGCGCACGCACTCACCGCTGAACAGGCTCTGGCCATGGCCGCAGGCGACACCGACGAACGCGTAGCCGCCGTGCAGCAGGCCGTGGTGGAGCCCAGCGACCGCATTGAAGATTTTTTGAACGCGCTGGCCGCCGATGAAGTGAAGGTGGCCGCTGGCAAGGCGCTCATCGTGCGCAATGACAAAGGGTTAGACCCGGCCACCGGCGCAGAAGTGGCAGTGCCTGCAGACGCCGAAGAGATCATCAACAACAACCGTATGCGCGGCGAGATCGACACGGCCCTGGCGGGCCTGGCGCTGTTTGGCAAGGACGACGCCAAGCGCCTGGCCGCCGCCAAGGCGCTGACGCGCGAGCCCGACGTGGGCCGCCTGCCGCTGCTGGACAAGGCCCTGGCGCAAGAAACGCGCGAGAACATCAAGGTGCAGCTGGAGTTGGCCCGCGCCGCCACGCTGCTGGGCAGTGAAGACGCGGTCCAACGCATCGCTGCGGCCGAAGCCCTGTCAGCCAGCGCCACGCCCGACACGCGGCTGCTGCTCAACGAGCGCGCCACGGTCGAAGAAGACCCCAAGGTTAAGGCCGCACTGCAGACAGCGCTGAAGGCGCTGGACGAAAAGCTCGCCTGGGGCGAGCGCCTGGGCGCCGCATTCTCGGGCATCAGCCTGGGCTCCATCCTGCTGCTCGTGGCCCTGGGCCTGGCCATCACCTACGGCCTCATGGGCGTGATCAACATGGCCCACGGCGAGCTGATGATGATCGGCGCCTACGCCACCTACGTGGTGCAGGGCATCTTCCAGACATATTTCCCCGGCGCGTTTGACTGGTATCTGGTGGCCGCATTGCCTCTGGCGTTTGGCGCATCCGCCGCCGTCGGCGCGGTGCTGGAGCGCAGCGTGCTGCGTTTTCTGTACGGCCGCCCGCTGGAGACCCTGTTGGCCACCTGGGGCATCAGCCTGGTGCTGATGCAGCTGGTGCGCACCATCTTCGGCGCCCAAAACGTGGGCGTGGAAAACCCCTCGTGGATGAGCGGAGGCGTGCAGGTGCTCTCCAACCTCACGCTGCCCTACAACCGCTTGGTCATCATCGGTTTTGCCATTGCCGTGTTGCTGGGTATGGGCTACCTGATTGCCCGCACCCGCTTGGGCCTGTTCGTGCGCGGCGTGACGCAAAACCGCCCCATTGCTTCGTGCATGGGTGTGAACACTGCGCGCATCGACACCATGGCGTTTGCACTGGGTTCAGGCATTGCGGGCCTGGCCGGTTGCGCTTTAAGCCAGGTGGGCAATGTGGGCCCTGATCTGGGGCAGAGCTACATCGTGGACGCCTTCATGGTGGTGGTGCTGGGTGGCGTGGGCCAGCTGGCGGGCACCGTGTATGCCGCCCTGGGCCTGGGCGTGCTCAACAAGTTTTTGGAAGGCTGGGCGGGCGCGGTGCTGGCCAAGATTGCGGTGCTGGTGTTCATCATCATCTTCATCCAGAAGCGGCCCCAGGGCATCTTTGCGGTCAAAGGGCGCACGGCAGATTGAGTGGCCGACAAAGACACACCATGACTACTTCAACTCCTACCTCCATTCAATTGCCCGGTCCAGCTCCGCTGCTCACGCGGACCGGCTGGACTGCTTTTTTTGTGGCGCTCATCGTGGTGGGCGCCATCGCCCCGGTGCTCAACCTGTGGGTGCCCGCAGGCAGCCCCCTGCACATGAGCGACTACGCCGTGGCGCTGCTGGGCAAGATCATGTGCTATGCCATCTGCGCGCTGGCCATGGACCTCATCTGGGGCTACACCGGCATCCTGAGCCTGGGCCATGGGCTGTTCTTCGCTTTGGGCGGCTACGTGATGGGCATGTACCTCATGCGCCAGATCGGCCGCGACGGCAACTACAAGAGCGACCTGCCCGACTTCATGGTGTTCCTCGACTGGAAGGAGCTGCCCTGGCACTGGGCGCTGTCCGACAGCTTTGTGGCCACGCTGATCCTCATCGTCGCAGTGCCCGGTGTCATTGCGTTTGTGTTCGGCTACTTCGCCTTCCGCTCGCGCATCAAGGGTGTGTACTTTTCCATCATCACGCAGGCCATGACGTACGCGGCCATGCTGCTGTTTTTTCGCAACGAGACGGGCTTTGGCGGCAACAACGGCTTTACCGACTTCAAGCGCATTCTGGGCATGCCGCTGGCTACGCAGAACATGCGCATGACGCTGTTCGTGTTGACCGGGCTGGCGCTGCTGGGCTTCTTCTTGCTGGCGCGCTGGCTGGTGCGCAGCAAGTTCGGCCGCGTGCTGCAGGCCGTGCGTGATGCAGAAACGCGCGTCATGTTCTCGGGCTATTCGCCGCTGCCCTACAAGCTCACCATCTGGACCATCAGCGCCATGATGTGCGGCGTGGCCGGCGCGCTGTATGTGCCGCAGGTCGGCATCATCAACCCGGGCGAGATGAGCGCTGCCAACTCGATTGAGATCGCAGTGTGGGCCGCAGTGGGTGGCCGCGCCACGCTGATCGGCCCCATCGTGGGCGCGTTCATCGTCAATGGTGCCAAGAGCTGGCTCACGGTGACGGCGCCGGAGTTCTGGCTGTATTTTCTGGGCGCGTTGTTCATTGCCGTCACGCTGTTCTTGCCCAATGGTGTGGTGGGCCTGGTGAAGAAAATAAAAGACAAGACAAGCAAGAACGGAGCTGCGCAATGACGCCCGACCTGATGGAAGAAGGCGCGCGGCGTTTTCAGGACAAGCTGGCACCTGTGGCCACGGGCCAGACGGAATCCGGCGGCCGCGCCGCAGGCTTCTCGCGCATCGCCACACCGGGCCAGGTGGATGTCACGCATGGCCGCATCCTGTACCTGGAAGACGTGAACGTGAGTTTTGACGGCTTCAAGGCCATCAACAATCTGAGCCTGGACATTGCGCCAGGCGAGCTGCGCTGCATCATCGGCCCCAACGGTGCGGGCAAGACGACGATGATGGACATCATCACCGGCAAGACGCGGCCGGACAGTGGCACGGTGTACTTTGGTTCGACCATTGATTTGTTGCGCCACAACGAGCCGGAGATCGCCAGCCTGGGGATAGGCCGCAAGTTTCAAAAGCCCACGGTGTTTGAGCAACTGAGTGTTTTTGAGAACCTGGAACTGGCTTTGAAGACGCACAAGGGCGTCAAGTCGAGCATGTTCTTCCGACTGGACTCCATGCAGTCAGATCGGCTGGCAGAAATCCTGCACACGATTCATCTGGCGGACAGCGTGACGCGCATGGCGGGGAACCTGAGCCATGGACAAAAGCAGTGGCTGGAGATTGGGATGCTGTTGATGCAGGACCCGAAGTTGCTGTTGCTGGACGAGCCTGTGGCGGGGATGACGGATGAGGAAACTGCGCGCACTGCGGAGTTGTTTTTGACGCTCAAAGGCAAGCATTCGCTGATGGTGGTGGAGCATGACATGGGGTTCATCCGCACCATTTCGGAGATCGTGACGGTGTTGTGTGATGGGGCGGTGTTGGCGCAGGGGACGTTGGATCAGGTGCAGGCGGATGAGCGGGTGATTGAGGTCTATTTGGGGCGGTGATGTTGGGTGCCCGCTCTTTGGTTCCTGATCTTTTGAATGCCTCAAGTCCTTTCGGGCTGAGCTTGTGGAAGCCAGGGTGTGTTCCTCCCCAGACCGTTCGGGCTGAGCTTGTCGAAGCCGGGGCGCGCTGGTTTGAAAAGCATGCTGGGTTTGAGGGCGGAGGCCGGGAGTCGCCCGGCGTGCGAGTAACTTTCTTTTGCGTCGCCAAAAGAAAGTCACCAAAGAAAAGGCGACCCCCAGTCTGCGACCCCTTCGCTGCGCTACGGGGCAAGCTGCGTCGGGGCCGTTGCGGGGTGCGCCGCAGAACTCACTGCGCGCCTTTGGCGCTCCGTTCAAACAACAGCGGCGAGTCAGAGCACGAAGCATGGGCGCTCCGACGCCCATGCTCACCCCGCAACCGCCCCGCCGCAGGCGCAGCCAGCAGGGGTGGGACAGCCGAACAGCCCAACATCCGAACAGCCACACGTGCCTTTGCTGCGCTCGGCCCAGTCTGCGCAGCGCGTGGCGCTTGCGCCCGCGAATTGGGGCCGAGCGCAGCGCAGCGAAGCAATGGCCCGCGTGGATGTTTTCTCCCCCAGCCCCTCTGTATGCGCCGAGGAGCGCAGTGGGCGGGGTGGCATGTGTGCCGCAGGACACACATGCATCGTGGACTAGCTCGTCGCAGTTGTTTGAACGTAGCGCCAAAGGCGCGCAGTGAGTTCTGCGACGCACCCCGTCCGCGAGCACCACAGGTTGCCCCAGCGCGCAGCGCTGGGGACGCAGACAGTGGGGTCGCCTTTTCTTTGGTGACTTTCTTTTGGCGAAGCAAAAGAAAGCCACTGCGCCGCCGGGCGCACACCCCGGCCTCCGCCCTCAATCCAAGCACGCTGCCCAAACCAGCGCGCGATCCCAAGCTTCAACAAGCTCAGCCCGAACAGGCGACGATAACTATCAAAAACATAGCTGCTACCGCTTGCTGAATAAGCGCTAGCGGCCAAAAACACTCAAAAACACACCATGCTCACCGTCCAAAACATCAACCAGTACTACGGCGGCTCCCACATCCTGCGCGACGTGAGTCTTACCGCCCAGCCCGGCAAAGTCACCGTCCTGCTCGGCCGCAATGGCGTCGGCAAAACCACCCTGCTCAAAAGCCTCATGGGCCTCGTCCCCATCAAAAGCGGTGGCATCACCTTCGACGGCAAACCCATCGACAAAGCCACCCCCTACGACCGGGCGAGAGCAGGCATCGGCTTCGTCCCCCAAGGCCGCGAAATCTTCGGCCGCCTCACGGTGGAAGAAAACCTGCGCATGGGCCTGGCCTACAAAAGCGGCTCCACCCCCGTGCCCCCGCACCTGTACGAGCTATTCCCCGTGCTCAAACAGATGCTCAAGCGCCGCGGGGGTGACCTCTCGGGTGGCCAACAACAGCAACTGGCCATTGCCCGCGCCCTGGCCCCCGGCCCACGTTTGCTCATCCTGGACGAGCCCACCGAAGGCATCCAGCCCAGCATCATCAAAGACATCGGCCGCGTGATCCGCATGCTGGCCGACAAGGGGGAGATGGCGATCCTGCTGTGCGAGCAGTACTACGACTTCGCTCAGGAGCTGGCCGACGACTACCTGGTGATGGAGCGCGGCGAAGTGATTGCGCGCGGGCCCGGCAGCGAGATGGAAGCCAAGGGCATTCGCAACCTCGTCGCCATCTGAGTGAAGGCGAAAGCCGCTCAGGCCCGGACCAAGCCGGATTGCTTGCGGCGCCAGCGCGACACACTCTCCATGATCAGCACCGTGCACAGCACCCAGGTGCCCGCCAGCAGCCAGCCCGCCAGCACGTCGCTGGCGTAATGCACCTGCAGCACCACGCGGCTCCAGCCGGTGGTGAAGATGAGCGCGCCTGCCGCCAGCACCGCCGGCAGGTGCCAGGGCTGTGGCAGCAGGCGGGTGGCCAGATAGGCCAGCATGGCGTAGGCCGCCATCGACGCGCTGCTGTGCCCACTGGGAAAGCTGAAACCGTGGGCCTGTGCAATGCCATGCACGTGTTCTGGCCGCACGCGTTCGAACAGTTCTTTCAGGACCTTGGTCAGCGCACCATTGCCCGCCATGGCCACCAGCCAGCCGGTGGCCAGCAGCCGGTGCTTGCGCACCCACAGCGCCACCGCCACCACCACCGTGCCCCCCGCCAGCGCCCACGAATCACCCAGGTGGGTCAGTGCCGCAAACCACTGCAGCACCGCCGTGTCGGCCTGGGCACGCATGCCAGCGGCGATGGCGTCGTCCAGTGCACCCCAGTGGCCGCCGCTGCGCCCGCTCTCGGCCAGTTCGGCCATGGTGGCGCCCGCCAACACCAGCGTGAATGCGCTGGCGCCCATGGCGGCCAGCACCACCCAGTGCGCCTGTACGGGCAAAAACCGGCGCAGCGGCGGGCTGTGGCGCTGCGCGGTGCGCAAGCCGGCCAAGGCCAGCGCGCCCACCAGGGCTGAGGCCACCATACCCGCCACCCACCACTCCATCGGGTAGCGCGCCAGCAGCGCGCCCAGCCCTGCAAGATCCATCGTTGTGGTTGTCATCGTCGTCATTGTTGTGGTCATCAGTTGTCTGCGGCCTTCACGTCACGTCATTGGGTTAAGAAGGGAACCGGGCGTTGTACCGGAGTTCCCCACGCCCCGCCAATGAGCAGGTGTATGCGCAAATATGGCAGCGCATGGTGGAGTCGAATACCGCCGGGCGTCTGTCGGCAAACTCCCACACGGCAAGGGCGCAGCTGCTGGCTGCAAGCGGGGCGCCGTCGGGCAATCATTGAGCCCATCGAACTCCAAATGATTTCAGGACGGCTGCAGCGGTCTGCCGTGTACACCCCGTGCCCGAGCGTTTCGTGCCGCGCATTGTCCTGACGCAACCGCCAACATGACCCCCTCCGATCACCTTCCACCTGCCAGCCCCCACGGTCCCATCCACCTGGTGGTGCCTAAGCGCCCCGGTGCGGACCTTGACTTGCTGCGCGCCACGCTGGAGGGCGTGCCCGCCTTGCAGGAGCACAACGTGATCTGGCATGTGCCCGACCAGCGCGGCGACATCGTGCAGCTGGCGCGCGATGCCGCGCAAGCTGCGTTGGCCGATGGCGGGCTGGTGGTGGCAGCAGGGGGCGACGGCACCATCAACGCCGTGGCATCGGCCGCCCGCTTGGCGGGGGTGCCGTTGGGTGTGGTGCCTATGGGAACGTTCAATTACTTCAGCCGCGAACATGGCTTGGCGCTCGACCCTGAAACTGCCGTGCAGGACATGCTGCAGGCGCTGCGCAACGGCGACTTGCGGCCGGTGCAGGTGGGTTTTGTCAACCGGCGCATGTTTGTCGTCAACGCCAGCGTGGGCCTGTACCCGAAGCTGCTGGCAGAGCGTGAAATGGCGTCGCGCCGCTTTGGCCGTTCACGCTGGGTGGCTGTGGCGTCGGCCATCTGGAGCCTTTTTCGGCCCTCCGCAGGCCGCCGCTGGCGCGTGGTGATGAAGACGCACTGCGGCGCCCAGGCGCAGCAAGAAGAGCACCTGGTCACCACACTGTTTGTGGGCAACAACCCCTTGCAGCTCGACCGCTTGGGCCTGCCCCAGGCGCAGCTGGTGGCCGATGGCGGCAAGCTGGCCGTGGTCATGCTCAAGCCACAGGGCCGATGGGCTGTTGCACGCACGGTGTGGAACGCGGCGACGGGGCAGTTGCACAAGGACAACGCTGTCGTCAGTGTGGCCTGCTCAGAGTTGACCGTGACCCCCGCCAGCTGGCGCCCGCCGCAGGTCAAGCTGGCGTTTGATGGCGAGCGTGAATGGATGGTGCCGCCCCTGCATTTCCGCCTGAGCGAGCGCCCGCTGTGGCTGGTGGCGCCCACCACGCTGATGCGTAGTGATGCGGCGCACCGCGAGACCCAAGGGGCGCCTGTCCAAGTGCCAGAACCCGCGTCGGTGCCCGGCCTCATGCCTGCATGACAATGGCCTGAAAGCACCGATGACCGTTTTGATGCACCTGTCGGATCTGCACTTCGGTGCACACGATCCTGCGGTGTGTGCGGCGGCACAGCGGCTGGCGCAGCGGCTGGGCGTGGCCATGGTGGTGGTGTCGGGCGACCTGACCCAGCGCGCCACCGCCCCGCAGTTTGAGCAGGCCGCACGCTTTGTCAAAGGCCTGCATGCCCGCTCCACCCTGGTGCTGGCGGGCAACCACGACCTGCCTTTGTTTGCCTGGTGGATGCGCTGGGGCCGCGCCTACGAGCGCTATGCCCACCAGTTCGGCATGGACCAGGAGCCCGTGCGGCAAATGGGCGTCTTCTATGTGGTGGGCGTGAACACCACGCGACCCTGGCGGCACGAGCGTGGAAGCCTGTCGTCTGCGCAGATCGACCATGTGGCCGCGCTGCTGGCGGGCGCACCACCGGATGCGTGGCGCATTGTGGCCAGCCACCACCCGCTGGTGGCGCGCGACGCGGACGACCGCGAACACCGCCCGTCCCGTGCGGACGAAGCGTTGCAGCGCTGGCGCGCGGCGGGCGCCCATATGCTGCTGTCAGGCCATGTGCATCAACCCAGCGTATTGCAGCCTTTGCCGGGCCTGTGGGCCTGCCGCGCGGGCACGGCGGTGTCGCTCCGCCTGCGCCACGGCAGCCCCAACAGCCTGGTGGTGTTGACGGTGGAGGCCTCTGGCGCCGCCTTGGGTGGCTGGGCCCGGTATGCCGCGCGGTGGGACTACGACGATGCGGCGGGCGAGTTTGTGTGTGTGTCTCGGCAGGCGGTGGGGGCAGGGTGAGTGGCGCGCTGTGTGAACGGGGCAAACCTTGCAATCGGTGCCGCACATCAAGATACTCCTATTTTTGTAGCTGCTAGCGCTTGATGGATAAGCGCTAGCGGCCAAAAACACTAAATATTTTCATGGCGCGTATCGTCGCGGATGCGTCGCCCCCTGCAGGCGTGGGGTGGGGCGCCCCCTCCCTCCCCAGCCCTCCCCGCGAGGGGGAGGGCGCCTGACCGCCAGCGAGCCCGACAGCAAGGTAGCGCGCGCTGTTGCGGTTTTGCCCGGAGTGTTTTCACTGGTTGACCGTCTGGGTATGCCGCGCCTATTCTGGCTGGCGGGTCAGGCGATGCCCCCTACACCAAACAATCGGCTGCTTCATTCCCTTGCAACCATGCACAAAGAATTCCACCACGATGCCGTGCGCCGTCTGCAGGCGCTGATTGAGCGCGAGACCGGCGCGCCCCTTTCCGACGCGGCGCAGGCCGAGATGGCGGGCATCCTGCACGGCATGGAAAGCCTCGACGGCGGCGTCTCGGAAGGGCTGGAGGTGGCTCCGCGCGAAGTCACCATTTTGCTGGCCGACCTGCGCGGGTTTACCGCGCTGTCGGGTTCGCAGCCAGCGGCGGTGGTTATTGCGGCGCTTAACCGCTGCTTGTCACGGCTGTCCGAGGTGGTCTTCAAATATCAGGGCAGCATCGACAAGTTCATGGGCGACTCGATCATGGTGTTGTTCGGCGCGCCGGTCAGCCGCGATGATGATGTGGACCGCGCGCTGATGTGCGCGGTCGAGATGCAGGTCGCCATGCGCGAGCTGAACCTTGCACACCTGACCGAGCGGCTGCCCGAGGTGTTTTTGGGCATTGGCGTGAACACGGGCACGGTGATGGCCGGGCGCTTTGGCTCTGACGTGTATTCCGAATACACCGTGATCGGCGAGGCAGTCAACCTGGCCTCCCGCATTGAGGCGCTGAGCCTGCGCGGCCAGGTGCTCATCAGCGACTCTACCTACCAGCGCTGCTGGGGCCTGGTGTCGGCGTCTGCCCCCATGCAGGTTTTCGTCAAGGGCCGCACGCAGCCCGTCAGCCTGCGCGAGCTGATCGCCATCCCGTCGCAAAAGCTCAAGGTGCCGCGGCAAGAGTTCCGCCGCAGCCACCGGGTGGATGCGCGCCTGCCCTGCCTGTGCCAGCGCATGCAGGACAAGATTGTGGTGCCCCACATCGTGCACGGCGCCATCCGGGACATCGGCTACCACGGCCTGCTGGTAGAGCTCATCGAGCCCCTGGAGCCGCACAGCGAGATCAAGCTGGAGTTTGAGCTGCCGCTGGTGGACTACCGCGTGGCCGATGTGTATGCGCGGGTCATTACCCTGAAGCAGGAGGGCGACGAGTGGGTGGCTGGGCTGGAGTTCACCTCCATCAGCGCCGAATGCCACGCCAAGGTACAGATGTTTGTGCAGCTGCTGGTGGCGCACTGAAGCGGCTGCGTTTGGGTTGATCAACACCCCAGCATGCTGGCGTCATCGTTCAGGTCCGTAGCATGCAGGTTAGTGCCCGTCTGCGGTGACACATTCTTGGGCTTTGCCGTACCAAACTCTTGAGGCTGTTCATCTACGCCGTGCGCAGGCCACAACCCTGCCAGGCGGCCAGTTCGTCGTGCTGCGCTGCTACCAGCGCAACCGGCTGCGGTGGCAGGTCAAACACCCGTACGCCTCGGCATCCACCTCGGGGTACAGCGACCGCACCTCGCGCGCAATGCTGCCGTGCCAGTTCACCACGGTGCCAAAGATGTCGAAGGCCAGCAACAGCACCTGGGCAAAGGTTGGTCGGCAGGCAAGGCGGCGGGGGAGGCAGGTGCGCTCGCGTTCATGCATCCAACGCAGAGGGGGCGGCGGGCCACGGTCCCGTCTGCGGCATTGCCGCCACACTGCGCATAAAGGGCTGGAGTGGTGCCCGCAGCTTGCGCTACATTGACTGCGGGCCGGCCTTTCTGCCAGCCACGTCGCTCGGACGGTTCCGGGCGCTTACGTGAAAGTCTCCACAGCATGTCTGCTTCTCAAGGCAAGCGCCGCTTTGCGCGCATTGATCGCCTCCCTCCCTACGTCTTCAACATCACGGCCGAGCTCAAACTCGCCGCCCGCCGCCGGGGCGAAGACATCATCGACATGAGCATGGGCAACCCCGACGGGGCCACACCGCCGCACATCGTTGCCAAGCTCACCGAAGTGGCCCAGCGGCCCGACACCCACGGCTACAGCGCCAGCAAAGGCATACCCCGCCTGCGCCGCGCCATCAGCCACTGGTACAAAGACCGGTACGCGGTGGACATCAACCCCGACACCGAAGCCATCGTCACCATCGGCTCCAAAGAGGGCCTGGCCCACCTGATGCTGGCCACGCTGGACCGGGGCGACACCGTGCTGGTGCCCGACCCGAGCTACCCCATCCACATCTACGGCGCGGTGATTGCCGGGGCCGACATCCGCAGCGTGCCCGTGGCACCCGATGTGGACTTTTTTGCGGAGCTGGAAAAGGCCATTCGCGGCAGCTACCCCAAGCCCAAGATGATGATCTTTGGATTCCCTAGCAACCCCACCGCGCAGTGTGTGGAGCTGAGCTTTTTCGAGCGCGTGATTGCCCTGGCCAAGAAGCACGACATCCTGGTGGTGCACGACCTGGCGTATGCCGACATCGTGTACGACGGCTACCGCGCCCCCAGCATCATGGAAGTGCCCGGCGCCAAGGACGTGGCCGTGGAGTTTTTTACCCTCAGCAAAAGCTACAACATGGCCGGCTGGCGCGTGGGCTTCATGGTGGGCAACCCCGACCTGGTGGCGGCCCTGGCGCGCATCAAGAGCTACCACGACTACGGCACCTTCACCCCCTTGCAGGTGGCGGCGATTGCCGCGCTGGAGGGCGACCAGCAGTGCGTGAAAGACATCGCCGCCCAGTACCAGCGCCGCCGCGACGTGCTCTACAAGGGCCTCACCGAATCCGGCTGGGCGGTGGACTGCCCCAGGGCCAGCATGTACATCTGGGCGCGCATCCCCGAGCCCTACCGCGCGCTGGGCTCGCTGGAGTTTGCGCGGCAGCTGCTCGACAAAGCCAAGGTGTGTGTGTCGCCGGGTATCGGCTTTGGCGACCAAGGGGATGAATATGTGCGGTTCGCGCTGATCGAGAACGAGGCGCGCATTCGGCAGGCGGTGCGGGGTATCCGTGCCATGTTCAAGGCTGATGGTTTGGTGAAAGCGGCAGAGGCGGTTGCGGGCTGAGGCTTGGTGGAGACGCCCCGAAGAAGGGGCCGGCCTGGACGGGCGCCCCGCTTAGACAGCGACGCCGAACGCCTGCAGCGTGTGCTGCCGCAGTCTTCGCGATTGGGTAGGGAGCAAGGGTATTTCCTGATGAGGCAAAACTGCGAATCCAATAACGTATGCGTTAATGAATTCGTTAAATGCCCCCATGCGAAAAGCCGCTGACCATGACTTGTTCAGCATCGGCTCACAGCTGGTGCGCCCAGAGTGCGTGCTGGCAACCAGCGCCGGCGCTATCTACACGGCGGACTGGCGGGGTGGTGTGGCACAGGTCTTGCCGGACGGTACGCAAAGGCTCTTCACCGGAACCATGCCCGACGGGCTGGTTGCTCGTCCTAACGGGATTGCATTGCTGGGCGATGGAAGTTTCCTGTTTGCACAACTGGGCGAAAGCGACGGCGGCGTCTACCGCTTGACCCGCGACGGACAAATAGCTCCTTGGCTGAGGCAGGCCGAAGGCATCGATTTGCCGCCCACCAACTTCGTCGTGCAAGACGCTTCGGGCCGCACATGGATCACGGTGAGCACGCGGCTCACCCCGCGCGCGGCCGCCTATCGCGACGATGTGTCTGACGGCTTCATCGTCTGCGTGAATGCCAATGGCGACCCAAGCGTCGTGGCCAATGGACTGGGCTACACCAATGAGGTTGCGATTCACCCCAGCGGTGGATGGCTATACGTCAACGAGACGTTTGGCCGCCGGCTCTCACGATTTGAACTGCGTGCCGACGGAACACTGGGCAGTCGTGAGACCGTGACCGAATTTGGCGAGGGAACCTTCCCGGACGGACTGGCGTTCGACGAAGAGGGTTCCGCCTGGATCGTCAGCATTGTGAGTAATCGTTTGATTCGCGTAGCACCAGATGGCCGACAACAGGTTTATCTGGAAGACAACGAGCCGGAGCACCTGACCTGGGTGGAGGAGGCGTTCCAACGCCACACCATGGGACGTGCTCATCTGGACGGAATTCGCAGCCAGCGTCTTCGGAACATATCGAGCATCGCCTTTGCAGGCCCGGATCGCCGCACTGCTGTTCTCGGGTGCCTTTTAGGCAACCGTCTCGAAACCCTGTCCATGCCTGTTGCGGGCGTGGCGCCTTTTCACTGGAACTTCTAATGAGTCTCGCCAGCCCTTCAAGCTCGTTGGTGGATATCGCCTATGAGCAGATCCGCCGCCGAATCCTCGACAACGCTTGGCCTCCTGGCCACCGCGCGCTGGAGCAGGAGGTAGCCATGGCCCTTGGCATGAGCCGAACACCCGTGCGCGAAGCACTGGTGCGTCTGCAAAACGATGGACTGGTCGAGGTCGTGCCGCGTCACGGAATGCGCGTATTGGCAGTTTCGCCCACAGACATGCGCGAGATCTATGAAATCCTGACAGCGCTTGAATGCATGGCCGCAGAAATCGTAGCCGCCAGAAAACCCAGCGACAAAGAACTCGAGCCGTTGATCCTGGCAACCGCGGATATGGACCGGGCTTTGGCGAAAGACGACCTGGATGCATGGGCGGCTGCCGACGAGCGGTTTCACGCCTCGCTGGTTGATCTTAGCGGCAACCGCCAGCTGGCCGCGACGGTCTGGAACTACTGGGACCGTGCACACCGTGCGCGCATGTTCAGCCTGCGACTGCGTCCGAAACCTGTCAACTCCACCCGCGAGCACATGGCTCTGGTGGAGCGTTTGCGCGCCGGCGACACCATCGGCGCGGCTGGCGTCAATCGACAGCACCGCGAGCGAGCCAGCCGGGAACTCCTGAATATTTTTGAGCAGTTCAAGCTCGCACAGATGTGAACCCTATGCCCACGAACAACATTTCGATTGCAGTGCTCCCCGGTGATGGCATCGGCCGCGAAGTCATGGACAGTGCGCTACGGGTGCTTGAGCGAGTTGGTCAGCGCGTACAGCGCCGATTCGTGACGTTGATCTATCCCGCTGGCGCGCAACACTACGTCGAAACCGGAGAGTCGCTTCCCGAATCCACACTTGCGGCTTGTCGTGCTGCGGATGCCATCCTGTTCGGCGCGATGGGGTTACCCCACGTGCGTGGCAAGGACGGGACCGAAATTATCCCGCAGCTGGACATTCGATTCGCCCTCGATCTCTACGCTGGCGTACGACCAGTTCGTACCTGGCCCGGCCTTCCGGTGCCGCTGTCCGACTCGCGTGCCACCGATATCGATCTGGTCTTGGTACGCGAAAACACCGAGGGGCTCTTCTACGCGAGGGGCCGAGGCGTCGTGGAGGCAGATGCGGTCTACGACACCCAAAAAATCAGTCGGGGAGGGACCACCCGTATCGTCGACTTTGCTTTGAAGCTGGCACGTGAGCGAGCCCAAAAGGGAAAGCCGGGCAAGGTAACTAACGTCGACAAGGCCAATGTGTTTGCTTCCATGGCGTTCTGGCGTCAGATTTTTGAAGAGCGGGCTCGGCAGTTTCCCGATGTCAAGACCGAAAACGCCTACGTTGACGCCATGGCACTCAACCTGGTCCTCAAGCCCTGGCAGTACGACGTGCTGGTAACCGAGAACATGTTTGGCGACATCCTCTCTGACCTTATCGCATCGCTGGTAGGGGGCATGGGGATGGCGCCTTCGGGAGACATTGGTGACCACCATGGTCTGTTCCAGCCCGCGCATGGCACTGCCCCCGACATTGCAGGGCAGGGCATCGCGAATCCTACGGCCATGATTCTTTCGACGGCCATGATGCTGGAGTGGTTGGCCACGCGGCGGGATGACCCGGCCTTGGCCATTGCAGCCGGGCTCATAGAACAGGCCGTTCAGTCTGCCTTTTCCACTCATGCGGTTCGTCCGCGCGAGTTCGGGGGTACCAGTAGAACCGCTGATATCACCCGTGCGGTTCTGGAGCGGCTGTGAATACGCGCATTGCCGTGGTTGGCGCGGGCTACTTTGCACAGTTCCATGTGCAGGGCTGGCAGGCAGCGGGCGCAAAAGTCGTGGCGATCTGCGACACCGACAGTGCCA
The DNA here is from genome assembly GCA_947085645.1 of uncultured Gammaproteobacteria bacterium. Taxonomy (GTDB): domain Bacteria; phylum Pseudomonadota; class Gammaproteobacteria; order Burkholderiales; family Burkholderiaceae_C; genus Acidovorax. The sequence continues at coordinate 19,787 of CAMTXG010000025.1, forward strand.
AAGCAAGGGCTATGGCCGATCGCTTTTCGATCGAACACGCTTTTAGCGATGCCGCCGCGATGATCAGCGAGGTGGCCGCCGAGGTATTGGACGTGGTATTGCCCCCCGCCGAACAAGCCCCTGTGGTGCGAATGGCACTGGCGCGTCGCATATTCACGATCTGTCAGAAGCCCTTTGGCGTCGATCTGGCGCAGGCCCAATTGATGACCGATGACGCGGAGCGCTTTGGCACGGCTCTCGTGATCCACGAGAACTTCCGGTTTAGCCCCAATACTGTTCAGATAGAGACTTTACGGTCATAATCCCGTTCCATCGAGACTTGGATGGACGGGAACGATGGCCAGAACACGCAAGGCGCTGCCGACGAAAGTTGACGTTGCACATCTGATCAGCGCGGGCGTGCTGGCCA
>CAMTXG010000026.1:0-118136 GCA_947085645.1 uncultured Gammaproteobacteria bacterium
GCCGCCGTCCCCGGCCTTATGCACTGCCGAGCGCAGCCTGGATCAACCCACCACCATTGGAGACCAACGCCCAGAACAAGAAACAGTCCTGCACAGTAAATTTATGACAGTTGGTGCAGCAAAGTCATTGACACGTTCCGCTGTGCCAGACGCAAAGCGCTTGATCGTGTCTCCTACTGACTGGTGGGTGCCCCAATAGCGCAGGCCGAGCTTCGCATGTGGGGCATACGCTGCATGGATCAGTTTGGTCAGGCGCTCCAGGTCATCGTCGCCGTTGACGGGGCGGATGATCGGGGCCGGGGGCAAAGTCATGCTGCTACTCGTGGGTCTGCTTTTTTTGCGGATGGTATGGGTACGACGCAGCATGGTCCATCGGGTGTTTCTATAGCTTGAGCTCCCACGTCTCACCCACCAGCTGCTGGCCAAAACCTTCGTACGGTTCCGACTTGACCAGCTTGAACCCGCGCTTGGCATAGATACCCCGTGCGGCCGTCAGGCAGCTGTTGGTCCACAGCACCATCTTCTTGTAACCCTTGGCCCGCGCAAAGGCGATGCACTCATCCGTCAACCGCGCGCCCAGGCCCAGGCCGCGGGCTTTGGGCGACAAGATCAACATGCGCAACTGGGCCGTGGTGGCCGATTTGCGCGCCACGAACACGGCGCCCACGCGCTCCCCATCCAGTTCGGCCACCCAGCAACGTTCCCCGGCGGGCTGGAACTTGCGCAAAAACTGTGAGGCGATGTCGGCCACCAGGGCTTCAAAGCTGGTGTCCCAGCCGTACTCGCGCCAGTAGATCTCGCCGTGCTGCTGCACCACCCAGCCGATGTCGCCGGGAACCGGGTCGCGCAGGATGGCCACCCGCGTGTTGGTGAGGGTGGAGGCGGTGATGGAAGGCTCCAGCAGAGCCTCGATGCGTTCCATGGCTGCTACCAGCTCCTGCTGGCGGCTGGGAGGCAGGGGGGCGAGCAGGGCGGCTGCTTCGTCGCGTGAGCGTTGTTGCAAGGGCTCAAAAGCCTCGCGTCCGGAAGGTGTCAAGGTCAGCACGTTTTGCCGCGCATCCTGGGGGCTGGCGCGGCGCTCGATCCAGCCTGCGGTTTCAAACCGGCGAAGCACCCGGCTCAGATACCCGCCGTCCAGGCCCAGGTCGCGCGCCAGTTCACTGGCTACAGGGGTTTCTCGGTGGGCCAATTCATAGAGCACCCGCACATCCGTCAGCGACAGGTTGCTGCCCAGGTACGGGTCCAGCACACCCACTTTGCGGGTCATGAAACGGTTGAAGCGCCGCACGGCCTTCACGGCGCTGGAGGGCACGGTTGTGGGGGATGGAAGAGTGCTCATGGTTGCCTTTGGCATTCAATTAATTGACAAAAGCAAGTGTATGCCGGGTCCGGGTCATGCCCTGGCAAAGTCAGGGGCAAGCACCCGGCAGCGACAAAATCAACCCGCCGCCGTAAAATCGCGGGCTAACCACCACAGCCGCGCCCCACGAGGCCCCATCGCACTGGGCCGGCCGCGACCCTCCTTTGCATGAACGCCCCCGTTGACGTCTCTTTTTTTGCGCGCGCCGCAAAGCCCTTGACCAGCTACCGCCCGTACTGGGCCAAGCGCTTTGGCACGGCCCCGTTTTTGCCGATGAGCCGCGCCGAGATGGAAAAACTGGGCTGGGACAGCTGCGACATCATCCTGGTCACGGGCGATGCGTATGTGGACCACCCGAGCTTTGGCATGGCCGTGATCGGCCGCACGCTGGAGGCCCAGGGCTTTCGCGTGGGCATCATTGCCCAGCCCGATTGGCAAAGTGCCGAGCCCTTCAAGGTGCTGGGCAAGCCCAACCTGTTCTGGGGCGTGACAGCGGGCAACATGGATTCGATGATCAACCGGTACACCGCCGACCGGAAGATCCGCAGCGACGACGCCTATACCCCCGGCGACATCGGTGGCAAGCGCCCCGACCGCGCTGCCATCGTCTACAGCCAGCGCTGCCGCGAGGCTTATAAGGACGTGCCCATCATCCTGGGCGGCATCGAAGGCAGCCTGCGCCGCATCGCGCACTACGACTACTGGAGCGACAAGGTGCGCCGCTCCATCGTGGTGGACGCCAAGTGCGACCTGCTGCTGTACGGCAACGCCGAACGCGCGTTGGTCGAAGTGGCCCACCGCATCGCCGCGCGCGAGCCGGTCGAGCAGATCACCGACGTGCGCGGCACGGCCTTTGTGCGCCGCCCCGATGATGAAACCGGCAAGGGCTGGTTCGAAATCGACTCCACCAGCGTGGATGAGCCCGGCCGTGTAGAGGCGCACGTCAACCCCTACATGACGACCAGCGAGCAGGCGGCATCCCAAGGCACTACATGCAGCAAGAATGATGCTCCTGATTCTGTAGCTTGTACCGCAGGTGGGACAAGCGCTAGCGGCCAAAAAGACCCAAAATCCGCCGAACCAAACCCCACCATCCAGCCCATGCTGTTTGTGGCCAACCCGGCGCTCAAGGCCAAGCTCAAGGTGCCACCACGCGACAAGAGCGTGATCCGCCTGCCCAGCTACGAGCAGGTGAAAAGCGACCCGGTGCTTTATGCCCACGCCAACCGCGTGCTGCATTTAGAGACCAACCCCGGCAACGCCCGCGCGCTGGTGCAAGCCCACGGTGAGGGCGTCACGGCGCGGGACGTGTGGATCAACCCGCCCCCCATCCCGCTGACCACGGCCGAGATGGACTATGTGTTCGACCTGCACTACGCCCGGGGCCCGCACCCGAGCTACGCCGACGAGAACGGCAGTCACGACCACGGCACCAAGATCCCCGCGTGGGAGATGATCCGCTTTTCCGTGAACATCATGCGCGGCTGCTTTGGCGGCTGCACCTTCTGCTCCATCACCGAGCACGAAGGCCGCATCATCCAGAGCCGGTCCGAGGATTCGATCATTCAGGAGATCGAAGACATCCGCGACAAGGTCAAGGGCTTCACCGGCACCATCAGCGACCTGGGCGGCCCCACGGCCAACATGTACCGCCTGGGCTGCAAGAGCCCCGAGATCGAAGCCGCCTGCCGCAAGCCCAGCTGCGTGTACCCCGGCATCTGCTCCAACCTGGGCACCAACCACGACCCGCTGATCAAGATCTACCGCCGTGGCCGCGCACTGAAAGGCATCAAGAAGATCCTCATCGGATCGGGCCTGCGCTACGACCTGGCTGTGAAGAGCCCCGAGTACGTGAAGGAGCTGGTGCAGCACCACGTGGGCGGGTATCTGAAGATCGCGCCCGAACACACCGAGCAGGGGCCGCTCACCAAGATGATGAAGCCGGGCATCGGCAGCTATGACAAGTTCAAGCAGATGTTCGAGAAGTTCAGCGAAGAGGCGGGCAAGAAGCAGTTCCTGATCCCGTACTTCATCGCCGCGCATCCGGGCACCAGCGACGAGGACATGATGAACCTCGCCATCTGGCTCAAGAAGAACGGTTTTCGCGCCGACCAGGTGCAGACCTTCTACCCCAGCCCCATGGCCACGGCCACGGCCATGTACCACAGCAACAAGAACCCGCTGCGCAAGATCACGCGCGACAGCGAGGCGGTGGACATCGTGCGCGGCGACAAGCGCCGCCGGCTGCACAAGGCCTTTTTGCGCTACCACGACCCCAACAACTGGCCGCTGCTGCGCGATGCGCTCAAGGCCATGGGCCGCGCCGACCTGATCGGCAACGGCAAACACCACCTGATCCCGACCTTCCAGCCGCTGACCGACGGCGGCTACCAGAGCGCACGCCGCAAGAACTCCACGCCCACGGGCGTCAAGGCCACCGCTGCGGCAGTGCCAGCCAAGCAGGGCAATGCGGTCAAGCCGGGCCAGCCCCAAAAGGGCCGCATGCTGACCCAGCACACGGGACTGCCGCCCCGGGTAACGGGCGCAGCCAAGCCCAAGCCCTCGCTGCGCAAGGGCCGCTAGCACTCCGGCACCGCGCCAAAGGTTCGGCTCGCGCATGCCACAAGACCGCATCCTCTATGTAGACACCGCTGCATGGCGGGTGGAGCGGGTGGTCAAGCGTGCCGCCCCCGTTCATGCCAGCAGCACCGTCTACCGGGCGGCCACGCCGCGCTGGGTGTTTCCGGTGAGTGGGGTTTCCGAGTTTCTGCTGCACGGTCATCCGGTTTTGCTCGACGGGCTGACCGTGGTGGTGCTGCCCGCAGGTCTTCCGTACCAGATTCACGATTGGCATGCCGCACCGAGCAGCCATATGGTGGTCAGCATGCAGCCCGACAGTCCCTTGCCCAGCGCTCCAAGTGGTGCGCGGAGTTGGACGTTGGTGCCCCGTGCGCTGTGGGCGTTGCGCCTTCACTGGCGCGCGCTGGCGCAGGGGTGGGGGCGCGCCGTCTTGCCTGAACCCGTGCTTGCTGAACCGGTGCATGCGTTGGATGGCGCGGCGGTTCATGCAAGCGGCATGGCCCATCCTGCGGTGGCGCGTGCACGGCGTTTCATGGCTACCCGCACGGCCGCGGCTGATGGCAAAGCCTGGTCCTTGCACGATGTGGCCGACGCGTCGTGCTGCTCGTACTTTCACCTCGCGCGGTTGTTCCGCGCCCACACGGGTCTGTGCTTGCACACTTACCGCGAGCGGTTGCGGCTGGCAGTAGCGCTGCAGCGACTGGACGAAGGAGAGAGCGACCTGGCCGCCCTGGCACACGACCTGGGCTACAGCAGCCAGAGCCATCTGGGCTCGATGTTCCGCCGCGGCGTGGGCGTGACACCTGCGCAGGCCCGGCTGGCGTTGCGAAGCTGAGGGTCCACGCTTCCGACTTTTCGGGCTCATCGGGCTTTTCAGACGTTCGGGTTTTGTGGTCTGTTCGTGAGCACAACACCGCAGGATTTTGATAGCCGCACGCGTGCGGTGCGCCGAGACTGCGGTCCATGCCTGCATCCAGCCCCTTTCTGCGCCGCGTACGTTTCCGCATTCCACCGCTTTGGATCGGGTGGCTGGCCGCGCTGTGCGCCGCGCTCATTGGTAGCGGCTGGCAGATTGCGTCGCGCCACGGCGTCACGACCACGTTGGGCCCGATGGAACTGGCGGTGATGCGTTACGCAGTACCGGCGCTGTTGCTGCTGCCGCTGTGGTGGCGGCCAGGGGCGTGGCCAGCAGGCCTGTCGCGCAGGCGCTGCGCGCTGCTCACGGTGTGTGGCGGCCTGCCCTTTGGTCTGGTGGTGCTGGCGGGTGCGCAATGGGCACCCGCTGCGCACATGGGCGTGTTTGTTGCGGGGAGTTTGCCCATCTTTCCCGCCCTGGGTGGCTGGCTGATGTCGGGCGACCGGCCCGCTCGTTCGCGGCTGTTGGGGCTGGCGATGATCGCGGCGGGCATGGGCGTTTTCAGCGCGGGGGAGTGGAGCGCAGCACACGGTGCCTGGCGCGGCGATCTGCTGTTTCTGCTGGCGGCGTTAATGTGGGCCGCCTATACGCTGTTGTTTCGCGGCAGTGGCCTCACCCCGTGGCAAGGCGCTGCGCTGGTCAACCTGGGGTCTACCTTGCTGCTCGTGCCGTTGCTTTTGGTGGCGGGCGCCCCGCGCCTGCTGTCTGCACCCTGGGCCGATGTGGCCTGGCAGGCGCTGGGGCAGGGCGTGGTGGCGGGGCTGCTGGGGTTGGTGGTTTACAGCGTTGCCATTGCCCGGCTGGGTGCCGCACGCGCAGCGCTTTCGGCCGCGCTGGTTCCGCTGCTCACGGCCGCCGGCGGCGCATGGCTGTTGGACGAACCGATGTCGGGCGCTGTGCTGGTGGCGGTAGCGCTGGTGGTGCCCGGCGTGGCAGTGGCGGCTGGCGCCCTCGACAGGAGCGGGCGGCCAAGACAACCGCCAGAGTGCGCACCTGCGCTGCCGAGCCAGATCGACAACGATGCCCGCCGGGACACGGCGTAGCGCCGGACATACGACCGCAGACCGCGCGCCCCGTTTCCCCGATACCGCATTACCATGCACAGCCAACAACTTGTTTGAGGGGGCAGTTATGCAGCAAGGTTTGTGGGGCCGTCGATTCGGGTTCGCACGGGCAAGCATGTTGGCGCTGTGTCTCGCTGTTGCATCGGCCGCGTCTGCCCAGCCGGCTGCCGTGGCCTCTGCACCACCGGGTGCACCCACCCTGGTGTGGCCGGGCCAGGACTGGGCCACGGCCACCCCCGAGGAAGCCGGCATGGACGCCCGAGCGCTCGACGACCTGGTCGCGTTCGGCGCCGCCAATGACATGGATAGCATGGTCATCACGCGGCATGGGCGGTTGGTGCGGGAGGCGTACTACGGCGACTTCACGGCCGACCAAAAGCACCGCTTGAATTCAGCCACCAAAGGCATCGTGGCGGCGCTGGTGGGTGTCGCCATCAGCCAGGGCCATATCGAGAGCGCGGCTGCGCCGGTGTTGGGTTTCTTCCCGAACCGAACGGTGGCGCACAGCGATGCGCGCAAGGAGGCGATCACGGTGCAGCATTTGCTGGACATGACCTCGGGCCTGGAGTGGCAAGAGCCCTTGACGGGAGGGCGCGTAGCCTCGCTCTTGGAGCTGCGCGGTAGCAACGACTGGGTGCAGTTCGTGTTGGACCGGCCCATGACACAGTCGCCCGGCGCGGGGTTCAACTACAACAGCGGCAACTCCCATTTGCTGGCCGCCATCCTCACGCAGCAGACCGGGCAGCCGCTGCGCGACTACGCGCAAAAGCAGTTATTCGGACCCTTGGGTTTGAGGGACGTGTCATGGGACACCGACCCCCAGGGTATTCACACTGGCGGCTTTGGCGTGCAAATGCGCACCCGCGACATGGCCCGTATCGCATTGTTGCACCTGCGCGGTGGCGAGTGGAATGGTCGCCAACTGGTGCCGCGCGACTGGGTGGCCAAGGTGTTTGCGCCCCAGGTGTCCATGGGCATGGGGCCTGCGCGTTATGCCGACCAGTGGTGGAGCATGCCCGAGCGCGGAGTGTTCATGGCGGTCGGGTTCAATCGGCAGATCCTGCTGGTGATGCCTCGGCACGGTATTGCAGCCGCATTCACAGGGCGCAAACACTGGGCATTTGCGCCCTGGATGGATCTGCTGGACCGGGCGGCCCAGGGGGCTTCACCGGTCGTTGGGTGTGCTCATTGAGGGGTGGTCGTCACCTTCGGCCGCGTGGGTGCCCACCACTACCGACTGGGGGCCGTCATCCACCTGCTGGGGGATCAGGTCTTCAATAATGAAAGTACGGTAGTAGAAGGCCGTAACCGCGCCTTGTGGGGTGATGGCGTCCACCAAGGTGTCGGTGTTGTCCTTATCGACCATCGAGATCAGCAAACCATGGTGGCCCTTGCCCGCCAGGTCGGCAATGCGGCGCACCATGTCGCCCTCAGCACCCACAGAAGGCATAGGCGCATCGGCCGTGCCCAAGGTGCGCACGATCTCTTGCATGATCACGTCGGGGCTGGCATAGGCGGTGTCGCCCTGGTGGCCTGCGGTTTGCAACGCGGTGGCCGCTTGGCGAACGCAGTCTTCGTCGGGGAACAGCGCGAACACATGGCCAGTGGGGTAGAAAACGCCGCCCATGTTGGTCATGGTGGAATCAAGGATGAGGGGCTTCATGGACTTCTCCCGAGGTGTTACAGACCTCTTGGATTGAAACCCGTGGGCGTGGCGGCTGGTGTAGGCCAGCGGGCACACTGCACGTCAGCACCGGTTGGTGCGCCCGTAGCGTTGGAAAAAAATATGGTCAAAATGGCCGCCAGCGCTTATCCATAAAGCGCTGGCAGCTATCAATATCGATGTCCGCATGTCGGCCTTGTTATCGAAGCCATCTGCCTAGCCATCCACTTAGCCACGCCGCCAGCGCTGCGCAGTGCAGCACCACGGTTGCCCAGTACACCGCACGAAACTCCACCTTGCGCGACTTGTGCCGCAGCCATTGCTGGGCAAACCATGCGCCCGGCCAGCCGCCTGCCAGGCTCAGCAGGTGCAGGTGGCTTTCCTTGGTGCGCCACTGGCCGCTTTGCGCGGCGCTTTTGTCAATGGCGTAGACCAGAAAGGTGACCAGGTTGATGGCCACAGCGGCCCCCAGCACCCACCACGGCAGTCGTCCTGCCCACAAGCCCCAGGCCAGCATCGCCACCCAGCCCAGCATCAGCACCAGCGCCGGGCCAGCGGGTGTGGGTGGGCCGCTGTACTCTGCGGGGCGCCGATGGCGTGGCGTTTGTGGCTTGGTGGCCCGTTGCGACGGTTCGTGTCGTGCCCGCTGAGGGGTTGATCTGGCCGAAGGGCGGTATTGGGATGTCGCCCCGTGCTGGGCCGCAGGCAACACCGCCATGGCCCGCGGGCCTTTGCCGCCGACATGGATTTCTTCGTACACCACGGCCAGCCCTTCGCGGGGTGCAGCAGAGCCTTGGTAGTCCCGCACATGAAAGAACACATCGGCGGACGTGTCCGGGCTGCGGATGAAGCCGAAGGCGCGGGTGGCGTCCCAGCGGATGACGGTGCCTTGTTTCTGCATCTCTGAAGAAGACTCAGGCGAGGGTGTGCAGGGGAATGTCTTGCGCCACGGCCAGCGCATCGAGTTGAGCCCGGGTTTGCGTACGCAGGAACGCCGCTACGGCTGCGTGGGTGGCCGGGGCACGCAGCACCTGCGGGTCGCCCGTGGGGGGCAGGCCTGCGGCGGCACACAGGCTGGCGGCAAAGTGCGGTTCCAGCGCGGCCACGGCCACGCGGCCATCGGCGCAGGGGTAGATGCGGTAGCCCGCATGGTTGCCGCCCACGTCGCCATCGGGCGTGGTCAGGCCCCAGTCGCGCGGCTGGGCCAGCCAGGCGGCGGCGTCGGCCAGTGCCACTTCAATGCATACGCCTCTGTCGGTGTGGGCCCGCTCCAGCAGGGCTTGCAGCACGGCCTCGCTGGCCATCAGGGCGCCGCCCATGTCGGCGTATAGCGTAGGCGGCATTTCGGTGCCGGTCACTAGCCCGGCGTCGGCCAGGTAGGTGAGGTCGTGGCCGGGCTCTTCGGCACGCTCGGCCGCAGCGCCCACGATGCGCACCAGCGAAAGGCGCGGGTACTTCGATTGCAGCGCCTCCCAGCCCAGGCCCAGCTTGGTGAGCGCCGAGGGGCGGAACGACGTGATCAGCACATCAGTGCGGGCCAGTTCCTCGTGCAGCCTGGCCTGGCCTTCAGCGGTTTTGAGGTGGGCGTGCAGCACGCGCACGCCGTGGTGCAGCGTGGCATAGGCGGCCGGGCTGTAGATGCCCATGGGGTCTGCGCTGGGGTACCCGGCCGGTGGCGGCGGTTCGAGCTTGGTGCATTCGGCGCCCATGCGCACACAACGCATCAGGGCCGCGGGGCCGGGCAGGTTGAGGGCGAGGCTCAGCACGCGGGTGTTGCGCAACGGTTGGGGCAGATGGGGCTGGGTGGTGGTCATGGCGAGGGTGGGTGAGTTGGTGTGCTGGCGTTCGATCAACGCGCCGACATCATTTTGGCTGTGTATGCTTTGCTACACTATTGATAGCTTGTTGCGCTCATGCAGCAAGCGATAGAGGTTAAAAAAGCATAAAAATCAACTGCAGCGCCGATCAGCGAGCCATGTCATCCGCCCGTATCGTCAGCCACGGCCAGCGCTTCCGGTAGCTTTCCGCCTTGTCCTGAAACAGCGGCAGATGCGGACACGCCGGGTTGGGTCGCAGCAGCCCGGCATACAGATCTTCAAGCCCATAGGGCGCGTACAGCGTGGGGTCCTCAACGCCGGGGTGGGCAGAAGGCTGCAGACCCACGCAGGTGCAGGGCACCAAAAATCGCTCAATCCCGTTGCGGGCCGATTGCAGCGGCGTATACGGGTAGCCAAACCAGCGCTCGTACCAAAGGTGTACACGGGCCTGGTTCTTGGCTTCCACGGTGATGGGCAGGTCGGCGAAGAGGGCGGAGATGCGGGCTTGCACCGCCTGCTCGGCGGCTTCGGACAGGTCCGACGCATCGAAATAGAAGACGTCGTAGTCCTTTATGTTCGCAGTGGGCGCCAAGCCGGAGTGCAGATTCCACACTGTCTGGAACAGGCAACCCGCCACCAGCCAGGCGTCGGGCAGGTCCAGAAATTGCAAACGCCCCAGAAGGGCCGCGTTGTGCGGGTTCTGGAGCGCTTCGCTCACAAAGCGGAGCTGAAGATCAGAGCCAGGGTTCAAGGGCGTATTCACCGAATTGCGTATCGCCACTGCCGTCCGAACAAGCGCAGCCAATCCGAGGTAGCCGCGCAAGGGCCGCCCCGCCGCGCTGGCTGCGTCCCCCTTTCTCGCGAATGGCGCAGCAATTCGCGAGAAAGGGGGAAGGCGCGTCAGCGCCTCAGGGGGTTACATCACTTTGGCGATGGATTGGCAGACGTACTCGATGTTCTTGCTGTTGAGCGCGGCCACGCACATGCGACCCGTATCGGTTCCATACACGCCGAACTCGCTGCGCAGGCGTACCATCTGGTCCTTGGTCAGGCCCGAGTAGCTAAACATGCCGATCTGCGTGGTGATGAAGCTCATGTCCTGCTTCACCCCCGCAGCCTTCAGGCCGTCCACCAGCTTCTGGCGCATGGCCTTGATGCGCACGCGCATTTCGCCAAGTTCCTTTTCCCACAGTGCGCGCAACTCGGGGTTGTTCAGCACCGCAGCCACCACCGCGCCACCGTGGATGGGCGGGTTGGAGTAGTTGGTGCGGATGACGATCTTGAGCTGGCTCAGCACGCGCGAAGCTTCTTCCTTGTCGGCGCACAGCACCGACAGGCCGCCCACGCGTTCGCCGTACAGGCTGAAGCTCTTGCTGAAAGACGTGGACACAAAGAAGTTCAGGCCAGCGGCCACAAACTTGGCGATCACGGCGCCGTCTTCGGCGATGCCGTGGCCAAAGCCCTGGTAGGCCATGTCTAGGAAGGGGGTCAGGTTCTTGGCCTTGACGGCGGCGATCACTTCATCCCACTGGGCTGCCGTGATGTCATAACCGGTGGGGTTGTGGCAGCAGGCGTGCAGCACCACGATGGTGCCGGCGGTGGCAGCGTTCAGGCTGGCGAGCATGCCTTCGAAGTTCACGCCACGCTTGGCTGCGTCGTAGTAGGCGTAGGTATCGACTTCAAAGCCGGCGTTGTGGAACAGGGCGCGGTGGTTTTCCCAGCTGGGGTCCGAGATCAGGACCTTGGCGTTGGGGCTGACCTTCTTCAGAAAGTCAGCACCGATCTTCAGACCGCCGGTGCCGCCAATGGCTTGCACAGTGGCCACGCGGCCGGAGGTGACGGGTTCGCTGTCTGCGCCGAACACCAAAGCCTTCACGGCGTTGTCGTACGCCACGATGCCGTCGATGGGCAGATAGCCACGCGCCGTGGGGGTAGACATCATGGTCTTTTCTGCAGCCTGCACACATTGCAGCAGGGGCAGCTTGCCGTTGTCGTCGAAATAAACGCCGACGCCCAGGTTGACCTTGTTGGGGTTGGTGTCAGCGTTGAATTGCTCGTTGAGGCCCAGGATGGGGTCGCGGGGGGCCATTTCGACGGCGGTAAACAGAGACATGAAAATCCTTGAAAGGTTGTCAGTAGCGAAGATTCCGGGCGTGGTGTACTGTGCCGGGTTCAGCCGATTTTAACGGCCGCTATCTATTACTCGTTGACTGCACCTATGCCGGAACTCACAGAAGTCATAACGGAAACGCAAGACGGCGAGTTCGTCCATTTCCCCAACTCCCCCTTTGAACTGTTCCAGTCGTACCCGCCGGCAGGCGACCAACCGGAGGCCATCAACAAGCTGGTGGAGGGGCTGAACGACGGGGAAACCTTTCAGACCCTGCTGGGCGTGACGGGCTCGGGCAAGACCTTCACCATGGCCAACGTGATCGCCCGCATGGGGCGCCCGGCGATCATCTTTGCGCCTAACAAAACACTGGCCGCGCAGTTGTACAGCGAGTTCCGCGAGTTCTTCCCGAAGAACGCCGTCGAGTACTTTGTGAGCTACTACGACTATTACCAGCCCGAGGCTTACGTGCCCCAGCGCGACCTGTTCATCGAGAAGGACAGCGCCATCAACGAGCACATCGAGCAGATGCGGCTGTCGTGCACCAAGAGCCTGATGGAACGCAAGGACGTGGTCATCGTGGCCACCGTCTCAGCCATCTACGGCATTGGCGAGCCCGAGAGCTACCACCGCATGGTGATGACGCTGCGGGTCGGCGACAAGCTGGGCCAGCGCGACGTGATCGCCCAACTGATCCGCATGCAGTACCAGCGCAACGAGGCGGATTTTTCGCGCGGCAAGTTCCGCGTGCGGGGCGACACCATTGACGTGTTCCCAGCCGAACATTCGGAGCTGGCCATCCGCATCGAGCTGTTTGACGACGAAATCGAGAGCCTGCAGCTGTTCGACCCGCTCACCGGCCGCGTCAAGCAGAAGATCCCGCGTTTTACCGTGTACCCCAGCAGCCACTACGTCACCCCGCGCGACAAGGTGTTGACTGCTGTGGAGACGATCAAGATCGAACTGGCCGACCGCCTCAAGCAGCTTCTGGCCGACGGCAAGCTGGTGGAGGCCCAGCGGCTGGAGCAGCGCACGCGGTTTGACCTGGAAATGCTCAGCGAAGTAGGGCACTGCAAAGGCATCGAGAACTACACACGCCATCTCTCAGGCGCCCCACCGGGCGCGCCCCCCAGCACGTTGACCGACTACATGCCCAAGAACGCGCTGATGTTCCTGGACGAAAGCCACCAGATGATCGGCCAGCTGAACGCCATGTACAGCGGTGACAGGTCGCGCAAGACCACGCTGGTCGAATATGGTTTTCGGTTGCCGTCGGCGCTGGACAACCGGCCACTCAAGTTTGAGGAGTTCGAGCAGCGCATGCGGCAGGTGATTTTTGTGTCTGCCACACCGGCCGACTATGAAAAGACCCATTCTGGCCAGGTGGTAGACCAGGTGGTGCGCCCCACTGGATTGGTGGACCCCGAGGTGGAGGTGCGTCCGGCCACCCATCAGGTCGATGATGTGCTGCAAGAAATACGCATTCGAGCTGAAAAGCATGAACGCGTACTCATTACCACCCTAACCAAGCGCATGGCCGAGCAGTTGACCGACTACCTCACGGACAACGGCGTGAAGGTGCGGTATCTGCACAGCGACGTGGACACGGTGGAGCGGGTGGAGATCATTCGCGACCTGCGTCTGGGTGCTTTTGATGTGCTCGTGGGCATCAACCTGCTGAGGGAAGGGCTGGACATCCCGGAGGTTTCGTTGGTGGCCATCCTGGATGCCGACAAGGAGGGTTTTCTGCGGGCCGAACGCAGCCTGATCCAGACCATTGGTCGCGCGGCGCGCAATCTCAATGGCCGGGCCATCCTGTACGCCGACCGCATCACCGACTCCATGAAAAAAGCCATGGGAGAAACGGAACGCCGTCGCATCAAGCAGATCGCGCACAACGAGGCCCACGGAATCACGCCGCGCAGCATTGTCAAGCGGGTACGAGACCTGATTGACGGCGTCTACAGCGAGAAGGCCGGAAAGGATGCGCAAAAGCTTGAACAGGAAGCTTTGCAGCGCGCCAAGGTGGAGGACATGTCAGAAAAAGACGTGGCGCGCGAGATCAAACGGCTGGAAAAACTCATGCTGGAACACGCCCGCAATCTGGAGTTTGAGCAGGCCGCCCGGGTGCGGGACCAGCTCACGCGGCTCAAAGACCAGGCATTCGGGGCGCACGGCAATGATTCGGTGGCCTTGTAGCGGGCGAGCGAACAATTGGAAATAACTACTTAGTCTGTTTAAAACTAGTTGGTTTTTTAACCCGACAGATTCGATAGGGATTTGTGCTATACTTGCTCAAATTACTCAAGAAAACAGCCCAGCGATGAAGGGCTCCGCCTCAGGCGACTGTGCGGAGTAAGGGGCGGAGACGGTGCCTTGCTGACCAACAGTCAGTGCAGGCGGTTTCTACAACGAACAAGCCTTAGCACAAGGAGTTTGCGATGCGTCTCACAACCAAAGGCCGTTTTGCGGTCACCGCCATGATTGATTTGGCCCTGCGCCAAAACAATGGACCAGTCACTCTCGCCGCCATCAGCCAGCGCCAGCAGATTTCGCTGTCTTATCTCGAGCAGCTGTTTGGCAAGCTGCGCCGTCACGAACTGGTGGAGTCCACCCGTGGCCCCGGCGGCGGCTACACCCTGGCCCGCAAGGCGGGCGACATCACTGTCGCAGACATCATTGTTTCGGTGGACGAACCCATTGACGCTACCCAGTGCGGCGGCAAGGAAAACTGCCTGGGCGAAGCTGGGCGCTGCATGACGCATGAGCTTTGGGCATCGCTCAACCAGCGCATGGTCGAATTTCTCGATTCCGTCACACTGCAAAAGCTGGTGGACGAACAGATTGCCAAAGGTGTGCAGATCGAAGATAAGCCTATGGTGCGCCGTGCCATTTCGACGACCCCGGTGGTCAAGCCGATCCGCGTGAACGCCCCGAACTCCGTGTTCGCTCTGGGCAACGTTTTCGCCAAATCCTGATGGCCCAAGGGTTTGTGTCGACCTTGGGGTCTGCACCGCCTTGACCCTTTTCTAGCCCTGTTTTTGTTTCTTTTTGAGTTTGCGAGCCAGCAACCTTTACTGAGCCAGCCATGGACATGACCCCGCATTTCCCCATCTATCTCGATTACGGCGCCACTACTCCTGTGGACCCCCGTGTGGTCGATGCCATGATTCCCTGGCTGCGCGAGCACTTCGGCAACCCGGCATCGCGCAGTCATGCTTGGGGCTGGGAGGCTGAAGAGGCGGTCGAGAAAGCGCGCGTGCAGGTGGCGGACCTGATTGGTGCCGACCCCCGCGAAATCGTGTGGACCAGTGGCGCCACCGAGTCCATCAATCTGGCTCTGAAGGGTGCAGCGCACTTCTACAAGGGCAAGGGTAAGCACCTCATCACGCTCAAGACCGAGCACAAGGCCGTGCTGGACACCGTGCGCGAGCTGGAGCGACAGGGCTTTGATGCCACTTATCTGGATGTGCAGGAAGACGGCCTGGTCAACATGGACGCGCTCAAGGCAGCCATCCGCCCGGACACCGTACTCATCAGCATCCTGTTCGTGAACAACGAAATCGGCGTGATCCAGGACATCCCCGCCATCGGCGCGCTGTGTCGTGAGAGGGGCATCCTGTTGCACGTGGATGCCGCACAGGCCACCGGCCGTGTTGACATTGAT
The DNA here is from genome assembly GCA_947085645.1 of uncultured Gammaproteobacteria bacterium. GTDB lineage: Bacteria > Pseudomonadota > Gammaproteobacteria > Burkholderiales > Burkholderiaceae_C > Acidovorax. The sequence continues at coordinate 15,178 of CAMTXG010000026.1, forward strand.
ATGAATGTATTGCCCATCGACTTGATGAGCATGACGGCACACAAGACCTACGGCCCCAAGGGTGTTGGCGCCCTGTATGTGCGCCGCAAGCCGCGCGTGCGGTTGGAAGCGCAGATGCACGGCGGCGGCCACGAGCGTGGCATGCGTTCGGGCACCTTGCCCACACACCAGATCGTGGGCATGGGCGAGGCCTTCCGCATTGCCAAGGAAGAAATGGCCGAGAGCAATGCCAAGGCCCATGCGCTGCAACAGCGGCTGCTGGACGGTCTCAAGGACATTGAGCAGGTCTTCATCAACGGCAGCATGGAGCGCCGCGTGCCGCAGAATCTGAACATGAGCTTCAACTTCGTCGAAGGCGAATCGCTCATCATGGGCATCAAGGGCTTGGCGGTGTCGTCGGGCTCGGCCTGTACGTCTGCCAGCCTGGAGCCCAGCTATGTGCTGCGCGCCCTGGGCCGCAGCGACGAGCTGGCGCACAGCAGCTTGCGCATGACCATCGGCCGTTTCACGACCGAAGAAGAGATCGACTACGCCATCTCCACCATCCGCGAGAATGTGGCCCGCCTGCGCGAGCTAAGCCCGCTGTGGGAGATGTACAAAGACGGCATCGACATCAGCACCATCCAGTGGGCTGCGCACTGATTCCCTGAAGATTTTGAAGAATTGAAGAGGTACACATCATGGCTTACTCAGACAAAGTGGTTGACCATTACGAAAACCCCCGCAACGTGGGTTCGTTCGACAAGGGTGACGATTCGGTGGGCACCGGCATGGTGGGCGCGCCCGCCTGCGGCGACGTGATGAAGCTGCAGATCAAAGTGAACCCAGAAACCGGCGTGATCGAAGACGCGCGTTTCAAGACCTACGGCTGTGGCTCTGCCATTGCCTCGTCGTCGCTGGTGACCGAGTGGGTCAAGGGCAAGACCCTGGACGAAGCAGCGGCCCTCAAGAACAGCGAGATCGCCGAAGAGCTGGCGCTGCCGCCCGTCAAGATTCACTGCTCCATCCTGGCCGAAGATGCCATCAAGGCTGCCGTGCTCGACTACAAGACCAAGCATGCAGCCACGGCAACTGCCGCTGCCTGATTAGACAGATAAATAGATCGAGAGACATGGCCATTACGCTGACAGAAGCCGCTGCCCGGCACGTCAACCGCTACTTGTCCCGCAGAGGCAAGGGCCTGGGCGTGCGCCTGGGGGTCAAGACCACCGGCTGCTCTGGGCTTGCTTACAAGCTCGAATATGTGGACGACAGCGAGCCTGAAGACATCGTGTTTGAAAACCACGGGGTCAAGGTGCTGATTGACCCCAAGAGCCTGGCCTACATCGACGGTACCGAGCTCGACTTTGTGCGCGAAGGCCTCAACGAAGGCTTCAAGTTCAACAACCCCAACGAGCGCGATCGTTGTGGTTGTGGAGAGAGCTTCCGCGTTTGAGCGCCCGCCGCCTTTCTACCGTCAAACCGCCATCGCGTTGCGTGCTGGCGGTTTTTTCTTGGATGTTTCGCCTCCGTTTTCGCCGCGCATGAATCTGCAATCTGACGACTTTGAACTGTTTGGCCTAGAGCGCCGTTTTGTGCAGGAGCGCAGCGCCATCGACACGCGTTGGAAAGAACTGCAGCGCGAAGCCCACCCGGACAAGTTTGCTGCCCAAGGCGCAGCCGCGCAGCGCGTGGCCATGCAGTGGTCGGTGCGCATCAACGAGGCCTACCAACGGCTGAAGGACCCGATGCGCCGCGCCGCCTACCTGTGCGAACTGCACGGGGCGCCCATCAATGCCGAGGACAACACGGCCATGCCCGCTGTTTTCCTCATGCAGCAGATGGAATGGCGCGAAGCGCTCGAGGACGCAAGCGCCGAGAGCGAGCTGGATGCGCTGGATGATGAGGTTGCGCATGCCCGCCGCGCCGCGCTGGCGCAGTGCGAGCGGCTCATCGACCAGCAGCAGGACTACGCGGGCGCGGCCCGACAGGTCAGAGCCCTCATGTTCATTGCGCGATTTGCCGACGACATTGAACGTCGCCGAGAGCAACTGGGACAATAGAGCGGTTTTGCTTTCCCTAGTGGGCCCAGTCGTTGTGATCGCGGGCCCCACCACGTTGAGACCCGAAATTTCATGGCGCTTCTGCAGATTTCCGAACCCGGCCAATCCCCTGACCCGCACCAGCGGCGCATTGCCGTAGGCATCGACCTCGGTACCACTCATTCGTTGGTCGCCGCAGTGCGCAATGGCGTGGCAGAGTGTCTGCCCGATGCGCAGGGCAGGGTGCTGCTGCCCTCCGTGGTGCGGTACCTCGAAAATGGCGGTCGCCAGATTGGTTACGACGCCGTGGCGGCGCAGGCGCAGGATGCGCGCAACACCATCGCCTCGGCCAAGCGCTTCATGGGGCGGGGGCTGAAAGATGTGGCAGAGGCTGGCAAGCTGCCCTACGAATTTGTTCCTGCCGACGGCTCGGGCGCAGAGGGCATGGTCAGCCTCGCAACGGTGGACGGCAACAAGTCGCCCGTTGAGGTCAGCGCCGAGATTCTGGCCACGCTGCGCTACCGCGCCGAAGACACCTTCAACGACGATCTCTACGGCGCGGTCATCACCGTGCCCGCGTACTTTGACGACGCCCAGCGCCAAGCCACCAAGGATGCCGCCAAGCTTGCGGGCATCAACCTGCTGCGCCTGATCAACGAGCCCACCGCAGCAGCGATTGCCTATGGCCTCGACAACGCCAGCGAAGGGGTCTATGCCGTATATGACCTGGGCGGTGGCACCTTTGACATTTCCATCCTGCGTTTGACGCAAGGCGTGTTTGAAGTCATTTCCACGGGGGGCGACTCGGCCCTGGGTGGCGACGACTACGATGCCGCGCTGGCGGACTGGGTGCTGGCGCAGTTGGGGTTGGAGGCCGCCACGCCTGCTGATAAATCGGCTGTGCGCATGGCCGCGCGCGCCTGCAAGGAAGCTTTGACTGCTACTGATTTGGTAGCTTTCAGCGCTTTACTATCGAGCGCTGAGGCCCGATTTGATGTCAAACGCTCGGATTTTGAGTCGATCACGGCGGACTTGACCGCGCGCTCCATGGCCGCGGTGCGCCGGGCACTGCGCGACGCACATCTGTCACGCGATGAGATTCAAGGCGTGGTGATGGTGGGCGGCTCCACCCGCATGCCACAGGTACAACGCGCCGTAGAGGAGTTTTTCGGCAAGCCGCCGCTGACCAACCTCAATCCTGACGAAGTCGTGGCCTTGGGCGCAGCCATCCAGGCCAACCAGCTGGCGGGCAACAACACGTCCGCTGATCTATTGCTGCTCGATGTGATCCCGTTGTCGCTGGGCATTGAAACCATGGGCGGGCTGGTGGAGCGCATCGTGGCGCGCAACGAGACCATTCCCACCGCCAAGGCGCAGGACTTCACCACATACAAGGATGGTCAGACCGCCTTGGCGATTCATGTGGTGCAGGGCGAACGTGACCTGGTGCAAGATTGTCGCAGCCTCGCGCGTTTTGAACTGCGCGGCATCCCTCCCATGGCCGCAGGGGCCGCGCGCATCCGTGTAACCTTTACCGTCGACGCCGATGGTCTTTTGAGTGTGAGTGCAAAGGAGCAGGGCAGCGGTGTGGAGGCACGCATTGATGTGAAGCCGTCGTATGGCCTGTCGGACGACCAGATCGCACGCATGCTGCAAGAAGGCTTTGCCACCGCAGCCCAGGACATGAAAGCCCGTGCGGTGGTAGAGGCCCGCGTAGATGCCGACCGCATGCTGATCGCCACGCAGAGCGCGCTGGACGCGGACGGTGATGTGTTGAGCCCGCATGAGCGCGCGGCCATCGACGAATTGATGGTTGCATTGCGCCACCAGCGTGATGCCGATGACGCAGCCGTCATCGAAGCTGCAACCGATGCCCTGGCCAAGGGTACCGAAGCATTCGCCGCGATGCGTATGAACCGTGGCATTCAGCAGGCCTTGGCTGGCAAGAACGTGCAGAACCTCTGACCCGACGCCATACGCACTCATTCGAACCATAAAAAAGACCAACCCATGCCCGTCATCAAGATCCTTCCCCACGCCGAATACTGCCCCGCCGGCGCCGAAATCACCGCGCCCGCAGGTACCTCGATCTGTGAGGCGTTGCTGGAAAACAAGATCAATATCGAGCACGCCTGCGACATGAGCTGCGCCTGCACCACCTGCCACGTCATCGTGCGCCAGGGGCTGAGCTCACTCAACGAGGCCGAGGAAGAGGAAGAAGACCTGCTGGACCGTGCCTGGGGCCTGGAGCCACAGTCGCGCCTGTCGTGCCAGGCCATCCTGGCGCAAACTGATGTGACCGTGGAAATTCCCAAGTACACGATCAACCACGCCAAGGAGAACCACTAGATGAGCGCAGCGCCGGGCCGCCCCAAACAAGCTCGCGCCTCCTCGGGGTGCAGCGAGGACACGACGTGCCGAGCGTGGGGGCGCGTATGACCCGCCAGATCGTTCTCGACACGGAAACCACGGGCCTGTCCGCCGAAGGCGGCGACCGCATCATTGAGCTGGGCTGTGTCGAGCTGCTCAACCGCAAGCTCACCGGCAACAACCTGCACCTGTACTTCAACCCGGGCCGCGACAGCCATGAAGACGCGCTAAAGGTGCACGGTATCAGCAATGAGTTTCTGAAAGACAAACCCAAGTTCGCCGATGTGGTGGACGACATCCTGCAGTACCTGCAGGGTGCAGAGGTCATCATCCACAACGCCGCGTTTGACGTGGGCTTTTTGAACAAAGAGCTGGAGCTGGTGGGGCGCTCTGCGTTCCGCACCTTCGTGGAGAGCGTGACCGACACCTTGGCCATGGCCAAGGAGATGTACCCGGGCAAGCGCAACTCTTTGGATGCGTTGTGCGACCGCCTGGGTGTGGACAACTCGGGCCGCACTCTTCACGGCGCTTTGCTCGATGCAGAGCTTCTGGCGGATGTGTACATCAACCTTACGCGGGGCCAAGACCCGTTGCTGATTTCTGACGATGGTCAGGACAGTGCAAGCGGCATCAAGGTAGCGGCGATTGATCTGCGCAAATTGACCCTGCCCGTGTTGCTTGCGAGCGAACAGGAGCAGACCGCACACGCCGAGGTGCTTGCGCAGATTGACAAGGCCAGCGGCGGCAAAACAATTTGGCGAGTGGTTCAGCAAGCCGGTTAAAAAGCTGTGCCATAATCGAAGGCTGTCACAGCGACACGGGTGATTAGCTCAGCGGTAGAGCACTGCCTTCACACGGCAGGGGTCACATGTTCGATCCATGTATCACCCACCAATTCAAAACCCTTGCAGGCTCTGGTCTGCAAGGGTTTTTCCGTTTCTGGTCACGTCGGTGGCGTGGCCAGAAACGCTAAAGTGGTGAGCTACGCCTGCCCGCGTGTTGCAATTGCAACCAGCACCCAAAGCGTTGGGCGCGCCGAGAAATTCCTGATTCTTCTCACCCGAGCCCGCATGATTTCTTTTTACAACCCGCTGCACCACCTGCACGCTCCGGTCCATGAGTTCTATCGGGGCGAACGTGTGCCGTGCTTTGAGACACCGGTTCGCGCCCAGTACGTAGAGGGGGCCTTGCGCGAGCGTGGTCACGGCCTTTTGGTTCCCGATGTGGACAGCACGCCCGTGTTGTCCCAGGTTCATGCATCGCGATACCTCACCTTTCTGCAAGGCGCATGGCAGCAGTGGCTGGCGTTGGATTCCGCAAACGCCGCGGTGCAGCCTTTCCCGTCAGTGTGGCCTGTGCGCAGCCTGCGCAGCGATGTGGAGCCCGATAACTTCGTCGCCAAGCTCGGTCTGTACTCGATGGACAACGGCACGCCCATGGCCGAAGGCACCTGGCAGGCAGTCAAGGTTGGTGCCGACGCGGCAGCCAGCGCCGCAGCCCGTGTGGCCCAGGGTGCGAGCGCTGCGTTTTGCTGTACCCGCCCACCGGGCCACCATGCCGGCCCCGACTTTATGGGCGGCTACTGCTTCATCAACAATGCGGCCGTGGCGGCACAGTGGCTGCGCAACCACGGGTCTGAGCGCGTGGCCCTGCTGGATGTGGACTACCACCACGGCAATGGCACGCAGAGCATCTTCTACGGCCGGGCCGACGTGCTGTTCATCAGCCTGCATGGCGATCCACGCACGGAATACCCCTTCTACCTGGGCCATGCCGACGAGACCGGCGAAGGCGAAGGCGCAGGCTTCAATCTCAATCTGCCACTGCCCGCAGGCACCACCGCCGAGCAATGGTTTGCAGCACTGGAACGGGCCTGCGTGCGCATCGCGCAGTACCAAGCCGATACACTGGTGGTATCACTTGGCCTGGATGCCTTTGAGGACGACCCAATATCGCGCTTTGCCCTCAAAACGTCTGATTTCATACGCCTGGGCGAGCGTTTGGCTGCGCTCGGGCTGCCCACCGTGTTTGTGCTGGAAGGCGGTTACGCCGCGGCTGAACTGGGTACCAATGCTGTGAACGTGCTCGATGGGTTCGAGCAGGCAGCTGTGTCTTGATGCCTGTGACTGATTTTGTGATCAACCTCTCTGGCATGTATCCCCTGGCTTGACAAGTGCCCTGGCCATTGCTGAACATGTAGCGGCAATGGCTTGATCTGGACCAAGCTTCTTGCAATCCGTAACCACTTGGGTCCTCGTCCTACGGAGGGTTTTTACCCTCATGACTAAGATAGAGCTCAGTCCTCGCTTCGCGGGACCCACCACTCTTTTGACCATTGAAGAAAGGCTTGTATGACTGCTTCTGACACCACCACCACCCAGGGCGAACTGGAAAAGCTGGTTTCTGACTTGCGTGGCCTGCTGGCCAACAAGGATCTGGACGCAGTCCCTGAGATCAAGCTCTTGCGCCAGAAGCTGGACGACGGCATGCACAACGTCCGCGAATCCGCTGTACGTGCCGCACAAGACGCTGCTCGCCAGGCCAAAGACGCTGCCATCGCTGCTGACCGCTACGCACATGACGAACCCTGGCGCGTCGCAGGTGCTGCGCTGGCTGTGGGGGCACTGGTGGGGTTTCTGCTTGCACGCCGTTGATCACGCTCGCACGGGTAGCGTGAAGGCGCGACAAGGAGGCCTCGTATGAACTGGCTCTCGCTGTTGGGACTGGATTCTCTCGTCGCACGTTGGCGGGCCAATGTGATTGAAGGCGCTATCGCGGCCGAAGATCGCATGAGCCTGGCCCGGCTGGAATGGCAAGACCAGAAGCAGCGACTTCAGCAATTGCTGGTCCTCACGATTTTGTTGGGTGGCCTTACCGTGGTGGCCTTGATCATGCTGTCCCTCGCTGTACTGGTGCACTTTTGGGATACCCCCGAGCGGACACTCGTGGCATGGCTTGTGGCGGGCTTGTGGACGCTGGGATGGGGTGGCACTCTTATGGCGTTGATTGCCATCGCGCAGCGTGCAGGCAATGGTTTTACGCTCACCCGCCAAGAGCTGGCCCAGGACTGGCGTGATATCAAGGAGCGGCTGTGAGTGAACAAGCGGCAAATTCTTCGGGTTCTTCTGCAAAAGAGATTTCTGCAGCACACGCGACGCCCGAACAACAACGAATCGTAGAGCGAATTGCGGTGCAAAGGGAACGCTTGCGTGCGCGTCGCGCAGCACGTGCCCAGTCGTTGGCACTGGCTGAGCGCAATCCCGGACTCGCAGCCGTTGATGAGTCGTTCATGCTTCGTGCGGCGGGTTTTGCACGCCAGCATCCGGTCGCAGTGGCGGCCATGGCTGGTGTTGCACTGCTGGCCGGGCCGCGCAGACTTGTGCGATGGACAGGTGTGCTGCTGCCCATGTTGATGCGACTTCGCCGCTGAGCTTTAGCTTAAGTCCGCCCAGAGCTTGAAGCGGCGTCAGCGACAAGGCCTCTTGGCCGGTTACAAAAATGGAGCCACTGCTGAAAGTGGCTCCATTTTTTCATGGGTTCGGCACTTGGCTAAAGATCAAGCCAAGGCTTTGATGCCCTTGGCAGCCTTGGCCACCAGCGCCGGGCCCTCATAAATGAGACCCGTGTAGATCTGCACCACATCTGCGCCCGCGCGGATTTTGCTCACAGCGTCGTCCGCGCTCATGATGCCACCCACGCCAATGATGGGAAAACGGCTCCCCAGTGCAGCGCGCAGTTGCCGTATGACCTGGTTGCTGGCCTCCAGCACGGGGGCTCCGCTGAGGCCCCCGGTTTCTTCCGCATGGCGCATGCCCTGGACTGCGGCGCGGCTGATGGTGGTGTTGGTGGCAATCACGCCGTCCATGCCGTGCCGTTGCAAGGTGGCGGCGATGACGGACACCTGAGCTTCATCCAGATCGGGCGCAATCTTCACAAACACCGGCACGCGGCGCGTGTGTAGTGTGGCCAATGTCTCGCGCCGCTCGGCAATAGCGCCCAACAGTCCATCCAGGGCCGCATCGCTTTGAAGGGCGCGCAGGTTCTGGGTGTTGGGCGAGCTGATGTTCACGGCGACGTAGTCCGCATGGGGGTATACGCCATCCAGGCAGGTGAGGTAGTCGCTTGTCGCGTTCTCGATGGGGGTGGTGGCGTTTTTGCCGATGTTCAGGCCCAACAGCATGGGGTGCTTGCGGGGCTGCGACCGAAACCGCGCTTGCTGCACATTGCGCAAAAAGGCGTCCAGCCCTTCGTTGTTGAAACCCAGGCGGTTGATCAGCGCCCGAGCTTCTGGAAGGCGGAACATACGTGGTTTGGGGTTGCCGGGCTGCCCTTTGGGCGTCACGGTGCCCACCTCCACAAACCCAAAGCCCATGGCACCCAGCGCGTCGATGCAGCGGGCGTTCTTGTCCAGTCCTGCCGCCATTCCCACGCGGTTGGGAAACATCAGGCCAGCCAGTTCGATGGGGTCATCCACCGTCTCGTTGCACCAAGCCCATTGCAGCGGGGTGCGTTGCCCACGCTCCAGCATGTCCATCGTGAGTTCGTGGGCGGTTTCGGCATCCAGACCAAAAAGAAAGGGGCGGGTAAGGGCGTAGGGGATAAGGGACATGGGGGGATAATTCAAGGATTACCCCTGATTTTCTCCCATGACGACCACTACACCCCTGACCCAAGACGAACTCAAGACCCTGGTAGGCCAGGCCGCACTGAAATATGTGGTCCCCGGCGAGATTGTGGGCGTGGGCACCGGCTCCACCGTCAACAAATTCATTGACGCTCTGGCCAGCATGAAGGACCAGATCAAGGGCGCTGTGTCCAGTTCTGTCGCCAGCACAGAGCGGTTGAAGGCGCTGGGTATTGCAGTGTTCGATGCCAACGAGGTCGAGGCGCTGTCCGTCTATATCGACGGGGCCGATGAAATCGATGCCAAGGGCTACATGGTCAAGGGTGGCGGCGCAGCGCTGACGCGCGAAAAGATTGTGGCCTCACTGGCCGGGCGCTTTGTATGCATTGCCGACGAATCCAAGCTGGTCCAGGCACTGGGACAATTTCCGCTGCCGGTGGAAGTGATTCCCATGGCAGCCCAGAACATTGCACGCCGGTTCGAGGCGCTGGGTGGCCACGCCACGGTGCGGTTGAAGGACGGCGCGCCTCTGGTGACTGACAACGGACAGCACATTCTGGATGTGCAGGGCCTGTCGATTGCCGACCCCTTGGCGTTTGAATCCGAGATCAATCAGTGGCCCGGCGTGGTGACCGTTGGCGTGTTCGCGCACCAGAAAGCGTCGGTGTGCCTGTTGGGCACGGCGCAGGGCGTCAAGACACAGACCTACTGAAGGGTCGAGCGTGCCGTGGGTGGTGCTGGCGCGCCTAAAAACCGAAGGGGCCTGAAAAGGCCCCTTTTTTTTGAAGCCGCCGCTGAAATCAGCGGTGCGCTTTCGGCCCCTCAGAACCGGATCCCTGCAGGATTGCTAGGCGTGGGACCTTCATTGACGGGAGTGGGTGGGCGCTGCCTCTGCGCTGGTGTCCGTGCAGGAGGGGCCGATGCTGCCGCGAGGGGTTCTGCCGCCTTGATGGCGACCAGCGGCGTAGGTGCAGGCTGCCGGTAACTGGCAGGCAGTTGCGACTGTTTGGGGTAGCCCGCCGCATCCAGGTACTGCGTCCATTCTGTGTCCGAGAAGCCGGCCAGCTGTTGCCCCCCCACCGTACCAAACGGCAGGCTGGAGTTTCCACTCAGGCGCTGCAGAGCGGCAATGTCTTCGTTGGTAGACACGGTGCGCTCAGTAAACGGAACGCCACGTTGCACCAGAAGATTCCTGGCGCTGACGCAAGGCGCACAGTCGCTGCCGGTGTAAAGCGTTACAGGAAAGCGGTTGGCCACCTGACGCAGTTCAAAAGGCAACGACGCATTGGCTGCGGCAGGGCCGGTGTTGGTGGTGCGCGCAGGCTGAGCGCTGGCCGCGTCTGCGGGTGGTCGATCCGAAAACGTCACCTTGCCGTCTGGGCCCACGATGCGATACACGTTTTGCGCCTGTGCCTGGGCACTGACCAAGGCCATCAGCAACGATGCCAGCAAGGGGGCGAGCAGTGGTTTGTGCATGGTCAAACTCCTCATTTCAATACGTCGGCACGGGGCCAATATAAGCCGGTTGTTCAGGCCGTCGTCACTTCGTCGGCCATGCCCTGGTGGCGCAGCAGTGCGTCCAGAGTGGGCTCACGGCCCCGAAAGGCCTTGAAAGACTCCATGGCAGGGCGGCTGCCACCTGCTTCCAGAATCGCTTCGCGATAGCGTCGGCCTGTCTCGGTACTGGGCAGACCATCGCTGCCAACAGTTTCTTCAAAGGCCGCATAGGCATCAGCGCTCAACACCTCCGCCCATTTGTAGCTGTAGTAGCCCGCAGCGTACCCACCCGCAAAAATGTGGCTGAAGGTATGCACGGTGCGGCTGAAAGCGGGGGGGGCGAGTACGGACACCTCACTGCGCACCTGGTTCAGCAAAGGCATGAAATCCTGGGCAGGGTCGTGTTCGGTGTGCAGCAGCATGTCAAACAGCGAGAACTCGATCTGGCGCAAGGTCTGCATGCCACTCTGGAAGTTCTTGGCGGCAATCATTTTGTCGAACAGCTCGCGGGGCAAGGGTTCGCCGGTGTCGGCATGCGCTGTCATGTGCTTGAGCACATCCCATTCCCAGCAGAAGTTTTCCATGAACTGGCTAGGCAGCTCGACAGCATCCCACTCTACGCCGCTGATGCCGGAGACGTCGCGCTCATTCACCTGCGTCAGCATGTGGTGCAGACCGTGGCCGAATTCGTGGAAGAGGGTGATGACATCGTCGTGTGTCAACAGCGGCGGCTTGCCATCCACACCCCCTGCAAAGTTGCACACCAGGTGCGCCACCGGCGTTTGCAGCTTGCCCGTGTCGGGCCGCTGCCAGCGTGCGCGCACGTCATCCATCCAGGCGCCGCCGCGTTTTCCGGTGCGGGCCGGTTGGTCCAGGTAGAACTGGCCCACCAGTTGGCCGTTTCGCTCGATGCGGTAGAACTCCACGGCCGCATTCCATACGGGAGCGGTGTCCCGGCGGATGGACACTTCAAACAGTGTTTCGATGATCTTGAAGAGCCCCGCCAGCACCTTGGGCGCCGTGAAGTACATCTTGACCTCTTGCTCACTGAAGGCGTAACGCGCTTCTTTGAGCTTTTCAGAGATATAGGGCCAGTCCCAGGCCTGCGGGTGGGTCAGGGCCAGGTGCTCGGCAGCAAAGGCGCGCAGATCGGCTACATCCTTTTCTGCATGCGGGCGTGCACGGCGGGCCAGGTCGCGCAGAAAGCTGACTACTTCGGCCGGTGACTGTGCCATCTTGGGCACGACAGATACTTCACCAAAATTGGCATAACCCAGCAACCGGGCCTCTTCACGGCGCAGCGCCAGGATCTCGCCGATCAGCGCCGTGTTGTCGAACTTGCGGGCGTCGCCCTCGGCCTCGTCGGATGCGCGAGTAACGTACGCGCGGTAAAGCTTTTCGCGCAGGTCGCTGCGGGCGGCAAACTGCATCACCGGCAGGTAGCAGGGCATCTTGAGCGTGAGCTTGTAGCCTGGTTTGCCTTCCGCTTGCGCGGCGGCCAACGCAGCCTGCTGCACGTCGGATGGAACGCCAATCACCTCTTCGGCCGTGGCGTAGTAAGCGAAGGCATCGGTAGCGTCCAGGGCGTTTTCGCTGAATTTCTGGCTGAGCTCGGCCTGGCGCTCCTGGATTTGCGCAAATCGCTCCTTGGCGGCACCGGCCAGTTCTGCTCCGCTGAGCACAAAGTTGCGTACCGCGTTCAGGTGCGCTTGCCGCTGCTCGGCGGACAATACTGCCGGGTCGATGGCCTTGTACTTTGCGTAGAGGCGTTCGTCGGCACCCAGCCGGGTCCAGAACTCGGTGACGCGGGGCAGTGCAGCGTTGTAGGCTGCACGCAGCTCCGGCGTGTCGGCCACGCTGTTGAGATGGCTAACGGCGCCCCAGGCAGTGCCCAGCTGTTCGGTGGCCACATCCAGCACCTTGGCGATGGCTTCCCAGCGGGCCGGGAACTCAGGCGCGGTCACGGTCTCCAGCGCCAAGTTGGCGCGCTCCAGCAGAACATCAATGGCCGGTGCGACGTCTGTCGGCGCGATGCGGTCGAAATGGGGGAGATCGGAGAAGTCGAGAAGGGCGTTGCTCATGCGAATTAGATGGCGCCATGTGGCGCGGGTTCAAGTTGCAAAGCAGCCGACATCGACGGCTGGCGCTCAGCGCCCCGCGGCGCGCTCGGCTGCTTCGATGGTGTTGACGAGCAGCATGGTAATGGTCATGGGGCCAACCCCGCCAGGCACGGGGGTGATCCAGCCTGCCACTTCCTTGACGCCCTCAAAGTCCACGTCGCCACACAGCTTGCCGTCCGCCTTGCGGTTGATGCCCACGTCGATGACGATGGCGCCGGGCTTGACCATGTCCGCCGTCAGCGTGTTGGCGCGGCCCACCGCCGCCACCACGATATCGGCTTGGCGCGTGTGGTAGCCCAGGTCGGGCGTGCCGCTGTGTGTCACGGTGACCGTGGCGTTGGCCTGCAGCAGCAACAGCGCCATGGGTTTGCCTACGGTGTTGCTGCGGCCGATGACCACGGCGTGCTTGCCCTTGATGGATTGGCCGGTAGATTCGATCAACTTCATGCTGCCGTAGGGCGTGCAGGGGCGAAAGCCGTCCAGCCCCGCCATCAGTTCACCAGCCGACAGCACCGAATACCCGTCCACGTCCTTGGCGGTAGCGATGGCCTCGATGACCTTGTGCGGGTCGATGTGTTTGGGCAAAGGCATTTGCACCAGGATTCCGTGCACGCTTGCGTCGGCATTGAGTGCGGCAATGCGCGCCAGCAGCGCCGCTTCGCTCAGGTCGGCGTCGTACTTTTCAAAGATGGAACGCACGCCGCTGTCTTCGCAGGCCTTGACCTTGTTGCGCACGTAGACGGCCGACGCTGGGTCTTCGCCCACCAATATGACGGCCAAACCTGGCTGGTGGCCGCGCGCGGTGAGTGCGGCGGCACGTTGCGCGACCTCGCTGCGCAGTTGGCGGGAGAGGGCGTTGCCATCGATCAGTTGGGCGGTCATATCAGAAAATATCAGTAAAATTGGCCTCTAGCGCTTTACTGATAAGCGCTAACAGCTATCAAAAAGTGAGTCACAGCGATCACGAAGTGATCGCTGTGAGCGTCAAGCCTTGGGTGCGTTCTGGCCCAGGGCGATCTTGAGCAGGTCGGCCACGGTGTTGGCGTTCAGCTTTTCCATGATGTTGGCGCGGTGCGCCTCCACCGTCTTGATGCTGATGCCCAGGTCATCGGCAATCTGCTTGTTCAGGCGGCCTGCCACGATGCGTTCAAGCACCTGGGCTTCGCGGCTGGTGAGCTTGGACAGCAGCGCGTCGCGGCTGGCGGCTTGCTGAAAGCCTGCAAACGCCTCGCGGGCGTGGTCCAGCATGCGCTCGACCAGGCCGACCAGTTCTTCTTCGTCAAACGGCTTCTGGATGAAGTCCAGCGCGCCTTTTTTCATGGTGTTCACGGCCATAGGCACATCGCCGTGGCCGGTGATGAACACAATGGGCAGGGGAGACTTGCGCTCGATCAGGCGGTCTTGCAGTTCCAGCCCAGTCATGCCACCCATGCGGATGTCCACGATCAGGCAAGCCACTTCGCGGGGGTCGTAGCGCGACAGAAACGTCTCGGCCGAATCAAAGCAACGCACCCGGTAGTCCTTGCCTTCCAGCAGCCACTGCAGGGAATCGCGGACTGCCTCGTCGTCGTCTACAACGTAAACAGTGCCTTTTTTCGGAATCAAGCTCATGCAATTGTCCTTGGGTTCTTTTGGTTTGCTACAGAATTTGTAGTGGCATCAGCAGGCTTGGCGAGCGGCAGCCAGAAGGAGAACCTGCAGCCTGTGACCTCTGATCCATTGTAGAGGTTCTCTGCCTGCATCCGGCCCTGGTGCGACTCGACGATGCTGCGGCACAGGTTCAGCCCCATGCCCATGCCTTCTTCCTTGGTCGAGAAAAACGCTTCGAACAAGCGTTCAAGCACCTCGGGCGCCAAGCCCTTGCCGGTGTCCTGCACCGAGAACTCCACAACTTCCCGGTCCTCGATGTGCTTGGGCACCACGCGCAACTCCACACTGCGGCCAGCGGCAGGGCGGCTGGCGTGCTGGATGGCCTCGGCGCCGTTTTTCATGAGGTTGACCAGCACCTGCTCGATCAGGATGGTGTCTGCCATCACAGGCGGTAGGCGGGCAGCCACATAGTGGGTCAGGCGCACGTTGTGGCGGCGCAGTTCGATGTCGGCCAGTTCCACGGCCTCATTCACCATCGAATGCACATCGGCCAGCGTACGGTTGGGCTCGCTTTTCTTCACGAAGGCGCGGATGCGCTGGATGATCTGGCCCGCGCGCTGGGCCTGGTGGGCGGTCTTTTGGAGTGCCGTGAGCAGCGCTTCTTCGGTCAGCTGGCCACTCTGGATGCGCGAGACCATGCCGCTGCAGTAATTGTTGATGGCCGTGAGTGGCTGGTTCAGCTCATGCGCCACGCTGGACGCCATCTCGCCCATGGTGATCAGGCGGCTGACCGACTGGGCGCGTTCTGCCTGGCGCGACGCCAGTTCTTCAGCTTGTCGGCGCGGAGTGATGTCGGTGGCAATCACCATCTGGGCCAGTCGTCCGTCCACCCAGTTCAGGTAGCGGGACCGTACTTCCAGCCACTTGCCCAGGTCGGGTAAATAGATCTCGGCGTTTTCGGTGCGTGCGCTGGTCAGCGGGTCGGTGGGCAGGCCCATCAGGCCGTCTTCATCGTCCATGCCGGTATGGTCGGTGCCGGCAATCGGCACCACCCCTGCCTGCGCCACCAGTTGCAGATGCCCACCAGTTTGTGATCCGAACCACTGGCGGTAGAGCTTGTTGGCAAACAGCAGTTCCTCGCTGCCTAGCGGGGCCACCGACACGGATGCGTCCAGCGACTCCAGCACGATGGTGAAGCGCTCGTGCGACGCCGACAGCTGCTCGCGGATGCGGTTGGGCTCGGTGATGTCGGTCATCGACGTCATCCATCCCGTCTGGTGGCCATGGGCATCGATCAGCGGAGACACGTACAAACGCGCGTCAAACAACGTGCCACTTTTGCGCCGCACCCGCACCTGGAAGCCGCCGACGATGGTCTTGCCGCTCAGTTCGTCGCGCAGCTTGGCGTGCAGGGCCTCGTGGTCCGAGTCGGGCCAATAGGGGAATGGCGCCTTCAGACCCACCAGCTCGGCCTCGCTCCATCCGGTCATCTGGCAGAAGGCAGCGTTCACGTAAGTGATGCGGCCTTCCATGTCCAGGGCGCGCATGCCGGTCAGGATGGAGTTCTCCATCGCACGACGAAAATTTGTTTCGGCCACCAGCGCTTGCTGTGCCTGCATGCGCCGACGTGTGTGGCGCCAGGTGGCGATAAGCATCCAGGCTGTCATGGTGCTCAAGGTGCCCACCAGCCAGAACAGGCCGCTGCCCACCACCCCCAGCGACGTGCGGTAGGCCTGGGCCTTCAGCACCAGGCCATTGCCCACGGGCGATACCGGCACTTCGTATTCGTTGGCGCGCGGGTTCCAGGGCAGCAATTGCGTGGCGGTATTGCGGGGGCCCAGTGGCGTGCCAGCCAGCACCTGGTTCTTGCCATCGAGCAGCGTAACCGCATACCGCGCCAGTACTTCGGTGGGTGTGCCATAGCGCAGCAGGCTGTCGATGGAGTATTCGCCCAGCACCACGCCACTGAACTTGCCCTGGCTGTTGAGTGGCACTTGCAGTTGAAGCAAAGGGGTCGAATCGCCTGCTGTGGCAGTGGGCTGCGCATACACCGGTTGCTGCAGGTCGCGCGCCAGACCAAAGGTGTCGGCGGTGTCGCCAGGTTTGAGGATTTCGCCCGCGATGCGCAGCTCGCTGCTGGCCAGCGTAGGTGCTGCGTGGCTGGCGCGGATACGGCGGCGCTCGTCGATCCATGTGATGGCCTGCAGCTCAGGGTACTGACTGATCAGCGTCTCGGCGCGACTGACAAAGTCAGTGCGTTCCAGCTCCTGATTGGAGAGGTCACGCGCAATGCGCATGAGCTGTTCCTGCCGCTCCAGCAAACGCAGCCTCACGCGTTGTTGGGCGTATTCCACGTCGCGGCGTAGGGCTTCTTGTTCCCGTTCGGCTTCTTCGGCGCGCAAATACCAGAACGCCGCCACGATGGCGGCCAGAAACATCAGTACGGCTGCCAGTGGCGCCAGGGCGGCGAACCGGTCCTGCCGAGTGGGCGACAAACCGCGCCACCACTTGTGCCACCAGCGAATAGGTGCAGCCACAACCAGGGTGCTGGAGGGCGATGCGTGAGGTAGCGAATCCATCCCTTGAGTGTAGGGGAGCGGTGTGTGGAATTTCGTCCATGGGTTTATGTGCATTTGCAGCAATTTCTTGCAATATGAAATGCTTGGGCACCATTTGAAATTGAAGAAAAATATGCGAAACTAGAGCCAACGATCTAAATTGCTGCCACACCTACAGGAGACAAAGCATGTCAGCTCAGCCCGACCCTCAGGCCGGAAACGGCAACGCGCCCGCTACCGACACCGACCAGCAGGAAACCCGTGAGTGGATGGATGCGCTGACCGCAGTCATCGACAAAGAGGGTGCTGAGCGCGCCCACTTCCTGTTGGAGCAACTGCTTGAACACGCGCGCCAGAACAGCGTGGACCTGCCGTTCTCGGCCAACACCGGCTACGTCAACACCATCGAGCCCAGCCAAGAGGCCCGCAGCCCCGGCAACCTTGAAATCGAACAGCGCCTGCGCGCCTACATGCGCTGGAACGCGATGGCCATGGTGGTCAAGGCCAACCGCCATAACCCGCCCGAAGGCGGCGATCTGGGCGGTCATATCGGCTCCTTTGCCTCGCTGGCCAGCATGTTTGGCGCGGGTTTCAACCACTTCTGGCATGCCGAGAGCGAAAACCACGGTGGTGACCTGCTCTACATCCAGGGCCATGTGTCCCCCGGCATCTATGCCCGCGCCTACCTCGAAGGCCGCCTGACCGAAGACCAGCTGCTCAACTTCCGCCAGGAAGTGGACGGCAAGGGCCTGTCGAGCTACCCGCACCCCAAGCTGATGCCCGAGTTCTGGCAGTTCCCCACGGTGTCGATGGGCCTGGGCCCGCTGATGGCCATCTACCAGGCGCGTTTCCTCAAGTACCTGCACGCCCGTGGCATCGCCAACACCGAAAACCGCAAGGTCTGGGTGTTTTGCGGCGACGGCGAAATGGACGAGGTTGAATCGCTGGGTGCCATCGGCCTGGCCGCGCGTGAAAAGCTGGACAACCTGGTGTTCGTCATCAACTGCAACCTGCAGCGCCTGGACGGCCCCGTGCGTGGCAACGGCAAGATCATCCAGGAGCTCGAAGGCGAGTTCCGCGGATCTGGCTGGAACGTCATCAAGCTGATCTGGGGCAAGGGCTGGGACGCGTTGCTCGCCAAGGACCATGATGGCGCGCTGCGCAAGCTCATGATGGACACCAACGACGGTGACTACCAGGCCATGAAGGCCAACGACGGTGCCTATGTGCGCAAGAACTTCTTCGGCCGCGACCCGCGCACCCTGAAGATGGTCGAGCACATGACCGATGACGAGATCTGGAACCTGCAGCGCGGTGGTCATGATTCGCAAAAGGTGTACGCCGCCTTCCACGCCGCGCAAAACCACGGCGGCCAGCCCACCGTGCTGCTGATCAAGACCGTCAAGGGTTTTGGCATGGGCAAGATTGGCGAGGCCAAGAACACCGTGCACCAGACCAAGAAGCTCAGCGACGAAGACATCAAGGCCTTCCGCGACCGCTTCAACATCCCGATCCCCGACAGCCAGCTGGCCGAGTTGCCGTTCTACAAACCAGCCGACGACACGCCAGAGATGAAGTACCTGCACGAGCGTCGCAAGGCCCTCGGCGGCTATTTGCCCATGCGCCGCGTCAAGGCCGATGAGAGCTTCACCGTGCCCGCGCTGGACACCTTCAAGGCCATCACCGAGCCCACGCCCGAGGGCCGCGAAATATCGACCACGCAAGCGTATGTGCGCTTTCTCACGCAGCTGCTGCGCGACCAGGCACTGGGCCCACGCGTGGTGCCCATCCTGGTGGACGAGGCCCGCACCTTCGGCATGGAAGGCCTGTTCCGTCAGATCGGCATCTACAACCCCGCAGGTCAGCAGTACACCCCGGTCGATAAAGACCAGGTGATGTACTACAAGGAAGACAAGGCGGGCCAGATCCTGCAAGAGGGCATCAACGAAGCCGGCGGCATGAGCAGCTGGATCGCTGCGGCCACCTCGTACAGCACGAACAACCGGATCATGATCCCGTTCTACGTGTACTACTCGATGTTCGGCTTTCAGCGCATTGGCGACCTGGCCTGGGCGGCGGGCGACATGCAGGCGCGCGGATTCTTGCTGGGCGGCACCTCTGGCCGCACCACGCTCAACGGCGAAGGCCTGCAGCACGAAGACGGCCACAGCCACATCCTGGCCAACACCATCCCCAACTGCGTAAGCTACGACCCGACCTTCGCACACGAAGTCGCGGTGATCATGCACGACGGCATGAAGCGCATGGTCGAGCGCCAGGAAAACGTCTTCTATTACCTGACGCTGCTGAACGAAAACTACCCCATGCCCGGCCTGCAGCCTGGCACCGAAGAGCAGATCATCAAGGGCATGTACCTGTGCAAACAGGCGCCCGCCTTGGACAGAGAGGCGCCCACCGTGCAACTGCTGGGCAGCGGCACCATCCTGCGCGAATCGTTCTTTGCACAAGAACTGCTTGAGAAGGACTGGGGCGTGGCCGCCTCGGTATGGAGCTGCCCAAGCTTCAACGAACTGACCCGCGACGGTCAAAACGCCGAGCGCTGGAACCTGCTGCACCCGACCGAAGAAGCCAAGGTGCCGTTCGTCACGCAGCAACTGTCCGCATCGCAAGGTCCCGTGGTCGCGTCCACCGACTACATGAAGGCCTATGCCGAGCAGATCCGCCCCTTCATCCCCAAGGGCCGCACCTACAAGGTACTGGGCACCGACGGCTTTGGCCGCAGCGACTTCCGCAGCAAGCTGCGCGAGCATTTCGAGATCAACCGCCACTACATCGTGGTCGCGGCCTTGAAGGCGCTGAGCGAAGACGGCGTGCTGCCCGCCACCAAGGTGGCCGAGGCGATTGCCAAGTACAACATCCAGGCTGACAAGATCAACCCGCTGTACGCATAACTGAACCGGAGACAAAAATGGCATTGGTAGACATTCAAGTCCCGGACATCGGGGATTTCGACGAAGTGGGCGTGATCGAACTGCTGGTCAAGGTGGGCGACACGGTCAAGGCTGAGCAGTCGCTCATCACCGTCGAATCGGACAAGGCGTCGATGGAGATTCCGTCCAGCCACGCAGGCGTGGTGAAGGAACTCAAGATCACCATCGGCGACAAGGTCAAGCAAGGCTCGGTGATTGCCGTGGTGGAAGCCGCTGACGCGGGCGCTGCTGCTGCTCCCGCCGCTGCGCCTGCACCAGCCCCAGCGGCTGCAGCACCCGCCCCGGCGGTCGCAGCCGCAACAGTTCCGGCTGCTCCTGCCGCAGCACCTGCAGCGGCAGGCCCGATAGAAGTGCGCGTGCCTGACATCGGCGACTTCAAGGACGTGGCCGTCATTGAGCTGCTGGTCAAGGTGGGCGACACCATCAAGCTCGAACAGTCACTCTTCACCGTCGAGTCCGACAAGGCGTCCATGGAGATCCCGTCGCCCGCCGCTGGTGTGGTCAAGGAACTCAAGGTCAAGATCGGCGACACCGTCAACATTGGCGACCTGGTTGCCATGCTGGAAGGCAGCGCTGCCGCTGCCCCGGCAGCGGCCTCGGAATCCACTGCGTCTGCCCCAGCAGCCGCTGCGCCAGCGCCCGCAGCCACCCCAGAACCCGTTGCTGCAACCGCTGCACCGGTCACTGCACCGGTCGCTGCCGCGGCCTCCGTGCCCCCCCACCAGCCCGGTACGCCCACGGCGGGCCTGCCGCACGCATCACCCTCGGTGCGCAAGTTCGCCCGCGAGCTCGGTGTGCCCATCGACGAAGTCAAGGGCAGTGGCCCCAAGGGCCGCATCACGCAAGACGACGTGCAGAGCTTCACCAAACAGGTGATGGCTGGTGCTGCCCAGACCAAGGCGCAGGCCGCCAAAGCCCCTGCAGCAACGGGCGGCTCGGGCATTGGCCTGGACCTGCTGCCCTGGCCCAAGGTCGACTTCACCAAGTTCGGCCCGGTGGAGCGCAAGGACCTCTCGCGCATCAAGAAGATCAGCGGCGCCAACCTGCACCGCAACTGGGTCGTCATTCCGCACGTCACCAACCATGACGATGCGGACATCACCGACCTCGAAGCCTTCCGCGTGCAGTTCAACAAAGAGAACGAGAAGAGTGGCGTCAAGGTCACCATGCTCGCCTTCATGATCAAGGCCGCCGTGGCGGCGCTCAAGAAGTTCCCCGAGTTCAACGCCTCGCTCGACGGCGACCAGCTGGTGCTCAAGCAGTTTTTCCACATCGGTTTTGCGGCCGACACGCCCAACGGCCTTGTCGTGCCCGTCATCCGCGACGCCGACCAGAAGGGCATCGTGCAGATCAGCCAAGAAATGGGCGATCTGGCTAAGAAGGCGCGCGACGGCAAGCTGGGCCCCGCCGACATGACCGGCGGCTGCTTCTCCATCAGCTCGCTGGGCGGCATTGGCGGGCGCTACTTCACGCCCATCATCAACGCGCCCGAAGTCGCCATCATGGGCGTGTGCAAGAGCAGCATCGAGCCCAAGTGGGACGGCAAGCAGTTTGCCCCACGCCTCATGCTGCCGCTGTCGCTCAGCTGGGACCACCGCGTGATCGACGGCGCCACTGCCGCGCGCTTCAACGTGTACTTTGCCTCGCTGCTGGCGGACTTCCGCCGCATCGTGATGTAACGCGAGGGCAAAACACATGGCAACCATCGACATCAAAGTGCCCGACATCGGCGACGTCACCGACGTAGCGATCATCGAAGTGCTGGTCAAACCCGGCGACACCATCAAGGCCGAACAAAGCCTGATCACCGTGGAGTCTGACAAGGCCTCCATGGAGATCCCCTCCAGCCACGCTGGCGTGGTCAAGGAACTGAAGGTGAAGCTCGGCGACAAGGTCGCCGAAGGCTCTGTGGTGCTGACGCTGGAGGTGGAGGGCGCTGCAGCGGCGGCTCCCACCGCTGCATCAGCTGCTCCCGCACCTGCACCCACTGCTGCACCCGCAGTTTCAGAGTCAAAACCGGCCCCAGCGCTTGCCCCGCAAGCGCCTGAAGCTATCAATCCAGTAGCGTCGAGCTTTGCAGGCACAGCCGATCTGGAATGCGACGTGCTCGTGCTCGGCGGCGGCCCCGGCGGCTACAGCGCGGCCTTCCGCGCGGCCGACCTGGGTCTCAAGGTCATCATCGTCGAGCGCTACGCCACCCTGGGCGGCGTGTGCCTGAACGTGGGCTGCATCCCGTCCAAGGCACTGCTGCACGTGGCCGCCGTCATGGACGAAGTCAGCCACATGGCCGACCTGGGCGTGGACTTTGGCGCGCCTGTGCTGAACATCGACAAGCTGCGTGGCCACAAAGAGAAAGTCATCGGCAAGCTGACCGGCGGGCTGGCCGCCATGGCCAAGATGCGCAAGGTGATCACCGTGCGCGGCTACGGCAGCTTCGTCGGTGCCAACCATCTCGAAGTGGAAGAAACCATCGGCACCGCTCAGGAGAAGACGGGCACCAAGAAGGTCATCGCCTTCAAGAAGGCCATCATCGCCGCCGGCAGCCAGGCCGTGCGCCTGCCCTTCATGCCCGACGATCCACGTGTGGTCGATTCCACCGGCGCGCTGGAGCTGAAAGAAGTCCCCAAGCGCATGCTCATCCTGGGCGGCGGCATCATCGGCCTCGAAATGGGCACCGTCTACAGCACGCTGGGCGCACGCCTGGACGTGGTGGAAATGATGGATGGCCTGATGCAGGGCGCCGACCGAGACCTCGTCAAGATCTGGCAAAAGATGAATGCCAAGCGCTTCGACAACATCATGTTGAAGACGAAAACCGTCGGTGCCGAAGCCACCCCCGAGGGCATCAAGGTCACCTTCGCGCCAGCGGAAGAGGGCGGCACCGCCCCCGCACCGCAGGTGTACGACCTGGTCCTCCAGGCCGTGGGCCGCACACCCAACGGCAAGAAGATCGCCGCCGAAAAGGCGGGCGTGGCCGTCACAGACCGTGGCTTCATCAACGTCGACATCCAGATGCGCACCAACGTGCCCCACATCTTCGCCATCGGCGACATCGTGGGCCAGCCCATGCTGGCGCACAAGGCGGTGCATGAGGCACACGTGGCGGCAGAGGTCATCGCCGGTGAACTGCAAGGCAACAAGGAGCTGGCAGCAGCCGCCTTCAACGCCCGCGTGATCCCATCCGTGGCCTATACCGACCCCGAGGTGGCCTGGGTCGGCCTGACCGAAGACCAGGCCAAGGCGCAAGGCATCAAGGTCAAAAAGGGTTTGTTCCCCTGGAACGCATCAGGCCGCGCCATTGCCAATGGCCGCGACGAAGGCGTCACCAAGCTGCTGTTCGACGACAGCCCTGAGGCCCACGGCCACGGCAAGATTCTGGGTGGCGGCATGGTCGGCACCCATGCGGGCGACATGATTGGCGAGATCGCCCTGGCCATCGAGATGGGTGCGGACGCGGTGGACATCGGCAAAACCATCCACCCGCACCCCACGCTGGGCGAGAGCATTGGCATGGCGGCGGAGATTGCGCATGGCAGCTGCACGGATGTGCCGCCGCAGAAGAAGTGAGCTTGAACTGATCCTCCTTTGAGGTTGCTACTGATGCAGTAGCTGGCCGCGCAGACTCCTAAAGGACTGCGCGGCTTTTCTTTGGCGATGCAGTGTTGCGCAGGTGGAGTGCATGGCGACAAATCGTGGTTGGCGGAAATGTTGGCAAAACTATTGGCATAAATTGAAAATTATTTAATAAAATCAAATATTTACAATGGTTTTAAAGTTGGCAAAATAGGGCTATGTACAACGCGCCCCATCAATTCGAGCCCTTGCTTCCATCCGATATGCGCATGGAGCCTCTGTTGGCCAAGGCGCATGACCTGTCCCGCGCCGCCACATTGCTCGCAGGCACCCGGGTGCCGCCCGAGTTGCGCACCTTGCTGCGCAGCATGAACTCGTACTACACCAACCGCATCGAGGGCCAGCACACGCGCCCGCACGAGATCGAGCAGGCGCTGCGCCAAGACTTTTCACAAGACGCTGTGCTCGCTGCCAAGCAGCGCCTGGCCGTGGCGCACATTGATGCGGAGCAGGCGCTGGAGCAGCGCTATGCCGGACTGGAGGGCGCGCGGGCGTTGTATTCGGTGGACGCGGTGCAGGCGCTGCATGGTGCGTTGTTTGGTCGCTTGCCGGTCGCCGATCTGGTGACGGCAGAAAATGAGCCCATTGTTCCCGGTGTATTGCGCCAGCGTGAAGTACAGGTGGGGCAGCATGTGGCGCCGGTGTGGTCCAGCGTGCCGCAGTTTCTTGCGCGATGGGCGTCCTGCTACGGCAGCGTGCGGCGGGGGGAGGCGGCGCTGGTGGCCCTGGCGTGTGCACACCAGCGCCTGGGCTGGGTGCACCCGTTTGTGGATGGCAATGGGCGTGTCATGCGGTTGCATACGCATACCTTGCTGAGTGCGCTGGGCTACACCGGGGGGCTGTGGTCGCCGCTGCGGGGTTTTGCGCGCAGCACCGATCGGTACTACTCGCTGCTGGCCGATGCGGACAGCGCGCGCCGTGGCGACCTGGACGGGCGCGGCAACCTGAGTGAACAGGCGCTGGTGGCTTGGTGCGACTATGTACTGGATGTCTGCCAGGACCAAGTGGGCTTCATGGCCGACATGCTGGACTTCGAGACCCTGAAGGCCCGCATCGCAGCCTGTCTGGTGTTCGAAGCCACGGTAGAAAAATCGGGTGTGCGCCCAGAGTCCTTGCGCGGGTTGCACTACCTGTTTCTGAGCGGCGAAGAGATGGCGCGCGGCGACTTCAAGTCCATGCTGGGCATGAGCGACCGGGGCGCCACCGATGCTCTGGGCGCGCTGGTGCGGCGCGGGATGCTTAAGTCCGATTCGCCGCAGGGCAAGGTGCGGTTTGGGCTGCCACAGCATGCGCTGCGGTTTTTGTTTCCCAAGCTGTGGCCTGAGGCCGAGGCGGATGCGGTGGCCCGGTAAACCCCAGAGGTTCTCGACCCTGTACATGCCGAGGGCTTGGCCCTTCAGGCCTATGTCAAAGTGCCCTGATGAAAGTCGTGGAAAATAGAGGGTTTCCTGCCGCTGAGCCCCTTGGCAGAGCACCCGTCCGGCTTTCCAACCTTATTGCTCCCCTGAGCCTGTCAGTCCATGCAAGACGTTCAAAACTCCAAGATCTCGGTCGAGAAAATCGGCGGCACTTCCATGACCGCATTTGGCGATGTGTTGCGCCACATCGTGCTGCACGATCCCCAACGCATCAACGGTCGGATTTATGTGGTGTCCGCCTATTCGGGTGTCACCAACCAGCTGCTAGAGCACAAGAAGACGGGAGAGCGCGGGATTTATGCGCTGTTTGCGGAGGGGCAGGGCTACCAGGACGCCTTGACCCAGTTGGCCACCAGCCTGAAAAAGCTGAACGCGGGCTACGCCGACCTGCGCCTGCCGCTGGATGTGGCAGACGCCTTTATCGACCAGCGCATTGGCCAGGCACGTGAGTACCTGAACGCCATGCAGCACGTGCTGGCCAGTGGCTACCTGAGCCGCAAGGATGTGCTGCTGGCCGCGCGCGAGGTGCTGGCCTCCATTGGCGAGTCGCACAGCGCATTCAACTCGGTCGAGATCCTCAAGGCCAACGGCGTCAATGCCGTCCTGATGGATCTGGCCGGCTTTGACGACAACGAAGCCTGGACCATCGACGAGCGCATTGCCCACAGCTTCAAGGGCCTGAACCTGAGCGACAAGGTGGTGGTGGCCACCGGCTACACCAAGGGCACCGAAGGCATCATGCGTGAGTTTGACCGGGGCTACTCCGAAGTCACCTTCAGCAAAATTGCCGTGGAAGTGCGCCCCGCCGAGGCCGTGATCCACAAGGAATTCCACCTTTCGTCTGCCGACCCCAACCTGGTGGGCCTGGAAAACGCCATCGTGGTCGGCGCCACCAACTACGACGTGGCCGACCAGCTGGCCGACGTGGGCATGGAAGCCATTCACCCCAAGGCTGCCAAGCCGATGGAACTGGCGGGCATCCCCATCCGCCTGAAGAACACCTTTGAGCCCGACCACCCCGGCACGCTCATCACCAAGGATTTTGTGGGTGAGCGTGCGCGCGTGGAGATCGTCACTGGCACCGACAAGGTCACGCTGATCGAGATCCACGACCCCAGCATGGTGGGCACCGTCGGGTTTGATGCGGGCCTGATGAACGTGTTCTGCAAGCACGATGTGAGCTACATCCTGAAGGCGACCAACGCCAACTCCATCGCCCACCTGGTGTGGGACAACCAGGTCACGCCCGAGCTGGTGGCCGAGCTGCAGGAGGGCTACCAGGTCGTGACGATCAAGCCCAGCGCCATCGTGTGCACCATTGGCTCCAACATCAGCATCCCAGGCGTGCTCGCCAAGGCAGCGCAAGCGCTGGCTGATGCGCAGGTCAACGTGAACTGCGTGTCGCAAACCCTGCGCCAGGTGAACATGCAGTTCGTCATCGAGCGCGAGGACTACAAGACCGCGGTCAAGGCGCTGAACCTGGCGCTGTGCGTGAACTCCGGCACACCCGTTCCGCGCGTTTGATCTCGCAAGTTATTTGCTGAAAGCCCGCTGCATGCGGGCTTTTTCTGCTTTTGTGTGAAAGCGGGACTTTTGTTGCGTTGACTTCAGGGGTCTTCCTGGGCTTCGCATTCTTGGGGTGGGCGGGAGTAGGTCGGTGGCTGCAGAGGTGACGATGCCTGGCACGGGTGCCAGGCGATGCTTCACTTTTGATAGCTTCTAGCGCTTTTCCAATAAGCGCTAGAGCCTTTTTTGACCCACATTTTGCAGTGCCGTGGCAGGTCGAGCCACTTCAGCCTGCGCGAGGTCGGCCAGTGCGCCGCCCAGTTGTGGGTGCACAAATCCGTACAAGCCCACGGCCGATGCGCTGACCAGCACGCGTGGTGCCTTGTGCAGGCGCCGCATCAGGCTCACGACGGCCACGGGGGTGTCCACCCGGCTGGCCACCAGTTGGCGTCTGCGCGCCCGGGCCCACGGCATGCCCAGCACGCGGGCGCCGGGCGGGTGCATTGCCACCACCCGCAGTCAGGTCGCATTCGTCGGGTGGTTGCCTTGGTTCCCTTGCAGATGTGCCGTCAGTTGTTCCAGGGTGGGCACCCCGCCGTAGGAGTACACGGTTTGATCGAGGATCAACACCGGAAACACGGTGAGCCCATTGTTCATGAACAGGCCTTGTATGTCCCGCGCCAATGCGCTTTCGGCGGCGGTCAGCGTGCTACTGATGCGCCCCATCGCGGCCTGCGCCTGGGTGATTGCGATGGTGACGGTGGGCCAGTCCAGCGCGGTGGCTTGCAACGCTGTCAGAACCGTTGCCAGCAACTGGTCATCCTGAGCCGCCGCAGCAGGCGCGCAACAGCGCGCAGAGATGACGGCAGCGGTTTTTGGAGAAAGCACCTGACGGAGCAGGGCGTCATCTGCATTCTTGGCGGGGGATGCGGCGAACGGGTTGGAAATTCCGAACATGTCTTGTCTCAATGAAGGGTTGTAGAAAATAGCGACCAGATTGAGGGGATGTCGCGCATGAATGGCGATATGCCACCGATCAACATGCCCAGCGCCACTGCCGACAGCAAAACTACGGCGATATGGGCGGCCAGCAATTGCCAGCGAAAGAGGCGCCACAGCAAAATCATTTCTGGAACGCTGCTGCCAACGGCAGACACCAAAAAGGCCACCAGTGCCCCCACCGGGAAGCCTCTCTCCAACAGTGCGTACCCAATGGGGACGGCGGTCAGCGGCGAAATGTAGATAGGTATGCCAATGGCAGCCGCCAGCACAATCAAACCTGTTGGCGGTACCGATTGCGATATTTCAAGCAGCATCGTTTCTGGCACAAATCCGTAGATAACCGCGCCCACGATCAAACCCGCCAGGAGGTACGGTGTGATGGCTTTCAGCTCCAGCCAGGCCATCCTTGCCGCGACAACTGCAGCTTCAACCTTTGAAGGTTGGTAGCTTGGAGTGTTGGAGGTTTTGCCAATATCAATGGCTTGCGTCCCCGTCATTGCGGCCAATGGGCGCAAAAAGCGTGACATTCCAAGCGTCTCCACCAGGACGCCTGCCAGTGTGGTCAGCAAGCCCGCAGCAATGACATAGGCAATTGCCAGCGCCACGCCACTTTTACCCAGCAACAGTGCAATCACGCCTTCGTTGATCACCGGCGAAGCAACCAGGAAAGCAAAACTGCTTCCCAGTCGAACCCTGGCGCGCAGCATGCCGGTCAAAACCGGAACGGTGGAACACGAGCAAAAGGGTGTGACAAGCCCACCAAAACTGGCAAGGGCTGCACCCCGCCAGATACCCAGCTGTGACAGCCTTGCGTTTGTTGCGCTGCCAATACCCAGCTGTTGCAACCACACAATGAACCACGTGATGCTGAAAAACAGGCTGAACAGCAGCAAGCCGTCCAGGATCAGGAACTCCAGCATGGAGTGAATGGATTTCACGAGTTGCCTTCGGTGAATTGAATCGGGCCAGAGCTTCTTCGGCTGCACACACGTCGGTGCCCAATGGGGGGCGTGCTTGCGTTGAGGTGGCCGTTTTCCTCGATGAGTTGGCGCGTCAGCCTGGCGCGACGGCGGGATGGGACGCTGTGGCGCGGGCCAGGTGGGCGCTCATCGCCTTGTGCACGACGGCCGCATCGTGCCCCACGCCCCGCAACGTTGCGGATGCAAAGTTGCGTTGGCGCGGATAGCCCACGAAGTACAGGCCTGGCTCATGGGTGGCGATGCCGTTGGTTTGTCTCAGCGTGCCGTCCGGGTGGAGTGCGTTCAGACCGTCCAGGAATGGGACATGCGGGCGAAAGCCGGTTGCGAACAGCAAAGTGTCGACAGGCTCGTGCTCGCCTGGCGCCCAGACCACGCCATCGCGCGTCACGCTTTCGAACATGGGGCGGCGCTGGAGCGCCCCGCTTCGAAGGCGCTGCCGGTATCGGCCGTCATCCAGCACGGGTGTGCTTTGGTCATTCAACCAGCGGGTTTTGTCCAGCCTGCTCAGAACAATCCAACGATGGATGTCCCAACCCAGAAGACGCTGTGGCAGAAAGCTGATCTGCCGACGGCTGGCGATGCTGACCCGGCAGGTCGCGAGCAACTCATCGGCGATTTGCACGGCTGAGTTGGCCGACCCCACAACAAGCACGCGTTGACCGACAAAGTCCTCCGGACGTCGGTAGTCCCGGCTGTGAAGCACCTTGCCGCCGAAAGCGTCAAGCCCGGGCAATGGCGGGATGTAGGGGTGCGCGAATGCGCCGCTGGCGGAAACCACGCTGCGCGCAAGCAATCGGTCTCCGCTGGCTGATTCCACTGCAAAGTGCGGCCCTTCGCGCCGAACGTGCAGCACCTTTTGGCCGGTGGCCACCCGCAAATCATGGTGGCGTGCGTAGTGCCGCAGGTAGGCGGTGACTTCATCTCGCCTCGGGTAGGCATCTGGGTCGGCAGGGAAGGGCATGCCGGGCAGACTGCTGTATCGGGCTGGAGAGAAAAGCGTCAGGCTGTCGTAGTAGGCAGGCCACGAGCCCCCGATTTGACCGCTTGCTTCCAGCACCTGGTAGCTCAATCCCGCCCGCTTGAGCTGGTAGGCCATGGCCAGTCCGGCCTGGCCAGCTCCCACAATGACTGCATCAAGGGTCATGCCGCTACTCCTTTGAGCATTTCTGCAGCCGCAGCCGTAGCCGAGGCAGCCGCCTCCGAGTAGCCTTTTCGGATGGCCACAATGCCGTCTTTGAAGTCGTCTGCCGCAAGCCACAGTCGCAGCAAATGGCGCTTGCGTTCGGGCTCTGGCCAGTCCTCGTACTCGCTGCGCTTGTGCAGAATCACCGAGTTTTTAAGCCACTGCACATCGCCCGGTTCAAACTGCATGCGCAGGCCCAGGTCCTCCCGGTTGGCTACACGTTCGTACAGGTCCAGCAGTTCACGCCGGTCGTCGCTGAGTGCGGGAACACCATCGAGTTTTTCGGCGTCGCGCAGGTACCAACCTATGAAGAAGGTAGACAGCTGGTTGTCTATGTGCTGCGCGATGGGCAGCGTGAAATAGGGCGCGGAACCTGCCGGTTGCTCGCCCTTGAAATGAAAAAACCAAGGCTCGAAAAGCAGCTTTGCGAGGTCGGGGCGCTCGGTCACGATTTCCTGATAAACCGTGACCGAGCTGACGATGCGGCTTTCGCCGCCCGAGCGTGCCTTTTGCAGGCACAGCAGTCCAATGATGTCGGCCGCATCGGTGTGGAAGTCCTGCTCGGCATTGGTGCGCGACAGGCGCACATTGGGGTCGTGGCGGTCCGCGCCTACATCGCGTACATCGTGCAGCATCTCGCCCTGGCGGTTCTGTGCCATGGGCTGGCCCAACAGCGATCCCAGCGCCACGTAGGCCAGACGGGTGGCCTCGGGTGACATGCGCTCTACCGGGAAGCCCCTCATCAGCGCAAAACCCAGGCCGTGTTGCAGTGTCTGGCGGATGCGGGCCAACCGTGGTGCAAGCGTTAACAGCACCGCTGCGTTGCGGTCCGCAAGGGCCGCTGCATTGGTGGTTGTAGCGCCTTGGTGAACCAGCCACTGGCCGAGTTCCGCAAGGGATGAGCGCTCTGACTCGCCGAGCTCAAACACCCATCGTGACCTGTCAGCCACATCCTGTGGGCGCCAGGCCGCAGGGTTGCAAAACGTTCTGGAATCAAGGCGTGGTGCAGCTGGGGTGGCTGGGGGCAGATCGGTCATCCTGGTGCGCTCCGAAGTTGTTGAAGGGATGTGCGCACTGTAGAAAGCCGTGCCAACGGCGTCGCTAACCTTTGTTAACATGATTTTTTTAAGACAAGCATCCGACCATGAGCCTCTCTCCCTGTGCTTTCCAGGCGCTGTATGCGCTGTTGGAAAGGCATGGCGGAGTGCCCTTGGCACAGGTGGACCGGCTTGCCTCGGTGTGCAGCGAACGCACATTCAGGAAGGGGGAGACATTTTTGGCTGCGGGCGAACAGGCCAGCGTGGCTGGCCTCGTTATCTCAGGTCTGCAGGGCGAGTTCTACCTGTTGCCTGACGGCAGCCGCAAGGCCAAATGGTTTGCGCGGCCTGGCGACGTGTTTGGCTCCCTGGAAGACCTGGCGCGAAAGGGGGCTTCGCGCACGCACATCGAAGCGCTCAGCGATGGAACGGTGCTCTGCTTGCCGTACGCCCAGTTGCGTGACGTTGCGTTGAAGGATGCTGGCCTGACAGTGTTTTTCATTGCCTTGATCGAGTCGCTCTACCGACAAAAATCGGAGCGCGAGTACAGCCTGCTGATGCTCAATGCATCAGAGCGCTACGAGTGGTTTTTGAATCAATTCGGCAGCATGGCGGGCCTGTTGTCTCAGGAACTGGTCGCTTCTTACCTGGGCATCAGTGCCGTGCATCTGAGCCGTGTTCGCTCAGCCCGACAGCAATCCACCGCCCGGCGCTAATGTCCCGAGTTGAAAATTCGTTGAATAAATCTACCGACAATCCCCGCCATGCGTCGTTGCAAATACTCGCCATGCCGCCCGGCATGTCTCCGCTTTGCGCCTAGCTTGGTAGCGATTTCGGCAGATTTCTTTCCTCAACGAACTTCCAACTCAGGACACTAGTGCAGTGTTTCGCGCCGCATTGCGTGAAACACTGCACTACGATTGTGAGCGGCAGAAGGCGCCTCGGCTGCAACGCACGACAAACCGGTCTCGCGCGGTACTACCGCCTGTGTCCAGGGGCCCACCCCGGGCTTGTCAGCCGTACCACGCAGTGCTCGGTTTTCGCGCGTTTCGCTTCGATGGCTTCTACCCCAACACTACTGGCGCCCATTTTTTTAAAACCTCTGGCATTTGGACGCTCAAGGCCGCACCAGCTGCAGCGGCTCGCCCACACGTGCCTTCACCACGTCGTCACGGTGGAAGGGCAGGGTGTGCCAGCGTTTGGCCGAGAACTCGCGCATCTGGTCGTTGGCGTGTGGTGATGCTGGGTTGGGGGACTGGCCATAGGTCAGGATGGCCTGTGCCACAGGGCCCTTGGCGTCAAAGGTCACAGTCTGCACATAGCTCGTGCCGTAGTCGATGCGCAGGCCCGCCTTGTTGATGGGCGCTGGCTCCTGGCGGCCCAGGTTGTTGAGCACGCCTTCAAACTCCTCGCCGCCGTGCAGTGCAATTGCTTCTTCGGTGATGGCGGGGCGCTGCACGGTGCCCAGAGTGGCGTCGAGCGTGTAGCCGCTGGTGCGGATGGCCTTGACGGCACCGTCCAGCGCCGCCCACACCTTGGCGGCGGTGGCGGCGTCCTCCATCTTCAGGCCCGCTGGGGTGGCTACAGGCTGCTGCGCATCGAAGGGCACGCGGTGTACACCGGGGATGCTGCGCGCAGTGCGCCAGAACTCGCGGAACACATGGGCGCCACGCGCATCGACGTTGTTGCGGCGATCCCAGCCCTTGAGGGCGGCGCAGCCGTCGCGGGATTCTGCCGTGGGCGCCACGTCGCAAGCGGCCAGCAGGTCGGGCACTACCACCTGGGCCATGAAGTTGCGGTTCTGGAAGAGCTGGTCTTGCATAACCTGCAGCGTGACCTTGCCTCGTCCGAGCATTTCGGGGATCTCGGTCAGGCCGGCGCGGGTGCGCGGGCGGGTCAGGCTGGCATCGCCCACCAGGGGCGAGATGCCTTCAAACTTCTGCGCGGGATGGGTGTAGACGAAGCTGTCGTTGCTGTTTTGCACCCAGTCGTTGCGCAAGGCCACTGGCATGCGGCCCATGGGGATGAGGCCGGGCACGGGCGATGCGCTGTCTTCGCGCCAGGCGCAGTCGGCGCGCGCGCCGTTGAGCACCACCAGGCCTGCTGCTGCGCGCAGCGCGGCAGCGGGTTTGCTGGGCGCGCAGCGTTCGAGCTGGTCGGCGTCCACATCAGGCACCACGCTGGTGTCGGTGTAGAGCACGCGACCGTGGCGGTCGGCGGCCAGGGTGTTGACCCAGGGCAGTCCCAGCGAGGCATGGGCCTTGTGCATTTCGCCCACCGAGGTGGCGCGTGCAAAGGCCAGGGCGGCGTCCATCATGCGGGTGTTGCCGGTGTTGGCGTCGCGCAGGGCATAGGCGGTCTTGTCGGTCCAGCCCAGGCCCGCGCGGGGCACTACCACCAGCGGGCCCCATCGGGTGCTCCATACGGTGTGTTCGCGGGTCTGGAGCTTGCCATCGGCACTGGGGATCTGGGCGCTGACTTTGCGTGCGGTCATCTTCTCGGGTTTGCCGTCCACCAGGTAGCTGGTGGCGTCGCCCGGCACCAGGGCCAGCTCGTACAGCGTGAAGCGCTTGCCGGTGGACACCGTATGCGACCAGGCCACGTCCTTGTTGAAGCCGATGGAGACCATGGGATAGGTGCCGATGCCCACGCCCATGACGTCCATCTGGCCGGGGATGGTCAGATGCATTTCATAAAAGCGGTTGGGCCCGCTCCAGGGGAAATGCGGGTTGCCCAGCAGCATGCCGCTGCCGTTGGCCGTTACGTCTTTGCCAAAGGCCCAGGCGTTGGAGCCCAGGGGCGAGTCGAGCAGGCCCACGTCGCGCATGGCCTGGGCGGCATCTGCCAGGTCTACTGCCAGGTCCACAGCCGGGGCAGGGGCCTGGGCGGCCTTGGCGGCGGGGGGTTGTGCGCCCAGCATGCCATCGGCCAGCGCGGCAATGCCCGCTTGCACGGCCAACACCTCGGCCATGCGGCGGTATTCGGCCAACGTCATGGGCTGCACCCAGGGCTTGCCCAGGCAGGCCTCGGGCAGGGTGGCGGCGTTGTCGGCCAGGTAGCGGTTGTAGCCCGCCACGTAGCCGCGTGCCATGCTCTGAACCTGGTCGCTGGTACGGGCCCAGCTGCGCGCGAGCAGGGCGTCGTCCATGTGGGCAGCCATGAACAGGTCGATCTGTTCGTTGGGTATGTAGCGGCGGCCCAGCAGGCCGATAGTCTTGGCGCCAAAGTGGGCGCTGCGCTGGCCCCGCGCGGTCACGAGCTGGTCGGCCGTCATGCAGACGTTGTCCTGCGCATAGGCATAGGCCACGCCGTAGGCCAGGGTTTCGGGGTTCTGTGCGGTGATGTGTGGAATGCCGAAGGTGGTGCGCTCAATCGTCACGCTGCGGCTGGTGCTGGTTGCGCTATGGGTGCCCGGCGCCGTGCCTGCGCAGCCCGCCAGGAAGAGGGCCGCACTGGCGGCCGCCAGGGCGGACAGTGTGGGCCGTGCGGAAAGTGCGGTGTTCATGCCTTGGGGCAAGCCGGTTTGTTGTCGCATGGTGTGGTGTCTCCAGGTGCTGTGTGGTACCTGCCGGGGGCTCGGCTGGGCAGGGCGCTGTGGTTGGTGTGGCCATGCTACTGCCCGGTAACATCTGAACACGGTGGCGATACGGCCACAAACAATGTCAATATCGCCACCATGCCTAGAGACCAACCCGAAGCCACCGCAACTCCACTGGCATGGGGGGTGAGCGTGGGCATCGTCTGGGGGGCGGGCAGCATTGCAAGCACGGCCGCCACGGTGGTGGATGCCCTGCGTGTCATGAACATGCTGGCTGCAATGCGGGCTTGTGGCGCCCAGGCCCCCATGCGCTGGCACTGGCTGCTGGCGCCTGGCAAAGACGATGCCGCGCCGCCGCCCGTGCCCGACAGCGGAGCGCTGCAGGGGCGGCTGCACGCTATCTTCATCCCCGGTTGGCTGGTGCCCACTGGGCCCCAGCTGCGCGAGGTGAGCCACCGCCATCACAAACACTTTGGCGACTTGCTGCGCGTCCATGTGGGGGGCGGTGGTGTGGTGGCGGCGCTGTTCAACGGCTCAAGCCTGCTGGCCGACTGCGGCTTGCTGGCAGGGCGCCGGGTGGCGCTGCCCTGGGCGTTTGCGCCATCGATCATGCTGCAGTCGGGCAACAGCCCCCAGGCCAACACCCAAGGCGCCACACATGCGGACATGGCGACGTGGCAGCGCGAAAAACCTTGGGAACGAGATGGTCCTGTCTGGACATCGGCGGCGCTGCAAGACACTTTGCCGGTGGTGCTGGACCTGCTGGCGCAAACGCCCGCCGCCGAGCTGGCGCACGCTGCGTCGTACGTGCTGCTGTTCGATGCCCCGCGCCAGCTCACTGCCACCGCCAGCATTGAAACGCCCACCGGCGCCCCCATGGGAGCGGGCAGCCTGGAGCAGGCGCGACGCTGGCTGCAGGACCACCGCAATGAGCCCTACAGCCTGCAGGCCACGGCCCGCGCCGCCGCCACCAGCCCGCGCACACTGCTGCGCTGGTTTGCCAAGGTGTACGGCGAGAGCCCGCAGGACTATCTGCACCGCCTGCGCATTGCCCAGGCCCAGGCGCTGCTGCAGACCACCTACCTCACCGTGGACGCCGTGGCGCAGCATTGCGGCTACAGCGACACGGGCAGTTTCCGCAAGATATTCCACCGCGTGAGCGGCACTACCCCGGGGGCGTTCCGCCAGCGTTTTCGGCTGCGCACTACGCGCAAACAATGGCTTGGAACAAACAGCGACAATTGAGATTGCTATTGAATACGTAGCTATAAAGTTATATGCAGAAGGCGGTAGCGCCATTTTTTGTTGATTTTCAGTCCATCCACACACGTTCATCCATGCAAGCCCTGCTCGACGCCATTGCCACCATGCCCCTGCCCACCGAGGCGCAGCGCATCTTCCATGGCCGTGGCGGGCTGCACCCGGGGGCGGATCAGTGGGTGCTGGATGCCTATGCACCCGTTTTTGTGCTGACAAGTTTTGCGCCCGCCACGGAGGACGAGCTGGCCGCCATCGGCGCTGCGCTTGAGGCCCGCTGGGCGCAGATCGCCCCGGCGGGCGCTCTGCTGAACTGGGTGTTCCAGCACCGGGGCGAGGCCCTGCGCATGGAGGGCCGCAGCGAGACGCGCTTGATGGCAGGCGCCGTGCCCGACCCGCATGTGGTCACCGAGGCGGGTGCGCGCTACCGCGTGCATGTGTTGCGCGGCCAGAACCACGGCCTGTTTCTGGACATGGCCGAGGGGCGGCGCTGGGTGCGCGACTATGCCGCCGCCCGCAGCACCGACCGCTACGGCCTCAAGGTGCTGAACCTGTTTGCCTACACCTGCGCGTTTTCGGTGGTGGCGTTGCAGGCGGGTGCCAAACAGGTGGTGAATGTGGACATGGCCCATGGCGCCATTGCCGTGGGCCAGCAAAACCACCAGCTCAACGGCATCACCACCGGCGCGGCGTTTTTGCCGCACGACATCTTCAGCAGCTGGGGCAAGATCAACCGCAGCGGGCCGTATGGCCTGGTCATCGTCGACCCGCCCAGCTACCAAAAGGGCAGCTTTGTAGCCACCAAGGACTACGCCCGCCTGATGCGTCGCTTGCCCGACCTGCTGGCACCCGGCGGCCACGCGCTGTTGTGCCTGAACGCGCCCGAGCTGGGCCTGGCGTTTTTGCAGGACCAGATGCGCGAACTGGCGCCCGAGCTGCAATTTGTGGAGCGCGTGGCCAACCCGGCCGTGTTTGCCGATGTGGACGAGGAGCGGGCGCTGAAGGTGCTGGTGTACCGCGCGCCTGCGTGAGGGGGGATGGCACGCGCGAACCCGATCTGGATGAGGGCGCGAACCATGTTCATGCGAGTCCCCGCGATTAGGGCGTTTGGATGGCTGCTCGTTGCGAACTATGAACCTACGGACGCAGGAGACATCGCCCTGCTGCGTGGGTGCACGGTGTATTCGGCTGGGGTCCGCCAAACGGGTGGCCTTAGAACAGGTTCTTGGGCAATGCCCTGCGCCAGGCACCGGCTACCTTCCTCCGCCGACAATCCTGGCTGGCTGGCTGGCTGGCTGGCTGGCTGGCCAGTCGCTCGAGCAGGTTGTGCTCCTGTTTCGGCCCTGATTATTTCTTCCACGCCCCATATCGGAGAACCTTATGCCAGACGATGAGCGTTGTTGCGGCACCGGCACCTGCATCATTGATACCCAGGGGCGCTGCTGGTGCGGGCAGGTGTGGAACGGCGAACAAATGTGCCGACCCGCGCTGACGGACGCCATTCCCGGCGCCATTCCCGACGCCACCCCCGCTCGCGGACCATCTGCCCCTGATCAGCCGGCAGGCACGGCTCCATGAGCGCCATCGCCCACACGCTGCTCAACAACGACTACGCGGCACGCTGCGTGATCGATAGCCAGGCACTGCCCTGGCAGCAGTCGCCATCGCCGCTGGTGCACCGCCGCCTGCTCGAGCGCGACGGCGGCGAGGTGGCGCGTGCGACCTCCATCGTGCGTTACGACGCCGGTGCGCGGTTCGACCACCATTCGCATGGTCTGGGTGAGCAGATCCTGGTGCTCGAAGGCACGCTGAGCGATGAACTGGGTGACTACCCCGCAGGCACGTATCTGCAAAACCCGCCGGGTTCCGGGCACGCGCCGTATTCCATTGACGGCTGCACGCTGTTCGTCAAGCTGCGGTATCTCCACCCCGCTGATACGGAACGGGTGGTCATCAACACCCGCACTGCGTCCTAGTTTCAGGGCATGGTAGGCGGGCTGACGGTGCTGCCGCTCAGTGCTTTTGGCACCCGTCACACCGCCATGGTGCGCTGGGCGCCCGGCACCTATTTCAATCCTCACCGCCACCATGGCGGCGAGGAGATTCTGGTGGTCGAGGGCGTTTTCTCCGACGAGCACGGCCACTACCCGGCTGGCAGCTGGCTGCGCAGCCCGCATGGCAGCCAGCACCAGCCCTACAGCGTCGAGGGCTGCCTGATTCTGGTCACCACGGGGCACCTGCTGAACACCTGACGGGACACGCCGTCTGTGTGTCCAGTCCGCCCCCGCCCGGGGGGCGCCGCAAGGGGTGCACCATCTGCGCCCCATTTCAGGGTTTCCGTGATCGGGCCGGGCGCTGGTGGGCATGGGCCTGACCGCCTTCGGGGTCTGGCTGGCGCGCCGCTGATGCGCCGCAGGCACTATCGCAGCGTCATCAGTTCGGTGGTGATCACCGTCCACTCGTCTTGCGACACAGGTGTGATCGACAGGCGGCTGCCACGCTGCAGCAGGCGCATGGTGGCCAGCTCGGGCCGGGCCCGCAGCTCGGGCAGGCCGATGAGCCGGGTCTTGCGCAGCGCCTGCACGTCTAGCAATAGCCAGCGAGGTGTATCAGGCGATGACTTGGGGTCGTGATAAGGCGATGCAGGGTCAAACTGCGTGGGGTCGGCCCGGGTGCCGCTGGCCACGCGGGCAAGGCCCGCAATGCCGGGCGCCGGGCAACTGGAGTGATAGAACAACACGCCGTCGCCTACCTGCATGTCGTCGCGCATGAAATTGCGGGCCTGGTAGTTGCGCACGCCCGTCCAGGGCACCGTGGCGTCGGGTGCGGCCAGGGCATCGTCGATGGAGCACTCGTCGGGCTCGGACTTCATGAGCCAGTAATGCGGCGGGCGGGGCGTGGGGGCGGCAGTCATGGGCGCCATTTTGGCAAAGGTGTGGCGGTGCGCATACAGGGCATGCCGCGGATGTTGCTGCCACAGAGCTTCAATTTTGATAGCTGCTTGCGCTTGATGGATAAGCGCTAGGTGTCATTTTGGTTTGTATTTCTGCATCAGAACTGCGGCAGAACCTGCCCCGCAAAACCACAAGGGCCCGTGGGAGTTGCAAAACGTACTGGCCCGCCGCCGCAGCAAGACGCAGAATCAGCGCCGCCCGGATTCCGGAAGAACAAAAGCCCCCAGCAAAGGGGACACGCAGAGGGAGGGTGTATGGCCAACCAGGCACGACGGCGCACCAATGGCGCAAACCTTCAGGCAAAGGCAAGTAACAACGGCGGCTCCTGGTTTCTGATGCTGTTTGCGCTGCCGTTTTCAGCCGTGGGCATTGGCATGCTGCTGCTGGGTGTGCTGCCCACGCTGTACGACTGGTCGCGCATGCAGTTCTGGAACGAGGTGCCTGCGCGGGTGGTGTCGGCACAGTTCCACACCCACCGGGGCAGCGAGGCCACCACTTACAGCGTGTCTGCACACTATCGGTATGAAGTGGCCGGCGTTGCCTACGAGGGTCATCGCCCCGCTATCAACACGTCAGCCGACAACCAAGGCAGTTTCTATGCAGACCTGGGCCACCGCCTGGAGAGCGCTCAGCGCAGCGGTTCACCCGTGACCGTGTGGGTCAACCCATCGCACCCCCAAGAGTCAGTGGCCGACCGCAGCTTGCGCCTGGGTTTGCTGGGTTTTCGAATGATTTTTGTGGTGGTGTTTGGCGGCTTTGGGCTGGGCATGCTGGCCTGGGGTTGGCACATACGCGGCAGCGGTGCCCTCAAGACCCAGCGCCTCCAGGTGGTGGGCGACGAACCGTGGCTGGCCAACAAGGCCTGGGCCGACAACCGCATCCGTTCGAACAAGCGCTGGGAGGTGTGGCTGGCATGGGGCTTTGCCGTGTTGTGGGGAGGCATTGCCTACCCGGCGGCTTTGTCGGCCCTGCCGCGCGCGTGGCGCAACGAAAACTTTATTGTGGTGGGGGTGCTGACCCTGATGGTGGCCGTGGGGCTGGGCCTGCTGGTGTGGGCCGTGCGCGCCACGCTGGATGCGCGACGCCATGGCGAGGTCTGCCTGGTGATGGACCCGTTTCCGGGCTCCATAGGCGGGCATGTCGGTGCCACGATGGACTTGCCCACGGTGCCCTACCGGCCCGACCTGCACTTTGCGGTGACGCTGCGCTGTGCCTACCAGTACCAGACCCGCACTGTGGACAGCGACAACGGCACCGAGTCGCGCGAGCAGGTGGTGTGGCAGGGCGAGGGGGCGACGCAGGTGCGGCCCCAGGGGGCGGGCAGCCGCGTAGCGTTCCGGCTGAATGTGCCCCAGGGCCTGCCCGAGTCCGAACAACCGGTGGGGCACAGTGAACACCACTGGTCGGTGCTGCTCGAAAGCACCGATCCGGCACTGAAGTTCTCGCGCCGGTTTGACGTGCCCGTGTTTGCCACGGGTGCCGAATCGACCTGGCTCGCACACGACGCGGCCAAGCACCCGCAGGCGCAGGCCCAGCGCGACGCCGAGCTGGACGCGGTGAGCGATATCGAACTGGTGGACGGTGGCGTGCGGCTGTACCAGCCCTATGGCCGCTTGTGGCGGCAGAACCTGCTGTGGCTGGTGATGGGCGGCGCTTTCTTTGGCATGGGCATGTTGGCAGGCTACAGCGGCGCGCCCGCGTTGTTTCCGGTGGCGTTTGGCGGTATGGGCGGTGCCATGTTGGTGTGGGGCTTTTACGCGCTGTGCAACAGCCTGAATGTGCAGCTGGACCGGCAGGGCCTGCGCACCGAACGCCGCCTGCTGGGTCTGATGCTGGCCTGGCAGCGGGTGCCCGCCCAGGACATAGCGCGACTGGCGGTCAAGGAGAGCTATTCATCCCAGGCCGGCACCCGTCATTCCACCTTCTTTCGCTTGCAGGCAGAGCTTAAAAACGGCAAGAAGATCGTCATTGCCGACAGCCTGCGTGGCCGCGAGGCGGCTGAGCAGCTACTGGCAAGCATCGCATCGGCGACGGGCTATCGGCGGTAGATCGCAGCGCAGGATTTGTCAGGTCACCACGCTGGGCATGCGGGCATGGGTTGATTCTCTTTTGATAGCTTCCAGGGCTTTCCCAGCAAGCGGTAGGGCTCATTTTTATGGAAGGTTTCCCGCCGCAGTCGCAGCAGCAGTTGCAGCGGCATCTGGCGTTGCACCCGAATCGGCCCGCGCATCGCGGGGTAGCACGCAGCCCAGACCCACTCCGCGCCCGCCCAGCCCGGCGGTGAACCCCAGGGTGCCGCCCATGCGCTGCACCACGCGCTGCACGATCGCCAGGCCCAGGCCGATGCCAGGCTCGCTGGTGCCGGGAACGCGGTAAAAACGCTCCCACACCCGGGCGCGGTGTTCGGGGGCGATGCCCCGGCCGTTGTCCTGCACCTGCAGCAGGACCAGGCCGTTGGGGGCCGCGCCTTCGGTATCCAGGGTCACTTCCACACTGCCCCCCGCCACGCCGTAGCGGATCGCGTTGTCCACCAGGTTGTCGATGATGGAGCACAGGCCTTCGGGGTCCAAACGGGCGGGAAGGTGCTCGGGAGCCGTCAGCCCCAGTTCTATTCGTTTCGCCCTCGCCAGGGGCACAAGCAGGGCCACGCGGTGGCGCAGCAGGTTGGCCACGTCCAGCGTGTCGTCCACAGCAGGGGCAGCGGGCTGGGCGGTGGCGTCGGCGCGGGCCAGGGTCAGCAGCTGGGTGAGCAGGTGCGATGCGCGGGTGATGCCTTGCTGCAGTGCGTGGGCGGCGTCGGCCCGCGCGGCGGGATCGGGCTCGGTCAGCAGTTGGTGGGCCTGGGCGTTGATGGCCGCCAGGGGCGTGCGCAGCTCGTGCGCGGCGTCGGCCAGAAAGCGCCGTTCGGCCTCCAGCCGCTGGGCCTCGTGGGCGAGCAGGGCGTTGAGTTCGTGGACCACGGGGGCGGTTTCGGCATAGAGCCGGTCTACCTGCACGGGGGCCAGATCGCCCGCGCGGCGGCGCGAGATGCGTTGGGCCAGCTGCCGCAGCGGCGCCAGCCCGCTGCGCACCGTGACCCACACCACCAGCCCGTGCCACAGAAACACGCCCAGCTGGCTTTTGAGCACCAGCCACAGCACCGGCAGCAGAGCGCCCAGCTGCAGCGCACCGGGCTCGGCCACCTGCACCACCACGCTGCCGTCGCTCGCGGCCTGGGTGTGCACGTGCCAGGGCGTGCTGCTGGTCGGGGCCGGGGTGGGTTCAGTGGCGGCA
This sequence comes from uncultured Gammaproteobacteria bacterium, assembly GCA_947085645.1. Taxonomy (GTDB): domain Bacteria; phylum Pseudomonadota; class Gammaproteobacteria; order Burkholderiales; family Burkholderiaceae_C; genus Acidovorax. The sequence goes on from CAMTXG010000026.1 coordinate 56,690, forward strand.
TCGGGCCAGGGCACGTCATTGCTGCTGCGGTACAGCACCTGGCCCTGCGTGTTCAGCACGCGGGTATGGGTCAGGCCCGCTATGCCTAGCAGGTCGCGGCCGGTGATGCGCACCAGCGCACCTTGCGCAGCCTGCATGCGGGCGGGCAGGGTGGCTTCAGGGCCGCTGGCGGCTTCGGCAAGGATACGGGCGCTTTCGCGCAGCCGGGTGTCGATCTCTTCGGGGCTGCGTTCCAGCGCCACCCAGGTCATCACTGAGGCCAGGGCCAGCCAGGCCAGCAACAGCGCCAGCGCCTGCCAGGCAATCAGGCGGCGGATCAGCGAGGGCGGGCGGGATTCGCCGGGGGCCGTGGCCGCATGTGCAGCGCGCATCGCGGCAACGCTCATGGCGCCGGGTCCATGGCCGCAGTCGCTGCCGGGGCTTCCAGCACATAGCCCACACCGCGCACGGTGCTGATGAGGTGGTTCCCCAGCTTGCGCCGCAGTTTGTAAACATGCACGTCGGTGGCATTGCTGTCCAGCGTGTCGGCCGGGCTGGATCCGGCCTCGATCTGCGCGCGGGTGAGCACACTTCCCGGGTGTTCGGCCAGGGCACGCAGGATGTCGTATTCGCGGGCGGAGAGGTGCACGTCCTGCCCATGCACTTGCACCCTGCGCCGCGCGGTGTGGATGCTGAGCGGGCCGATCTGCCACACGCTGCTGGTCTGCCCGCTGTGGCGCCGCAGCAGGGCCCGCACGCGCGACAGCAGCTCTTCGATAGCAAACGGCTTGCCCAGGTAGTCGTCGGCCCCTGCGTCCAGGCCCTGCACGCGCTCGCCCACGCTGTCGCGTGCGGTGAGCAGCATCACCGGCGTGGCCTGCCCCTGGGCACGCAGCCAGGCGAGCAGGTCCAGTCCCGTCTCGTCCGGCAGGCCGATGTCCAGCAACACCAGGGAAAAGGGCTGCTCTTGCAGAAACCTGCGCGCATCCGCGCAGGTGCGTAGCCACACCACAGGGTGGCCCGCCACGGTGAGCACGCGCTGTAGCGAGTTGCCCAGGGGGAGGTCGTCTTCCACAAGAAGGATGCTGGCCATGCGTCGGTCGGGTTGTGATGGGGGATGCTGCCGACTATTCTAGGAACGGGCTGTGCCGCCCAGTGGGGCCAGCGCAAAGGTTGTTCATGCAAGCTTCATCTGGCGCGCAGCGGCCCGCGGTGCCTTCATCTGTGCTTCATGCAGGTCTTTGCAGACTGCAGGCTTCTTCATCTCTGACTATCGGGTTCCCAATGAACGTGCAAAACGCCATCATCTTGTTTACGCCGCGCAGCCTGCTGTGCGCCTTGTTCATGTCAGCGCTGTCGGCCTGCGGCGGCAGCTCGGACGATGGGCATGTGGTCACCGTGGACGGGATCAGCATGGACAAAACCATCGACAAAAAAGGTGCCTACGACCTGGAGGTGACGGGCGCGCGCAACGACGTGACAGTGTCTATGGGCAACACCGTGCTGCGCCTGAGTGTGGCGGGTCTGAACAACCGCATTTTTGTGCTCAAGACCGCTACCGTGGAGCGCATCGATCTGGACGGTAGCGGCAACACCGTCTATGTGCCGGCGGGTTTTAAGTCGCGCATCTCGCGCAATGGCAACAACAACGATGTGATCGAGCGTTGAAGCACTGATAACTGCCGTGCGAGACGAGGGCCCGTTCTGCCACCGTAATCGGGGAAAAACAAGGCCGTGCAGTGCCTTGAAGCACGGTTTGCGCGCCGAATCGCCGCGCACCCGTGTTGTCAATGCGCCTTGCGAAACGTAAGGTTGATGCGGTGCACACCCGTCAGCGGGTGGATGGCCTCTGGTAGCGGCAGCACGCCGTGAAAGCGCAGGCGTGCCGGGCCACCCCATACCACCACGTCCCCGTGCACCAGCCCAATGCGCCGGGCCTTGTCTGCCCTCTGGGCACCGCCCCACAGAAAAACGGCCGGTATGCCCAGCGACACCGACACGATGGGGTGCGCGTAGTTGCCCTCGTCGCGGTCCTGGTGCAGCGACAGTCGTGTGCCGGGTGCGTAGCGGTTGATGAGGCAGGCATCCGGCGCAAAGCCGGGGAAGCCGGCTGTTGCAGCCGCTTCGAGCGCCAGCTGACGGAATAGCGGCGGCATGGCAGGCCAGGGTTGGCCGCTGTCGGGGTCGATGGGATCGTAGCGGTAGCCGCTGTGGTCGCTCACCCAGCCCAGCTTTCCGCAGTTGGTCATCGCCACCGACATGGGCAGGCCGCCGGGGGTGATGAGGAGTCTGAACGGCGCCTGGGCTGTGATCTGCTGCACTGCCGCCAGCAAATCTGCCGCCTGCGCCATCGCAAAACCGCGCAGCACCAGGGCGCCGGGCTCCAGGATCTCGGGCGGCTGGGGCGTGGCGGGCAGTTCATCAAAAAGACCACGGTTCATGGCTTTATCGATCTAACGGGGTCGCCACATGGCGTGGCAGCGGGCACGATCTGAGCGAGTGCACCCGTGGAACTGGCTTTTAGAACGTGTTTACGATCTCGCAGGGGTTGCGTTGGAGCGCAATCGGGAGGAGTGGATGCTTCGGGTGCGCCGTATGGGCTCATGCCCATGCAAGCAGCCGGGGCGTCCAATCGCCCGATTTCGCTCCAACCCTTCGGGCAGTGGTCTTGGCGGGCGGTCTGCGGCGTTGCGGCGTTTGCCAATAGCCGAGCTATTGGCTGCACACCGCGCCTAGCATCCCCACCCGCCAGGACCGCTGCGCGACCCCTGGGAGATCGTAAACACGTTCTTAGGCCACCGGGAGCGTCCCCCTCCCGCGCAGCGAGAGAGGGGTGAAGGCGCCAGAGGCGACTCAGGGGGTGCATATCTACTCAGCATCATGAAAAATGACGCCCAGCGTGTGCCGCTGCCCGCTGCGCAAACGGCCCACCCCGTGGCGCATCTGCACGCGGTAGGGGCCGCGCGTGCCCTGCACGGGGCGGTGGTGCACGGCAAACACCACGGCGTCGCCTTGGCGAAGCGGCACCACCTCGGCCCGCGACTGCATTCGCGGGCGTTGCTCGGTCAGTACAAATTCGCCACCCGTAAAGTCGCGCCCGGGCTCTGACAGCAGCACCGCCACCTGAAGCGGGAACACGTGCTCGCCATACAGGTCCTGGTGCAGGCAGTTGTAGTCGCCGGGGCCGTACTGCAGCAGCAGCGGAGTGGGGCGCACCTGGCCTGCGGCGTGGCAGCGGGCAATGAAGTCGGCATGCCGCGTGGGGTAGCGCACATCGATGCCCATGGCGGTGTTCCACTGGTTGGCGATGGGCGCCAGGTGCGGGTACAGCGCCTCGCGCAGCCCGGCCACCAACGCGGGCAGTGGGTAGCTGAAGTAGCGGTATTCGCCTTGGCCAAAGCCGTGGCGCTGCATCACCACTCGGCTGCGGAAGGTGTTCTCATCCGCGTTGCCATACAGGCGGACCAGCGCAGTGCATTCGGTGGCGCTGAGCAGTTGCGGCAGCACGGTGTTGCCTTGCTGGTGCAGGGCCTCGGCGGCTTCGGTCCAGTGGATGGCCGCCGCGCGCTGGGCCCAGCCTGTGATCCGGTCAGGTGTTGGCGTCAGGGTGACAGCGCTCATGCCGCCTTCTCCACGGGTTGGGGCGCCGGGTCTGCGGCGGATTCGCGCGTCAGCAGCGCACGTTTGCGCTCCACGCCCCAGCGGTAGCCCGACAGCGCGCCATCGCTTTTCACCACCCGGTGGCAGGGGATGGCCACCGCCAGCGCATTGGCCGCGCAGGCCTGCGCCACGGCGCGCACGGCGGTGGGGGCGCCTATGCGCTGGGCCACCTCGGCATAGCTGGCCGTCTGCCCGGCGGGGATGGCCTGCAGGGCCTGCCACACGCGTTGTTGAAACGCGGTGCCGCGCACATCCAGCGGCAGGTTCAGCCCCAGGCCCGGCGCCTCCACAAACGCCACCACCTGTGCCACCAGGCTTTCAAATGCTGCATCACCGCCGATCAGGTGGGCCTGCGCAAACCGGTCCTGCAGGTCGCGCACCAGGGTGTCGGCATCGTTGCCCAGCAAGATCGCGCAGATGCCGCGCTCACTTTGCGCCACCAGGATGTCGCCCAGCGAACACTGGCCGATGGCAAAGCGGATGTCCTGCGCCGCACCGCCTGCGCGGTAGCGGCTCGGCGTCATGCCCAGCACCTGGGCCGACTGTTCGTAAAAGCGGCTGCTGGACTGGTAGCCCGCGGTGTAGACGGCGTCCGTCACCGAGGCGGTGGGCTGGCCGTCGAGCGCACTGCGCAGGCGCTGCGCCCGCTGGGCGGCCGCATAGGCCTTGGGCGTGAGGCCCGTGGCCTGCTTGAAGATGCGGTGCAGGTGCGATGCGCTCACGCCCAGCTGGGCGGCCAGTGCGTCCAGCGTGGGCGTCTCACCAGTGGCTGCGCCTTCGATGACGCAGCAGGCCTCAGTGACCAGCTCGGTGTGGTGCGACAACGCCGTGGGCTGCCGGGGCTTGCAACGCTGGCAGGGGCGAAAGCCTGCGGCTTCTGCATCAGCGCAGCTGTCGTGAAACCGCACGTTCTCCGGCCGGGGTGCACGTGCCGCGCAGCTGGGGCGGCAATACACGCCCGTGGTCTGCACCGAATACCAGAAGCTGCCATCCGCCGCCGCACTGCGCGCCGCCACCGCCGCCCAGCGCGGGTCGGCCTGGGTGGTGGCGGCTTGCTGGGCTTTGGCTGAAACAGTGGCGAGGGTGGGCATGGTGATGAGGTGTCGGGCCGGTGTGTTGGCGCTGCTGTGGGTGTTAGCGGTGTTTGGGTTCATGGTGCATGGCTCACACGGTGGATTGCTATGCCATGCACTTTAGGGACGGGGTGCGCGGTGCGCACTCCGAAGCTTGCTTTTGAATTCTGCGCCAGGCAGGCCGGCTGCGCGAAGTGCGGGTTTCACTCTCGATTTCATAGCTGTTAGTGCTTGATAGATAAGCGCTAGAGGCCAAAAACATCAAAAAATACAGCGCTCAAGGGGTGGAAATCCTCGCGCCGCCGCTCTTTTAAACTGCACGCGGTTTGCCGCCAGCACGACGCCAGCCAAACAACCTCAAAGCAAAATAGTAAAAACTTCGGAGGGAGATTTCATGCCACACACCCGTGAACCCCGCAGGGCCGCTATGCGCAACGCATTGGTGTTGGCCCTGTTTTCCACCCTTTTGGGGCCGGTCCCCTCGGTCCATGCGGCGGACCCCCAGGCAACGCACCCGCTGGTCGGCCGCTGGAAGGTTGCCAGCATCAACGGCGCGCCGCCCCCGGGTTTTCTGAGCGGGCAGGTGCTGGTCATTCAGGCCGATGCGCAGCTCATCAACATCGACTTGAATGCCTCCGGCAGCGCTGCTGCTTCAGAAAGCGCTGTGCAAAAGGCCCTGCGCGATGCGCTGATGCGCGGCACCTGGCGCGCAGACAAGGCACGGCTTTATGTGTCCAACAGCCCCCGCCGTGAAACCGGCAGCGCCTACACCATCACGCAGCAGGGCAAACTGCTGAGCCTGGACCCGGACCCGTATTTCTCGAACGCGGATGTGCCTTCCAAAGCCACGTACGAGCGCCTGCGGTGAGGGGCGCTGCAACTTCCTCTCAGCGCGCAGCGCCCAAGCGCGAAAAGCCACCAGGAGGCATTTGGGTTCTTGCCTTGTTCGCCGTGCCGTTTGCCGCGGCGGGTATTGGCATCTTCGTGTTCATGGTGGTGTCGCCGTTGTACGACTGGGCGCGCATGCAAACCTGGCAACCGGTCGCAGCGCAGGTGGAATCGGCCACGCTACAAAGCCACCATGGCAGCAAAGGCGGCACCACACACAGCGTGTCGGTGCGCTACCGGTATGAAGTGGGCGGTGTGAGTTACACCGGACAGCGCGCAGCCATTCACGAACGGGCCGACAACATCGGCAGCTTTCAGGAGCAGCTGGGTCGGCGGTTGAAGCGAGCCCAGCAAACGGGCGAGCCAGTGCAGGTGTGGGTCAATGCCCGGAACCCTTCAGATTCAATTGCCGACCGCAGCCTGCGGCCCGGTCTGCTGGGTTTGGCGCTGGGTTTGTCGCTGCTTGCGGGCGGCTTTGGCCTGCTGGTGCTGACCAAAATTGTCCGCGCGGTCTGGCGTGGGACTCTGACCGAGCCGCCTGCGCAGGCTGCCACAAGCAGCGACGAAGGCCCGTCCCCGTGGCTTCACCGCGCAGAGTGGGCGGGCAACAGCATCCGGTCGGACCAACGCGAAACGCTGAAAGTGGCATGGTTCATTGCGTTGGTATGGAATGCGGTGGCGATACCGCTGATGGTGCTCAAGCTGCCCGGGGCGTGGGCGCGCGGCAGTTTTTTGTCTTTTGGCGTCATGGCTTTTTTTGGTGTGCTGGGCGCATGCTTGCTGGTGTGGGCGGTGCGCGCCACGCTGGACGCCCGCCGTTTTGGCGACGCTCGCCTGGTGCTGGACCCGTTTCCGGGTGCGATTGGTGGCCACTTTGGCGCCACCCTGGCGCTGCCGGTGGCTTACGCGCCGGGCCTGGGTTTCGTGACCCGGCTGCTATGCATCCGCTACGAAAAAGGCAACGGCCGCGGCAACGACGAAGACAACGAGTACGAACTGTGGCGCGCGGAAGGCATGGCGCAGGTGCAACCTCAAGGAAATGGGGTGGCTTTGAGCTTTCGGTTTGACGTGCCTGCGCACTTGCCTGCATCGCAGGACCCCATGGTCCAACAGCACCACGGTTGGCGCGTGGAGGTGCAAAGCACCACGCCAGGGTTGAAATTTGCCCGTGGCTTTGTGGTGCCGGTGTACGCCACCGGCCTCACATCCACCCGCCTGAGCGTCGATGCAACGCAGCACCCGGGTTTGCATGCACTGATGTCCAAGGAGCTTTCTGACCTGGCCAGCGTGCAGCCTTTGCCTGGCGGCGTGGAGCTTTACTTTGCAGCCGGGCGGCGCTGGGCTTCTTCGCTGATGGTGCTGGTGTTCGGGGCCATTTTTGCCGGGGCGGGTTGGTTTGCCGGAAAACAAGGTGCGCCCATGCTGTTCCCTATTGTGTTTTGCGGTGCAGGGTTCGCCATCATGCTCGGCGGGCTGTACGAGCTGGCCAACAGCCTGCGCGTACACATCGACCGCCAAGGGTTGTGGACAGAAAGGCGTGTGCTGGGCGTTGTCACGGCCCGCCATCAAGCCCGTGCCGAGCAGGTGGTGGGCCTGCGGCTCAAAGAGGGTGGCGGCACACGCTCCGGCTCATCCAGCGTGCCCAATTACCGCCTCGTGGCAGAACTTCAAGGGGACGGTCGCGTTACCCTGGCCGAGGGCGTACGTGGTCAGGCTGCTGCAAAACAGTTGATGCAGATGCTGCAGTCGCGCAGCGGCTACACCGCGCTGGACGGGCCATAGTGGGCAAAGCCAGTGCGCGCAAACGGCTGCACCGAAACAACGCTGCACGCAGCTCTTCGGGATCGAAAGGAACCATCGGCGATGGAATCTGGTCACGGCTGGCTTTGGTCTTGGTGGCCTTGATGCTTGTGGCGACGAGCCTCGGTCTGCTCGCCTTCACGGTGGTGCCCACCCTGTATGACTGGTCGCGCATGCGCCAATGGCAACCCGCGCTTGCGCACGTGGAGTCAGTGCGGCTGCACAAGGCCACCATGGCCCGTGGTGCCGCGTCCTACGCAGCCGTGGTTCAGTATCGCTATCGGGCAGGAGGCACGGAGCACATCGGCACACGTGCCGCGGTGGAGGGGGCTGGTGACAGCTGGCTTGGTTTTCACCAGCAACTGGTGGACCGGCTGCACAACGCGCAGCGCACCGGTACGCCGGTGCAGGTCTGGGTCAACCCAGCGAGCCCGGCGGAATCGGTGGTGGACCGCAGCCTGCGGGTTGGCCCACTGGTTCTGAACCTGGTGATATCAGGCGTCGTGGGCGGCGCGGGCCTGCTCATCTTGGCGATGGTGCGTACGCTCCGGTGCGAGCGACGCGAGCGTAAATAGCAGCAAGCTGCTGCGAAGAATGCTATTTAATTCATAGCTATCAGCGCTTTTTCAGTAAGCGCTGGAGGCCAAAATTACCCAAATTCCGGGCGCGATATGCGACGGCAAGCGTGCCCTTCAAAGCGGCATCTTTCGCCAGTGCACCGCGAATGGATCCATTCGTTGAGACATGCAGCTCCGTGCCTTGTCACCGCTGCATTGCCGGCTTTGCGCGATGGTGCAGGTGCGGGAGGAGGGTAGAAAAGTGCCAGGCGCAAATGCAATCAAGTTGCGTTATGCTTGTGTAACGTAATACTGTTGCATATGGCAGAGCCCAGCGCGGGCTCCGCCCTCACCCACCTCATCCGCCATGCCCCGTGCCACCCGTTCCCGCCTCCTTCCCGTCACCGTGCTGTCCGGCTTTCTGGGCGCGGGCAAGACGACGCTGCTCAACCACATCCTGAACAACCGCGAGGGCCGCCGCGTGGCGGTCATCGTGAACGACATGTCCGAGGTCAACATCGACGCGGCCCTGGTGCGCCAGGGCGGCGCCGAGCTGTCGCGCACCGACGAGAAGCTGGTGGAGATGAGTAACGGCTGCATCTGCTGCACGCTGCGCGAAGACCTGTTGCTGGAAGTGGAACGCCTGGCCAAGGAGGGCCGGTTCGACCAGCTGGTGATCGAATCCACCGGAATCTCGGAGCCGCTGCCTGTGGCCGAGACCTTTACCTTTACTGGCGAAGACGGCAAGAGCCTGTCGAGCATCGCGCGGCTGGACACCATGGTCACCGTGGTGGATGCGTTCAACTTCCTCAAGGACTACAGCTCGCGCGACAGCCTGCAGTCGCGTGGCGAATCGCTGGGCGAGGAGGACCAGCGCACGGTGGTGGACCTGCTGATCGAGCAGATCGAGTTCTGCGACGTGATCGTGCTCAACAAGGTGGATTTGATCGACGCAGCACAGCGCGAACAGCTCATGGCGATCTTGCGCAGCCTGAACCCGCGCGCTCGCATGGAGGTGTCGCAGTTCGGCAAGGTGCCACTGGCCTCGGTGCTGGACACCAAGCTGTTCGACTTTGACGAGGCGTCCAAGGCACCCGGCTGGCTGGCCGAGTTGCGCGGCGAACACACGCCCGAGACCGAGGCCTACGGCATCAGCAGCTTTGTCTACCGCGCCCGCGTGCCGTTCCATCCATGCCGCTTTTTTGATTGGGTAGAAAGCGAGTGGCCCGGCGTGGTGCGGTCCAAAGGTTTTTTTTGGCTGGCCAGCCGTCCGGCGTATGCGGGGGCGTGGTCGCAGGCGGGTGCCGTGGCGCGCCATAGCGCAGCAGGCTTTTGGTGGGGCGCAGTGCCCCGCGATCGCTGGCCGCGTGATGCCGAATCCTTGGCGGCCATCCAGAAGAACTGGGCCGATGGCGTGGGTGATGCCCGTCAGGAGCTGGTCCTGATCGGTATCGGCATGGATGAAGCCGCTTTGCGCCAACGCCTGGATGCTTGCCTGCTGACCGATGCGGAGATGGCCCAGGGCCCGCATGCGTGGACGCGGTATGACGATCCGTTTCCCGCCTGGTCGTGATGGCCAGTCTCTGGAATAGAGCCGTTTCATGAGCTTGCACCCGTACCCCGGCGTCCGCGCGGACCCGCTCAAGCAGGCAGGGCTCAAGGCCACGCTGCCGCGCATGAGGATCATGGAGGTCTTTCTGGCCGCGCAGGCGGCGCCCGATGGGCTGCGCCACTTCACGGCCGAAGACGTGTACCGGCGCATGCTGCATGACCGCACGGATGTGGGCCAGGCCACGGTGTACCGCGTGCTGGCCCAGCTGGAGCAGGCGGGCCTTTTGCGGCGAAGCAGCTTTCAGGCAGACCGCGCGGTGTATGAGCTGGACGACGGATTGCACCACGACCACCTGGTGTGCCTGGACTGCGGCAAGGTCGAGGAATTCCACGACGCATCCATCGAAGCCCGGCAAGCTGAGATCGCGCACGCCAAAGGCTTCCGGTTGCGCGAGCACGCGTTGTCGCTGTACGGCACGTGCACGCTAGCCCAATGCCCTTCGCGCCCGCAGCGCGCAAAAGCTTGAATTGCTATATTAGTGATAGCTGCTAGCGCTTTATGGATAAGCGCTAGAGGCTAAAAATACCATGTTTTTCAACTATCTCTGATGGCTCTCACTCCATCTCCCCTTGTGGGAGAGGGCCGGGGAGAGGGGGTGAACCGGGCGCCGCGCGGGTGCAGGCCCCCTCTCCCCAACCCTCTCCCGCGAGGGGAGAGGGGGTAATCCCGGCGCCGCGGCTGGTGGATAGGCTGATGTCCGCATCTGAGATATGTACCCAATCAGCCAAAAACACTCAAACTTCCGGCGGTTGCAGCGGCCGGGGTCGCCGTTTGCCCGTGCCGCCCCAGCGCAGCGCGTCTTCGCCCGGAATGCCCAGCGGGTTGTTGACTGGCTCGCTCAAAGGCGCCAGCAGTGCGCGCAGGTCGGCCTCGCTGAATTTGACCGCGCCCTCGGCATCGTGCCCCAGCACGCCGCTGGCGAGCGCGGCCTTGCGGGCCTGCAGCTCCAGCATGCGTTCTTCAATGCTGCCTTCCACCACCAGCTTGTAGACAAATACCGGCTGGTCCTGCCCGATGCGGTGGGCGCGGGCGGTGGCCTGTTCTTCGACGGCGGGGTTCCACCACGGGTCGAGGTGGATCACGGTGTCGGCGGCGGTGAGGTTCAGGCCCAGGCCACCGGCCTTGAGGCTGACGAGCATGATGGGGGCGCTGGTGTCGTCCTGCGCCTGGAACTGCCGCACCACCGCGCCACGCTGGCGGGGTGGCGTCTGGCCCGTGAGGGTGAGGTAGGGCAGGGCCAGGGTGTCGAGCAGCTCGGCGGCCAGGCCCAGCATTTCGGTGAACTGCGAGAACACCAGCACGCGGCGGCCTTCATCGACCAGGGCGGGCAGCATGTCGGCCAGCAGTTCGAGCTTGGCGCGTTCCATGGTGTGTGCGGTCTTCGTGGTTCCCTTGACCAATCTGGGGTCGCAGCAGACCTGGCGCAGCTTGAGCAGGGCATCGAGGATGGTGATCTGCGCCCCCTCAAAGCTCTGGCGTTCCAGCGCGCGGCGCACCTGTTTGTCGGCCGTGGTGCGCACGGCTTCGTACAGCTCGCGCTGTTTGCCTTGCAGCTGAACGCGCAGGATGGTTTCGGTGCGCGGCGGCAGTTCGGTGGCCACGTCCTGCTTGCGGCGGCGCAGGATGAAGGGGCGCACGCGCTGCGACAGCAGCTGGGCGCGAAGGGTTTCGCCGTTCTCTTCGATGGGCTTGCGCCAGCGGGCGTTGAAGCTGCGCGCATCGCCCAGAAAACTGGGCATCAAAAAATCAAACTGCGCCCACAGCTCGCCCAGGTGGTTTTCCAGCGGTGTGCCCGTCAGGCACAGCAGGTGCGGGGCCTGCAGCTTGCGCAGGGCGCGGGCGCTTCGGCTGCCTGCGTTTTTCACCATCTGCGCTTCGTCCAGGATCAGCAGGTGAAAGGGCTGCGCGGCCAGTGCATCCACGTCACGCCAGAGCAGTGGGTAGGTGGTCAGCACCAGGTCGTGGTCGCCAATCTGCAGGTAGCGCTGGCCACGGCTCGCACCGTGCAGCGCCAGCACGCGGAGGTTGGGGGCCATGCGGGCGGCCTCGGCCTGCCAGTTGAAGAGCAGTGAGGTGGGCAGCACCACCAGGGCGGGGCGGGTCAGGCGCCCGGCCTCTTTTTCGGTCAGCACATGGGCCAGCGCCTGTGCGGTTTTACCCAGGCCCATGTCGTCGGCCAATATGCCGCCCAGGCCCTGCGCGCGCAGGTACTGCAGCCAGGCCAGGCCCTCCAGTTGATAGGGGCGCAGTTGCACCTGAAGTCCCTGCGGCGCGGCCACCGGCTGCGGGGTGCCGATGGTGCGCAGGCGCTTGGCGAGCTGGGCCAGGCCCACGTCGCCCTGCAGCTGCCAGTCGTTGTTCCAGCCATTGACCGTGCCCACGCGGTGGGCCAACACCAGCCCGGCGCGCAGGGCTTCGATGCGGCGGGCCTCCCACGCGCCCAGGTGCAGCGGATCGCCATCCTTGCGCTGGTTGCGCATGGGGTCGGTCAGCAGGTCGACCATGGCGCCCACGATGGCCTTGAGTGGCCCGGCGGGCGCATCGATGCGTTTGCCGCCGGGTGCGCGCAGCGAAATGATGGCGATGTCGTCGATGGCGGCCATCTGCTGCGCGTTGAGCCAACGGGCGTCGCGGCGCAACAGGTCGGCCAGCATGGGCGCCAGGTCCAGCGTATCGCCGTCGATCTCGATACCGAGGCTGAGCAGCCAGGCGCCTTCGCGCTCGGGCAGTTGCAGCTTTTGCACGGGGCGTTCGCGTGCGGCCAGCGGGCCGTCCACTTCCTTGCCTAGCAGTTCGCCCGTGTCGGGGGCGATCAGCAGCTTCCAGCGCAACACGGGCACGCTTTCGTGCGCAAAGCCGGGCTGCACCACCACGCTCCAGCCCTCGGCGCGCAGTTGGGGGATCTGCTCGGCCCAGAAGTCGCCAAAGTGGGCCTCCTGCGCCAGCGTCCACATGGGGCCTAGCGTGGTGGCTGCGGCGCGGTGGCGCCATTGCAGCTTGCTCGCGTCCACGGGGATCAGGCCCAGGTCCCACACGCGGTCCATGGCGTCCGCCTCGGCACCCAGGTTGCGCTGCATGCGCACCACCGGGCCGCCGGTGTCGAACAGCTCTTGCACCGGGGCAGGGCGGGCGTTGAGGATGGACGTGGGGGCAGGCGTCTGCCAGTGGGCGCCATCGTCAGTGCGGTAGGTCCAGTCAATCTGCACCAGCGTCACGCTGTCGCCGCGCGGCCCCAGCTTGCCCTGGGGCGCCATGCCCAGCAGGCCGTCGCCTCGGCCCCGGGTCATGAGGGTGATGCGCGGGCGGAAGTGGCCGCTGGTTATGCCAGGGTTGTGGGCGCTTTCGGCGGCAGGGCGGTCGGGTTGAACAGACTTGTGGGGCGCATCGTTGCGCAGCAGTGCCATTACGCGCGCGGCTTCTGCATCACTCAAGGGCGCCAGCGCCTGCAGCTGGGCGGGCGCGGCCTGGGTGCGCAGGGCCTGCACCCAGGCTTGTACCAACGCCGCCCGGCCAGAGCGGGGCGGGATGGGTTCTGAGGGGCGAGCGCCGGATGCAGACATAGGCCGCCGATTGTGCCGTGGCGGCCATCGCTCAAGCAGCGCTAAAACTCCCAGGCCATGCTCACCTGGCTGAAGTTGCGGCTGTTGCCACGGCCCACGGCGGCGGAGGCCTTGAGCCCGTCGGTGATGGCGTAGCGCAAGCCCACGGCCTTGTTCGGGCGTGCCCTTTGTTCGCCGTAAACCTCGGAAGTGAGTTGCAGCTGTTCAGTGAGCGGAATCTCATAGCCCACGGCCCAGGTGGCCGCGCGGTGGCGGGTGCCTTGCGCCTTGACCGATTTGTGGCCCGCATTGAGGTGGAACACCTGCGCGTTGACAAGTCGGTAGCTGGCCAGGCCGGTGAGGGCGTATTCGCGCTCCGTGAAGCGCTCTGGGGTGGCGTTGTCGCGAACGCGGGTGTGGCCCAGGTCAAACCGCGCACCCAGCGACCAACCCGCTTCGTTCTGGATGGGCACCCACTTCACCCCCCAGCCACGCCCCTGAAGGGTGGTGGAGGGGCTCATGGCCTTGTATTTGGCATGCGCCAAAGGCAACACCGCTGCGTAAGACAGATTCGCCAATTGCCGCAGAGAGCCTCTGGTGGTATTTATCATCGTCACGGCCGCAAGGCACCCCACCCCCTTGATGAAAGAGCAGTGCGGACCGTGAAGACCACCAACAACGACTATCGAACCGAGGCGAATGCGCGCAAGGGGGTGCCCGCATGCCGTGGTTGAAGCTCCTGCACATCACCGCCGTGATCGTGTGGTGCGGGACCCTTCTGTACCTGCCCACACTTATTGCATCGGCCACGGGGCCGCAGCGCGCGCCGATGTTTGGCCAATCGCCGCATCAGCGGGTGCTTCGCGGGCTGTTCACGCTGGTCGTCACGCCCGCTGCATTGGTGGCCATTGTGTCGGGCACCGTCATTTTTGTGTTTATGGGCCCGCTGACGTTGTGGCTGGTTGCCAAGCTTGCGGTGGTGGGCTTGCTGGTGCTGGCCCACGCCACCTGCGGTCTGCTGGTGCTGCGCGCTGAGCGGGGCGAAACGCGCCTGGCCGGGCTTTGCGCTGCGGTGACAGCCTTGTGCATTGCTGCCATGGCAGCGGTGGCCTGGCTGGTGCTGAGAAAGCCGTTCTGATGCAAGGCCTGCAAAACAGCCTGCCCGTGAGCCATCCCGGGCATGGGCGATGGTTGCTATTCGCTGGTGTCGACGCCCACGGCGTGCTCGTACACCAGCCGGCCACCCAGGTAAGCGGCCAGCGCAATGAAACCCGCAGTGAGCAACGACATGCCCAAGCCCCACGGCATGACCAGCGCGCCGGGTTCTCCCAGCCGCAGCATCCAGTTGAGGGTGGCCAGCGACAGCATCATGACCGCAATGATGGCGTGGCCCCAGGCGGTGATCAGGCGGCGTATGCGACCCACAGTCAGCAGGTCCACCAGGCCCGCCATGCTGGCGCCCCAGCCACCCAGCGCGCCCACCCCGGCCAGCCACACGCCGGCACGTGCCCAGAACGGGTCGCCGGTGTAGACAAAAGCGCCGTCGGCGCCTACCAGCCCGATGAGCGCTGCCACCGGGAAGTGAATCATCATCGGGTGCAAAGGGTGGCCCGCAATGGCCGCGCGGCTCAGGATGGGCTCGGGTGTCGAATTCATGCGGTCATTCTGCCTTGGCTTGCAGCGCTGGCCGTATCTGGCTGCAAAGGCCCGCAGTCCACGCTGGACCCGGCGGGTCCGTCTGCGGCTGCGATTGCCGCTGTGTGGTGGTGGATGCTGGTGGTGGCGGTGCTGGTGCTGGGGGGCGTGGTGGTGGCCTGGCTGCTGGCCATGCGCCGCGGCCATGCAAGAACGTCAACATCAACATTCACCCCAGCGCCAGGTGCGTTCGATGACGTTGCCACGCCACCCGCCGAGCGGCGGTGGCTGGTGTGGGGCGGGCTTGTCCTGCCCAGTGTGAGCATCGCCGCGCTGGTGTGGCTGGGCTCGCCTGCCGGGTTGCACCAGCTGCCCTTGCCTGGGCGGGGAGCAGGCGCCTCTGCGCCCATGGAGATCGAGGCCATCGGGCACCAGTGGTGGTGGGAGCTGCGCTACCCAGCCAGTGGCATCACGCTGCGCAACGAGATGCGCATCCCCGCCGGTCGCCCGGTGGATGTGCTGACGGGCAGTGCCGATGTGATCCATTCGTTCTGGGTGCCGCGGCTGGGCGGCAAGCTCGACGCCGTGCCAGGACGGACCTTTCGCGTGCGGCTGCAGGCCGACGAGCCCGGCATTTACCGCGGCCAGTGCGCCGAGTTTTGTGGCCGTGACCATGCCCACATGACCATGACGGTGGTGGCCATGGAACCGGCTGAGTTCGAGGCATGGCTGGCATCCACATCCACATCTGCACCGGAAGCGCCAATAAAAACAACCACCCCCGGCCCTGCGCCTGCTGCACAACAAGGCGCCTCGCAATGACCCCCAACACCAGTCCCGCCACCGCAGCACCCGACACGACGGCGATGGAACACGCGCCTTCTGCCGACGCCCAGGCCTTGCACGCTGAGTTCGAGGCGGTATGGGGCAACCCCAAGGGCTGGCGCGCGCTGAGCATCGTCAACCACAGCAGCATTGCCGTGCGGTTCCTGCTGACAGGGGGTGTGTTCTTTCTGCTGGCCGGTTTGCTGGGCATGCTGCTGCGCGCGCAGCTGGCGCGCCCGGGGCAGACTATCATGGGTGCGGATGCCTACAACCAGGCATTCACCATGCACGGCACGATGATGATGTTCCTGTTTGCCGTGCCGATCCTGCAGGGGCTGGCGGCCTACCTGCTGCCCAAGATGCTGGGCGCGCGTGACCTGGTCTTTCCGCGGCTGTCAGCGTTTGGCTACTGGTGCTATGTGTTCGGTGGAATCATCTTTACCAGCAGCCTGCTGTTTGGCCTGGCGCCCGATGCGGGCTGGTTCATGTACACACCGCTGTCGAGCAATGCCTATTCGCCCGGCATCAATTCCGACTTCTGGCTGCTGGGGGTCACCTTTGTCGAGATCTCGACCATGGCCGCTGGCATCGAGATCGCGGTGTCCATCTTGCGCACGCGCGCAGCGGGCATGGCGCTGCACCAGATGCCCATCTTTGCCTGGGCCATGCTGGTCACGTCGATGATGATCATCACTGGGTTTCCGCCGCTCATCCTGGGCTCGATATTGCTGGAGCTGGAGCGCGCGGCCGGATGGGCTTTTTTTGACCCCACCCGCGGTGGCGACGCGGTGCTCTGGCAACACCTGTTCTGGCTGTTTGGCCACCCCGAGGTGTACATCATCTTTTTGCCCGCCGCCGGTGTCGTGTCCACCATCATTCCCGTGTTTGCGCGCCGGCCTCTGGTGGGCTACCGCTGGGTAGTGATCTCGCTGGTCAGCATCGGGTTCATCAGCTTTGGCCTGTGGGTGCACCACATGTTTGCCGTGGGCATACCCGCCATGGCGCTGGCGTTCTTCTCGTTGGCCAGCATGCTGGTGGCCATACCGACGGGTGTTCAGGTGTTTGCATGGATCGCCACGCTCTGGACGGGGCGGCCGGTATGGTCGGTGCCCATGCTGTGGGTGGGCGGCTTTCTGTTCATCTTTGTGGCGGGCGGCTTGACGGGCGTGATGCTGGCGTTTGTGCCGTTTGACTGGCAGGTGCACGACACCCATTTTGTGGTCGCGCATTTCCACTACGTGCTGATTGGCGGAATGCTGTTTCCGCTGGTCGCCGGGGTGTATTACTGGCTGCCCCATTTCAGCGGGCGCCTGCCGTTTGAGCGCTTGTCCAAGGTGGGTTTCTGGCTGAGCTTCATCGGGTTCAACGGCACCTTCCTCGTCATGCACTGGACGGGGCTGATGGGTATGCCGCGCCGCGTGTATACCTACGAGCCGGGAATGGGCTGGGACCTTCCCAACCTCATCTCGTCCATCTTCAGCTTTGTGATGGCGTTTGGCGTGGCCACGGTCATTCTGGACGTGGCGCTGCACTTCCGGCTGGGTCGCCGCGCGCCGCTCAACCCCTGGGGTGCGGACACGCTGGAATGGGCCACAGGCACGCCGCCACGGTCGTACAACTTCGCGAGCCAGCCGCCGCTGTCCACCCGCCACCCGCTGTGGGACCACCCTGAGCTGCCGCACACCATTGCCGAGGGGCAGCATGCGCTGCCCACGGCGCGCCACGGGCGCCGCGAGACGCTGGGCAGCGACCCGGTTACGGGTCGCCCGCGCGAGGTGATCCATCTGCCCGGCAACTCGTGGTGGCCCCTGGCCGCCGGTCTGCTGCTGGCCGTGCTTTGCATTTTTCTGCTGCTCAAGGTGTATGTCGGAGCCATCGTCGTGGCGCTTGCGGCCGCGACGGTGTTGTTGCGCTGGTCGTGGGAGAACGGAGCGCACCCCAAGGCTGCGGCAGGCGAAGCCCATGACCTGCCCGACGGGCTCAAGCTGCATTCGCGCACGTTTGACGGGCCGGGGTTGTGGGGCATGGGCCTGACTCTGCTGGCCGACGCGGCGCTGTTCACTTCGCTGCTGTTTGGCTGGCTGTACCTGTGGACGGTGGCACCGCACTGGCAACCCCCGGAGCAGTCGCCGCTGGGTGTGTGGCCGCTGGCCGCCGTGGCCGGGGTTTTGGCGGTGGGGCTGCTTTGCATGCAGCGGGCCGTGAATGGTCTGAGGGCCGCGCGAAGCGAGGGGTTGGCGCTGCAGCTGTTGGTGGCTGCGGCTTGTGGCGCATTGGGCTGTGCAGGGCTGATCATGCTGCTGGTGCTGGCCCCGCTACAGCCCAGCCAGCTCGCGCACGATGCGGTGCTGACATTTACGCTGTATTACCTGCTGCTGCACGCTGCGCTTGCCACGGTGTTGACGGTTTTGCAGGCTTGGCGCGTGCAGCGCGGCTATGTCGGGTTGCATGCACCTTACGAGCCCGCGGTGGTTGCTCTGTGGTGGCGTTTTACCGCCGGCGCCGCAGCGGTTGCCTGGCTGGTGATGGCGCTGATGCCGCTGGCCTTCAGATCGGGCGTGTGATGAACACCTTCAGTCACCCGCCCGGCCACCCCATTCAATTGATCACTGGACTGACGCTGTGGTTTGTGTGGCTGTGCCTGGTCTATGGCGGTGCGGCAGTCGCCTGTGCGGTGGCGCCTCCGCCGCCGCAGGCGGGGCCATGGAACGGGGTCAACGGCACGCTGCTGCTGGTGTCGGCGGTGTTTGCCTTGGGCTTTGCCGTAGCCGCCTGGCGTGCGGTGCGCTTTTCCAAAGCGTTGCCGGGCAATGAGCCCACGGCGGCACGCCGCCGGTTTTTTGCGTCGGCGGCGGCTGTGCTTCATGGTGTGGCGGCGGTGTCTACCGTAGTGGTGGCGTTGCCTTTGGTGATGTTGGCCCCATGCGTGTAGCACCGAGGCTTGCGGCAAGCACGCTGGTTCTGGCCGCAGGGCCAGCGGCGGCGCATGGAAATGTCTTTACGGGCGAGGGCGCGCACGCGCCCATCTGGGCGTCGCAAGCCGTGTTTTTTGCCGCCTGGTTTGGCTACATGCTGGGCGCGATACGGCGCAGGCCCGAGCCGCAGCGCAGGGCGCTTTTTCATGGCGCCATGCTGGTGGCAGGGCTGGCGCTGTTTGGGCCGTTTGACGACATGGCGGGCAGCAGTACCGCATGGCATATGACACAGCACATGCTGCTGATCGTGGTGGTGGCGCCGCTGGCGGTGCTGGCGCGGCCCTTGCCGCAATGGCGCGCGTTCGCTGGCAGGGCGGTGGACACCGTGTGGCGCGGCGTTCAAAGGGTGACACGCAGACCCATGGCCTGTGCGCTGCTGCACGCGGCCGCGATCTGGATCTGGCATGCGCCCCAGCCCTACATGGCCGCTGTGATGTTCAACGGCTGGCATGTGCTGGAACACGCCAGTTTTCTGTTCACCGCCTGGCTCTTCTGGTGGTCGGTGCTGCGCCCCGGCACGGCAGGGGCGTTGCAAGCCACGTTAGCGCTACTTTTTACCGTGATGCACACCGGCCTACTCGGGGCGCTGCTGACTTTTGCACCCGTAGTTCTGTACGCAGGCGAATCCCGCGAGCTGTGGGACCAGCAGCTGGCGGGGTTGGTGATGTGGATTCCCGGTGGCGCGGTGTACTTGCTGGCCGCCGTGTGGGTGGGTTACCAATGGCTCAAAGGCAATGAATCACCGGGCCAGCGGCAGATACATCGCACCCGAACCCCAAACAACAGGGAGGCGCGTTCTACTTCGCCGACCGGGATTTGACAGCAGGCGGCGCAAGTTGCGCTGTCTGGCAGATGCGTACGCAGTCCCGGATGTGCTGTGTTCCCAGGTAGCGCAAGATGGCATACCCCAGGGCTGCCGACACTGCCTGGCCCGCTAGTGGCACGTACTTGGCAACCTGCTTGGTCGACAAGCGCACGCCCATGGTCCTGGCCAGGCGTAACACCATTTCACGGGTGATCAGCTTTCCGATCAGCACCGAACCCACGAGGCCAATGGCTTTTTGCACCTGCTCATGGGTGCGCGGGTCAAGCGCGTCGATCTGCGCGGGCGAGAGGCCAAACTGTTCGCTGATCTGTGGCAGCAGGCGCGACAGCAGCGCAGCATCTACTGCCCAGTCAAGGCCTGGCACCGGCACCGCACTGGCCGCGGCGGCGACCAGGGCGCGCCGGTGCAGCAAACGATGGCTTCGCTCAACGGCCGCTTGGAGGTCGGGATCGATGATAAAGGCAGATTTGGGCATGGGTCCGATGAAACGGTGAGGCAAGAGGAAAACGACACCAAACGTTCGTGACAACCGGTTCAAGAGCCGTGTTTGTTGCCTTTGATCAGGCTGAACAGCACCAGCAACACCACCGCGCCAGCGATGGACGCTATCCAGCCGGCAACGTCACCTTGCTGGTACCAGCCCATGGCCACCCCCACATAGCTGGCAAGAAATGAGCCGGCCACGCCCAACAGCGCAGTCATGATCCATCCCAGTTTGTCGTCTCCGGGTTTGACGGCGCGAGCAATGAGTCCGACCACCACACCGATCAATAACGTTCCGAGCAAAGTCAGCATGTTGGTTCCCTTTTGTATTGATGACGATGAAGTCACTTTACAGAAGGGTCAGTTACGCCTTTGTCAGACAATGCCACTAGCGGGTGTCCCTCGAGTGGCGGCACTGAGCGCCCCAAAGGCAGGTTGTGCAGGCATTGCTCAAAGCGGTGCGATGGCAGGTCCAGCCCGGACACCTGGTACCGTCCGCGCGAACAGGCATACCGGTTGGCCGGAAGCGCACCATATGCGGCATCGGTCAGCAGGATTTCGCCAGCCACTGCGATGTCTTCCCCCAGTTTGCAGGCGCAGTTCATTTCTGCGCCAAACAGGTCTTCGTTGGCGATGACCAACGTGGGGCCATAGCCAATGCCTGCGCTGACCAGCAAGGCACGCTCCGGGGGCAGCACCGCATTCATTGCATCCAGCGCGCGCAGCGTGTCGAGGGCGGCATCCAGAGCCTGTTCGGCGGTGCTGAAGACGGCGAAGAGGTTGTCGGCCTCCTGCTTGATGACTTCGCCGCCATTGCCCGCAATGGCCGGGCGCGCGGCCTGTTCCATCTGATGGATCATGGCCAGAAAGTGGATGATGCCGTGGCTCTGGGTGATGCGCGAAAAGCCGCACATGTCCAGCACCAGGATGGCAACGTCGCGCACAAACGCCTGCGCAATCAATCCATCCACCTGCGCCGCGCTCTCTGGGTTTTGAATGCGCTGCGACAGTAGATGGCGCAAAAACACTTTGTTGTGGGCCATGGAGGACGTGGCGCCATGGGCCAACGGCGTGGGCATGAATTCGGGTGCGTGCATGGCGGTCGGGTGTGGGTGCTGTCCGACATCCTAGCGCGGCAGGTGCTGGCGAGATAGGGCCCGGGCGTGGGGCAAGATTGTTACCACTTTGATCGGTTGCAGCGCCCATTGCCCGATGTGGCTTTTTGCGGCACCTTCCATGAAAGGCACCCTATGACCCTATATCGTTTGAACCGTTCGTCCGTGATTTTTGCGGCTGCGCTGACCTTGAGTGGCCTGCTGGTCGTGCCAGGCGCTGCATGGGCACAAAGCGAGGAGGCCTCGCTGCAACGAGGTTCAGTGCCCGACGTGACCCCCCAGCAGCGCTATCAGTCAGCCATCCGCGAAGCTGGTGGAGGCCTCAAAGTGAGCTTGGAAGAATGCCGCTCGATGGTGGCCGCGGAGCGCAGATCGTGCGAATCGCAGGCCCGTTCGCAGTACCAGTCCGACATGGCAGCCGCCAAAACCATGCTGCGTGACCCGTCAGCCGGGCCGGTCAATGTGGTGGGTGGGCCTATCCGCAGCACCGAGACGGTGTACGAGATCAAAAAATAATCGCTACAGCGCAATGGCGGCTAAAGCTTTGGGTGACCTTCAGCCTACTGCCTGGCCTTGGCGGCGTCTTCGCCTGCTGACGTCGCCACACGCCGCGCGCCATTGAAGCGGCGAGCCCAGTAGGCAATTCCCATGTCTTCCACACGGATCTGAGCGCCACTGCGGGGAGCGTGAATGAACTTGCCGTCACCCACGTAGATGCCCACGTGGCTGAAGCTGCGGCGCATGGTGTTGAAAAACACGAGGTCGCCGGGTTGAAGTTCTTTTTTGTCGATGACCTGGGTGGCAGCAGCTTGCTCGTCGGCGCGCCGAGGAAGCAAAAGGCCCACAGTTTGTTCGTACATGGCGCGTACAAAACCGCTGCAATCGAAGCCTGTTTCTGCACTGTTGCCGCCGCGCTTGTAATGCACGCCCAAAAACCCCATGGCATTGAGAACCAGGTTGGACGTGTGGTCTGCCACGACGTGCGCCTTATCGGCCACCTTGTGGCTAGCATCCTCCAGCCGCGTCAGCAGGTTCTTGTCAGTGATGAACTGGTTGAAATCATCAGAATTTGCCGCTGGGGGCGCAGCCTGGGCTGTGGTGGCGCAAGCCAGCAAGAGGATACATAACCATCGGGACATGGGGGCGAAGGGTAACACGCTACGCTCGTCCACCATAAAGTGTCCCGCCGCAAGCTGTTGATTTGCCTCATTTAAATCAGAAGGGCTGCTACCACGCCCAGTTTGCAGGCAACTGGCAGTTGCTATGTCTGCTGTCCCCAAAGTGGCTCAACTGGCTGGGTTGCCGTGCTCATCTGTCGCCTCTTTCTCACGGAGCTTTTCTGCATGAAATTCATAGCAAATTGGCCTCTAGCGCTTGCTGGTAAAGCGCAAATAGCTATTGGTTTTATAGCGTCTGGCATTGTCGGTGCAAGTCTTGCGCAAACCCCGCCCCCGGCTGTGTCGCTGGTTCCCGTGGCCACGGGGCTTTCCAACCCCTGGGCGGTGGCTTTTTTGCCGGATGGGCAGTTTCTGGTCACCGAACGCCCCGGCCGCATGCGCGTGGTCAGTGCCAGTGGCCAGGTCGGCCCTGCGCTGACAGGTGTGCCCGTGGTGGCGACAGGCGGACAGGGCGGTTTGCTCGACGTGGTGACCGATACCGACTTTGTCCGCAACCGCCGCATCTACTTTTGCTTTTCTGAACCCGCTTCGGCAGGCAGCAGTGGTGGTGGCAACAGCACGGCGCTTGCACGGGCAACGCTGTCTGCCGATGCGCGCAGCCTGCAAGACGTGCAGGTCGTCTTCAGCCAGCGCCCCAAGGTCGCAAGCGCGCTGCATTTTGGCTGCCGCATCGTGCAGACCGGTGATGGCCACCTGTTTTTGACCTTGGGGGACCGTTACCACCGCAAGGACGATGCGCAAAAACTCGACAACCACCACGGCAAGATCATCCGCGTTACCACCGACGGCACTGCGCCGCCGGACAACCCATTTGCTCGACAAACGGGTGCCTTGCCCGAGATATGGAGCTATGGCCACCGCAATCCCCAGGGCGCTACGCTCGCGCCCGACGGCACATTGTGGATGCACGAACACGGCCCGCAGGGCGGCGACGAGGTCAACCAACCCCAGCCTGGCCGCAACTACGGCTGGCCGGTGATCACCTACGGCGAGAACTACGGCGGCGGCAAGCTGGGCGAAGGCACGGCCAAGGCAGGCATGGAGCAACCAGTGCACCACTGGGTACCGTCCATAGCACCGTCGGGCATGGCATTTTTGACCAGCACACGCTACGGCGCGGCGTGGCAAGGCAGCCTGTTTGTGGGGTCGCTCAAATTTGGCACCCTGCACCGGCTGGAACTGGCGGGCGGCAAGGTGCAGCGCGAGGAAAAACTGCTCCAAGGCAACGGCGAGCGCATTCGCGACGTGCGCCAGGGACCCGATGGCTTGCTCTATATGGTGACCGACAGCCCACAGGGACGATTGGTGCGCCTGCAACCGAGCTAACGATCAGTCCGTTGCGGGGACGCTGCCTTCTTGACGCAGGTCATGGAGGCTTCAACATCTGCTCGGCAAACGCCACGACTCGGGGAGCACCCGAGGTGTTGGTGTGCACTTTGGGGTTAGGCTGGCGCAATGCATGCTGAGCCTTCCTTCTCACCCGATTCTGCTGCCCCCATGCCTGTCACTGCGGCAGACTCGCTGCCCCGCTCGCAACTGGCCCTGCGCCGCGTGGCCATCGACACCTGGCGCGAAAACGTGGCCTACCTGCACCGCGACTGCGCCGTGTACCGGGCGGAGGGCTTTCAGGCCCTGTCCAAGATCGAGGTGCGCGCCAATGGCCGCCGCATTCTGGCCACGGTAAACGTGGTGGACGACCCTTCCATCGTGGGATGCCACGAGCTGGGCCTGTCGGAAGACGCGTTCGTCCAGCTGGGCGTGGACAACGGCCACACCGTGTCGGTGGCGCAGGCCGAGCCGCCCGAGTCCATGGGCGCGCTGTTTCGCAAGATCGCCAGCGAGCGCCTGACGCGCGAGGACTTTGGCGCCATCGTGCGGGACATTGCCGGTCACCGCTATTCCAAGATCGAACTCACCGCCTTTGTGGTGGCCTGCCACCAAAGCGAACTGGACCGCGAGGAAGTCTTTTTTCTGACCGACGCCATGGTGGCCAGCGGCCGCCGGCTGGACTGGCACGAGCCGCTGGTGGTGGACAAGCACTGCATTGGTGGCATCCCCGGCAACCGCACCACGATGCTGGTCGTGCCCATCGTGGCCGCACACGGCATGCTGTGCCCCAAGACCTCGTCGCGCGCCATCACATCACCCGCAGGCACCGCCGACACCATGGAGATATTGGCCAAGGTGGAGCTGCCGTTCGACCAGCTGGCCGACATCGTGCGCGACTACCGCGCCTGCCTGGCCTGGGGCGGCACGGCCAACCTGTCGCCTGCTGACGATGTGCTGATCTCGGTGGAGCGACCCTTGTCCATCGACTCGCCCGGTCAGATGGTGGCGTCCATTCTGTCCAAGAAGGTGGCGGCGGGCGCCACGCACCTGGTGCTCGACATTCCCATCGGCCCCACGGCCAAGGTGCGGTCCATGCCCGAGGCGCAGCGCCTGCGCCGCCTGTTTGAATATGTGGCGCGGCGCATGGGCCTGTCGCTGGACGTGGTCATCACCGACGGCCGCCAGCCCGTGGGCAACGGCGTGGGGCCCGTGCTGGAGGCGCGCGACGTGATGCGTGTGCTGCAAAACGACCCGCGCGCGCCCGACGATCTGCGGCAAAAGTCGCTGCGTCTTGCCGGGCGTTTGATTGAGTGCGACCCCGATGTGCGCGGCGGCGACGGCTATGCCATTGCGCGCGACATCCTTGACTCGGGCCGGGCCCTGGCGCGCATGAACGCCATCATCGCCGCCCAGGGCAGCACGGGGTTTGACCACAATCACCCGGCTCTGGGCTTGCTGACGTTTGACGTGGTGGCGCCCGCCAGCGGCGTGGTGGTCGGCATCGACAACTACCAAATCGCCCGTGTGGCCCGCCTGGCCGGTGCGCCCAAGGTGCCGGGTGCGGGGGTGGACCTGATGTACAAACTGGGCGACACCGTGGCAGCGGGCCAGGTGCTGTACCGCGTGCACGCCAGCTACCCGGCCGACCTGGAGTTTGCGCGCCATGCGTGCGAGCGGGACAGCGGATACCGCCTGGGGACCGCCGACGAGGTGCCCAAGGTTTTTGTGGAGTTCTGACAGTGACTGTTGCCCCCCACCAAGCGTGCCTGCTGTACTTCGCCGACGAAGAGGCCCCTGCGCTGCGCCTGGCGCAGGCAGCGGGCATGACTGCCCAGGCCATCGAGCGCCACCGCTTCCCCGATGGTGAACTCAAGCTGCGTTTGCCCGTCAACCCGTTGGGCCGCCTGCCCCGACGGGTAGTGCTGCTGCGCAGCCTGCACCAGCCCAACGAAAAGCTGGTGGAGCTGCTGCTGGCTGCCCGCACGGCCCGCAGCCTGGGCGTGCAGCAGCTCACGCTGGTGGCGCCGTACCTACCCTACATGCGGCAGGACATCGCCTTTCACCCCGGCGAGGCCGTAAGCCAGCAGGTGGTGGGCGGGTTTTTGGCCGGTCTGTTTGACGCAGTGATCACCGTGGACCCGCACCTGCACCGCATCGACCGGCTGGAGCAGGCCATTGCGGTGCGGCAGGCCATCGGACTCAGCGGCGCCGAGCCGTTGGCCGACCTGATCGCGGAGCGACGCCCCAACGCGCTGCTGGTGGGGCCAGACGGCGAATCCGCCCAGTGGATCGCCCAGGCCGCCACCCGCCACGGTTTTGACCATGCCGTCTGCACCAAGGTGCGCCATGGCGACCGCGATGTCGCCATCGAACTGCCCCCACTCAATGCGCGGGGCCGGGCCGTGGTGCTGCTGGACGACATGGCCAGCACGGGCCGCACGCTGGCGCTGGCGGCGCAGCTACTACTGCAGGCGGGCGCTGCCTCGGTGGATGTGGCCGTGACCCACGCGCTGTTTGCGGGCGATGCGCTGCAGGTGCTGCATGAAGCCGGGGTGGGGGAGGTGTGGAGCACGGACTG
Source organism: uncultured Gammaproteobacteria bacterium (assembly GCA_947085645.1). GTDB lineage: Bacteria > Pseudomonadota > Gammaproteobacteria > Burkholderiales > Burkholderiaceae_C > Acidovorax. Next base: position 82,742 of record CAMTXG010000026.1, read on the forward strand.
CATCCCGCACCCAAGCAACGCCGTGGCCATGGCCGTGCCGCTGGCCACGGCGTTGCAGTCCGTCCTTCGCGCCTGAAAACCCCGGGCGCAGGGCTGCGACAATGCGCCCCTGCTACCTACGCTGCACCTGCACAGCGATTCAACGAACACAGAAACGGTCCCACCATGCTGCTTGACGCCACCGAATCCCAACTCGTCCTGGTCGACTACCAGGAGCGCCTGATGCCCGCCATCTTTGAAGGCCCCGCCGTGCTGGCCAACGCCCGCCGCCTGGCCGAAATCGCCCGCATGCTGGACGTGCCCGTGTGGGGCACCGAGCAAAACCCCTCGCGCCTGGGCGCCAACGACGCCGCATTGCGTGCGCTGTGCCAGAAAACCCTGGCCAAGATGCACTTCAGCGCCGCCGAAGAAGGCCTGGGCGAATGGCTGCGCCCTCCCGCCAAGCCCCAGCAGGGCGGCAACGCGCGCAGCCTGCCCAAACACCTTCAAAAGCCCGCTCAACAGGAGCCCGAGCGCGGCACCATCGTGATTGCCGGGTGCGAAGCCCATGTCTGCCTGCTGCAGACCGCGCTCGACCTGCTGGAAGACGAGTTTGAAGTGTGGGTGGTGACCGACGCCTGCGGCTCGCGCACCGAACGCAACCGCGACGCCGCCTTTGACCGCCTGGCCGGCGCGGGCGCAGAGCTGGTGACCACCGAGATGGTGGCGTTTGAATGGCTGGGCAGCTGCGAGCACCCGGCGTTCAAGGATGTGCTGGGGTTGATCAAGTAAGCCGGTTTTTGAGTCTTTTTGGCCTCTAGCGCTTATCCATCAAGCGCTAGCAGCTATAAAAATAATAGTTTTTTCAGGGCGTCGACATTGGCGCTGCTGGCTTTTATTCGCCCATGTCTCCTGAATTTATCGGCCTGGTTCTGCTGGTGGTGCTGCTGGTCATCAATGGTAAGGTCACCCGCCAGATCGTGCGCAGCGGTGAGCAAGGCTTTCGCAAGGCGATGCTGATGGGCGGCGTGTGGGTGGTGCCGTTTCTGGGGGCGTGGCTGGTGAAGAGCAACCTGCAGGCCGCAGCAGCGCGAGCCGATGGACATGCCGAGGCAGGGGATGCCGAGCCAGCGCCTACGCACCTGCAGGCTTCAGGCGTCGCGGGTTTCGACGTACTGGCCCATCTGCAAAACCCTCAGGATCTGCCGCAACTGGATTGGCCCGCGCTGGATGCCTGGTCGCAGGGAGCAGGTAGCCGCGCACCAAAGGCCGTGGCCGAGGCCCTGAACCAGGGCCGCCGTGCCTGGCTGCTGCACCTGCGCGACGCGCTGGGCACGCACATGCACCTGCATGAAGGGGCGGACTCCTTCATCCTGTCGCCGCTTGCGCTGTCGGTGGCCAGCGCCACGGCGCGCTACGTGACCACCACGCGCCAGCGCATCGACCGGCTGCTCAAGGGCATAGCGCATTTCCCCGCGGCAGAAAAAAGCATCCTGCTGGTGCTTGACGATGAGGATACCTACTACCACTACGTCGCCCAGTTCTACGGCGAGGACGGCGAATTTGCGCGCAGCGGCGGCATGTTCATCCATTTCGGCTGCCCGCACTTTGTGGTGGTCGCTGCTGACCTGGCCGCCATCGAGCCCGTGATTGCGCACGAGATGACGCACAACGCGCTGGCCCATCTGCACCTGCCCACCTGGCTGGACGAAGGCCTGGCCGTGAACACCGAGCGCCGGCTGAAGGGCGCGCCGCCTGCCCAGCACACCGCCGCGCAGCTGCACCACCTGCACCAGCGTTTCTGGACGCCCGAGCGCATGCAGGAGTTCTGGGCTGGCACGTCGTTTCAGCGCACCGACGACGGCAATCTGCTGTCGTACGAGCTGGCCCGCATCTTGGTCGACCACATGGCGCGCGACTGGGCGGCGTTCACTGGCTTTGTCAACGCAGCCCAACGCAGCGATGCGGGGACGCAGGCGGCGGTCGACCTGCTGGGGGTGGACCTGGGCCGCAGTGTGGGAGCCTTGCTTGGCATGGACAGCGACGCAGGCCTCGCGCCCGATCCAGGGCGTTGGGGCAGCGCGGCAGCCTGAAATGTTGAGTTTTGAGGTGTTTTTGGCCTCCAGCGCTTGTTCACCAAGCGCCAACAGCTATAAAAGGCAGAGCAATCGACGCCTGTGCAGATAGCGGTTTACAGATTCGGCAGCGCCGTGTCTTTTGCCTGCACCGGCTGGCCTGCGGCAACCCAGCCGTCGATGCCGCAATGTAGAAATCGCGCATTGACGCCCGCTGCGCGCAGCCGCAACGCCGTGGCGCGGCTGACCTCGTGGCCGTACACGCAATACACGACCACGTCTTCATCCACCGGTAGCTCACAGGCCCAGGTGTCGACGGCCGCCGGGTCGCGCCAGCGGGCGCGGGGGAGGGTGGTGGTGGCTGCGTCGTACACGCCCGCGCGGCGCACATCGATGCAGTGGGCTGCCTGCTGCGCGTCTTGCGCCGATGCCTGCAGCGCCTGGCTGGCGGCGGTCACGGCATGCTGGTAGCGGTCATAGACCGTAGCCCAGTGGATATTCGCCATGAACGCATCCACATAGACCCCCGCCGCCGCCCCGTGGTCCATGTGGTAGGCGTGTTCATACATGTCCAGCGCGAGGATGGGCACACCGCCCGCAGCGGCCTGGGTGTGGTCGGCGGCCCACTGGTTGACCAGCGTGCCCTCGCGCGGCTGGAAGACCAGCAGCACCCAACCCGAACCACCGCCCAGCGCCTTGCCCATGGCCGCAAACTCATCGCGCCACCGCTCCACGCTGCCGAAGCTGGCCGACAGGGCCAGCGCCATGCCCGGCGCTGGTGACGCACCCTGGCCGCCCAGGCTGCCAAAGTACAGCTCGTGCAGCAGCATGGAATTGCCTGCGATCAGCTCCTCGCGCTTGAGGCCATTGAGGACAAAGCCCGGTGCCGAGGCGAAAGACAGGTCAGCAAGCTGCCCCCGGATGGCATTGAGCCGCTGCACCGCGCCGCCGTAGTTGTTCTGGTGGTGGCTGCGCAGCAGCTTTTCCGACAGGCCGGGCAGCGTGGCCGGGTCAAAGGAAAGGGGTTGGGGGCGTGCTTGCATGGGGGATCCCGGTGGTTGGCTGGTGGTAGGTTATGAATCTCAGGAGAGCAACGGTTTTGCCAGTGTCAGCGCCAGCCCCACCAGCGCGCACCCACCCAGCAAGGTCAGCACGCCCACCTTCAAGCGAAACAGCGCCACCAGCGCGCCAACGGCGATCACGGCCGACACGGCATCAAACGCGCCGCCAAAGCCCTGTGGCCACAGCAGGTGGTAGGCAAAAAACAGCGCCAGGTTCAGGATCACGCCCACCACAGCGGCGGTGATGGCCGACAGGGGCGCGGTGAACCCCAGCTTGCCGTGGGTGGCCTCCACCGCCGGGCCGCCCGCCAGGATGAAGACGAACGAGGGCAGAAAGGTGACAAACGTTACCACCGTGGCGGCGGCTGCGGCGCCGGCAAACAGGGCATCTGGCCCCCACACCTGCTGGAGCCAGCCGCCCACAAAGCCCACAAACGCCACCACCATGATCAGCGGGCCGGGCGTGGTCTCGCCCAGCGCCAGGCCGTCAATCATCTGCGGGCCGCTGAGCCACTGGTATTGGTCGACCGCGCCCTGGTATACGTAGGGCAGCACGGCATACGCACCGCCAAAAGTGACGAGCGCCGCCTTGGTAAAGAACCAGCCCATCTGCGTGAGCGTGCCCTGCCAGCCTTGCGTGGCCACCAGCACGGCCATGGCTGCCAGCCACAGCGCCAGGCCCGCCGCCAGCACCTTGGCCAGGTGGGGGCGCGAGAAGCGCGCGTGGGCGGGCGTAGGGGTGTCGTCGTCGATCAGCGCAGGGCCGTAGCCCTTGAGGCCGTTGGAATGGCCGCCGCCCAGGGCAAACACGGCAGGCCAGCGCTGCGCGCCAAAGTAGCCGATGAGCCCGGCCGCCAGAACAATGGCCGGGAACGGCGTGTTCAGCGCAAAGATGGCCACAAACGATGCGGCGGCGATGCCCCACATCCAGCCGTTTTTGAGGGCGCGGGTGCCGATGCGGTGCGCGGCGTGCAGCACCAGCGCCGTCACGGCGGGCTTGATGCCGTAGAAGATGCCTGCCACCACCGGCACATCGCCAAACCGCAGGTACACCCACGACAGCCCCATCAGGATGAACAGCGAGGGCAGCACAAACAGCGCCCCGGCCACGATGCCGCCCCAGGTGCGGTGCATGAGCCAGCCGATGTAGGTAGCCAGTTGCTGCGCCTCGGGGCCGGGCAGCATCATGCAGTAGTTGAGGGCGTGCAAAAAGCGCTTTTCACTGATCCAGCGGCGGCGCTCCACCAGCTCGGTGTGCATGATCGCGATCTGGCCCGCAGGCCCGCCAAAGCTGATGAAACCAAGCTTGAGCCAGAACAGAAAAGCCTCGCCAAAGCTGACGGGGGGCGGACGATCCAGCGGGGAGGTGGTGGGCTCCGAGGCGGGCGTGGGGGTGGTCATGGTGCGGCGCTGGACAGCGGAGTCTGGGAGGATGAGAGAGGGGGCGGCACGGCGTACAAAGCGTCGAACACCTGCGCAGCGGCCTGGGTGAGGGCATCGTCATCGGCATGCACTTCGCGCAGGCCGGCCAGCACGGCCTCCAGCCCGGCGGCTTCGGGCACCGGCATGCCACCCGCATCCAGGTAGTGCACGGCGCGGGCCAGGCGCTGCAGGCGCGGGTCGGCTTCGAGCCTGAAGCTGGCAATCAGCACCTCGAAGGTCACCAGGGCCCCCACGTGGGTAAACCGGGCGCCGTCAAAGTCAAAGCCCAGCACATCAGCGGGCGGCGATGCCGGGTCGGCCAGCCACACAAACCGCGCGCCAGGGTCGATAAAGCGGCGGATCAGCCAGGCGCAGGCCAGGCGGTCCACCCAGGGCCGCGCCCGCGTGGCCCAGCGCTTGTTCTGGAACTGGGATGCCTCAAGGCGCGCGATGCCATGGGCGGGCAAGGCGGCGGGCTCACCGCGCGAGAAGCAAGCGTCCAGTGCCTGCCGCAGGCTGGCCAGGTCGGCATCGGCCTGCGCGGCGGCGGCGCCGGGGTAATAGTCGATGCGGTGAAGCCCCTGCAGTACATCGGCAACGCTGCGCAGGCGGCGGCGCGCGTCGGTTTCCGTGAGCTGCGCCAGCTCGGCCTGCAAGGCGGTGGCCGTGTCGCGCCACTGGGTGTAGGCCTCTGTGCGGTCAAAAAGGGCCTCTATCTCCTGGCGCTGTGCGCTGTCATCGGCGGACAGGGTAAGCAGCATGGCGGTGCCACCGTGTTCCTTGACCTCGGCCGCGATGGGGGCGAGCAGCGCCTTATGTTCTGCGGGCAGCAGGTAGGCGCCATCCCGCAGCGCCGCGCACCCCAATGCCTTGAGATTGCGCCAAATACGCAGCCGGACCGCGTTGGGCTGCGTGGGCAGCGTCATGATGAGGGTGGACCACATGATTGAAGTATATGCTTTGAAATATGAAATATATATTTCAAAGTCATTTCGTTGTGGCGAAAACACCCGCCATGGAGCATGCTGAGGCGCATATGAGCAGCGGCTGCGGACTCTGAAGCCGCTCGGCGTCAGCTTGCCGCAAGCCCGTTATGAATAATTATGAATTCAAAACCTGCTGTCCTGGCAGGGCGAGAGAGATGCCGAGGAGACAACCACCATGACCGCATACGCTGATTTCTACCGCCAGTCCATCGACCACCGTGACGCGTTCTGGAGCGAGCAGGCCCAGCTGATCGACTGGAAGGAGCCACCCCAGCAGGTCTGCGACTACAGCAACCCGCCGTTTGCCAAATGGTTTGTGGGCGGCACCACCAACCTGTGCCACAACGCGGTAGACCGGCACCTGGCCACGCGCGCCAGCCAGCCCGCATTGGTGGCGATCTCCACCGAAACGGAGACTGAGCGCAGCTACAGCTTTGCCGAGCTGCACGCCGAGGTGCAGCGCATGGCGGCCGTGCTGCAGGGCCTGGGGGTGAAGAAGGGCGACCGGGTGCTCATCTACATGCCCATGATTGCCGAGGCCGCGTTTGCCATGCTGGCCTGCGTGCGCATTGGCGCGCTGCATTCGGTGGTGTTTGGCGGCTTTGCCTCGGGCTCGCTGGCCTCTCGCATTGAAGATGCCGAACCGGTGGCCGTGGTCAGCGCCGATGCGGGGTCGCGCGGCGGCAAGGTGGTGCCCTATAAACCGTTGCTGGACGAGGCCATTGCACTGTCCAAACACAAGCCTGCCGCCGTGCTCATGGTGAACCGGGGCCTGGCACCCATGCACCTGCAGCCGGGCCGCGACCACGACTGGACAGCCCTGCGCGAGCAGCATCTCGACACCGTGGTGCCCTGCGAATGGGTCGAATCCACCCACCCCAGCTACACGCTTTACACCAGCGGCACTACTGGCAAGCCCAAGGGCGTGCAGCGCGACACGGGTGGCTACACCGTGGCGCTGGCGGCCAGCATGAAGCACATCTTTGACGCCAAGGCGGGGGACACCTACTTTGCGACGAGTGATATTGGCTGGGTGGTGGGCCACAGCTACATCGTCTACGGCCCGCTGATCGCGGGCATGACGACCATCATGTACGAAGGTTTGCCCACGCGACCCGATGCCGGTGTGTGGTGGAGCATTGTCGAAAAGTACAAGGTGACCCACATGTTCTCGGCCCCCACGGCGGTGCGGGTGCTCAAGAAGCAGGACGCCAGCTGGCTCAAGAAGTACAACGTCTCCACCCTCAAGGCCCTGTGGCTGGCGGGCGAGCCGCTGGACGAGCCCACAGCGCAATGGATCAGCGACGCCCTCGGCGTGCCCATCATCGACAACTACTGGCAGACCGAAACCGGCTGGCCCATCCTGACCCTGGCCAACGGTGTGGAGCAGCAGACCACCCGTTTTGGCAGCCCCGGCAAGGCCATGTATGGCTACCACGTCAAGCTGATTGACGAGAGCAACGGCGAAGAGCTGACCGCCCCCAACCAGAAGGGCGTGGTCGCCATCGAAGGCCCGCTGCCCCCCGGCTGCATGCAGACCGTGTGGCGGGACGATGCGCGGTTTGTGAACACCTACTGGAAGAGCATCCCCGGCCGCCTGATCTACAGCACCTTTGACTGGGGCATTCGCGACGCCGATGGCTACCACTTCATCCTGGGCCGCACCGACGACGTGATCAACGTGGCAGGCCACCGCCTGGGCACGCGTGAGATTGAAGAGAGCATTTCGTCCCACCCCAATATCGCCGAAGTGGCCGTGGTGGGCGTGGCTGACAGCCTCAAGGGCCAGGTGGCCATGGCGTTTGCGGTGGCACGCGATGCGTCAGGGCTTGATTCAGACGCGGCCCGCCTCAAGCTCGAAGGCGAGGTGATGAAGCAGGTGGACAACCAGCTCGGCGCCGTGGCCCGGCCGTCGCGTGTGTACTTTGTGACCGTGCTGCCCAAAACGCGCAGCGGCAAACTGCTGCGCCGCGCGCTGCAGGCCGTGGCCGAGCGGCGCGATCCGGGCGACTTGACGACAATGGAAGATCCGGCTGCGTTGCAGCAGGTCAAGGATTTGGTGGGGTAGGCGGGCGCCAGCAATCATCAAAAAACATAGCTGCTAGCGCTTATTGGATAAGCGCTAGCGCCTGTTTTTATTAAAATTTCACCCCGGCCGCTGCCGCTGCCACCCCGCAGGCGGCTGCCACCCATGTGTCCAGCCGACAAAGTCATCCAGCGGCATCGGCCGGGCGATGCAGTAGCCCTGGGCCTGGGTGCAGCCCAGCTGCAGCAGCATCTGTCCTTGCTCAACGGTTTCCACCCCTTCGGCAATCACCCGGTAGCCAAACGAGCGTGCCAGTCCGATGACACCCTGCACGATGGCCAGGTCACCGGGGTCGCCCATCATGCCGTGCACAAAACTCTGGTCGATCTTGAGCGTGTCCATGGGCAGGCGGCGCAGGTAGGTCAGCGATGAGTAGCCCGTGCCAAAGTCGTCCAGCGAGACGCTGATACCGAGGGCGCGCAAGTCGGTCAAGGTGCCGGATACAGCAGTCAGGTCGTACAGGGCGGCGCTTTCGGTGATTTCGATCTCTACCAGGTGCGCGGGCACGCCGGGGTGGCGGGCCAGGCACTGGGCCATCCAGTCGGCAAAGCCGGGGTGCTGCAGGTGCTGGGCGGCAATGTTGACGCTGACGGGCATGGGCATGCCGCGGTGCTGCAGTTGTTCGAGGGTGGCAAGGGCGGCCTCAACCACCCATTCGCCAAAGCCGATCTCCAGCTCGGTGCCTTCAAGCAGCGGCAAAAACTCGCCGGGCGACACGATGCCGCGCTCAGGGTGTTGCCAGCGAGACAGCGCTTCGGCGCCCACCACGGTGCCGCTGCGCATGTCCACTTTGGGCTGCAGGTACAGCACAAACTGCCTGTCGGCCAGCGCCTCGCGGATGTAGCGGCCCTGCTCGCGCAGCGTTTGCAGGGCGCGCTCCTGTGCGGCGTCAAACTGGTGAAAACGGTTGCGCCCGGCCTGTTTGGCTGCATACATGGCCTGGTCGGCGTGGCGCAGCAGGGCGTCGGCGTCGGCGTCATCCAGCGGGAACATGGTGTAGCCGATGCTGGCGGTGACGACCACGCGTTCGGTGTCCAGCGTGTAGGGGACCGAGATGCTTGCCATCACCCGGTTCAGCATGGCTTCGCAGTCGCCAATCGACTCCAGCTCGGGCATCAGGATCACGAACTCGTCGCCACCCAGGCGGGCCACCGTGTCCAGCGGGCGCAGGGCGCGGGTCAGGCGCCCTGCTACCACCACCAGCAAGCGGTCGCCAGCGCCATGGCCCAGGCGGTCGTTCACTGGCTTGAAGCCGTCCAGGTCGAGGTAGGCCACGCCCAGCAATGTGTTTTTGGTGCGGGCCAGGGCCATGCTCTCTTGCAGCTTGCGGGCCAGCAGCACGCGGTTGGGCAGGCCGGTGAGCGCGTCGAACAGCGCCAGGCGCTGCAGCAGCACCTCTTGTTCACGCTGGGGTGTCACGTCGATGGCGACACCCAGCATGCGCTCAGGCTGGCCAGCGTCGTCGGTGCTGACGATCTTGCCAAGGTTGCGCACCCAGCGCACGGTGTCGCCTGGTTGGTTCACCTTCCAGGTGGCATCAAACGGTGTTCCCGGGTGGGCACTGTGGCGGGCCAGTTCGGCGGTGATGCGGTCGATGTCATCGGGGGCAACGGCGCTGGTCCACTGGGTGGGTGCCAGCGGGTCGTCGGAGTACGCCAGCCCGCGCATGGCGCGCCAGCGGCTGTCACCGGAGACGGTGCCTGTCTGCAGGTTCCAGTCCCACAGCCCGAGAGATGCGGCCGAAATGGTGAGCGAGAGCAGTTCTTCGCGTTCGCGCACCTGCACCTCGTTGCGCTTGCGGTCGGTGATATCGTGCACCGAGAACAGCCAACACGGCTCGCCATCAAACTCGGTGGCGCGCATGGACTGCAGCACGGTGCGCGGCGGGCCGCCCCGAGCATTCAGAGTGATCTCGTAGCCGCTGAGTTGGCCACCTTCTTGCGCCTCTTTCATGAGGCGTTCGCGGTCTTGCGCCGTGAAGATTCCCAGTTCCACCGCCGTGCGGCCAATAGCTTCTTCGCGGGATATGCCCATCATCTCCACCCAGGCGGGGTTGATGTCCACATACCGTCCGTCACTCTGGTGCGACAGGCCCATGGGGTAGGGCATGAGCTGAAAGATGCGCGAGAACCGTTCTTCGGACTGGCGCAGGCGCTGCTCGGCGCGCTTGGCCTCGTCTATGTCCTGCATCACACCGCGCACGCGGGTCACGCGGCCATTTTCGATCACTGGTTCGCCCATGGCGCGCACCCACACGTGCCGACCGTCGGTGTGCAGCACCTCGATCTCCATGCTCCACTCGCGGCGCTCCAGAATGCTCAGACGAAAGTTGTGGCGCAGCGGTTCGCGGTAGGCGGGCGCCACATGGCGGTCGATGTAGTCGTGGGGCAGGGGAGACCCCTGCGCCAGGCCGTGGATGTCAAAACACACGTCCGACCAGTAGATGAGGCCCTTGCCACGCTCGTCCTCCCACGCGCCGAGCCGGGCCAAGCGGCCCGCCTGCTGCAGCAGGCTGTTGAGGGCACGCAGCTCATCGCTGGTGCGTTGGGCTTCGGTCATGTCGTGGAAAACGAAAACAAAACAGTTTTCACCGTCCACAAGCACGGAGCGTGCCGACATCAGCCCGGGGATGCGCACACCACGGCTTTGCGCCATCAGCGGCAGGCGGTCTACCTTGCCGTCGCGGCGAAACACCTCGATCAGCCGGGTGCGTTCCTGTTCGGTGGCCCAGATCTTCAGCTCGGTCGAGGTGCGGCCAATGACCTGTTCGCGTCGCATGCCCAGCACCTCGCAGAACGCGGGGTTCACGTCGATGTAGCGCCCGTCGGAGATGCGGGAGATGCCGGCCGGGTCGGGCAGCGTCTGGTAGAAGGTGGTGTATTTGGCTTCGGACGATAGCAGCGCGTCTTCCACCTCCCGGTGGGCCGTGATGTCCACGTCCATGCCGATCAGCGCAGTGGGACGCCCGTCAGCGTCCCGCCGGGCCACGGTGCCGCGCGACAGCAACCAGCGCCACTGGCCGCGTGTGTCCTTCACACGAAACTCGGCCTCGTAGGTTTCCTCCAGCCCGTCCATGGCGCGGCGCAGTTTGGCGGCGTTGCGCTCGGCGTCCAGCGGGTGGCGCAGGGCATACCACCGTTGCCACCGATCAGGCGCGTCAGCGTCTTTGTCGGAGATACCGAAAGTCTCGTAGAACGCGCCAAAACAGCGGAATTGGCGGTGGGTCACATCCCACTCCCAGCGTCCACCCCCCAGCGATTCCATGGCCAGGCGCAATTGCTGCTCGCGCTCTTCCAGCGTATGGTGCGCGGCCTGCAGCTCCAGTGCGGCCTGTGCCTTGCCCGCCAAAAGTTGCCGTCCGGTGCCAAGAATCAGGATGCCCGCACCGTGAAACCACGGCAGTTGCATCAGCCATTCGATCCCCGACGACGGGGCCTGCGCGCCGCCTGTGGCCACCAGACAGAGCATGACGGCGGGCGGCAGGGTAACAGCCATGCCTGTAACGCTCAGCCAGGGGCGCTGGGGCTGGCGTGCATCCACCTGCCGCCATGCCAAGGCCAGCACAATGGCCCCGGCCAGCACTGCGATGGCAGCGTTCCAGTCAGTGTTGGCATCAAAGGCGAGCGCCAGCAGCGAGATTGCTGCAGTGATGGCAGCCGACAGGGGGCCAAAGTACAGCCCGACAAAGGCCGTGGCAGTTGGGTAGGCCACCACCCCCAGCTCGGGAGCGTTGAGCTTGAGCACCATCAGAACCAGGGCCGACACCACGCCACCCACCGCTCCCACCAGCACCTGCGTGCGCCGAGACGGCCGTAGGATTTCTGCTGGCTGCAGATGTGCCAGCACCAGAACAACAAGGATCAGCAGGCCACCGGCCAGCAGCGCGTTATGGGCCATCGTGTAGGGCCCTGGGTTCTGATTTGAATACGTTCGATGACCGGGGTAGTTGCACAAATATTGTGAAAAAACCTGCCACTCGCCACGTAGTCACCGTGGCAGAGGCAAATGAACAAAGTTCCAACGCAAAACCCATCCACCGAGTTTAGGCCCGTTCCGCAGGCACTGAGCGGGGCGGTCGCGCCCGGATAAGTCCCGTTGACAACAACGTGCCGCACACAATGACCAGCGCGCAGCCCACCATCCAGGGCGTTATGTGTTCACCCAAAAACACCGCCCCGTAGACCACAGCAAACACGGGCGTGATGAAGGTCACCGCCAGCGCGCGGCTGGGCCCCGCGTTGGCAATGAGGCGAAAGTACAGGATGTACGCAATGCCTGTGCAAAAAACAGCGATGGCCACGATGGCGCCCCAGGCGCGCAGGCCGGGCATTTGCGCGGGCCACAGCAGCACCGTGGGCAGCGCCAGGCCCAGCGTGGCGCCCAGCTGGCTACCCGTGGCCGTGGCCAGCGGCGGAATGCCGGTGAGGTTGCGCCGCGCAAAGCTGGCCGATATGCCGTAAAAGGCCGATGCCAGCAGGCAGGCCGCAATCGCCCAGTGCGCGCTGTCGGTCTTGAACCCCGTGCCCGCGGGCGCACGCCACGCCAGCAAGGCCACGCCGATAAAACCCAGCGCCAACCCCACCCAGCGCAGGCGGTTGATGCGGTCACCCAGCCACACCCAGGCCACCAGCGCGCCAAAGAGCGGCACCGTGGCGTTCAGGATAGAGGCCAGCCCTGTCTGGATGTGCAGGACCGCCCAGGCAAACAGGGCAAACGGAATGGCCGAGTTGATAACCCCCGCCAGCATGATGGGCCGCCAGTGCTGGCGAAACGCGGGCCAGTGGCCCTGGCGCAGCATGATGGGCCACAGGAACACGGTGGCCAGCGCCACGCGCAGCCCGGCCATGGGCAAGGGGCCAAATTCTGCGGCGCCCAGCCGCATGAAGAGAAACGATGCGCCCCACAAGGCTGCCAGCAGGATGAATTCTCCGATCCAGGTCGATACAGGCTGGGTTCCTGGGCTGTTCATGCATGTCCTTGGGTTTTGATGTGACTGCCGCTGGTGGCGGCAAGGTGCGCATTCTCCAGGGTGAGCAAGGCCTTTTTGCGGTCAAGGCCGCCCGCGTACCCCGTGAGGCTGCCGTCCATGCCCACCACGCGGTGGCAGGGCACGACCACGCTCAGTGGGTTGCGGCCCACGGCAGCGCCCAGCGCGCGCACGGCCCGGGGGTTGCCCAGTTGCTGGCTGAGCGCGCCATAGCTGGTCGTGGCGCCGCGGCCAATGGCCAGCAGCGCCTGCCACACGCTCTGCTGAAACGGCGTGCCGCCGGACAGATCGAGCGGTAAATCAAAGCCGGTGCGTTCGCCCGCCAGGTACTCCTGTATCTGCCGGGCTGCGTCTTTGAGCACCGCATGACCCGGCACTTCAGGCCAGGCCATGGCGCCATAGAGCAGGGCGCCGGGCTCGTGCCGTTGCCCTTCAAACCACAGGCCCGAAAGACCGGTGGGCGACGCGGCCAGGCGCACCGGGCCGAGGGATGTGGGGGTGCGTGTCTGCACGGTGTCGGGATGAAAGTGCATGGTTTTTAGAGGTGAATTTATAGTCAAATTAGCCTCTAGCGCTTGATGGTAAAGCGCTTGCAGCTACTCTTTTGATAGTAAGAGCATTGAACGATGGGCAACCGTTGATGGGCGCTTAGCCTGTGGGGGCGCCCATGTTTGGCGCAACAACCGCCGTGCTGCCCGCCGTCCACGCACGCAGCACCGCATAGCTGCGCCACGGGCGCCAGGCCTGCGATGCCTCGGTGGCGGCGCGGGCCGGGTTCTTTTGCCCTTGCACCGCCAGCGCCTTGTGCAGTGCCACGTCGCCCGCGGGGAAGGCGTCGGGCCAGCGCAGCACCCGCATGGCGATGTATTGGGCCGTCCAGTCGCCGATGCCGGGCAGGGCGCACAGGGCGGCGGTGGTTTGCGCCACGTCGGCCCCCGCGTGCAATGCCAGCGTGCCGCTGTCCACCGCCCGGGCCAGCGCCACGATGGCCGCTTGCCGCTGGCGCACGATGCCCATCTGGCCCAGCACATCGCCGCCGGCAGCAGCCAGCGTGGCCGGGGTGGGGAACAGGCGGCTCAGTTCGGGCCACGGGGTGGTGATGGGTTCGCCCAGCCGCTCCACCAGCCGCTGGCCCAGCGTGCGCGCAGCGGCCACCGTGATCTGCTGACCCAGCACGGCGCGCACCGCCAGCTCAAACCCGTCAAATGCGCCGGGCACGCGCAGGCCGTCGCCCTCGGGGAAATACGGGTGCAGCACCGCATTGATGGCGGCGGGGTCGGCGTCCAGATCGAGCAGGGCCCGCACGCGGCGGATGACGAGGGGCAACACCGGATACAGGCTGTCGCTCGTCTGCAGCAGCACCTGCTGGCGGGCCACGTCAAACCGGGCACTCAGCCAGCCGGTGGTTTCGTGGGGCGCACCAGTGTTGGCCGATACGGACTGCGGCAGGCGCACCGTGCGGCGCAGTGTGGCCTCCCTGGGCAGTACCCATTCCACACCATGGAACTGCCGCCGTTCAAAAAACGCCAGCAGCGCTGCCACGTCAAACGGCGGGCGCCAAGCCAGGCGCACCGCACCTGCGCGGCGGCCCGTGCCTGGGGCCGCACCATCGGTGGCGCCGCTGCGTCGCAACTGGGTCGGGTTCAGCCCATAGTGCCCAGAGAACGCCGCATTAAAGCGCCGCACGCTGGCAAACCCGCTGGCCAGCGCCACCTGGGTCACGGGCATGGCCGTGTCGGTGAGCAGCTGTTTGGCCGTCAGCAGACGCCGCGTCTGCAGGTATTGCAGGGGCGATACGCCCAACGCCGCCTCAAAAATGCGCCGCAGATGGCGGTCGCTCACGCCCAGTCGCTCGGCCAGCCGCGCCACTGTGGCGCCTTCGCCCGGCGTAGATGGCGTGGGCCACAGATCGGGCGCATCCAGCAAGCGCACGGCCTGCTGCACCAGAATGCCGCTCGCGTCCTGCACCGACCAGACCATCGCCTGGGGCGCAATCTCGGGCCGGCAGCGCAGGCAGGGGCGAAACCCGGCGCTCTCGGCCTGGGCTGCCAGGGCGTAAAACCGGCAGTTCTCCCGCCGGGGCGTGCGCACGGCGCAGACCGGGCGGCAGTAGATGCCGGTGGAGGTCACGGCGGTGAAGAAGTGCCCGTCAAACCGTGCGTCGCGGGCCAGCACCGCCAGATAGCGGCTGTCGTCTGCCGCAGTTTGTGCAGCAGCGGTGGCCGTGTCGGTGGGGGTGGGGGTGGGCGGCGGGACCTGGGTCATGCGCTGGATCATAGGAGTCTGGCGTGGCATGACTGGCCGTTTTCGGACATGTGCCTCGGGCTGCCGCTGTGTGCGGGCTTGCAGCGCGCGGCATCGGCTGAAGGCATCGGCTGACAAGGGCGCCCAAGGGTGCCGCCTACAATTCGCGGACTTTTCACCCCCCACCGCGAAAGGCCCCTCTGCGTGCAACCTACCCCCGCCATTTTCAAAGCCTATGACATTCGCGGCATCGTGCCGTCCACCCTGAACGAAGAAGTGGCCGTGGGCCTGGGCCGTGCGTTTGGCACGGCGGCACGCGCCGAAGGCCAGACCACGGTCGCAGTGGGGCGGGACGGGCGCCTGTCGGGCCCGGCGATGTCGGCAGCGTTGATCCAGGGGCTGGTCGAGGCGGGCATTGAGGTGATCGACGTGGGCCTGGTGACCACGCCGCTGCTGTACTTTGCGGCCAGCACGCTGTGTACCAGCGGCATCCAGGTCACCGGCAGCCACAACCCCAGGGACTACAACGGCTTCAAGATGGTGCTGAACGGCCGCGCCATCTATGGCGAAGAGATTCAGGCCTTGCGCCGCACCATGGAGCAAGAGACCTGGCAGTTCCTGCCCGGCGGCTCGGTGCGCCATCAGGACGTGCTGCCTGCGTACCGCGAACGCATCGTGGGCGACGTGAAGCTGGCCCGTCCGATGAAGATCGTGGTGGACTGCGGTAACGGCATTGCGGGGGCCTCGGCGCCAGACATCTTCCGTGCGCTGGGTTGCGAGGTGATCGAGCTGTTTTCGGAGGTGGATGGCAACTTCCCCAACCACCATCCCGACCCCAGCAAGCCCGAGAATCTGCGCGATTTGATCGAGGCTCTGAAGGCCAGCGATGCCGAGCTGGGCATGGCTTTCGACGGCGACGGCGACCGCTTGGGCATCGTCACCAAGGACGGCACCAACATCTTCCCCGACCGCCAGATGATGCTGTTTGCGCAGGACGTGCTCTCGCGCGCGCCCGGCGGCGAAATCATCTTTGACGTGAAGTGCACCCAGCGCCTGGCCCCTGCCATCGCGGCCGCTGGCGGCGTGCCGGTGATGTTCAAGACCGGCCACTCGCTCATCAAGGCCCGCATGAAGGAGACCAACTCCCCACTGGGCGGCGAGATGAGCGGCCACATCTTCTTCAAGGAGCGCTGGTACGGCTTTGACGACGGCACCTACGCGGGCTGCCGCCTGCTGGAGATCGTGAGCAAGCACAGCGACCCGAGCGCCGTGCTCAATGCGCTGCCCACCAGCTTCTCGACGCCTGAGCTGAACGTGGCCTGTGCCGAGGGCGAACCCCACCGCCTCACCGCCGAGCTGCAGGCCTTGGCAGCCGAAACCTTTGCCGCGCCCGCGCAGATCAACACCATCGACGGCCTGCGGGTGGACTGGCCCGACGGGTTTGGACTGATCCGCGCGAGCAACACCACGCCCGTGCTGGTGCTGCGTTTTGAAGGCCACACGACCGAAGCCCTGGCACGCATCGAAGCCGCCATGCTGGCCATGCTGCACCGCGTCAAGCCCGACGCGCAGGTGGGTGCGGCCAGCCACTGAGACACAATGGCGCGCTGGACGGCCCGGGGCGCCCGGGCCAACGCCACTGCGCCTGCCTTTGCGGCGTTGGACCAGCTGGCGCTGCCTGAAACTCCCGTTGAATCCTGGGTCTCCGTGTGAACACCACTTCTTCTCGCCCGCAGCTTTGCGTTGCTGCGGCACAAGCCATCTCGGTGGCAAACGATGTTGCGCGCAACGTGCAGACCCACCTGGCGTTTGTGCGGGCGGCTGCGGAGCAGGGTGTGCAGTTGCTGGTGTTTCCGGAACTGTCGCTGACAGGGTATGAGTTGCAGCACCTCGCGGCCCATGTGCTTGACGAAGATGCCGCAGCGCTGGCCCCCTTGCGGCAGGCTGCGCGCGACCATGCCGTGACGCTCGTTGTAGGGACCCCGGCCGCAGCCGCCCGTGCTGGCGACCTGCCTTCCATCGGGGCCTGGGTGCTGCATGCCGACGGCAGCACAACGCTGTGCCGCAAGCGGCATCTGCATGGCAGCGAAACACAATTTGCCAGCGCGGGTAAGCATGACGCGCTGGTGCTGCCGCTGGCCGGCATCTCCACCGGACTGGCCATTTGCGCCGACGCCACACACCCGGAGCATGTCGATGCGGCGGCACGCGCAGGAGCCGCGTTGTATGCCAGCGGCGCGGTCATTTCTGAAAACGGCTACGCCCCAGAGGCGGCCCAGCTCCAGGGCTACGCCCGCGAGCATGCAATGGCGGTGCTGCTGGCCAACCATGGCGGCCCCTCGGGCGGCTACATGAGCGCGGGCCGCAGTGCTTTCTGGGCGCCGGGTGGCGACGAAATGGCGGCAGCGCCGGGCCCGGGCCAATGCCTGGTGGTGGCCACACGCAACAGCGATGGCCACTGGTCGGGCCGCGTGGTGCCACTGGATCTGCACGCATGAACCCCGCTCGCGCCCTGTATTCTCTGGTCACCTGGTGTGCGCAGCCTTTGCTGCGCCGCAAGCTGCGCCGCCGTGCCGTAGCCGAGCCGGGTTACGGCTACGGTGTGGAAGAACGGTTTGGCCGCTACCCGCCGCCCATCGACAGCCTGATGCCCCACACCAGCACCGACCCGCTGGGCCGGTTTGTGTGGGTCCACGCCGTGTCCCTGGGCGAGACCCGCGCCGCGGCCATCCTGCTGGATGAGCTGCGCGAGCAGCTGCCCGGCATGCGCTTGCTGCTGACGCACGGCACCGCCACGGGCCGTGCGGAAGGCGAAAAGCTGCTGCAGGCGGGCGACATGCAGGTGTGGCAGCCCTGGGATACGCCCGGTGCTGTGTCGCGGTTCTTGCGCAAGTTCCGGCCGGCCATCGGCATCCTGATGGAGACCGAGGTGTGGCCCAATCTGGTGGCGGGCTGCCGCCAGCGCGGCATTCCGCTGGTGCTGGCCAATGCACGGTTCAATGAAAAGTCGCTGCGCAAAGCCCAGCGCCTGGCAGCGCTGGCCCGGCCGGCCTACGGCGGCCTGGCGGCTGTCTGGGCGCAGACCGAGGACGACGCTACGCGTCTGCGTGCCATCGGGGCCCTGGTGCGCGGCGTGTTCGGCAACCTGAAGTTCGACGTGGTGCCCGATGCGCGGCAGGTTGCGCAGGGCCGCGCTTGGCGCGTGCAAACCCAGCGCCCCGTGGTCATGCTGGCCAGCAGCCGCGAAGGCGAAGAAGCGCTGTGGCTGGAGAATTTCAAGCAAAAAGAGGCTCTAGCGCTTGATGGTAAAGCGCTAGCAGCTATCAATAGTGAAGCAAACGCCGTGGCGCAGACTGCCGTGCAGTGGCTCATCGTGCCGCGCCACCCCCAGCGGTTTGACGAGGTGCACCAGCTGCTGCAGCGGGCGGGCCTCACCGTGTCGCGACGCAGCACCTGGGGAGGGCAGCCCAGCCCGGCCGATGTGTGGCTGGGTGACTCGCTGGGTGAAATGGCGCTGTACTACGGCCTGGCCGACGTGGCGCTGCTGGGCGGCAGCTTTGCGCCGCTGGGCGGGCAAAACCTGATCGAGGCTGCTGCGTGCGGCTGCCCGGTGGTGCTGGGCCCGTACACCTTTAACTTTGCCGAGGCGGCTGAATTGGCGTGCGCAGCCGGTGCGGCGCAGCGCGTTTCAGACATGGGTGCGGGCATGGAGAAGGCGGCACATCTGGCGCAGCATGCCGACCAGCAACAGGCGGTCAGCGAACGTGCCACGCGGTTTGCCCAGGCGCACCGGGGTGCTGCGCAGTCCACGGTGAAGGCGGTGCTGGAGATCGTGCAGCCGCGTTCATCTGTCGCCCGATAGTGGGTAGCTACTGTTCAGACACCGGACGGCAGGCCCGGGCGCCTTGTCTACCGGTCAGGGTTTGGCGAGCAGAGCGTTGATCGCGTCGATGTCCTGCTGGCTCAGCGTGCCCGCAGCCTGGCGCAGTTTGAGCGTGCCCAGCAGCACGTTGTAGCGGGCCTGGGCCAGGTCGCGCTTGGTCTGGAACAACTGGCTCTGGGCATTCAGCACATCGATGTTGATACGCACGCCTACCTGATACCCGAGTTTGTTGGCGTCGAGTGCGCTCTGGCTGGAGGCCTCGGCAGCCTCCAGCGCCTTCACCTGGCCCTGGCCGGACTGCACGCCAAAAAAGGCGGCGCGGGTGGCCTGCGCCACGTTGCGGCGGGCGGTTTCCAGGTCGGCCGCAGCTTTTTCTTCAAGCGCCAGGGTTTCCTTGATGCGGTTTTGCACCGCGAAGCCTGCAAACAGCGGCAGGTTCAGCGCCACGCCCACGCTGGCGGTGTTGGTGCGGCTGTTCACGCCGCGCGATGTGATCGTGCCGTTGGGGTTGCGCGTGATGTTGTAGCCCGCTTGCAGGTCCACCGTAGGCAGGTGGCCAGTTTCGGCTTTTTGGGTTTCCAGCCGCGCAATGTCCAGCGCAATGGCCGCCTGGCGCACGCCGGGCTGCTGGTCGCGGGCGGTGTCCACCCAGGTGTTCACGTTGTCGGGCGCCACGCTGGGCAGCTGAACGGGCAAGGCCAGCGGCTGGGGCGTGCTGCCGGTGATGCCGACCAGCTGGTCCAGCGCGAGGCGCTTTACGCGCAGATCGTTCTCTGCGGCGATCTCTTGCGCTGTCACCAAGTCGTAGCGGGCCTGTGCTTCGCGCGAGTCGGTCACGGTGGTGGTGCCTACCTCGAAGTTGCGCTTGGCCGAGGCCAGTTGCTCGGACACGGCGGCCTTTTGGGCGCGCACAAAGGCAAGAGTGTCCTGTGCGGCCAGCACATCAAAGTAGGACTGGCTGACCCGCACCAGCAGGTCCTGCGTGGCTGCATCGAGCTGCGCCTGGGCTACGTCCACCCCGCGCTGGCCTTGTTGCAGGTTGATGCGATTGGCTGGGCGGTAAAGCGGCTGAGAAGCATTGATACCGAGGGTCTGCGTGGTGCCCGTGTTCTCAATGGCGGGGCGGCTCACATCCACATTGGCGCGGCTGATGCCGGACGATAGTGCCGCGCTAGGCAGCAGGCCAGCGCGGGCCTGGTCGGCGCGGCGAGCGGCGGCATCCAGCTGGGCCCGGGCCGATTGCCACGCGGTGTCGTAGGTGCGGGCCGATTCCACCAGTTCTGCCAGGCTCTGGGCCTGCGCAGGCGCAGACATCAGTGCTGCGCCCAGTGCCAGGGTCAGGAGAGACAGGGAAAGCGGCCGGTGCGGGATCATGGGGGTCCTTCGGAAGAGTCTGCAGATCGAATGGGGAGGGCGGCGAACCATCGGGGGGAGGGTGTCTTGGCGCATCAAAGGGGCGTCGTCAAAGGCGCCCGCATCAGTAGCGGGGAACCGCGGGGTCGTTCTCGTGCGACCACGCGTCAATGCCACCGGTGATGTTGGCCAGATGCTCAAACCCGTTGTGCTGCAAAAACGCGGCCACGCGCAGGCTGCGTGCGCCGTGGTGGCACAGACAGGCGATGGGGCGGGCAGGGTTCAACTCGTCCAATCGCGTGGGCAACTCGCCCATGGGGATGGCCACCAGTTCAAAGCCGTCCGCGCGCACGCTGGCGGTCTGCAGCTCCCACGGCTCACGCACGTCCAGCACCAGGGGTTGGCTGCCTTCGGGTGCAGCGGCAAACCATGCGGACAGCTGGGCGGGGCGGACGTGATCGATCATGCAGAACTCCAAGGGGCAGGACTCAATAAAGGCCGAGATCAGAAGGTGAAGCCGGATGGCTCAGGGAAACCCACGAGGCGCGGAGCGATGGTGTCCCAGGGCGACGTGGTCTCGAAACGGTCGCCAGTACGGCGGGTCAGCGTGAAGCGCATGACGGGGTCATTGCCCACGATGGCGCCCAGTCGACCGCCATCCTTGAGCAGCGACAGCAGAGCGGTGGGTACTTCGGCCACCGAACCGCTGAGCACGATCACGTCAAAGGGGCCATCTGGAATGGCGTCCCGCGCGCCGTCGCCCAGGCGCACATCGGCGTTATTGACGCCCGCATCGCGCAGGTTTTCACGGGCCATTTCGGCCAGCTCGGGGTTAATTTCGAGCGAGACCACGCGTTCTGCGCGGTGGGCGAGCAGGGCAGCCATGTAGCCAGAGCCTGCACCAATTTCGAGCACACGATCGGTGGATTTGATTTGCAGGTCTTGCAAGATGCGCGCTTCCACGCGGGGCTGGAGCATGCTCAGGCCCAGGCGTACGGCCTCTTCGGCGTCGTTACCCAGCAGGGGCACCTCAATGTCCATGAAAGCCAGGCTGCGGTAGGCAGGAGGCACAAAGTTCTCGCGGTGCACCACGGCGAGCAGCTCCAGCACGTCGAAGTCAAGCACGTTCCAGGGGCGGATCTGCTGCTCGATCATGTTGTAGCGAGCCTGGGCGACAGGGTCGCTGATGTTGGCGGACGTGTTCAGGGGCATGTTCATGGGATTTCTCCGTGGGGCAGATGCAAGGCCGATCGGGACGATCAGGACAAACCTTCGATTTTAGGCGCTGCCGGGGCGCGTCCCATCTTGCGAAGGGCCCACTGCGCCAGGTCGTCCATATAGCAATACACCACAGGCACGACCACCAGCGTCAGCAGCGATGAAGTGATCACCCCGCCGATCACCGCCTGACCCATGGGCGCGCGCTGCTCTGACCCTTCGGACAGCGCGAACGCGAGCGGCACCATGCCAAAAATCATGGCCAGCGTCGTCATCAGGATAGGGCGCAGGCGCACCCGCGCAGCCAGCAGCAGAGCGTCTGCGCGGGGCAGGCCGGGCACCATGCGCCCCTGGTCGTCCGGGTGCTCCTCGCGGGCTCGGATCGCAAAGTCCACCAGCAAGATGGCGTTTTTGGTGACCAAGCCCATCAGCATCACCACGCCGATGATCGAGAACATCGACAGCGTGGAGCGGAACATCAGCAGCGCCAGCACCACGCCAATGAGCGTGAGTGGCAGCGAGGTCATCAGCGCCAGCGGCTGCAAAAAGCTCTTGAACTGGCTCGCCAGGATCATGTAGATGAAGATGATGGCCATCACCAGCGCCGAGATGGCATAGCCAAACGACTCGGCCATGTTCTTGGTGGAACCACCAAACTGGTAGCGATAACCCGGCGGAAAGGTGACGCTGTCCAGCGCCTTTTTGATGTCGGCCGACACCTCGCCTGCAGAACGCTGCGCAACGTTGGCATTGACGGCCACTTCGCGTGTCAGGTCGCGGCGGTTGATCTGGTTGGCGCCGGTGGATTCGGTCACGCGGGCCACCTGGTTCAGGCGCACGATGCGTGTGGTGCCGTCGGCAGCGGTGAGGGCAAACGGCAGCCGCTCCAGGTCGGCCGCTGCGGTGCGGGCCTCGGGTGCCAGGCGCACGTTCACGTCGTAAGTCTGGTCGTCCGGCGCGCGCCAGTTGCCCACCGTATTGCCTGCCACCAAAGTGCGCAGCGACGCCGCCATGGATGCCACAGACAGGCCCAGGTCTGACGCTGCATCGCGCTTGATCTCCAACGCGATCACGGGCTTGTCGGGCTTGGCGCTGGTGTCCAGGTCCACCAAGCCGGGGATGTCACGGATCTTTTCGGTAACCACCCTCGTCAGGCGCTCCAGCTCCTGCAGATCGGGGCCCTGCAGGGAGAACTCCACCTGCTTGTTGCCGCCCACTGCGTCCAGCAGGCCCACGTGGGTGATGGTGATGCCAGGCACGGTCTTTAGCCGCTCGCGCAGCACATCGGACATCTGGTCCACGCTGCGGCTGCGGTCGTTGCGGTCTACCAGTCGCACATAGATGTTGGCGTAAATCTTGCCCTGTGCGCTGCCGGTGTTGATGGTGGACAGCGTGTAGCGCACCTCGGGCATCTCGCGCAGAATGGCCTCGACCTGTTTGGCCTTGGCCTCGGTGACTTCCAGCGAAGAGCCGACTGGCGTGTAGAAGTTGAGCGAGGTTTCAGAGAAGTCGGCCTTGGGGACAAACTCGGTGCCCAAGAGCGGCACCATGAAGATGCTCAGCACAAAAATGGCCAGCGCAATCGCCATGGTGGTCAGCTTGTGCACAAGAGACCAGCGCAGGATGCTCTGATAGCCTTCTGCCAGTGAATCGGTGGCGCGGTCGAACCAGCCCGTGACGCGGCCTATTGTCTTGTCGTAGAAGGTGACTGGCTCTGTCTTTTGTCCGTGGCTGTGGATGCTGGGGTCGTGCCAGATGCTCGACAGCATGGGGTCGAGTGTGAAGCTCACAAACATCGAGATCATCACCGCCGCGACGATGGTGATGCCAAATTCGTGGAAGAACTTGCCGATGATGCCGCCCATGAAGCCAATGGGCATGAACACCGCCACGATGGACAGCGTGGTGGCCAGCACGGCCAGGCCAATCTCCTGCGTTCCGTCCATGGCCGCGTTGTAGGCGGACTTGCCCATCTGCACATGGCGCACGATGTTTTCGCGCACCACGATGGCGTCGTCGATCAGCAGGCCAACGCACAGGCTCAGCGCCATCAGCGTGATCATGTTGATGGTGAAGCCGAACAGGTTCATGAACAGGAACGTGCCGATCAGCGCAATCGGCAGGGTCAGCCCGGTGATCACGGTAGAGCGCCATGAGTTCAGGAACAAGAATACGATCAGCACCGTGAGGATGGCCCCCTCGATCAGCGTCTGGCGCACATTGTTCACCGCTACGCGGATGGGGCGGGAGCTGTCACCAATCGGCTCGAGCCGTACGCCGGGTGGCAGCTGGTTCTTGAGTTCCATCACGGCCGCGTTTAGACCATCGACCACCTCGATGGTGTTTTCGCCCTGCGACTTTTGCACCGACAGCAGCAGTGTGCGTTGGCCGTTGTACAAGGCCAGACTCGCGATTTCCTGAGCGCCGTCGTTCACGCGGGCGACCTGCTCCAGCCGGACGGGGGCCCCATTTTTTCGGGCGACGATGATGCGGCCGAAGTCCTCGGGGCGCTCTATGCGGGCGTCGATTTGCACCACGCGCTCTTGCGCCAGAGACCGTATGGCGCCCACAGGCAAATCCTGGTTCTCGTTGCGCACGGCTTGCGCGACCTGCTCGGGCGTCACGCCAAAGGCTTCGAGCGCCTGTGGGTTCAGGTAGATGTTGATCTCGCGCTTGGTGGCACCCACCAGGTTTACCGCGCCCACGCCGCGTACGTTCTCAAGGCGTTTTTTCAGCACCTGCTCGGACCAGGTCGTCAGCTCGACCGCGCTGCGGCTGGATTTCTCATCGGGCAACACAGCCAGCGACCACACGGCGCGGCTGGCAGGGTCGAAGCGCAGCACGCGCGGCTCCCTGACCTCGGTGCGCAGGTTGGGGCGCACGGTGGCCACTTTCTCACGCACGTCTTCGGCGGCCTTGCGGCCATCAATATGCAGCTGGAACTCGATGATGACGACCGCCGTGCCCTCGTAGCTGCGCGAGGTGAGGGCGTTGATACCCGCAATCGAGTTGACGCCTTCTTCGATCTTCTTGGTGACTTCGCTCTCGACGATTTCCGGCGACGCACCGGGGTAGTCCACGGTCACCACCACCACGGGAAAGTCGATGTTCGGGAACTGATCGACCTTGAGGCGCTGGTACGAGAAAAGGCCGAGCACAACGATGGCGAGCATCACCATCGTGGCGAACACGGGGTTTTTAAGGCTGACTTTGGTGAACCACATGGCGGGTCAGCCCAGTCAGGGCGCTGCGCGCGATGCTGCGGACAATGGCGCTGCCGCTGCCGCTGCCGCTGCTGCTGTCGACACCGGTGTGCCCTCGCGCAGCTGGCCAATGCGCCCTGCGATAACGGGCGTACCTGCGGGTACACCTTCTACCGCCACCAGCGTTTGCCCGTCCACCACTGCACGGGTGCCGGTCTTGACCGGCATGTAGACCACCCGGCCGTCCTTGAGCGTCTGAAGATAGGGTGCAGGCTTGTCGGTGCGCACGGCGTCGAGTGGCACAGTCAGCACGTCTGCGCGTCCCGTGTCCAGCGTGCCCTGCACAAAAAGCCCTTGCCGCAGCGGCGCATCTGACTTGCCTTGGTCTATGCGCAAGTAAACCGGTACCGATCGGCTACCTGCCTGCGCGCTCGGGTTGATGCGCACTACCGCGGCAGGCACAGGGCTGGGCAGGCTTTCAACGGTGAGCAGCGCCTTTTGGCCCACGCGCACGGCGACGGCGTCCGCTGGGCTGAGCAGTGCTTCCAGCTCCAGGCGCGACAGATCCACCACTTCGATGATGCGCGTGTCGATAGCTACCCGTTCGCCGGGCTGTGCCAGCCGTTGTGCCACCAGCCCGCTGATGGGGCTGCGCAGTACGGTGTCAGCGAGCGACTTTTGCGCCAAATCGGCGGCTGCGACGGCCGCCTGGTAAGTGGATTTTGCTGCGTCCAGGTTGGCCTGGGACGTGGCAAGCGCTGTGGCAGAAATGAAACCCTGGTCCACCAGGGCGCGGTTGTTGGTGTATTGGCGCTGGTTGATGTCCACCTGCGATCTGGCAGCATCGGCCTGCTGCTGCGCCTGGCGCAAGCGCGCACGAGCTTCAGTCGGATCGATCCGCGCGATCTCCTGGCCCGCATTAACGCGGTCTCCTTCGCGCACAGTCAGGCCTTGCAACTCGCCTCCCACACGCGCCTTGACCATGGCAGAGTCCACCGCCCGCAGCGACCCCGATACCGGCACGCCCAGTGCCAGACTCTGGGGCTGCACCGTCAGCACTTCATCAGACGACAGTTGCAGTGGCGCGTCGGCACGCTGGGCAGCGGCTTCGCTCGATGCCTTTTGCTGCGCTTGGCGTGCTGCCATGGCCCGCCAGCCGCCTGCGCCCACCAACACGACGACAATGGCCGCAGCCATCCAGAGAATCCAGCGTTTCATGATCAGGCCGAGGTAGGAGGGGAGGTAGGGGATGCATGAGGCCGTACGCACAGGCCGTGCAGGATGTTGTCGATCTGGATGTCGATGTAGGTCGCAGGCGTGAGGTTCTGCGCGTCGGGCACACAGGCGCCCATCGAATGTTTCCACATCATGAGAAAGATCATTGGCGCGAGCACCAGGTACACGGCGTAGTCCAGGTTGACCGCGCGAAACTCACCGCGGGCGATGCCACGCTCCAGAATGCGCCGAACCAGTGACTGGCCCGGAAGAATGACTTCCTGCTGATAGAACTGGGCAATTTCCGGGAAGTTCTGGGCTTCGCTCAGCATCAACTTGGTAATGCCGGACGCCTTGGTGCAACCAATGCGCTCCCACCAGACCTTGTAGCAATAGCGAAGCACGTCGCTGGTGGTGCCAACAAAGGTTTCCAGCTCGGTATTCCACTCTGCAAACCGGCCAGCAATGTTCTCGCGCACCACGGCCTTGAAAAGCTCTTCCTTGCTGGGGAAATACAGAAACAACGTGCCCTTGGAAACCCCCGCGCGCGCAGCCACTTCGTCCACGCGCGTCGCCGCAAAGCCCTTTTCAACGAAAAGGTCGAGCGCGGCCTCCAGCAATTCGCCAGGGCGGGCCTCTTTGCGGCGTTCGCGCTTGGTCGCTGTTGCGGCTGGTGGCGGGAGGGAGGTGGGCGACAACGGCGGCTTCGTTAATGACTGACTGGTTAGTAATGTAGTCAATGCCTGTGGCAGCGTCAAGGAAAAGAACAATACCGACCGCGAGTCCAAACAAAGCCCCTGCACGATCAGCAGCAAGGTCAGCCACGTACGATGTAACGCCATTCACGATCCCCGCAAGGAGGCCTCATGCCAGTTCCCGACATTGAACAAACCATCACCCTGGGCGGCGGCTGCTTCTGGTGCACAGAAGCCGTTTTTGACCGCGTTCGCGGCATCACCGACGTGGAAAGTGGCTACACCAACGGCCACACCATCAACCCCAGCTATGAGCAGATCTGCCAGGGCGACACCGGCCACGCCGAAGTCGTGCGTCTGACTTACGACGCCGACGAGATCAGCCTCGAAGAAATCCTGGAAATCTTCTTTCACACCCACGACCCGACCACCCTCAACCGCCAGGGCAACGACGTAGGCACGCAGTACCGCAGCGGCATCTACTTCGACAAGCCCGAAGACGGCGAAGTGGCCAGCAACATGATCCGCCAGATGTCCCAAGACAAGCTGTTTGGCGCGCCGATTACTACGGAGGTGAAGCCGCTGGACAACTACAGCACGGCCGAGGCGTATCACCAGGATTACTTTGCGAACAACCCGAACGCGGGGTACTGCGCGTTTGTGGTGGGGCCTAAGGTGGAGAAGTTTCGCAAGACGTTTGCGAAGTATTTGAAAGGGTAGCCAGCCCAGCTGCAGTGTGTGGTGGCGCGGGGAGCGCAGCACACTTCAGGGCGCAGACCCCACCCTGAGCGAGGGCTGCCTAAGCCGGCGCATTCTCGAGTGGCTCCAGCCGCTATTGCCGAAGGCAGTCTTTCGGCGAGATCGTTTGGCGCCCAGAGCGCAGCCCAACAGATACTTGTGTGGTGGACACAGCTTGTATTCCACCCGTTATCGCAGTGGGCAGAGTGCACCGGCCGTGTTCCACCAGGCGCCTGTTCTCAAACCCCACCACACGAAGCGCGGTGCGTGTGGTATCGGGCACCAGCAAACGCACCTTTCCTTCCATTTCAAAAGCTTGCGACAGAGCCAGCTCCGTGCTGCCCAACGCATGATTGGAGAAACCGCCAAGCGCTGCGACCTCGATCAGTGCCGCACCTTGCTTTTTATAAATTTTGAGGATGCCCCCGATATGCGGCGTGATGACAGCAGCGATCTCCGCTTGGCCGTCACCGTCCAAATCTGCAACTGCCACTGGATTGAGCCAGCGCATGGGTGTGCCGATGGGAGCGGATTGCGCGCTGACCTCGATGCGCCCTCCGTTTAACCGCAGTAGCACTAGACGAGCGCCTTGGTTGCGGTGGCTGACGATTGCCAAAATTTCGTCAGGCTGACTGGCAGCAAGCCGCACGATACGCGGAGTCAAATCCTCAAAGACTTCGTTTTCAGGCAGTTCGAACACCCGGCGCTGCCCTGAAGCCGTGATGGCAACCAAACGCGCGTACTCGTGCGGCCGCCCCAGTGCAAAGTGCCCGTATCGATCTACGGAAGCCTCAAAACTAGCCTCAACGATTCCCTCGGCATGGGCAACGGAAGCTGCAAGGACTAGCGGAATCGCGAGAAAAGCACGCAGCCAAAAAGTCATAGCGTTGGAAAGCAAGTAGGTTAGTCGCTGGCTATTTGGCCTGGCAACAAGTGATATGCATAGATAGACGATGGCTGTCTTGGGAACCGCTTCCCAGAACCACCAGAAATGGAAACACGTCAATGTTCTCACGGGTTAAAGGTGGCACCGACTTCATGGCGGCTCAGGCGGTGGGTGCCCCAAAGCCAATGGATCAGGCTGATAGGAGGAGATGATGCTCGGAGCTGTATGGGCTTTTGGCTACAACAGGCATTCCGCCTGTGCATAATGCAACCCGATTGCGTTTATGCCCTCCCAATTCATGCACCCCGAACTCGCTTGGACACTCCCCCCCGGTATGCGCGCTACCCGGGCAACACGGGCGCTTGCTGGGCTGTTCCAGGCTCAGCCTGAGGTCGCATTCTCCGAGTCTGAAGTAGAGACAGCCCTCGCCACAGCTGGCGCCCCCGTCAACAAAGTCACCGTCTACCGCATGCTTGACCGCTTTGCTGCTGCGGGCTTGCTGCACAAACAGGTGGATGCCGCCCGCGTCACGCGCTATGCGCTGGCGCCCCAAGGCGAAGAGGGCGCCGCGCCAAGATTTGAATGCGATGACTGCCACCGTCAGTTTCGCCTGTCGCAAGGCTCGGCCAAGGTGCAGACCGCGCTCAAGCAGGTGTTGCAGGCGCTGGCCACGGCCGGGCATGAGAGCTTGGCAGTAGACATTGCAGTGCGTGGTCGCTGCGCAGGGTGCGCGCACCCCTCCGGGGGGGCCACCGCATGATTCGCACACGAGGCCTCTCGTATAGCTATGCGAACAGTGGCGCCGCTGCGCCACTGCGCTTTCCCGATGTGGACCTGCGCCAGGGCGGCACGCTGTTGGTGCGGGGCCGCTCGGGCTCAGGCAAGTCCACTTGGCTGTCGTTGATGGCCGGTTTGCGCGGGGCCAGCGGAGGCGATTTGTTTGTGGCGGGCACGCAGCTGGGTACGCAGCGCGGGGCCGAGATTGACGCTTGGCGGGCCCGCAGCATTGGTTTTTTGCCGCAAAAGCTGTACCTTTCAAGCGCACTCACGGTGGCTGACAACCTAGCACTGGTCTACTTTGCCGCCGGGCTGCGGCGCGACGATGCGGCCATCACCCGGGCGTTGGCGCAGGTGGGCGTGGCTGAGCTGGCTGCGCGCAAGCCGCATCAGCTCTCGGGCGGGCAGGCGCAGCGGGTGGCGCTGGCGCGGGCCGTGCTGCTGGCGCCTCAGGTGCTGCTGGCCGACGAGCCCACGGCCAGCCTGGACGACGAAGCCGCTGCCGACGCGCTGGCGCTGCTGCAGCAAAGCGCCGCCGCCTGTGATGCCAGCCTGATCATCGCCACGCACGACCAGCGCGTGGTGGCGGCGCTGGCAGGTGCGCAAACACTGGATTTGAATGAAATTGGCACCCAGCGCTTATTGGATAAGCGCGAACAGCTATGAATTCAGGAGTAATCAAACTCGCCCGCCTGTCGTGGCGCTACCTGTGGTCCCGGCCGTTGGCGGCGGTGCTCAACCTGCTGGTGCTCACCCTGGGCCTGGCCGCCATCACGCTGGTACTGCTGGTGGCCACGCATCTCGACAAGGCGTTTGAACGCGACCTTGCTGGTATCGACCTGGTGGTGGGCGCCAAGGGAAGCCCGTTGCAGCTGATCCTGGCGGGCGTGTTCCACATCGACGTGCCCACCGGCAACATCCCGCTGCAAGAGGTGCAGGCGCTGCAAAAGAACCCGCTGGTGGCGCAGGTCATACCGCTCAGCCTGGGCGACAGCTACCAGGGCTACCGCATCGTGGGAACCACGCCCGACTACGTGACCCACTACGAGGCCACACTGGCCGAAGGCGCGCTGTGGCAGCAACCCATGGACGCCGTGCTGGGCGCCACCGTGGCGCGCGGCATTGTCAAAGAGAGCCATGCAGACGCGCCGCTGGTGGGCGCCACCTTTGTGGGTAGCCACGGGCTGGGTGGGGGAGGGCACGCGCATGGTGACCACCCCTACCGCGTCAGCGGCGTGCTCAAGCCCTGCGGCTGCGTGCTCGACCGGCTGATCCTGACCAGCACCGAATCCGTCTGGATGGTGCACGAGACGGCCACGGCCAGCGACCCCGAAGACCTGGAGATTTTGAAAGAAGAGCGCGAAGTGACTGTGGCCCTGGTGCGCTACCGCACTCCCATGGCCGCCATTACGTTGCCGCGCCAGATCAACAGCGACACGTCCATGCAGGCGGCAGCGCCCGCTATCGAGGTCACACGCCTGCTGCGCCTGCTGGGCGTGGGGGCCGATGTGCTGCGCGCCTTTGGCGGCGTGCTGCTGGCGGTGGCGGCGCTGAGTGTTTTCATTGCCCTGTGGAACGCCGTGCGCGAGCGCCGGGCCGACCTGGCCATGCTGCGCATGCTGGGCGCGCCCCCCGGCCGTGTGGCCGGGCTGGTGTTGTGGGAGGCCCTGTGGCTGGCCGCTCTGGCCTCCGTGCTGGGCCTGCTGCTGGGCCACCTGCTGGTCCATGGCCTGGGCTGGGCGCTGCAGGCGCAAGGGTTGTTGCCGGTTACCGGCCTCATCTGGCTGCCCGCAGAAGCTGGCGTGCCGTTGATGGCCGCCGGTGTGGCGGCGCTGGCGGCGCTGTTGCCTGCCATGCAGGCCTACCGAACCGAAGTGGCCGATTTACTCAGCCAGCCCTAGTGCAGTGTTTCACGCTATCTGGCACATAAAAAGGTGTCTTTTCGCCCCTGGCGACGTTGCAAATCCTCGCGATACACCCGGTATCGCTCCGGTTTGCGCCTTGCCAGAGCCAAAAATCCATCCTTTTTAATGGTGCCATCAAGCATGAAACACTGCACTAGCCCGCCCGCAATTTCCTGTTTTCCAACCCACCGACCTGAAAGGCTCTCCATGAAAAAGCTCCTCACCGCACTCGCCCTGGCCCCCATGCTGCTTGTCGGCGCCCTGGCGCACGCCCAAGGCCATAGCGACAAGGAAACCAAGGCCGACATCGAGCGCCACCGCGCCATGGCCGCTGCGCACGAGGCCGCAGCCAAGTGCCTTGAATCTGGCAAGGGCCATGATGTGTGCCAGAAGGAACTCCAAACCGCCTGCAAGGGTCTGGGTATTGGCAAATACTGCGGCATGCGCCACGCGCACTGATCGCCACCCCCACGCCGTTCCTTCTCTTTAGAGGTTGCCCGCCATGTTCCACGCTTTGAATCTTGCACCCGTAGGCCGCCGACCGCTCCGCCTGGCCTGGCTGGCTGCGGCGCTGGCACTGACGGGCGGCGCTTACGCACAGCAGCAGAGCACAGCCACCAAACCCGCACCGGGCGCTTTCGAGCGTGCCAAAGAGTCCCCAACATCGACACCGATGCCCGTGCTCTCGTCGCCGCTGCCTGCGGGCACAGGCACTGCCGTGCCCTCGGGCTCTGGCGCGGGCTACCACAGCCCCAACAGCCCCATCGCGCCACTGCCCCAGCGCAACGACGTGGTGCCATGGTCGGTGCTGTCCGACCTGACCAAGAAGACCACCAAAAACGGCATCCTGCCCGTGTTCAATGACGCGCAAAAGGGCATGGACAAGACCGTTCAGCGCTTTCAGGGCTTCATGATGCCGCTGGACGCCAAGGCCACGCAGACACATTTTCTGCTCACTTCCGTGCCGCTGACCTGCTCGTTTTGTATTCCGGGCGGGCCCGAAAGCATGATCGAGGTCAAAGCCAAAACCCCCGTGCGCTACTCGCTGGAGCCTGTGGTGGTCGAAGGCAAGTTCACCGTGCTCACCAACGACCAATACGGCCTTTACTACCGCGTGGTCGAGGCCGTGCCGGTGAAGTGAAGCAACCCCGCCTTCCTTCGCGCCCCGCTTCTGACTGATTCGTAGATTGAATCCCGCCCCGTGACCCGCGCCCGCGCCCATCCACCCGCCGCCACGGCACAGCTTGCACTCCCGCAAGCGTCGGCCCGCAGGGCAGGGTTGGGTGCGCTTTTCCACGGTCAAACAAGCCGCCAGCTGTGGGCGCAAGCCGCTTTCGTATGGCTGCTTCTGGCTCTGGTGGTGGTGCCCACACTGGGGCGCCTGCACCAGGTCATGCATGCCCCGGTGCAGCAGGCGCATGGTTTGTCTACCTCGCACGCGCTTGCCTTTGCAGAGCCCGGCGCGGGCGCTGACACATCGGCAGGCCACGCTCACACATGCGGCGACACCGCCGACGAACCCGCAGCCCAAGCCGACAGCCTGCTCGACGCACTGCTGGCGCACCATGCGCCAGTGGACTGCCTCTTGCTCGACCAGTTGGCGCTGGGCGACGCATTGCACAGCGCCCCTGCGGCGCTTGCCGCCCCGGTCACCGCGCAGGCACCCCTGGTGCACCCGGCTGCCACCGCGGCGGCCCGGCATGTAGCGTTTTTTCACGCCCGCGGCCCGCCTGTGATGGGGTGACGGGTTCAGCGGGTTGAGGTGCGCTTGCCGCCGCCGTGAGCTGCTTTTTTGCAGCGGGGCGGCTTGGCAGATTTGCCTCGTTCGTATCCGCCCTGAACCTGCACTGCGCTAACCACACACCGCGCGTGGCTTCAGATCTGCACCTTGACTGATCGATCAGGCACCTCTGTTCGCAGCACACCGCCAGGCCTGCCTGAGCCAGTCGAAGCCATCGTTTCGACCCGCGCAGGGCAAATGGCATGGGGCGGCGGCCATAAACCGTCTCACCGGCTGCACCCACCGTGTAGATCTGAAGCCGCTTCGCGCACCGTGGCGCTGGCTTGTCACCGCAAACACTCCTGATTTCATAGCTACTAGCGCTTACTTAGTAAGCGCTAGAGGCATTTTTTATTCATATTTTTGGTTTTATTGACCGCTCCAGCGCCGTCAACCGCTTGCCGCCCGGCACGCCCACCTTTTTGTATTGCAGCCATGACACACCACATCCCCCATCACAGTACTACCCCTCTACGGCCCGCCCTGCGTCGCGCCGTACGCCGCCACCCAGCCTTGCATCCGGTGGCTCTGGCCGCGATCCTCACGCTGTCCGGCACCGGCTTGGTACATGCCCAGGCCACCGCACAGGCAGCACCACCCACCGCCGCCAGCCTGCCCCCCGTCACTGTGTCTGCCAGCGGCCTGCAACTGGGTGCCAACGACATGACCACCCCCGTCACCGTGCTGGAGGGCGACGAACTGGTGCGCCGCCGTGAGGCCACGCTGGGCGAGACCTTGAACAGCGAGCCCGGCATCACCAGCAGCCACTTCGGCGCAGGCGCCAGCCGCCCGATCATTCGCGGCATGGACGGCCCGCGCGTCAAGGTATTGAGCGACGGCGCCGAACTGCACGACGCCTCCACCATCAGCCCCGACCACGCCGTGGTGTCCGAACCCATGCTGGCCACGCAGATCGAAGTGCTGCGCGGCCCTTCGGCCCTGCTGTATGGCGCGGGCGCAGTGGGTGGCGTGGTCAATGTGCTGGACGGAAAAATCCCCACGGCCATCCCGCAGAAAGGCTACGAAGGCAGCGCCGAGCTGCGCGCCAACACCGGCGCGCGCGAGGCGGCAGGTGCCTTCTCGCTGACCGGTGGCACCGGAAATCTGGCGGTGCATGTGGAGGGCGTGGCGCGCGACGCGGGCGACTACCGCGTCGGCAAAGGCTGGGCGCCCGAGGGCGAACCCACCCGCAAGGTGCTGGGCAGCTTCAATCGCACCAGCACCGGCAGCGTGGGCCTGTCGTGGGTGGGCGAGCGCGGATACCTGGGCGCCGCCTACACCCGGCAGACCGCCAAATACGGCCTGCCGGGCCACAACCACAGCTTTGAAGGCTGCCACACCCATGGCAACAGCCTGCACTGCGGATCGCACGACGACGAGGGAGAGGACGGCCACGACCATGACCACGGCGGCGACCATGGCGACGTGCCCGTGGTGGACCTGCGCAGCGAACGCTTGGACATCCGCGGCGAGCTACGCAACCCTTTTGCTGGTTTCTCGGCCCTGCGCCTGCGGGCGGGTTTCACCGATTATGTGCACGACGAAGTCGAGGGGGGCGACATTGCCACCACCTTCAAGAACAAGGCCTACGACACCCGCATTGAGCTGCAGCACGAGCCGATTGCAGGGTTCAAGGGCGTCATCGGCCTGCAAACCTCGCAGCGCAAATTCAGCGCCATTGGTGAAGAGGCCTACGTGCAACCCACCGTCACCCGCAAAACCGGACTGTTCATGCTGGAGGAGTACCGCCTGGGCGACTGGCGCTTTGAAGCCGCCCTGCGCCACGACCGCCAGACCGCCAAGGCCGAGACGAGCAACATAGAGCGCACCCACAACGGCACCTCTGCATCGCTGGGCGCTGTGTGGAGGTTCACTCCCGGCTACCAGGTCGGAACCTCGTTCACGCGCGCCAGCCGAGCCCCGGCGGCCGAAGAGCTGTACGCGCGCGGCCTGCACATGGCCACCAGCACCTACGAGCGTGGAGACTCCCGGCTGAAATCCGAAACCTCGCAAAACATTGACTTGAGCCTGAAGAAAACCAGTGGCGACACCACCTTCGGCGTCAGCGTGTTCCACAACCGCATCAACAACTACATCTACGGCCGCACGCTCGATGAAGTGGATGGCCTGCAACTGCTGCAATACAGCCAGGCCGACGCCACCTTCACAGGCATCGAAGGCCAGGTGCGCCAACGCATCACGCGCAACCTGGGAATCACCCTGTTTGGCGACACCGTGCGCGCCAAGCTCGATGCAGGCGGCGGACGTCTGCCACGCATCCCTGCCACCCGTGCCGGTGTGCGGCTGGACGCCAACTGGAACGCCTGGGAAGGCCAGGTCGAATGGGTGCAAGTAGCCCGCCAAAACCGCGTGGCCGAGTTTGAAAGCGCCACCCCCGGCTACGGCATGCTGAACCTGGGCGTCAGCTACAACGGCCAACTGAACAGCGGCACGCCGTGGCAGGTGTATTTGAAGGCCAACAACCTGACGGACCGCCTGGCGTATGCGCACACGTCATTCATCAAGAACGCCGCGCCGTTGATGGGGCGCAATTTGACGGTGGGGGTGAAAGTGGCGTTTTGAGGGGGCTGTTGATCGAGTGATTTGAGGTGAGTGACCGGGCTAGTGGGGGAGGGCAATCTCCTGCCGGTGCCGGTTGCGGGGCAGTTGCGACAAATACGCGGCTTAGCGCCCACAAGGAATTCCGGCATTCGATCTGAAGACGACGGTGGGCATCGATTCCCAAAACAGCTAACAACGTACTAGTGTTCTGAGTTGGAAGTTCGTTGAGGAAAGAAATCTGCCGAAATCGCTGCCAAGCTAGGCGCAAAGCGGAGACATGCCGGGCGGCATGGCGAGTATTTGCAACGACGCATGGCGGGGATTGTCGGTAGATTTATTCA
>CAMTXG010000027.1:0-31883 GCA_947085645.1 uncultured Gammaproteobacteria bacterium
GCTCCTTGCGATGCGCCCGGATCGGACAGACTCTTGACTGCGTGCATAGGGACCTTGGGTTGCTGGCTGTTCGTCATACCTACCTCGTTACTCACTGAATTCTCAGAGGAAGGTGCAGCAGGTCATATTGGCACGGGGGGGCGGCTGGCGTTCTGGATTTCGCTGTGTAATTCCGGAACCAAGGATTTCAGTTCCGAACTTTCCCGGCTACGCTCGTGCGGCAGGCAGGTGCAATGGGTTTCGGCCTGGAACAATCGTTGTATTCTGAGCAGTCGTCATCAGGCAAAACATGCCAATCGGCGCGGACCCACAACAGCAGAATGCGGCTTAGCCGCAAGTTTTTTGGTCCGGTCATCTTCACGTTTGGCGTCACCAAAATCCTCACTCTGCCCTGCGCCACATAAACCGACCCCAGCCATGGAACACCTTGATTCAATCCTCAAGTACTTGTCAATCGCGACTGTTGCGGGGGCTGCTATTTCCTTCGTTGTGGGTCTACTCAAATACCTAGATCAGCGCAACCGCGAGGAAAGAACGAAAAGGTACGAGATCTATCATGGATTAATGCGGAAAATCTCCGCACAAGGCGATGAACCAAACGAGGGACTACCGCTGACTCAGCAGGTGGCGGCAGTGTATGAGCTTCAACAGTTCCCAGAGTATGCGAACGGATCAATACCAATACTCGCCCATCTGCGCACCCACTTTTCAAGCCTAAATTCTCCAATCGTGCTACTTGATGCTATCGACGGAACGATTGTTCGACTAAAGCAAAGCCAGTCCCGAGACCAACCGAAGTGACGCCTCACTCAAACGTTGAGCGTCCGCCTCCGCTTGCCCTCACTACAGATCCTGACCGAATCCTGCCAGCGCACCAACATACTCAGCAAACCTCAAGGCCCAGTAGGCGCCCCCGCCTCAAACCAACGCCCAATCAGCGCCCGCTCCGCATCGGTGATCTGCGTGGAGTTGTTCATGGGCATCAGCTTTTGCACCACCACCTGCTGGTAGATGGCCTGGGCGTGTTGCTTGACCAGGTCCGGCGAATCGAGCCGCAGGTTCTTCATTTGCACCGCCTCGCCGTGGCACATGTAGCAGCGCTGCTCCAGCACCGTTTGCACTGATTTGTAGTCATTTTGGCCGCTAGCGCTTATCCCGCCTGCGCTAGCAACTCCTGAAACAGGAGCACCACTCAACGCAACCACGGGCGCTGGGCGCATCCACACGATGGCGCCCACGATGACGGCCACGCCCACCAGCGCATAAGGCAACGGGTTTCCATTGCGGCCGAGCTTGTAGCCGTGGCGCATGACGAAGAACTGGCGAATGGCGGCGCCCGCAAACATCATCAGGATGAGCACCAGCCAGTTTTGCGGGTGGCTCCAGGTAAAGCTGTAGTGGTTGCTCAGCATGGCAAACAGCACCGGCAGCGTGAAGTAGGTGTTGTGCACACTGCGCTGCTTGCCGCGCTTGCCGTGGATGGGGTCCACCGGCTCGCCCGCCTTGATCTGCGCAATCACCGTGCGCTGGCCGGGGATGATCCAGAAGAACACGTTGGCGCTCATCGCGGTGGCGATCATGGCGCCCACCAGCAAAAACGCTGCGCGGCCCGCAAACCAGTGGCAGGCCAGCCAGGAGGCAACGCACACCAGCACAAAGACGAGAGCGCCGACGATGGCATCACCGTTCTTGCGCTGGCCAAAGATGCGGCAGATGGCGTCATACAGCAGCCAGAACACCACGAAGAATGCGAGCGCCACCACGATGGCGGTGGCGGGCGCCCAGTCCATCTTCGACTTGTCGATGAGGTAGGTGCTGGCGCTGTAGAGGTACGACACCGTGAACAGCGCAAAGCCGCTGATCCAGGTGCTGTAGCTTTCCCAAAAGAACCAATGCAGGTGTTTGGGCAACTGCGGCGGCGACACCGCGAACTTGACCGGGTGGTAGAACCCGCCGCCGTGCACGGCCCAGAGCTCGCCGCTGACGCCTTGTTTTTTGAGGTCTTCGTCCTCGGGCGGCGTGAGGCTGCTGTCCAGAAAGACGAAGTAGAACGACGAGCCAATCCAGGCGATGGCGGTAATGACGTGGACCCAGCGCAACAGCAGGTTGGCCCAGTCGAGAAAGTAGCTTTCCATATCTCAACCTTGGCAGCGCGGGGCGCTGCAAACCTGCTCACCACTGCGGGCGCTCTGAGCAGAAATTTTGGTCGCGCACCTTGGCCAAAAGGAAGTGTCTGGCCGGGGCACCGCTGCGACCCATGAATCGGTGAAAAGTGTATGCAGGATTTGTTCCAGATTCCAGTCCGCGCTGAGAACCGCAGGGCCGGAATTACCCTCAGGCTGCCTCCCTCAGCGTTTGCAACAACTGCGCCGCCACCGCCACGGCGATCACCTCGGGCTCTTTGCCCTCAATGCCGGGGATGCCGATGGGGCAGGTGACCTGCGCCAGCTCGTCTTGCGCAAAGCCGCGCCCGTGCAGGCGGTTGCTGAAGGTGGCCCACTTGGTCTTGCTGCCGATGAGGCCGATGAAGGGCAGGTCGCCTTGTTCGCGCTGGCGGCGCAGGCAGGCGGCCACGACGTCCAGGTCTTCGGCGTGGCTGAAGCTCATGATCAGCACGCGGCTGCCTGGCGCCAAGTGCGGCACGGCCTGTTGCACCGGATCAGAGTGTTCGCAGACCACGCCCTCGGGCGTGGGGCTGGGGAAGATGCCGTCGCGGCTGTCGATCCAGGTCAGCGCAAACGGCAGCGGCGCCAGCACACGCGCCAGCGCGTGGCCCACGTGGCCGCCACCGAACAGTGCCAGCGGATGCAGCTGTGGCGACAGGCGCGCACGCAGACCCGCAGCGGGGGCCAAGTCGGCTGCGGTCAGCAGCTCAAACCCCAGGTACACCACGCCCCCGCAGCACTGCCCCAGCGCCGGGCCCAGGGCAAAACGCATCGGCGGCTGCCCCTGGGCGGCGCCGGGCGCCCCGCCCAGGCGGCGGCGCGCTTCGGCGATGGCCTGCAGCTCCAGATGGCCGCCGCCAATGGTGCCCACGATGTGATCGGCAAACACCGCCATCCACGCGCCCGCTTCACGCGGGGCCGAGCCTTCGGTAGACTCCACGCGCACGAGACAAGCGGTGGCGCCCTTCAAGGCATCCATCAGTAAACGCAAATCAGTCAATCCAGTTCCTTTATCTGTCACCCATCGCGCGGCCCCTGCAGACCAGGGCCTCGCCCAGCCACTTCAAGCCATCATGCCGTCTCCTGCCCCCGAGCGCCCCTCCAGTACCCGCAGCCGCCACTGGCTGCTAGCCGGGCTCATGGCCTCTGTGGCGGCGCTGGTAGCAGCCTGCAAAGCGGCCCCCGAGCCGCCTCCCCCCGTTCAAGACAGTCGCGCGCCTAGCGCAGAACCGTCGCCAGGCGCTACGGGCGTGGTAGGACCCGTGCCCGCCGCAGTGGGCTCGGCCCGCACCTCATCGGCCAGCACGCCCCGCGCCTACCGCCAGGACGCTGCCAGCCACCTGTACGGTCTGAACAAAGAGCGGATCTTCAAAGGCAAACTGCCGCCCCTGCTGTACGCCATCGGCGTGTTGCAGGTCGACATCGACCGCACTGGCAAGGTCACCCGCCTGAGCTGGATGCGCGCCCCCAAACACGCGCCGGAGGTGGTGGCCGAGATCGAACGCACCGTGCGGGCTGCGGCACCTTACCCCGTGCCCACCCGCATGGGCAAGGTCACCTACACCGACACCTGGCTGTGGGACAAGAGTGGGCACTTTCAGCTGGATACCTTGACCGAAGGGCAGCTCTAAAAAGATAGCGGCTGCCGCTTGATCTCATTGGGTTTCAGGTATTTTTGTATCTGAAACCGTTTATTTATAAGCGCAAGCAGCTACTTATTTGAGAGCAATCTCACGATCCCCGGTAGGTCGAATAGCTCCACGGGCTGACCAGCAGCGGCACGTGGTAGTGCTGGTCGGCATGCGCAATGCCAAAGTCCAGGCTCACCTGGTTCAGAAAATTGGGCTCGGGCAGCACCACGCCCCGGGCCTTGAAGTAACCCGCCACATCAAAACGCAGCCGGTAGGTGCCGGTGCGCAGGCTGGCGGTGTCAAACAGCGGCGCATCGGTGCGGCCATCGCTGTTGAGAACCAGACGCTGCAGCAGCGTGGCGGCGTCGCCATGGGTGGAATACAACGCGACCTCCATACCAGCAGCGGGGCAGCCGTGCATCGTGTCCAGAACGTGGGTGCTAAGGCCCATGGGAATCTCCTGAAGTGGGGACTGCAGCCCTGCTGGGAAGAGACCGGGGGACGCAGGGTGTAGACCAAAAGTGTATACACTTTTCGCCATCCACCGTATCATGCCGCCATGGAATCCTCATCCACCAGCGCCATTGTTGACGCGCTGACCCGCGCCATCGTAGAGCACCGCCTGCAGCCTGGCACCAAGCTGGCCGAGCAGAAACTGGCCGACCACTTCGGCGTGTCACGCACGCTGGTACGCCAGGCGCTGTTCCAGCTGGCGCAAAACCGGCTCGTCACGCTGGAGCCTGCACGCGGCGCGTTTGTGTCCACCCCTTCAGTCGAAGAAGCCCGCCAGGTGTTCGCGGTGCGCCGCATGCTGGAGACCGAGATGACGCGCGCCTTTGTGCAAAGCGCAACAGCTGCAAAAATCAAGGCCCTGC
The DNA here is from genome assembly GCA_947085645.1 of uncultured Gammaproteobacteria bacterium. Lineage (GTDB taxonomy): Bacteria > Pseudomonadota > Gammaproteobacteria > Burkholderiales > Burkholderiaceae_C > Acidovorax. The sequence continues at coordinate 4,672 of CAMTXG010000027.1, forward strand.
GCGCCCATGTGGCCAGCGAGAAAGCCGCCATGGGCACGGCCGACGCCAGCAGCCGCACCGAGCTGCTAGGCGACTTCCATGTGCGCATGGCCGAGCTGATGGGCAACGAGGTGCTGGCGCAGATGCTGGGCGATCTGATCTCGCGCTGCGCCCTCATCACGCTGATGTACCAGTCGGCCAGCGCTGCAGAACACTCGCACGAAGAACACGGCGACATCGTGACCGCCCTGGCCGCGCGCGACGAAGAACGCGCCGTACAACTCATGCAAAGCCACCTCGAACACGTGGAGGCGAGCCTGACCTTTGACCGCAAGCGCCCCGCCAGTGACCTGGCTGCGGCGCTGGCCTCCTGAACCCCGACGCTTTTTCACCATGACGATCTACGACGCCACCGCCCCCTACCCCCGCGACCTCATCGGCTACGGCAAGAACCCGCCGCATGCGCAATGGCCGGGCGGCGCCCGCATTGCGGTGCAGTTCGTGCTGAACTACGAGGAAGGCGGCGAGAACGCGGTGCTGCATGGCGACGCGGGCAGCGAGCAGTTCCTGTCGGAAATGTTCAACCCCGCCAGCTACCCCGAGCGGCACATGAGCATGGAAGGCATCTACGAATACGGCTCGCGGGCTGGCGTGTGGCGCATCCTGCGCGAGTTTGAGAAGCGCCAGCTGCCGCTCACGGTGTTTGGCGTCTCCACGGCTTTGCAGCGCCACCCCGAGCTGACGGCCGCCTTCGTCGAGCTGGGCCACGAGATCGCCTGCCACGGCCTCAAGTGGATTCACTACCAGCACATCCCCGAAGACGTCGAGCGCGCGCACATGCAGGAGGCGATGGACATCCTCCAGCACATGACAGGGCAACGAGCCCTGGGCTGGTACACCGGCCGCGACAGCCCCAACACCCGCCGCCTGGTGGCAGACTTTGGCGGCTTTGAATACGACAGCGACTACTACGGCGACGACCTGCCGTTCTGGATGAAGGTGCAAAAGACCGATGGCACCGTAGTGCCCCAGCTCATCGTGCCCTACACGCTGGACTGCAATGACATGCGCTTTGCACTGCCCCAGGGCTACTCGCACGCCGACCCGTTTTTTCAGTACCTCAAGGACACGTTCGACGCGCTGTACGCCGAGGGCGACCCCGCTGGCGACAATGCCCCCAAGATGATGAGCATCGGCATGCACTGCCGCTTGCTGGGCCGCCCCGGGCGCATCACCGCACTGCAGCGGTTTCTGGACTACATTGCACAACACGACCAGGTGTGGGTGGCGCGGCGCATCGACATTGCGCGCCACTGGGCGCAGCGCTACCCGGCTCCGGTTTTATGAACCAAATAAGCCTCAAGTGTGGTGTTACACGCTATTCGGCACTTAAAACCGCGTCTTTTCGGCCAGGGCTGCGTTGCAAATCCTCGCGATACCTACGGGTATCGCTGTGGTTTGCGCCTTGCCCTGACCAAAAATCCATCGGTTTTAAATGTGCCGTCAAGCATGCAACACCACACTAACGCTTTACCCACAGGCGCTAGCAGCTCACTTTTTTGAAGCATTCACCATGTCATTGACTCTGGAACAACTCAACACCGCTAGCGCTGCAGACGCCTTGCTGCTGCTGGACGGTCTGTACGAACACTCCCCCTGGATAGCCGAGCAGGCGCTGGCACAGCGGCCATTTCGGTCGCTCGCGCAGCTCAAGCACGCGCTGGCGCAGGCGGTGCGCACGGCAGAGCTGGATGCCAAGCTGGCGCTGATCCGCGCCCACCCCGAGCTGGCGGGCAAAGCCATGGTCGCGCAGAGCCTCACGGCCGAATCGACCAACGAGCAGAACAAGGCGGGCCTCACGCAGTGCAGCCCGCAAGAGTTCGAGCGCATTCAGCAGCTCAACGCCGCGTACAACGAACGCTTTGGCTTCCCGTTCATCCTCGCCGTGCGCGGGCCCCGGGGCACGGGCCTGTCCAAAAAAGAAATCATCGACACCTTCGCGCGACGGCTGGACAACCACCCCGACTTCGAGGTGGCCGAGGCGCTGCGCAACATCCATCGCATTGCCGAGATCCGCCTCGCCGATAAGTTTGCCGCCGAGCCCGTGCTGGGCAATGACGTGTGGGACTGGTCCGAAAAGCTGGCCGAACACTCCGACCCAGGCTTTGCCGAAAAGGGCCAGCTCACCGTCACCTACCTCACCGACGCACACCGTGCTTGCGCACAGCGCATCAGCCACTGGATGCGCGACTGCGGCTTTGACGACGTAGAGATCGACGCCGTGGGCAACGTGGTGGGCCGCTACCGCCCGGCCACCGACGGCGCACGCTACCTCATGACGGGCAGCCACTACGACACCGTGCGCAACGGCGGCAAATACGACGGGCGCCTGGGCATCTTTGTGCCCATGGCCTGCGTGCGTGAACTGCACCGCGCAGGCAAGCGCCTGCCGTTTGGCATCGAAGTCATTGCCTTTGCCGAGGAAGAAGGCCAGCGCTACAAGGCCACCTTCCTGGGATCGGGCGCGCTCATCGGCCACTTCAACCCCGCTTGGCTGGACCAGAAGGACGCTGATGGCATCACCATGCGCAGCGCCATGGAGCACGCCGGCCTGTGCATCGACGACATTGCCAAGCTGCAGCGCGACGCCGCGCAGTACCTGGGTTTTGTCGAGGTGCACATCGAGCAGGGCCCGGTGCTCAACGAACTGGACCTGCCCCTGGGCGTGGTCACCTCCATCAACGGGGGCGTGCGTTTTATTGCCGAAATGATCGGCACCGCCAGCCACGCAGGCACCACCCCCATGGACCGCCGCCGCGACGCAGCCGTAGCCGTGGCCGAGCTGGCGCTGTACATCGAGCAGCGCGCCGCCAAGGACGGCGACTCGGTGGGCACCATTGGCTTGCTAAACGTGCCCGGCGGTTCCATCAACGTGGTGCCCGGCCGCTGCCAGTTCAGCCTGGACCTGCGCGCCCCCACCGACCCGCAGCGCGATGCGCTGGTGAGCGACGTGCTCGATGAACTGGCACGCATCGCCCAGCGGCGCGGCCTGCGCTACACGCTGGAAGAATCCATGCGCGCGGCAGCCGCCCCCAGCGCCCCCGCCTGGCAACACCACTGGGAGCGCGCGGTAGACACGCTGGGCGTGCCCGTGTTCCGCATGCCCAGCGGCGCAGGCCACGACGCGATGAAGCTGCACGAAATCATGCCCCAGGCCATGCTGTTCGTGCGCGGCCAGAACTCCGGCATCAGCCACAACCCGCTGGAAAGCACCACCAACAACGACATCCAGCTGGCTGTAGACGCATTCACGCAACTGCTGCACCAGCTTGCCGAGGAACAACAAGCATGACAACAACAACAACGATAGCGGCCTACACCGCGCTGGACGCCTGGATCGACCAGCACTTTGACGAGGAAGTGCGCTTTCTGCAGGCCCTGGTACGCGTGCCCACCGACACCCCGCCCGGCAACAACGCACCGCATGCCGAGCGCACGGCCGAGTTGCTGAAAGAGTTTGGCTACGAGGCCGAAAAACACGCCGTGCCCGCCGCCGATGTGGTGGCCTACGGCATGGAGTCCATCACCAACCTCATCGTGCGCCGCCCGTATGGCCAGGGCGGCAAGACGATTGCGCTCAACGCCCACGGCGACGTGGTGCCGCCCGGCGAAGGCTGGACCCACGACCCCTACGGCGCCGAGATCGTCGACGGCAAGATGTACGGCCGCGCCACCGCCGTCAGCAAGGGCGACTTTGCAAGCTTTACCTTTGCCGTGCGCGCGCTGGAGGCCGTGGCCAAACCTACCCAGGGCGCGGTCGAACTGCACTTCACTTACGACGAAGAGTTTGGCGGCGAACTGGGCCCCGGCTGGCTGCTGGCGAAGGGCCTGACCAAGCCCGACCTGATGATTGCCGCAGGCTTCAGCTACGAAGTCGTCACCGCCCACAACGGCTGCCTGCAGATGGAAGTGACCGTGCACGGCAAGATGGCCCACGCCGCCGTGCCCCACACCGGTGTGGACGCGCTGCAGGGTGCGGTGCATATCCTGAACGCGCTGTACGCGCAGAACGATGAATACAAGAAGGTCACGTCCAAAGTCGAAGGCATCAAGCACCCCTACCTGAACGTAGGCCGCATCGAGGGCGGCACCAACACCAACGTGGTGCCCGGCAAGGTCATGTTCAAACTCGACCGCCGCATGATCCCCGAAGAAAACCCGGTGGAGGTCGAGGCCACCATCCGCCGCGTGATCGAGCAGGCTGCGGGCGAACGTGCGGGCATCAGCGTGGACATCAAGCGCCTGCTGCTGGCCAACGCGATGACGCCGCTGGCGGGCAACCAGCCGCTGGTCGACGCCATCCAGAAACACGCGCTGGCAGTGATGGGGGAGCCGGTGCCCGCGGTGGGCACGCCGCTGTATACCGATGTGCGGCTGTATGTGGAGCGCGGAATTCCCGGCGTCATCTTTGGGGCTGGGCCGCGCACAGTGCTGGAGTCGCATGCGAAACGGGCGGATGAAAGGCTGGTGTTGGAGGATCTGCGGCGGGCGACGAAGGTGGTGGCGCGGGCGTTGAGTGATTTGCTGGCGGGGTAGTTAGATTCTTTTTGGGCGTTAGCGCTTTACTGATAAGCGTTGTTTGCTATTTATTTGATAGTTAACGTGCCATAGTCCGATGGGGTTTGTACTTGTCAACGCCAGCATGCGCCCCCGTTCGGCCTGCGCGGTCGAAGCCTTGCGCCACTACTAACCGTTCGGGCTGAGCTCGTCGAAGCCAGGGCGCTGATCGGGCGCTATGCCTGGTTCAAGGGCGGAGGCCGGGGTGTGCGCCCGGCGGCGCAGTGGCTTTCTTTTGCGTCGCCAAAAGAAAGTCACCAAAGAAAAGGCGACCCTACACGCTGCGTCCCTTCGCTTCGCTGCGGGCAACCTGCGGTGCTCGGTTTTGGCGGGGTCTCGCTCAACTCGCGCCGCTTCGCGTCACTCAAACAGACGCGAGCCCATATCCGCCAAAACCTCCGCTCCTCGGCGCATCCTGAAGGGAACCCAAGGGATCGGACATCCACACGGGCCATTGCTTCGCTGCGCTGCGCTCGGCCCCACCTCGCGGGCGCAAGCGCCACGCGCTGCGCAGGCTGGGCCGAACAACGCGATGGCCCGTGTGGCTGTGTGGCTGTGTGGCTGTGTGGCTGTTTGGCTGTTTGGCTGTTTGGCTATCCAACCCCCTGCTGGCTGCGCCTGCGGCGGGGCGGTTGCGGGGTGAGCATGCGCGTCGAAGCGCGCATGCCTCGTTATCTAGCTCGCCGCAGTTGTCTGAACGAAGCGCCAAAGGCGCGAAGTGAGTTCTGCGGCGCACCCCGCAACCGCCCCGACGCAGGTCGCCCCGTAGCGCAGCGAAGGGGTCGCAGACTGGGGGTCGCCTTTTCTTTGGTGACTTTCTTTTTGGCGACGCAAAAGAAAGTTACTCGCATGCCGGGCGACTCCCGGCCTCCGCCCTCAACAAAAGCACGCGGCCAGATCAGCGCACGGCTTCGACAAGCTCAGCCCGAACGGATTGGGATGCGCCCAGGATTCGACAAGCCCCGTCCGAACAGGCGGAGGCATCCCCACCAGCTTCTGCGCGCTCAGCCCAAACACAGAACAAATCCAGTATCCTTGCGCCCCTCGACCAACCCCGAGGCCCAGACCGTTTTCTTCCATGGCACCAGCCGCGACACCTGCGCCGCTGCCACGCCACACGCCAGCCCGACGCCCACCAGCGCCCTGCCTGCCCGCCGCCAGAAAACCCACACGACCCACCCCTTGGGCAGCTCCTGCCCCCGAGGGGTTTTAGCTCCATGCCGCATACGCATAAACGTGCATGCCAGCCACCCACGCCATCGGGTACCCTTGTTTTTGCATTCCGCCGACGACTCCAGGATTTCCGTATGACCCAGACCCTTTCCGCCGCCGAACAAGCCCTGCGCGAAGCTGCGCGCGAGTACCACCGCAACCCCAGCCGGGGCAAAATTTCGGTTACTCCTACCAAGCCCTTATCAAACCAGCGCGACCTGTCGCTGGCGTATTCGCCCGGCGTGGCGTACCCGTGCCTGGACATCGAGGCCGACCCGTCCAAAGCGTTTGACTACACCTCGCGCGGCAACCTGGTGGGCGTCATCACCAACGGCACTGCCGTGCTGGGCCTGGGCGACATCGGCCCGCTGGCCGCCAAGCCAGTGATGGAAGGCAAGGGCTGCCTGTTCAAGAAGTTCGCAGGCGTCGATGTGTTCGACATCGAACTGGCCGAGCGCGGCCCTGACAAGCTCATCGAGATCATTGCGGCGATGGAGCCCACGCTGGGCGGCATTAACCTCGAAGACATCAAGGCGCCTGAGTGCTTCTACATTGAACAGCAACTGAGCGCGCGCATGAACATTCCGGTGTTCCATGACGACCAGCACGGCACGGCCATCATCTCCAGCGCGGCGCTGCTCAACGGCCTGGAGCTGGTGGGCAAGGACATTGGCGCGGTCAAGCTGGCGGTGTCGGGTGCGGGGGCTGCAGCCATCGCCTGCCTGGACGTGATGGTGGGCCTGGGCGTCAAACGCGAGAACATCTTTGTGGTGGACTCCAAGGGAGTCATCTACGAAGGCCGTGCAGGCACGCTGGATGTATCCAAACAACGCTACGTGCAAAAGACCGACGCGCGCACGCTGGCCGATGTGGTCAATGGCGCGGACGTGTTTTTGGGCTGCTCGGCACCCGGTGTGCTGACGGCCGAAATGGTAAAGACCATGGGCCCCAAGCCCATCATCCTGGCGCTGGCCAACCCCGAGCCCGAGATCCGCCCCGAGCTGGCCAAGGCCATCCGGCCCGACTGCATCATTGCCACCGGCCGCTCTGACTACCCCAACCAGGTCAACAACGTCCTGTGTTTCCCCTACATCTTCCGAGGCGCGCTGGACTGCGGCGCCACCAAGATCACCGCGGCCATGAAGCTGGCTTGCGTGCGCCAGATTGCCGACCTGGCCAAGGCCGACATCAGCGAAGAAGTGGCCAACGCCTATGCAGGCAAAGAGCTGACCTTTGGCCCCGACTACCTGATCCCCACACCGTTTGACTCGCGCCTGATCCTGAAGATCGCACCCGCCGTGGCCCAGGCCGCGCTGGAGTCGGGCGTGGCCACGCGCCCCATCACCGACATGGAGGCGTACAAGGAGACGCTGTCGCGTTTTGTCTACCAGACCGGCATGCTGATGCGCCCTGTGGTCATGGCCGCCAAGGCACTGCCAGAGTCGCAAAAACGCGTGGCCTATGCCGACGGCGAAGACGAGCGCGCGCTGCGGGCTGCGCAGATGGCGATTGACGACAAAATTGCCGTGCCCATCCTCATCGGCCGCCCCGCAGTGATTGCCGCCCGCATCGAAAAAGCCGGTCTGCGCATGCGGCTGGGCCAGGACGTGGAGGTGTGCAACCCCGAAGACGACCCCCGTTTTCGCCAGTATTGGGAGCACTACCACCAGCTGATGAAGCGCAATGGCGCATCCATCGAGGTGGCCAAAGCTGCCGTGCGCCGGTCCAACACGATCATTGCCTCGCTGATGGTGACGCTGGGTGATGCCGACGCCATGATCTGCGGCCTGGTGGGTACGTATGAAACCCACCTGGAACGCATCCACAGTATTCTGGGGCGCCAGGCGGGCGTGAACGACTACGCCGCACTGAACGCGCTGATGACCAGCCGCGGCACGCTATTCATTGCCGACACCTACGTGAATGAAGACCCCACCGCGCAGCAACTGGCGGACATTGCCTGGATGTCGGTGCAAGAGGTGCAGCGTTTTGGCATTCCGCCCAAGGTGGCGTTCCTGTCGCATTCGAGCTATGGATCGTCCAAGCGCGCATCGGCCAAAAAGATGCGCCTGGCGCGCGACCTGTTCGTGGCCGCCCACCCCGACATCGAGTGCGACGGCGAACTGCACGGCGACGCGGCGCTGGAGCCGAACATCCGCAATGCCTACATGGCGGATTCGACCCTGACCGATTCGGCCAACCTGCTGATCTGCCCAAACCTGGACGCGGCCAACATCCTCTACAACGTGCTCAAGACCACCACCAGCGGCGGCGTTACGGTGGGCCCCATCCTGATGGGTGTGGCGGCCACGGCGTACATCCTGACGCCTGCGGCCACCGTGCGCCGTGTGCTGAACATGACGGCCCTGGCCGTGGCCAGCGCCGCTGCGCGAACGTAGACCACCCCCTGAGGCGCTTCGCGCCTTCCCCCTCTCTCGCAGAGCTGCGCACTGCGGGAGGGGGACGCCGCCAGCGCGGCGGGGCGGCCCTTGCGCGGCGGCCCTGGCTTGGCGTGCGCCAGTGTTCGCGGCCGGCTCCCTTGCGTTGCATCAGAGAAATCTAGCGGACGGAGACATCCACAAACCCTGCCACCGGGGGCAGATGCTCGGCCAGCCATTCAGAGTCCAGCTGCAGCGCCTGCTTGATCTCTGCCGGCAGGGCGGCAATGGTGTCGACGGGCGACTTGGGTTCTTCCAGCCCGATCTCGGCCAGCAGCATGGCGACGTGCAGGATGCCGCCCAGGCGGCAAAACGGGGTGTATGCCATCGGGTCGTCGGCGGTTTCCAGCGCCAGCACCAGCGTTTCCGGAAACTTCCAGCGGCGGGCCAACTCGGCAGTGACCTGGGCTTCTGTAAATCCCAGCAGGGTGCGCTCGCGCTCCCAGCGCCCACCCGCGTGGTGGGGCAAAAGCTCGATGGCGGGAATCTGCTCAGGCGCCTTCTGGGCAATGATCAGCTCGCCCAGCCGCACCAGAAACCCCGCCAGCCACGACTGCTGCACGTCGGACCCCAGCGTGCGCGCCAGCCACTGCGCATAACCGGCGATGGCCATGCTCTCCTTCCAGAAAGCCGTGGCGTCCACGCCCTCTGCGTCCTTGAATACCCCCGACATACAGGCCGCCAGCGCCAGCGTGCGCACCTGGTTGAGACCCACCATGGTGATGGCATCGTCCAGCGATGCCACCTGCCGCGGCAGGCCAAAGCGCGCACTGTTGGCCAGGCGAATGAGCTTGGCGGTCAGCGCAGGGTCGCGCGAAATGGCGTTGCGCACCTTCTCAAACGGGATATCGTCATCGCGCATCGTGGCGATCAGGTCCCGCGCCACATCGGGCATGGTGGGCAGTTGAACGTTTTCAAAGAACTCTGCAATCTTGGGCATGTCGCGGTCCCCTCCGGGTGGTGTGTGGATCTTGGAGTCGACTTCGTTGTACCACCCGCCATTGACCAGGGGCTTGCGCGTTTGTCCCATTGCACAGGCGCGGCGGAATGCGTTTGCACCATTTCGGGAAACCCTGCATGCCGCTGCGCACCACTTCGGTGAACAATGGTGGGAAGCAGGACACCCGCGTCCAGAAACCGGGCACCGTTTTTGCTAAACCGAGGCATGGCCGCACAGCATGTGGTCATCGCTTCCCATCCCCGGATTTTTTTCTTGCCTGACAGGAGCCCCTATGAAAAAAAGATTGTTCATGCAAACCGCCGTCGCACTGGCCCTCGTCAGCGGCGCTTCGCTGGCCCAGGCTCAGGCCACCACCCCCATCAAGTTCCAGCTGGACTGGCGCTTTGAGGGCCCTTCCGCGCTGTTCCTGCAGCCGGTAGCCAAGGGCTACTTCAAGGCCGCAGGTCTGGACGTGACGGTAGATGCAGGCAACGGCTCCGGCGGCGCCGTTCAACGCGTAGCCTCGGGCACATATGACATGGGCTTTGCCGACCTGGCCGCCGTCATGGAGTTCCACGCCAACAACCCAGACGCGCAAAACAAGCCCGTCGCGGTGATGATGGTCTACAACAACACGCCCGCTTCGGTCATGGCGCTCAAGAAGAGCGGCATCACCAAGCCAGCCGACCTGGCCGGCAAGAAGCTGGGTGCCCCGGTGTTTGATGCAGGTCGTCGCGCCTTCCCGATCTTTCAGAAAGCCAATGACATCGGCGCCGTGACCTGGACCGCCATGGACCCACCGCTGCGCGAAACCATGCTGGTGCGCGGCGATGTGGACGCCATCACCGGCTTCACCTTCACCTCGCTGCTCAATCTGGAAGCCCGTGGCGCCAAGGCCGCTGACGTGGTGGTGCTGTCCTACGCCGACTTTGGTGTGAAGTTGTACGGCAACGTGATCATTGCCAGCCCCAAGCTGATCAAGGAGAACCCGGCTGCCATCAAGGCGTTCCTGCAGGCGTTTTCCAAGGGTGCCAAGGAAGTGATCGCCAACCCCGCAGCCGCTATCGAACACGTGAAGGCGCGCGACGGCATCGTGAACGTGCCGCTCGAAACCCGCCGCCTGCAACTGGCGATTGACACCGTCATCAACAGCCCCGATGCGCGCGCCGAAGGTTTCGGCAAGGCCGTCCCCGGCCGCCTGTCGCTGATGGCATCGCAGGTCTCGGACGCTTTCAACACCAAGACGCGCGTGAACCCCGACGATGTGTGGAACGCCAGCTTTCTGCCCAGCGCGGCTGATCTGAACGTACTTCCCAAGAAGTAAGCAAGCGCTGCCAGATCACTATAAATTTAATAGCTGCTAGCGCTTACCTATCAAGCGCTAGCAGCCATTTATATTCAAAATTCTTCCATGCAGGCTGCTGATTCCTATTTTGTGGACTTCCGCGATGTCTGGCTCGCCTACAACGACGAGCTGCGCGCGCAGAACCACTTTGCCGTCGAGGCCATCGACCTGCAAATCCGCCAGGGTGAATTCATTGCCATCGTAGGCCCGTCGGGCTGCGGCAAGTCCACCTTCATGAAGCTGGCCACCGGCCTGAAGATGCCGTCGATGGGCAAGATATTGATCGACGGGCAGCCGGTGACCGGGCCGCTCAAGATTTCGGGCATGGCGTTTCAGGCGCCGTCGCTGCTGCCCTGGCGCACCACGGTCGACAACGTCCTGCTGCCGCTGGAGATCGTCGAGCCCTACCGCAGCAACTTCAAGCAAAAGCGCAAGGAATACGAAGAGCGCGCCCGCAAGCTGCTGCAAAAGGTGGGCTTGGGCGGCTACGAAGACAAATTTCCCTGGCAGCTGTCGGGCGGCATGCAGCAGCGCGCCAGCATCTGCCGCGCGCTCATCCATGAGCCCAAAATGCTGCTGCTGGACGAACCCTTTGGCGCGCTGGACGCCTTCACGCGCGAAGAGCTGTGGTGCATCCTTCGCGACCTGCAGGCCGAGCAGAAATTCAACGTCATCCTGGTCACACACGATCTGCGCGAATCGGTGTTTCTGGCCGATACCGTGTACGTGATGAGCAAAAGCCCAGGTCGCTTTGTGGTGCGCAAAGAAATCGAACTTCCTCACCCGCGCGAGCTAGAGGTCACCTACACCAAAGAGTTCACGGACATCGTGCATGAGCTGCGTGGCCACATAGGCGCCCTGCGAAAAGTCGGCGCGCCCCTTTCGCAATAAACAAGTCGACCTCATTCCATGCACAAAAAAACCGTAGAACGCTGGTCGCCGTGGCTGCTGCTGGCGGCCATCATCCTGCTGTGGCAAATCATCTGCTCGGCCTTTAGTGTCCCTGAGTACCTGTTCCCCAGCCCCTGGGTCATCGCCACACAGCTGGTCGAATTTGCAGGCGTCATTTCTGCCCACGCCTGGCGCACCTACTGGGTCACCATGGCGGGCTTTGGCATTGCCATCGTCGTCGGTGTGCTGCTGGGTTTTGTGATCGGCAGCTCGCGCCTGGCCTATGCCGCCGTGTACCCGCTGATGACCGCCTTCAACGCGCTGCCCAAGGCGGCGTTCGTGCCCATCCTGGTGGTGTGGTTCGGCATCGGTGTGGGCCCCGCCATCCTCACGGCCTTCCTCATCAGCTTCTTCCCCATCATGGTCAACATCGCCACCGGCCTGGCCACGCTGGAGCCCGAGCTGGAAGATGTCTTGCGCGTGCTGGGCGCCAAGCGCTGGGACGTGTTGACAAAGGTCGGCCTGCCACGCTCAATGCCGTACTTCTTTGGGTCGCTCAAGGTCGCCATCACGCTGGCGTTTGTGGGCACCACGGTGTCAGAGATGACGGCCGCCAACGAGGGCATTGGCTACCTGCTCATCAGCGCGGGTTCGTCCATGCAGATGGGCCTGGCGTTTGCGGGCCTGATGGTGGTGGGCGCCATGGCCATGGTGATGTACGAACTGTTCAGCTGGATCGAAAAGCGCACCACGGGCTGGGCGCACCGGGGGTCGCAGGGGGAGTGAGCTTGCGAAAGAGTCCTTGGCGATCCACTCACGCAACCAGCTTGGTACGTGCCGAGCGATGCAATGCAAAACTCGCCGATTGAGGCCTCGTGGATGCTTCAGCCAAGCCCGCTGTTACCAAACAGGCCGTGTCGCACCGGCCCCAGCTGACTAATTTTGCCCGTATGAGGGACGAAGAGCCACAACGGCTTTTTGAATTTCTAAGCGGACGGCAGGCCTGTCAATCACTTCGCTACAGTGCAGTATCGGTAGCGTCTTCCCTTTCTGCGGCTGAGACTCGTCGCGAATGACCGCCATATCGCCTGCGGCGTTTTCACGGTTGACCTGCTCTGCGATACCCGCCACCGCATCAACGCTACCTTTCATGCCCTGCACGATCACTGATGCCCACGCGTCACCTTGGTCCTTCAGGTAAGCATCCGTTTGGCCGGCAAGGCAACTCGCTATCGCATAGCCCTCCAAATCCCGCAGAACTGCCGGCCGAAGCGCCGCGCGGTCGTCCACGGTGGGAACACAACCGACAAGAATCAGTCCGAGTACGGAAAAAATTAAACGCATCAACTGATCTCCCAAAACTCGCCGCGCGAGGTCTTTACCCGAGGATTATCTGGATTTATATAGATTGAATAATTATCATAACCTGGCTCTCGGTAATTGAGGCCGTTCCACAGCGCTATATTCCCAGTCGCTCCGGCCCAATTAACACTAAAAGCAACAATTCCCCTACGTCCTCGAAATTTATCATCATATGGGATCGCATCATCGACGATTGGCTTTCCTAAAAATTTTATTAAGTAGCTTCTAAAATCAGCTACTCGATATATGATTCGCGAGCCATCCTTTGTGCCCAATGTGGGAGCACCGACTGAATTTGCCAGGCCCGCATTGATGGGCGCACCCGCCTTGTTGAAGGCTACACTCAATCTACTTGCACAAGTATTCCTGTTCGGACCAAAGCCAGGGGAATGTATATTTTTTCTGCAGCACCACCAAGCGCAGAAAAAAGATCCTTCATCGATTTATATTTAATGTGATCAGGAAATTCGAGCCAAAGTTTATCAAAATCCGGCTTAATCATTTACTTATTCCATTATATATTCGAAAATTTAATTCACATCAACACCTACGCTGACACACGCAAAGGCTACGATATTGAGTATTCCCAATGTTTAGCGACAGCGACCAACAGAGCATTAACTACCTGCTCGTCCGTGTTGAGGGGAAAAATCGATGCGAGGGGAACTCCCCATCCGACTCCCACAGGCCTGGCTGTGACCGCTCCCGCATGCTCCAGCCCTGCGGTCCAGGCACATAGCGGCGAAAACTGGTCGTGAACTGACCGTCCTCTAACTGGCTGCGCACAGAAATCAAGTGGTCCTTCTTGCCCACACGCACCCTTTTCCACGCCGCCTTGCCCGTCAGGGCCAGCACCAAGGGCTCTTGGCTGCCATTCGCCGCGCGTGCCTGCACCTGTTGCAGCCGGTCCCCATGCACGGCAAAAGGCCGGGTCAGCGGGCCGCTGTAGGTGCCCGCAGCCGCAGTCAGATCCACCGTCACAAGAACGGTGACGGCTGGAGCGCCACGCAGGAGAGTCGGATCCAGCCTGGCCAGCGGGGCTTCCAGCGTGACGGTGTCCAGCACCTCGCCGCTGCAGCCACGCAGTTGCAGAACTGCAGGCGATGCTTCCACCGCCTCGCCGCTGGCCCACAAGCGGTCCAGCACCCCGGGCGTCACCCGGTCATCCAGCATGAGCTGGACGCTTTTGCAACCTACCGCCACCGCGTTGTGCGCATGCACCAGGGGCGGGGCCACCGCCATACCGGCCACCAGCAACCAGCGCTTCATGACCGAGGCACCTCGACGCCCGCGATGACGCCTTCGCTCAACGCCACGGCGGGCATCAGCACATTGATCTGCGAGTTCACATCCTTGTCCAGGTCCACACCCGCCCGCTCCAGTTCGCGCAGATAGCGTTCGGTGTCGTTTTCGTTGGGCGGTGTGAGCTTGGCGATGGCGTCGCGAACCTTCATGACTCCGTACCTGTTGATATAAAGCGCCCTCTGGGCGGCATGGCCATCCTCCATGGTTGCGAACACAGCAAACACGCCCACGGCCCCGGTGACGTTGCCAATCTTGAGCGCAGAGTCGCGCAGATTGCCAGGATTATTCGCGCGCCAGGCGAGCGAGCCGCCCACCTTCACCAAAGTGGCATAAGCAATGAATCGGCGCCATTGCGCCGGGGTTTTGGCCGCTGCCTGATTGACGGAGTGGATAGTGGACTGGCTCAGCTCGCCGCCAGCGACGATAGTGCCAGGGATGACAGGTTTGACCATATTGGAGCGGGAAGGAGTGACGGCGCCCGAAAGCGGAGGTGGCAGTGTAGGTAGCGGTGCAGGGGTGCTTTTGACACTTTGTGCAACAGTCGCGACAAGCCGTTGCCGCACACGCAAAACGTCGCCTCACATTCCCTAACCAGATCAAATACCCCGGCCGCCTGACCGGGCTGGCTCAAGCCAGGGCCGAGTCCCGGGAGAGCACCAAAGTCGCCGCTGCATTCCTTCCCCTGGTGCAAGGCGCACCATCGCGCGACGCACTGGGACTTTTCCAGCAGCGCAATCAGCCTATGGACATGGCACAGATCCTGCGATTGGTGGACTACCAAGAGTAGAAGCGTTCAGCGGCCACCGCCCGGAAATTGCTCTTGAAGCACGCAACAGACAACAAGCAAGCGCCCCCAGTGGCTCTGCGTCTGCGCGCCTTCAAGAACCAGGCTACAGCCCCCTCAGGGCTCTTGCTTGCTGTTGCGTGCACCCGTTCGATGCCCGGTGGAGCTTGGGCTCAATGGGCCATCGTGGTTGAACCCATCTCGCCAAGGAGTGCCTCACATGCAACGCCGTTCCCTCATCCGCGCCACGGGCGCCGCCACCCTTTTGTCCGCCGCGCCTTTCGTGCGTGCCCAGGGCAGCCTGCAAAAATTCAAGTTCAACCTGGGCTGGAAGATCGAAGCCTCGGGCGCGGGCTTTCTGCTGGCGCACCATCGGGGCTACTACAAAGACGCAGGGCTGGACGTAGCCATCGACACCGGCAATGGCTCGGCGTCGGCCATCAGCCTGGTGGCGGGTGGCGCGTATGACGTGGCGTCGGCCGACCTCTCGACCATGATCGAGTTCAACACCGCCAACCCGCAGGCACGCCTGGCGGCCGTGGCCATTCAGTACGACCTGAACCCCAACTCGGTGATGGTGCGCAAGGACGGCGCGATCAAGAAGCCGTCCGACCTGGCGGGCAAGACCATCCTGGGTCAGCCCTTCAACGCATCGCGCAAGCTGTTTCCGGTGTTTGCCAAGGCACAGGGTTTTGACCCCAGCGGCGTGAAGTGGGAGAACGTGGCGCCAGACATTGGCGACACACGTTTTGTGAAAGGCGACTTCGATGCAGCTGCGTATTTCTTCTTCACGGGGCTGCTCAACCTCAAGGCCCGTGGCCTGGGGCCTGAGCAGCTCATGGTGTTCCGCTTTTCTGACTTCGGCATGAAGTCGTACGGTAACGGGCTGATTGCCAACCCGAAAAGCATGCAGGACGCACCCGATGCGATGAAGGCGTTTGTAAAGGCCACTACGCGCGGCTGGATCGATGCCATTGCCGACCCCAAAGCGGGTGCTGCTGCCATCAAGGCGCGTGAGCCGCTGGCCAATGAGGCCATTGAGCAGGAGCGCCTGCAGCTCATCGTGGACGGCACCATGAAGACCGACGAGACCCGCGCCAACGGCTGGGGCGCTGCTACGCCCGCCCGCCTGCAAGCCACCATCGACGAAACCGTGGCCGCGTTTGGTCTCAAGTCCAGCCTGGCTGTGGCCGACATCTGGACCGACCGCTTTTTGCCGAACGCCGCAGACCGCAAGCTCAAGGCCTGATGACCATGGGCATCCCGCTGATCAACCTTGCAGGCGCGCTGCAGGTGGGTGCGCCGCGCTGCGCAGAAGTGGCAGCACAGTTGCGCCAGGCTTGCATGGGGCCCGGGTTCTTCTATGTCACGCAGCATGGCGTGCCGCAGGAACTGATTGCACAGCAGTTTGCGCTGGCGGCTCGGTTCTTTGACCTGCCGTTGGCTCAAAAGCAGGCCATCTCGCTGCACCAGTCGCCATCTATGCGCGGCTACGAAAGCCTGGGCGGTCAGACCCTGGACGCCGCTGCGCGCCCCGACCTCAAAGAGAGCTTTTACTGCGGGCTGGACTATCCGCCAGACCACCCGTACGTTCAGCGCGGCTACCACTCGTACGGAACCAACCAGTGGCCCGCCGAGTTGCCCGACATGGATGCGCAATGCAGGGCCTACATCGCGGCGATGCAACGGCTGGCACTGCAGCTCATGCAGTTGATGGCGTTGTCGCTGGGCCTGCCAGAAGACTATTTCGACCACACGCACCAGAACCCCATGCTCACGCTGCGGCTGCTACGCTACCCACCGCACCCCGAGGGCGCTGACGCATTGACCTTTGGTGCGGGCGAACACACCGATTGGGGCGCCATCACCTTGCTGGCACAAGACCACCATGGCGGGCTGGAGGTGAAGCTACCGAATGGCGAATGGGCCGCAGCCACACCCATAGAAGGCGCACTGGTGGTGAACCTGGGCGACATGATTCCCCGCTGGACCAACGGGCTGTACCGGTCTAACCCGCACCGCGTGCGCAATGTGCACAGCGCAGGTGCACCACGCCATTCCATTCCGTTTTTCTACACGCCCGACTACGAGGCGCAGGTCAGCCCGGTGGCCACCTGCGTACCCACAGGCGAAACCCCGCGCTTTGCGCCGTGCACAGTGGGCGAACACCTGCAGGCCATGTACCAAAAGACCTATGGGTTGCAGCCCGGCAGCAAAGCAGCGGTGATGGCATGAAGCTCTGGTTCAACCTTTTTTGCCACAACATCGACGCCCAGCAGCAGTTTTACCAAGCACTGCTGCAGCTGCCAGAGGCCGTGGGCACGCGGTCTCCCATCTACCGTGCCGTGGAGACCGAGAGCTTTCAGCTCGGGTTCAACGCACCTACCGCCTACGCGCTACTGGGGCTGGGCGACCGCACGCCTCAAAACGGACAGCAGAGCGCGGTCACCGGCTACGCCACCTTCATGCTCGACAGCCCCGACGCAGTGACCGCCGCCAGCCACCAAGCCATGGCGCTGGGCGGGCGCATCGTCAAAGCGCCGTACGCCACGTACTACGGCCAATGGCAAGCCGTGCTGGCCGACCCGGAAGACAATGTGTTTCGGCTCAGCGCCATCGGCCTGCCTGCCACGGGTGCGGCCACGCAGGCATGACACTGCGCCGTGCCGTGGCCAGCTGGCGCGGCCCCGTTCTCCGACGACTGCCGCGAAACGCGCCAAGCCGTCTGGGAACAACGGAGCGCGTGATACAACCCGCGTTGGCGCACCCGCCGCACCCAAGGAGTCCTTCATGTTCAAAACCGGGGAACCCCTGCCACCCGCGGTGCTCGCGGCCCTTGCCCAGGGCCGCACCATCGACGCCATCAAACAGTTGCGCGAAGCCCATGGCCTCTCGCTGAAAGAAGCCAAGGACATCGTTGACGCGCACACACAAGCGCGCCCCGCCGCCGCTTCACCCTCCGCAGCACAGCGCCCCACGGGCTTCTCCGCGTCCACCGCCATGGGCACCGTGCCCGACACCGTGCAGCACGCACTGGCGCAAGGCAATAAGATCGAAGCCATCCGCCTGCTGCGCGACCATGCAGGCATTGGGCTCAAAGAAGCAAAAGACCGGGTGGATGCGCTGGACGTTTCTCGCCAGCGCCACGCCGAGGGCCTGGCACCCGGCGAAATGTCCCGCAAGACGGGGGCAATGACGTGGGTTGCGGTAGCTGCCATCATGGCGCTGATCGCGTTTGCGTATTTGCGCTCCGGCGCGTAACGGCCTGCACTTGGCATGCACTTGGCATGCCGTTGATACGCAGCTTTCTCAGTAGGCCTTGAAGTTGGCTGCCACCCGCTGATTCAGGTAATCACCTGCGGCGATGGCCGGGTACTTCTTGCCCGGTCCTTCGATGATGGCGTCGCGGTTGGCCTGCGCAAAAAAAGCAATGCTGTAGCGGGGCCCCATGTATTCGCCGGGCAGCGGGTTCTTCACGCGGTGGAAGTTGCTGGGCAGCTGGTCATCGCTCCAGCGCATCAGCATGTCGCCGATGTTGCAGGTGATGGCTTCTTCATCAGGGGTGACCGATGTCCATGCCTGGCTGTCCATCTCCTTGCCCGGGCACACCTGCAGGCCGCCCTGGCCCTGGCGCTGAAACAGCAGGGTCAGGCAGTCAAAGTCGGTATGCGCACCGGCACGCCACAGGCCCAGGCTGGCCTGCTGCTCTGGCGGCGTTGCAAAGTAGTGCAGCAGGCGCAGGGTGCTTTGGTAGCTGGCCTGCGCGGGGTCATGCGCGCGATGAAAAAACGCTTCGTCAAACCCCAGCTTCCACGCAAAACATGACAACACCTGCATTGCTACCTGCCAACATTTGCCTTCAAACGCGAGCAGCGTGGGCTGAAACCCCGCCAGCTCCTCCTCTGTGGGCCACAAGCCGTCCATATGCGGGCGGGTGATCTGGTAGGACTCCTTCTGGTCCGGCGTGCCTGTGGAGGGGCGCACCTGGGCGCGCCTCTCCCAGCCCACGTTCAGCGCCTTTTTCAGCGGGTACTGCGCCTTCACTGCGTCGGACAGCGCAAAAAAGCGCTCGGTCATCGCAAAGGCGTTGCGCACTTCGGCAAGGTCGATGCCGTGGTTCACGATCTGGAAAAAGCCGACGTCAACAGCGGCGTCCCACAGCTGCTGTGCAATCTCGGTCTTGCGCTGCGCAAAGTCGGTGAGATCAATGCGGCGAATTTCGCGGCTGGCGGTTTCCGATCCCATCGCGCCCATGCGCGTTTCTTTCTGCAGCTCGTCGAGGGGGTAGGTGGTAGAGGTCATGCGGTTCTCCTGAAGACAAGGTGGAAGTCAATGAATACCTCCCGCTCCACACTTCAAGAATGGGGCCGCTGCATGCGCCTGTTGGGACAGATTTCTCTGGCCCATACAAAAGACACAAGGCAATGCCGGTCTCATCCTGAAGCCACGGTGCGCGCGAGCGCACTGCACGGTGCGGGCTTCAAGAGCAATTTCCGGCTGGCCTGGCCCGCATGCTCCACGGCATGAAGGGCTTCGCAGTGAACGCTTCTACTCTTGCCACAGATCATGCAAGAAGAATGCCCATGGCTGCACGCTGCTGCACATACAGCGCATCCACGGCGCATCCTTGGCGGAGAGGTCTCGCCAACAACAACCATGCATACATGTCACTGATTGTTATTGGCATGCCAAATGCATAGCGATGGCAACAGCAACGGCGGGTCTGCAGACCGCACGACGTTGCGCAACAACCTGACCATCACACAACTCCCGGAGACAACCCCATGCACGCTCTCTTGTCCGCCGCCCCCGACCAGCTGGACGACCCCAGCACGCTCAACGACACCGACGGCACCTACCTGCGCCAAGCCATTGCGTGGTCTTGCACTGCCCGCGCACGCGGCAACCGCCCTTTTGGTGCGGTGGTGATTGCTGCTGACGGCACGCTGCTGGCCGAGGCCTACTGCAACACCACCGAAACGGGCGACTGCACGGGCCACGCAGAAACCAATGCGGTGCGCCAGCTCAGCGCCAGCGTGAGCCGCGACACCCTTGCGCAGGCCACGCTGTACTCGTCGGCAGAGCCGTGTGTGATGTGCGCGGGCGCCATCTTCTGGTCAGGCATTGGTCGCGTGGTATTCGGAATAGACGCTGTGCGGCTGCGCGTGTTCCGCGGTGAGCGCAGCGAGCAGCGCGACGCCGAACTGTCGTGCCGCGACGTGTTCGCCGCTTCGCCCCACGCCATCGAATGCATCGGCCCAGCATTGATTGAAGAGGCCAGCGCCCCGCATGTGGGTTTCTGGAAATCCTGACGTCTGGTTGTCGCCGCCCATAGGAATCAGCCCGTCGCTCTACCGCAGCCGCCATGGGTTCAAGGGCGCCTCCACCCGATCCGCGCTGCCACCGACCCGCGGGGGTGTTCAGGATGCCCTTGGCGCTTATCTACAGGTCATAATCAGCTACTCATTTAATAGCAAACGGATTCTTACCCATGCCCTGGCACGCCCGCCTGCAACTGGACTACACCCGTGAAGGCAACGCCCGCACCGTGGCCCGCTTTGAGCACAACGGCCCGCTGCGCATCCTGCAAAGCCTGTACCCCGAGGGCGACGCCATCTGCCACAACGTGATGGTGCACCCCCCCGGCGGCCTGGTGGGCGGCGACATGCTGGACATCACCGCCACCGTGGCTCCCGGCGCGCACGGCCTGCTCACCACACCAGGGGCCACACGCTTTTACCGGTCCACCGGCGAACTGGCACTGCAGCGCACGCGACTGTCGGTAGCCGAAGGCGCCCGCCTGGAATGGCTGCCGCTGGAGGCACTTTGCTACAACGCCTGCAACGCCGAAAACCACCTTACGCTCAACCTTGCCCCTGGCGCCGAATGCATGGGCTGGGACGTGACCGCCCTGGGCCTGCCCCACGCGAATCAGCCCTTTGAAACCGGCCGATTTGTACAACACCTCGAAGTGCCCGGCCTGTGGCTAGAGCGCGGCGCCATCAACGCCGCAGACCACCGCCTCATGCAAAGCCCGCTGGGCCTGGCTGGCCACCGCTGCGTGGCCAGCATGTTCTTTGCCGCGGGCACTCCGCTGGACCGCACGCGGCGCGACGCAGCGCTGGACGCCGCGCGGGCCGTGATCGATGCGCATCCGCAGGTCAAAGCCACCGCAGGCACAACCAGCCCCAATGCGCAAATGGTTGTGGTGCGTGTGCTTGCGCCACAGGTGGAGCCGGCAATGAAGCTACTAAAGGCAGTGCGGGTGGCCTGGCGGGAGATGCTGTGGGAAATAGAGGGAGAGGCGCCCAGAATCTGGGCGATGTAGCACTCCCGCGCTGGGATTTCCTGCGCCAGCACGGTGCAGGAGTGTGCGTTACCAACTAGCGCCAAATTCCCTGCGCAATTCTTCGATTTGTTCAGGACCCAAGGGTGCGGCGCGGGTCAAAAGCCACAGCCGCGCGGTTTCCTCCAACTCCTCCAGCACGGCACTGGCCTCGGAGATTGAACGGTGCCACGCATTGGGGCCGAGGCGGTCAAGCATTACCGCACGGATGGGTGTGCCAACCGCCTGCATCTGAGCGATACGCCGCGCAACGAGCTCTCCCACCGCCGGGTCGCCGGGGCGGTGATAGGGAATGCGAGGCACGTGGCCTACCTTCATCACGAAATAGGGAGTGATGGGTGGCAGCAGATCATCACAATGCGGCTCGTCGGACTTCCAGCTCCGGCCAAGCGAAACCGCCACCAAATGGCGGGAATGGGTATGGATCACGCAGCGGGCATGGGGATCGGCTCGATATATCCGCTGATGCAAGGTCAAAGTCTTGGACGCACGGTCTCCACCGGACTGCACCCCTTCCTCGTTCACCCGCGCCAGGCGGGCCGGGTCCAGCGTGCCCAGGCAAGCATCTGTGGGTGTGATGAGATAGCCGCTACCCGGCAGGCGCACGCTGATGTTGCCCGCGGTGGCGTGCACATAGCCGCGCGCATACAGCGAGGCACCTGCGCGGCAGATTTGGTCGCGCAGATCGTGTTCGGTCATGACGTAGACGCTAGCTGCACAAAGGCTTTGGTGAAGAAGTCGAAGCTGCCGAAGTTGCCCGATTTCAACGCAATGTGCACAGGCTCGCCGGGGCACAACGGTGTGTCGACTGCGGTCCAGGGCACACCGGGGTCGATCTGCGGGCCGATAGTCATGCGCTGCACGCCCAAGGCCTGGACCACGGCCCCGGAGGTTTCGCCACCAGCCACCAACAACTGGCGTACCCCGCACTGAACCAAGCCGCTGGCGATGCGCGAAAGCGCGTGCTCCACGATCTCCCCCGCGCGAGCCACACCCAGGCGATCCTGCGCCGCTCGCACGGACGCCGGTTCTGCGGTGGCGTAGAACAGCACCGGGCCGCTGGCCAGCAAGGGCTCAGCCCAGGCAAGGGCTTTTGCCGCCACGTCTTCTCCGGCGGCAATGGCCAGCGGGTCGATGGCCAGGCTGGGCCGGCCGCCATGTTTGAAGTGCAGCACCTGCGCATTGGTGGCCACCGAGCAGCTGCCCGAGATCACCGCCTGAAAACCACTTGCTGCCGGCAGTGCGTCGACCCTGACGTCCGCGCCGCGTGACCGCAGCTGGGGCCAGTTCTGCGGCAGGCCGATGGCAATACCGGAAGCTGCTGTGACCAGCGGCATACCTGCCAACGCCTGCCCGATGCGAATCAGGTCGGCGTTGTCCACCGCATCAACGACCGCCACGCCCACGCCTTCGGCCTGCAGCGCGGCAAAACGCTCGCGGATATCCTGCGGGCCGGCAGCCACCACGTCCTGCGTCACCAGGCCGACCTTGCGACGAGTCTGAGCCTGCATCACGCGCACCAGGCTGGCGTCAGTCATGGGCGTAAGTGGGTGATGGCGCATGCCGCTGTCTGACAGCAGCAGATTGCCCACGAACAGATGCCCCTTGAACACCGTGCGCTGATTCACCGGGAACGCCGGGCAGGCAACAGTGAAGCCCTGACCAAGGCCGTGCAGCGCGTCCAGCAGCGCTTCGGTGACCGGCCCGATGTTGCCCTCGGGGGTAGAGTCGAAGGTGGAGCAATACTTGAAATAGACCTGCTGAACGCCTTGGGCCTGAAGCCAACGCAGGGCGGCCAGCGACAGCGTCACCGCCTCAGGTGCGGGCACGGTGCGCGACTTGAGCGCGACCACAATGGCATCGGCCTGCACGGCAGCACCGTCGGTCGGGACTCCGATGGTCTGCACGCAGCGCATGCCGGCACGTACCAGATTGTTGGCGAGGTCTGTGGCGCCAGTGAAATCGTCAGCGATACAACCCAGGAGCACCTTGTTCATAGGGACCGGACTCTCAACAAGGCTGCACCCGCGTCATGGTTCTGACTTTCTTGCTATCGATCCAGGGAGATGTCATAGCGTCCATGGTCAGGAAATGGTCTGACTGCAAGTGCTTTTGAAAGGCAGCTTCGTCGTCGTAGATCTCGTAGAGATAGAACAGCGACGGATCGGACGGATCACGGCAGACGTCGAACTGATGGCATCCCACTTCATTCTCTACAGAAAGACGTGCGTTTTCGATGATGGCTTGGGAAAAGGCCGTGACTTGGTCAAGCTGAATGTGAAACTCAACGACAACGGTGAACATATTTGTGGGTCCCTGTGAAAACGATGTGCCTCAACGGAGGATCCAAACGGGAAACATTGGAATTGCTTGCACGTAGGTGATCAACACCAGTATCAGCAAAGAAACCAGGAACAGGGGCAGCAGTGCACGGGAGATTGCTCCCATACCCACCTGACCGATCTTGGCTGCAACAAACAAGGTGCCGCCCACCGGGGGGGTGTAGAGACCGATAGCAAGGTTACAGGTCATCACCAAGCCCAAATGCACGGGATCAATGCCGTACACGCGAGCCAGGGGCACGAACAGCGGCGCCGTCAACACCAACGCAGGCAGCGGCTCCAGAAAGATGCCCAGTATCAGCAGGAAGACATTGATCAGCAGAAAGAATGTCCAGCGATTGTCGGCCACTGTTTGCACCCATTCCGTCATCATCATGGGTACCTGCTCTACGGTGATTACCCAGGCCAGCGCTGCAGTTGCGCCCACCACCGCCATGACTACTGCGCTGGTCAGAAATGCGCTGTACAGCAGACCCGGCAGATCGCGCCAGCCGATTGATCGATACCACAGCGTGGCCACCAACAGGCCATACACCACCGCTACAACCGCAGACTCGGTGGGTGTGAAGAATCCGCTCCAGATGCCCCCGAGAATGATGGCCGGCATCAGCAGAGCCGGAAACGCATCCTTGAAAGACGCCCAGATTTCGGCGCCAGAGGCGCGTTGACCGCCGCGATCACAGCCGGTTTTTGTCCCGTACCACACACACACCAGCATCATGGCAGCGCCGAAGAGAAATGCCGGGACGATGCCAGACAAGAAGAGATCCCGCACCGAAACACCTGCGATGTACCCGAACACCAGCAGCGGAATCGACGGCGGCATGATGATCGCCAGCGTTCCGGCAGCAGCAACCAATGCAGAAGCGAACGCCGCTGAATAGCCCTGCTTTGTCAGAGCAGGGATCATCACGGTGCCAATCGCGGCGGCCCCCGCAATAGCAGATCCCGAGACGCCGCCAAACAGCAGACACGAGGCGACGGTGACAATGCCGAGACCGCCGGGCAACGAGCCAAACAGGCTGCGAGCGAAGCGGATGATGCGTTCGCCCACGCCACCGCGCGAAAACAGCTCCCCGGCCACAATGAAGAGTGGAACGGCAATGAGGATGAAGGGTTCGACACCGCCGATATAGGTCAGGAAAATGGTTTCGAGCGGGTGGCTGAGGCCAAAGGACCAGATCGTCAGCACAGTGGTGGCCAGGATGGACCACACAACAGGCAAGCCCGCCAGTGCCAGACCAAAGAAGACCAGAAGAATAAAAATTAAAACCATAGGGGTGCTTCTAGGCTGTATTTACGCCACCAATGGCATAACGTTGTTGTCGCGGTACCCCAAGGCCGATCTGAACCAGGTCCCAGCCCACGAACACCAATGCAATGGCTGAGCAGACGGGGAGGGAGAGGTACTGCACCGCCATCGGCCAGCCAGTGACGGTCATCTCGCTTCCCCATCCCGCATCAGCGGCTACGCCCCCCTTCCAGATCAGAAGCACCAGCAAACTGGCAACAGCAAGCTGGATCAAACCGTCGGCCCATAGCCTGGGCCCCGGTTCCGGCAACAGATCAACCAGCTCGGAGACTGCCATGTGCGCATTGCGCTGCACAGCAGCGGACACGCCCATGAACGTTGTCCACACCATTACGAGTTCACCGAACTCTGTGGTCCATGCGATGTCCTTGTCAAAGGCGTGTAGCACAACGTTGCTGAACACCACCACCACCAATGCCGCACCAAGCAATACGATGGAGATGTCGACGGAGTTGCCCAGCCAGCGCAAAGGTGCGGGTGCGGCTGGTCCAGAAGGTAGTAATCGCATGGTCCCAGACCTACTTGACGCTGGTGCGCACCATCTCGGCGTCCTTGAGGAACGCATCGACGTCAGCGCCGAACTTATCGCGCGCCTTTCCGTATACCGGCTGTACGGCCGCACGGAAGGCTGCCACATTCGGTTTGCTGTTGATCTTGGCCCCCTTGGCGGCCATCTCTTTGAGCTGGTTCTCGTCGTTGCCTGAAATCAACTGGCGGCTTAACTTGCCAGCAATTTGCGCCGCTTCGGCCACTGCCTTCTGGTCGGCTGGAGACAGCTTCTGCCAGGTCTTTTCGCTGATGGCCATAGGAATGGGGCTGTACACGTGGTTGGTCAGCGTGACGTTGGGCGCCACTTCGTAGAACTTGTTGGAAAAGATCGTGTCGACCGGGTTTTCCTGGCCGCTCACCGCACCCTGTTGAATTGCCAGGTAGACCTCTGGCAAGGGCATGATCTGGATGTTGAAGCCCATCGCTTCCAGCGTCCAACGCATCATTTCATTGGGGAATGTTCGCAGCTTCTTGCCTTTGGCGTCGTCAGGTGAATTGAGAGGTTCCTTGGTCGTCATGCTGCGAAAGCCCGCCTCCCAGGTGGCGAGAAACCGGAAGCCTTTTGCCGGTGCTTTGTCATACTGCTCTTTGAGCCAATTGCTCTCGTCATAGAGCTTCCAACCTTGTTGGTAGCTGTCCACCAAGAACGGCATCATGGTCAGATTCAGTGATGGCAGCTGGGGCGCATAGCTGCCTGTAGCCGACACGGTGAAGTCGATGCCACCCAGCACCAACTGCTCGATATTTTTGGGATCGTTCCCCAACTGACTACAACAAAAAACCTGAACCTTGTACCGACCCTGAGTCAGCTCCTCAACTTTCTTTGCGAACTCCGCGGCAGCAGCGTGGCGTGCGCCACCTTGCTGATCCGTATGACTGAATTTGAGAACAGTCTGGGCGTGCGCCGCCATGATGCTGAGAGACGCCACTGAGGCGAAGAAGGCGAATCGGATGGTTTTCATGATGTCTCCTGGTTGTTTGCAGGTGTTGTGGGTTGAAACGTCGCCAACGGAACCCTGCATCCGCTGACGTGAGAGAAGTAAATGGCCTCCTGGATGCGCAGCACATCGAGGTAGCTACGGGCTTCGTTTTCAAGTGGCGCCCGCTGTTGGAGGTGCGCAATCACGTGGGCCTGCAAAGCAGTGCAGGCACCGCCAAAAGGACCTTCCGTGCCCGACTGATACGTATGCTCAGTCTCAGGCCTGTGGTGCGGCTTCCACCAGAGCCGGGCATTGCCATCGAGGCGCAGGACACCGCGCTCACCTTCCAGCCACATTTCGCCCATGGTGGTGCGCGGATTCGCCGCCGGGTGGTCGTTTAAGCGGTTGCCATCGAACATGCCTTGCCTAGCATCAGCAAACTCGAAAATAACCATGCCTGCGTCGTCACCAGCGATGTGAGGGTTGAGCTGTCGCAAGCGGGCAGTGACGGCCACCACATCGCCCATGAGATAGCGGAAGGTATCAACATAGTGGACTGCGGTTTCTCGAATCAGCAACCGAGGCATCTTCTGGAAATACGGCTGCCGGTCCAGGTACGCGTCCGATCCTTGGCCGTCCCCCGTGCGCAGCCGGAAAGTAATGCTGTGGAGACGGCCGAAGTGTCCGGTATCGATAAGCCGTTTGCTTTCTCTGAACCAGGGGCTAAACCCAATACTGTTCAGATACGAAGTACCGGTACCGGCTGGTGCTTCTGGTGAAGCGCCGCGCCGCGATGGCGGACGTTGAAGTTGCTCATCTTGCGCTTGACGCCGCGTGGGTTGAAGCGGCCACGGCTGCTCACGCAGCGCC
>CAMTXG010000028.1:0-67710 GCA_947085645.1 uncultured Gammaproteobacteria bacterium
GAGGACAGTTTTTGCCGGATTTGCAGCCCCATAGCCCGGCTATGGGGCAAAAAGACGGTGTTCTCGAAGAGCGGCGAAGCCAAAAATGGACCGCTGCGGCCAATTTGCAGCCGACGACTTCCAAGTCCGACAGGCTCCTAGAGCCGGACGGCCTTCTCGTTCCTGCGAAAATAGCGGGCTTTGCCCACTGGGGACCCGTTCCCTGATGCATGCGCGCCTCGGATACAAGCCGGCGTGCATTGCCAGCACAGTGAATGGCCTTCACCGGATGACTCTGCACCACCGACTCAACAGCTCCAGACTTGTTGTTCTGCTCCAGCAATGGGCGCGGGACGATGGAGCGCGGGCGGCGCAAAACTCAGCACAGCAGCCTGCCCAGCCGGACGTGGCGGAGCAATTGAGCCAGTGGTTGGGCCCAGTGGATGCCGTCAAGCTCAGCCGGGCCTTGCACGCCATCGAGTCATTGCCCCATGAACCCGCTACTGCAGAGCAGCCCGGCGCGCCGCTGGACGTGTGCGCGGTTGCGCGGTTTTTTGACAAGACCAAGGCCGAGTTGGCGGCGCTGCTCACCGCTGGGGTTGCGCCTGCCAAACCGGGGCGAGCGCGGGCCGACAACACCTCGGCGCAAGCGCCAGACCCGCAGGCCGAGGCTGCTTTTTCTGCCCATGGGCCCCGATATCTGGATCTGCAAAGGCAGATGGATAACCGCCTGCTGGCATTGCGGGCGCAGGTGCGGCATGCGCTGACCAAGGGCTCGGTTGCCCTCAAGCAACTGGCGGCGCTGGATGCTGTCATGGAACAAATGCTCGGAGCCCGCGAGCAGCGCATGTGGGCATCGCTGCAAGGTCAGCTGGAGAGGCGCTTTGCGCACCACCACCACAAGCACCAGCAGCGGATGCAGGCCAGTGGCGCGGCCGATGAACCGCTGCGCTGGCGCCAGCCGGGCGGCTGGTTGTGGGCGTTTGAACAAGATTTACAGGCGTTGCTGCTCGCAGAGTTGCAGGTGCGTCTTCAGCCGATCACGGGACTGCTGGAAGCAGCCCAGCAAGAGAAAACAGGATTACAGGAATGAACAAGAGTGTGATGACGGCCATCTTTGCCATGGGCCTTGCGGTCGTGGGCTGGATGGGTTGGGGTTTTGTGGGGTCAAGCCCACTTGCGCTGGCGATGACGGTGGTGATTGGCGGGGTGTATGTGCTGGGTGCGTACGAGCTGATGCAGTTCCGCGCTGCGACAGCGTCTTTTGCGAATGCGTTGTCCGGCCCGTCGCCAGGCCCGGTGGTGGACCTTGTGGAGTGGCTCAACAAGTTGCCCCCTTCGCTGCGCAACCCTGTGCGCCAGCGCATCGAGGGTGAGCGCGTGGCCTTGCCAGGCCCGGCGCTTACCCCCTATCTGGTGGGCCTGCTGGTCATGTTGGGCATGTTGGGTACGTTTTTGGGCATGGTGATCACGTTCAAGGGCGCCGTGTTTGCGCTCGAGGCCTCGTCCAACCTGGAGTCGATCCGTACAGCGCTGGCCGCCCCCATCAAAGGTCTGGGCTTGTCGTTTGGCACGTCGGTGGCTGGTGTGGCGGCTTCCGCCGCGCTGGGCCTGCTGTCGGCCATGAGCCGCCGCCAGCGACTGGAGGCTGTGCGTTTGCTCGACACGCGCGTTCTGACAGTGTTCCGGGCGTTTTCGTCCGCGCACAGGCGCGACGAAATGCTGCTGGCTTTGCAAGCCCAGGCCCATGCCATGCCGCTCATTGCCGAGCGCCTGAACGGGCTTGTGGAAGGGCTGGAGCGCCGCAATGAGCAACTGGGCGAACAGCTATTGGCGCAGCAACAAGGTTTTCATCGCGAAGCCGCTGCGGCGTACACACAGCTGGCCAGCGCCGTGGGCACATCGCTGCAGGACAGCCTGGGCGCCAGCGCCCGACAGGCGGGTGAGGCGATTCGTCCGGTGGTCGAGCAGGCCATGGCTACGCTGGCGCAGGAGGCCCAGAAATCGCACGAGCGCCTGCGCGAAGCCACCGATGGCCAGATGCAGGCGCTCTCGGGCCAGTGGGAGGGCACCGCCCGCCAGGTGGCTGATACATGGACCACCGCGCTGCAGGGCCAAGCGCACACGCACAGCGCCTTGGTTGAGAAGCTCGACGGCGCGTTGCAGACCGTCACACAGGCGTTTGACCACCGCTCCAGCGCTCTGGTGGCTGCGTTGAACGAGTCCGCGTTGCAGTCCCGTGCTGCCCAGGTCGTTGCCGACCAGCAGCGCCTGGAAGGCTGGAGCCAGTCGTTGAACGGCATGGCCAGCACGCTGACCGCGGAATGGCAGCGCGCAGGAGCTGAGGCCATAGCCCATCAGCGTGATGTAAGTAAGGCGCTGCAAACGACCACAACGCAGCTTGAACACACCTTGCAGGCCGCCGCACAATCGTTTGACCAACGTTCTGATGCGCTGCTGACGGCGTTGCAAGAGACGGTGGCACAGTCGCACACCACCCAGCATGCGGCTGACCAAGAGCGGGTGGAGGGTTGGACCCGGTCGATGGAGGCGATGACCAGCACCCTTGCCGACGAGTTGAAACGCGCTGGCGAACACACGGCGGCCCTGCAGCAGGGCGTGTGCCAGGCGCTGGAGACCACAGCCACGCAAATCACCGAGCGGTTGACCGAGCAGGTAACGCGCAGCCTGGGCGGCGCCACGGCCATGATGGACCAGTCTGATGCGTTGCTGCGCACGCGCTTGGAGGCCGAAGCGCAGTGGGTGCAGGCACAGGGGCAACGCATGGATGACCTGACGGGCGTGTGGCGCACAGAGCTGGTGGCCCTGCGTGATGCCGAGGCTGTGCGCGGCCAGGCTGCGGTAGATCAGCTCGGCACGCTGCAAGCCGCCGTTGCGCAGCACCTTGCCACACTGGGGTCGGCACTGGAGGCCCCGCTCACACGCCTGTTGCAGACTGCTTCGGATGTGCCGCAGGCCGCGGCCGAGGTCATCACCCAGCTGCGCCAGGAAATGACGCGCCTGAGCGAACGCGACAACTTAGCGCTGGCAGAGCGCACTGCCATGATGGAGCAGGTCGGGTCGTTGCTGGAGTCCGTAAACAATGCCGCCGCGCAACAGCGCGATGCGATTGATTCGCTGGTGGCATCGGCCAGTCAGGTCTTGGAGCAGGCCGGGGCGCAGTTTGCCCAGTCGCTTGGCGCGCAAGTCGGCAAGGTGGACGAAGTGGCCGTGCACGTAGCCGCAAGCGCGGTGGAACTGGCCAGCCTGGGTGAGTCGTTCAGCCATGGCGTGGGCCTGTTCAGCGACAGCAACGAAAAACTGATGGAAAGCCTGCAGGGCATCGAGGGTGCTATCAGTCAGTCGATGAGCCGCAGCGACGAGCAACTGGCCTACTACGTGGCTCAGGCCCGCGAGGTGATCGACCTGAGCATCAGCTCGCAGCAAGGCATTGTGGAAGACCTGCGCCGCCTGCATGGAAAAGCGTCGTCGGCACAAGAGGTTGCTGCGTGATGGCGGGTGTGGACGACACGTTCGACGACGCCACCGAACAGACGGCCCCGGCGTGGGCCGTTTTTGGCGACCTGATGTCAGGTCTGCTGGGCGCTTTCGTGCTGATACTGGTCGGCGTACTGGTGGTGCAGATCGACCTGGTGGCCAGCCTCAAACAAGAGGTGGAAAAGCGCCAGATGGAAGAGCAGCGTCGCATGGCGCTGGAGAAGGCGCTGGCTATTCCGCTGGCCAGTGGCCGGGTGACGGTGAACGATGGCCGCATCGGCATCAGCGGCAGCGTGTTGTTTGCTGCGGGTTCCGACCAGCTACGCCCTGAAGGCCGCGCGCTACTTAAGAGCCTGGTCCAGCCGTTGGTGGTGTATCTGCGAGAGCGAGACGAGATGCTGATGGTGAGCGGCTTTACCGACAACACCACCTTGCTGCGCGGCACGCACCAGCGCTTTGCCGACAACCTGGAGCTGTCGGCCCAGCGGGCGCTCACGGTGACCCGTGCATTGATTGATGAGGGTATGCCGTCGTCGCAGGTATTTGCCGCCGCCTTTGGCGCCGAGCAGCCCGTGGCCGACAACGCAGACGAAACCGGCCGCGCTCAGAACCGGCGGGTCGAGATGGCGCCCGTGCCCAAGGCATCCAACACAACACCCAAATCCATTCGCAATGAATGAGCCGACGCTGGAATGGCTGCGGGCGCAGGGGGCTCATCACCATGACCCGGCGCGCTTTTACTACCTGGAGGTGCTGTCCCGGCGCTTGCAGACGCAGCCAGGGCCGGTGCAGCAGGTGTTGGCCCGCAGGCTGCAAACTGCGATTGCGGACTATGCAGAGCGCGCGACTGGGGCCACTGCAGCCATGGGGGCTTCAAGACGGCTGCCATTGGGTGAGTCCCCGCTGGCGCAGCTGAACCGGGATCTCAATACACGCACGCAGTCGGATGCCGACAGCGTGCTGCTGAGCGACAGTGCCAGCGTCTCGGACATGAAGAGCGTGCGGCAGTTCAGCGAGGTGTGGTCGAAGATCTCTGCAGACCAGCAGGTGGTGAAGGCCTTGCACCGCGGGCCTGAAAACGCCGGGCCGCTCAATTCACACAAGCTGATGCTTCGCTCGCTCAGCCTGATGCGAGCGCTGTCGCCCGACTATCTGCGGCGCTTTATGTCGCAGATGGATTCGCTGTTGTGGCTGGAGGGGGCAAACACCAAAACTGCGCGTGCGCCAGCAGCGCGTCAGGGGCGTTCGGGCCGGGCCAAGTCCTGATTGCGTTCTACTGCTCGCCGACTACGTCAACAGTGTGGCGTGGCGTGGTGTGGATACAGGCCAGGTGGCGCGGGATCACTTGTCCGACTCTTCAGCCAGGTGTCGCTGAAGTTGCTCATTCGACTTTTCAAGCGCCTCGGCGGTATCCTGCAGTTTCTGCTCCAACTGGTCGGTGCGTTCTACGGCCGATTGCAAATCGCCCTTGAGCGCATCGGACGGGATCTGGGTAGAGAGCACCGCATGCACCACATCCAGTTCATCGGCAGTGGCCTTGATCTGCTCTGCGGTCTCCAGATTCTGGTTCAAAATCTCGGCCATCTCCGAGGGTGGAGTCTGTGGGGTGTTGCTGGGCATGGTCGAACTCTACGGGGTTATGGAATCAACGTTTGCTACCGCTACCAAGCGGCGCAACGGCCTACATGCCGCATTCGGTCTGTGGCGTAGATTGTAGGCAGCATCACAACGAACGGAACATCCGGCTCCCCACGATGCCTCTCAATACCATTCTTGTCGAAGACAGCAAGACCATTCAGGACACCCTGGTGCCCGCGCTGGCTGAGTTGGCCGATGCGCGCGTGGTCGCCATTGCCACCACGGCCACCGAGGCCAAAGAGGCGCTGGACCAGTGGGCTGGTGAATGGCAGCTGATGGTGGTGGACCTGTTCTTGAGCGAGGGTTCGGGCCTTGAGGTGCTCCAGGCGTTGAAGCAAAGGGCGCAACCCCGTGCAGCAAACCAGCATGTCTACGTGCTGACCAACTACGCCACGGCCGACATGCGCCGCAGGTGTGAGCAGTTGGGCGCCGATGGCGTGTATGACAAATCGACCGAGCTGGAGGCTTTTTTTGACCGGTGCGTTGCTTTGCGGCGCTGACCGGTCAGGGGAGTCAGCGTTGTGCTTCGCTGGCCAGTTCCTTGCGTGCCTGCCGGACCACACTGATCCCCCCCGCAATGGCAAGGCACGCCATGATGGCTGCCACGGCCAGGTCGGGCCAGGCGCTTCCGGTGCCAAACACGCCCAGCGCTGCGCCCATCACCGCGACGTTGCCCAGCGCGTCGTTGCGGGTGCACAGCCACACGCTGCGCATGTTGGCATCGCCCTCTCGGTATGCATACAGCAGCACGGCCACTCCCAGATTCGCCGCCAGGGCCATTAGGCCTATGGTGCCCATGGTCAAGGGCTCGGGGGGCACACCGTGCCAGGCACCCCAGGCTACACGGCCCACCACGAACACGCCGAACGCCAGCATGCTGACCCCTTTGACCAGCGCGGCGCGGGCCCGCCAGGTGAGGGCCATGGCCAGCACCCACAGCGACAGCGCATAGTTGGCCGCGTCGCCCAGAAAGTCGATGGCATCGGCCAGCAGCGATGCGGAGCCGGACTGCAAACCCGCACCCACTTCGACCGCAAACATGGCCGCATTGACAATGAGCGCTACCCACAGGATGCGGCGATAGCGCGGGTCGGCGCTGGACCGGGCGCCGTGATGGTGGCCGTGATTGTCGTGATCGTGTTGGCAGTGGGCAGACATCGGGTTCTTCTCCAGTCAGGGTTTTCAAAGCGATGGCATGATTTGAAACCTTGAAGTCACTTGAAGGTCAAGCCCCATGTCGCAAAACACTGCCCAATACCGCATCGGTGAGGCGTCCCTGCAGTCGGGCGTCTCCACCGCCAACATCCGCTACTACGAAAAGGAAGGCCTGCTGGCTCCGGGCGTGCGCAGTGACAACAGCTACCGCATGTACACCCCCACGGACGTGCACCGCCTGCGTTTTGTGCGCTTGTGCCGTGCCATGGATATGTCGCTGGATGAGGTGCGCACGCTACTGGCGCTGGACTGGAGCCGCAAGCAAGACTGCGATGCAGCGCGTGATGCGTTGGACGACCACCTGCAGCATGTGCGCGCCCGCCTGGCAGAACTGCAGGCGCTGGAGGCCGACCTGCTGGTGCTGCGCAGCCGCTGCGATGGATCGGACGCGCACTGCCACATCATCGAGGCGCTGCACGCGCGTGCCGATGCACAGCCTCTGGCGGCGTCCGCCAGCACAGGGCCTGGTAAGCGCCATGTCTGACGCACGCCGCAGTGCGGGTGTGAGGACATGTTTCCCGCGGGTGTCGGTTACTCCTGTTTTCATAGCTGCTAGCGCTTTATGGATAAGCGCTAGGGGCCAAAAACATCTAAATTTTTGTGCCCGATTGCTTTTGGGGCATGCCGAACATGCGCCGCTATGATCCGTTCATGATTTCGCGCTTGCCCGGCCTCTCTCTGCCCGAACGTGTGCTGAACACGGCGCGGCGCTGGGCGGTGGCGTGGTGGCGCATCCTGTATCTGGGCGCCGTGGTGCTGGTGCTGGTGCTGTCGCCGTCCAGCTATGGCAAGGGCACGCGCAAGGCGCTGGCGCGTCATCTGTACCTGGACACGGCCCCCGTGCTGCTGGGGTTCACCGTATTGGCGGCGCTGATCAGCCTGGTGCTCACCCGCATCGTGGTGGTCACGGCGCTGAGCTATGGCTTGTCGCGCTACGCGCTGGAGATGGTGATCCGCGTGCTGGTGCTGGAGCTGATCCCGCTGACCGCTGCGCTGTTTGTCGCCATGCGCTGCACCATCCCCAATGGCACGCAGATGTCGCGGCTGCGGCAGTCGGGCCGGTTTGACGAGCTGCGCCGCCAGGGCTCGGACCCGGTGCGGGTTGAGCTGCTGCCCCGCGTCATCGCCGGGGTGTTTGCCAGCATCACCCTGGCGGCCCTCAGCTGCGTGGTGGCGCTGGTGCTGGCTTATTTGGGTGTGTACGGCTTCAACCTGTCGGGGCTGCCCAGCTACACGCGCATGTTTGGGCAGGTGTTTTCGCCCAGCGTGACCATGGTGTTTGCGCTCAAGACCGTGTTCTTCAGTCTGGCTGTGGCGCTGATCCCCATGGCGGCAGGGCTGCACGACACAGGTGAGCGCACCCAGCCCGATTCTGAACTGGGAGGCCTTGCCCGCATGTTTG
The DNA here is from genome assembly GCA_947085645.1 of uncultured Gammaproteobacteria bacterium. Lineage (GTDB taxonomy): Bacteria > Pseudomonadota > Gammaproteobacteria > Burkholderiales > Burkholderiaceae_C > Acidovorax. The sequence continues at coordinate 7,733 of CAMTXG010000028.1, forward strand.
CGGTGTTGCTGCTGATCGAAGTCGCCTCGCTCATGGGCAACTATTACTGACGTGTATTGCTGATGCGGCTATCTGCACACCTGCCATTGCCCCCCACACAATCAACCGATGACCCTGACCGTCGCCTATGACCAATAAGAACTACGACAGCCACCGCAGTGCGCCGCCAGCGGGCACGCCCGCCACGGGCGAACTGCCGCCGGTCGAAACCTTGCGCCCGGTGGCCTATCTGGAGATCAAGGCGGCGGCACTGCTGCTGTTTACGCTGGCGCTCATCGTCGGGTCGGGGCTGTACCTTTTGTATGCGCGGGGGGCGTTCGAGCCCACGCAAACGCTCATCCTGACCGCCGATGACTCCGAAGGTGTGGTGGTCGGCATGGACATGACGTTCTCGGGCTTCCCCATCGGCCGGGTGCGCCGCATCGAGCTGGCCGACGAGGGCAATGCACGCATCCTGGTGGACGTGCCGCGCAAAGACGCGCATTGGCTGCGCCAGTCGAGCGTGTTCACGCTGGTGCGTGGCATTGTGGGCGGCACCAATATCCGCGCCTATACCGGCATGCTGACCGATGAACCCCTGGAAGATGGCGCTGTCCGGCCCGTGTTGCGTGGCGACGCCACCGCCGAGATTCCCCAGCTCATGTCGTCCGCGCGCGAGCTGCTGACCAACCTCAATGCACTGACCGCACAGGACGCCGCGCTGGGCAGCAGCCTGACCAACGTGCAGGCGCTCACCGAACGCCTGAACGGCCCAGGCGGCCTGATGGGCGTGCTGATGGGGAATGAGGCCGACGCCAGAAGGATCGTGACCACGCTGGAGCGCACCAACGCCTTGCTCGCGCGGCTGGACAGCATGGCAGCACGTGCAGATCGCCAGGTGTTTGGCAGCGAGGGCAACAAGGACGCGTTGGTGCCCGAGGTGCGCGCCACCGTGGTGCAACTCAACGGCTTGTTGGCGGACACCCGCACCAGCCTCCAAAAGGTAGACGCCGTGCTCGTAGAGGCCCAGGCCATCGGCGCCAATGCGCGCGAAGCCACCACCGACCTGGGCGCCTTGCGTGCCGAGGTAGAGAGCAATTTGCGCAAGGTGGAAAGCCTGGTCAATGAGATCAACCGCAAATGGCCCTTTGCACGAGACACGGAGCTCAAATTGCCATGAAGCCATCTGTACGCATGCGCCTTTCGCGCCACTGGTTGCCGGGCACTTTTTTGGGCGCCGCCCTACTGTTGCTGACAGCCTGCTCCAGCAAACCCCCGGTACCCGACTGGCAGATGAATGCCCAAGGTTCGTCGCAAAAGGCGCTGGAGGCCTACCTGTCTGGCAATGCGCGTGTTGAAGCACTGGAATGGGACCGCGCCCGTGCCGAGGTGGCCCGCACCGGACGTCCAGACCTCTTGGCGCGGCTGGAGTTGCTGCGCTGCGCAGCACAGGTCGCCAGCCTGGTGGTGGGCCCTTGTGACCGGTTCGAACTGCTGCGTGCCGATGCTGCCCCGGCGGAGCTGGCGTATGCCGACTATCTGGCCGGGCGCCTGCAACCGACCCAAGCACCATTGTTGCCCGAAGCCCAGCGCAGGGTGGCGGCAACCGGTGATGTAGCGAGCCTTGCGGGCCTGGACGACCCCCTGTCGCGCCTTGTGGCTGCTGGAGTGTTGTTCCACACGGGGCGAGCCAACCCCGCAGTCATTGCGCAAGCGACAGACACCGCATCAGCGCAAGGGTGGCGCAGGCCGCTGATGGCCTGGTTAACGCTGCAGGTGCAACGGGCGGAAGTTGCTGGCGACTCAGGGGCTGCCGCGGCGTTGCGCCGCCGCATAGGCATCGCAGAACAAGGGATGCCGCTGCGGTAGCGGCGTGGTGGGCTCTCAGAAACGGGGAGGGCGCTAACGAGCGCCACGTACTTTGATCAACGCAGGCGGGCCCGCAGCTGGGTTTCTATGTGCTCGCGCTCCACAGCAAATTGCTGGGCATCGATTTCATTGGCTTCGTACTTGCGGGCTGTGGACAACAGCAGCACGGTGTTCTCTAGCCGCGTGTCTTGCTGAATCGAGGGGGGCAGGGCGGTGAGTCGGTCGAAGCTCTGTTTGTAGAGCTCGCTCCAGGGCAAAGTCCCTGCCTGCGCCTGAGCGCGGGCGTTGTCGTGCCAGCGCGCAAACTCTTCCAGAGCCACATCCCGTGGGCTGGAGCAGCTGGCCAGAGCTGCGGTTAGCGTAGTCACAGCTAGTAAGCGGACCCAGGGTGAAAAAGAAGCCAACCTGTTCGCAGAGTGTCGAAAACGTGGTGTCACGATCGTCCTCCATTCCTGAATGCCACCGAAATCCCGGTGCGCAGCGCCAAATGGTACTCCGATGCTATTGTTTTTGCTACTGCGGCATCGTTGCGATGCAGCGATACGGGATGGGAGGCTGAAACTTCCGTCGCTCTTGGTAAAGACTGGGTGTGAAAGCTTATTTGGATATCCCAGGGGGGAGTATCTGATCCAACCCGCTTGGAAGTGCCGTCAAGGAATCCACGGCGGGCCGACCCACATCGGGGGTCAGGAGCGCAATCGAGGCCAGCAGCGCCAGCACAACAGTGCCGAGAAAGTTAACCAACGCACGCGCTCGGGGTGACAACGGACGATGTTTCATGCTGAAGGCCTCACAAAAGGGGTGCGGGGGCCACAATGACCACCCAGTCAGCCTCAATGGCTGATGGGTGAGATTTCAGCAAACAGGCCTGGTTCCGTCTGTCAGACAAGTGCGATACCGCCGCTTGCTGGAGCGTTGTTACCGTTCGTTGCGATTTCAAAAGATGCATCCCGGAAAACAAAAAACCCGCACTGTTCATGGTGCGGGTTTTGTGCGTACTGCTTTCGTTGGACGTGAAAGCATGCTGACTGGCGGAGAGGGCGTCTGTCTCCGCCTAACTCTCGCACGATCTCATTCCGTCCAAAAATCGCGCTTTTCCCAATGAAAATAAGGTAAATTCGCGTCTCGCCAAATCTCACCCAATCCCATAGAATCTTCGTCAGTAACGTGGGTAAAAAGGGGGTAGAAAGTGGCCAGGCGAGTTCGAATCCTGAGTGCGAAGCAGGTAGAGAAGGAGACGCGTCCAGGCTATTACTTTGACGGCGCGGGACTGTATCTGCAAATTGCGAAGGGTGGCTCCAAGTCTTGGATTCTGCGCTATGCGCTCAACGGCAAAGCCAGAGAAATGGGACTCGGCTCTCTCGTCACCTTCTCGCTCGCCGATGCGCGCATGCGCGCTACCGAGCAGCGCCAACTCATTGCCGACGGTATCGACCCTATCGAGGCCAAGCATGCAAAGCAGCTGGAGTCCAGGCTGGCGAAGGCCAACACCATCACTTTTGACAAAGCCGCCGCTTCCTTCATTGAAGCCAACGAAGCGGGATGGCGCAGCGACAAGCATGGCGAGCAGTGGCGCAACACGCTGGCTACCTACGCCAGCCCGGTGATTGGTAGCTTGCCCGTCAGCGCCATCACTACACCCCTCATTCTGCAAATCTTGCAGCCCATCTGGGCTACCAAAACAGAAACTGCGACCCGTGTGCGCGGGCGGATCGAGAAAGTGCTGGATTGGGCCAAGGTGCAGGGCTACCGCACGGGCGACAACCCGGCCGCCTGGAAGGGGCACCTGAGCGAGGCACTGCCCAAACCCTCCAAAGTTGCGAACTCCGTGCACCACGCCGCGCTGCCGTGGACTGAGATCGGTGGGTTCATGAAGGCCTTGCGGGCCATGCCGGGCACCGCATCGTTGGCGACCCAGTTGATCATCCTCACCGCGACGCGCACCAGCGAAGCGATCGAAGCAAAGTGGAGCGAGTTCGACGTAGACGCCGCCGTGTGGGTGATCCCCAGGGAACGCATGAAGGGCTTTCGCGAGCACCGCGTGCCCCTCAGCCCACAGGCCATCGCAGTGCTGAACCAGGTCAAGTGGGAAAACCATGGATCGGAGTACGTGTTTCCCAACGCCAAGCAAGAAAAGCCTATCTCCAACATGGCCTGCCTCGCGGTCTTGAAACGCATGGGCCGCAGCGACCTGACCGTGCATGGTTTCCGGTCCACGTTCCGCGATTGGTCAGCCGAATCCACCGCGTATCCACGCGATGTATGCGAGATGGCGCTGGCCCATGCGATCGAAGACAAATCCGAGGCTGCCTACCGGCGCGGTGATCTGCTTGAAAAGCGGGCCCATCTGATGGCAGACTGGGGCAACCGTTGCGATGCGGTCGACGCGGAAGCAGATGTCATTTCTATCCGCAGCAAAGCAGCGTAGGCAGCGCTGCCGATAGCCGCGAAGACTTTCACAAAAACAACCGCAGACAACGCGATGGCAACCAGCCCCAACACCAGAACCATGTTCACCATGTCCGAGGCCGCTGTAACCCTCGGCTGGTCAGACCAGGATTTGCGAGAGGCGATCATTTCCGGTTGCATCACGCCCAGCTACTACGTCAACAACAAGGGCGTCTGGGTGTATGACCTTGACGCGTCCGGCGCGCTCAAAAAAAGAATGCCGGCCATCTTTAAAAACGGTTGGATGTACGCCGTCCGCTTTCACCAGACGGCTGCATGGGACGGCCATTTTCTGTCCCTGGCAGAGACCCCGCAGGCACCCGGCCCAGGCTCCATCCTCTACCAACTAATGGGTAACAGCATGGTCCGAGGACACATCCTCCCCCTAGCCGACGTGCTTGCTAACGGCGTGGTGATGAAGTCCGAGATCGACAGACTTATATCTTCCGCCACTGCACCATTTCAGGCTCCGGGCAATGCGACTGTCCAGAGCAAAAAAACCCAGTGGTGGAACACCGCTTACGACATTCTGGCCATGGCAGACGCTGAAAAATCCAAGCGAGCAGCATCGGGGTATGGCGCCAACCAGAGCGGTAAGCGCGCCGGAAAGCACCCCCGCTCTAGCGTGGCGGCCGCTGTTGCCCATCAGGTGGACAAGCAAGAGAATAACGCAGGACGGCAGCGGACTATCGGCGCAAAATCCATTGAGAATTTTCTCCGGGAACACGGTTGGGACTGAGGAAATCGGAAGTTTCAAAATTTCTTGTTGATTTCCTTCTGAACCCTTATTCCATGCGGCTTAGCGCACGGTAGCCTTTCCATATTTCCAGCTCTTTTCCAAGTTTGATAGAGGCTTCTGAAACGAAGGAGCCCGTCTTGAAATCCAGCGTACCCCGCCGCCTTGCCGCGCCCATTAAGTCTGCTGCGGAGACCCAGCCCCAGTCCCCCAAACGCACCCCCAACGTTTCCCACTTCGACACCCTCCCCAACGCCGCGCTCATCAGCATCAAGGCATTGGCCGCCGTCAATGGGCAGGGCGTGTCCACGCTGTGGCGCCACTGCAAAGAAGACCCCGAGTTCCCGCGGCCGATCCGCCTAAGCGCAGGCTGCACCCGCTTCAACGTGGGCGAGATCCGCGCCTACCTCGAAAAAAAGGCCGCTGCTTCGGGCACACCCCGGCACCGTGCGCGGCCAACCGGGGAGGGCGGAGCATGAAATACCCCCAGGGCAGCCTCACCGACGCGCAGGTGCGCTCCACCTACTTTGTCGTGCCCCAGCTGGCCGGTGTCTACCGCCTCGCATTAGGCAGCGACGGGTACCGGCTGTTTCAGCATCACAGCCGGCGCCTGCACGCCGCCGGTGGCGAACTGCTGCTCATCGGCTGGCCTGATTGCACCACGATCACCTACGGCCGCGACGACCGCAGCGCTCCCATTGACCTCGACACCCTGGCCAACACCTACCGCGCCAGCGCCGCCCTGCACCGCATCATGAATCACAAGGCCGCCCCATGAAAGCCCACCCAGCAAAACCATCGAATGCGCGCGAAGTCGCCATGAACCGGGTGGAGGCCCATTTCCCCGCGCCGCTGTTACAGCTTCCCCAATGGGTGCTTTGGCGGCTGGAGCAGCGTGGCGACAGGGACACCAAGGTGCCCTATCAATCAGACGGCAAGCCCATGAGCTCAACCGACAGCACCACTTGGTCTGACTTTGCCACCGTCAAGCAGACGTTCCTTCACAACGCCGGGTATACCGGCATCGGTTTCGTTTTTGCCGCCAACGACCCCTATGTGGGTATCGACCTCGACAAGTGCCGCGATCCGGTCACCGGCGAGGTCGAGCCGTGGGCCGCTGCGGTGCTGGCACGCTTTGACACCTACACCGAGCTGTCCCCCAGCGGCAAAGGGTTCCACATCATTGGGCGGGGCCAGCTGCCACCCAAGGGTCGCCGCAAAGGCCGCATCGAGATGTATGAATCAGCCCGCTATTTCACCGTGACGGGCGCCTGTGTGGGGCCAAACCCGCGCACGGTGGACGACATCCAAACGCCCCTCCTCGCATTCCATGCAGAGGTGTTTACCAGCTCCGCCCGGCCAGCCAAAACCAGCGCCCCCAAAAAACAGCGCGCTGCCAATGATTCTGTAATGGCGCGGAACAATGCGTTGCCAACAGCAAAACCGTCTGACGATGCTTCGGTGATCGCGGCCATGCGCGCATCCCATGACGGGGCGACCTGCGCACAGTTTCAGTCTGGCCAGTGGGCCGCTCTGGGCTACCCCTCACAGAGCGAGGCCGACCTGGCCTGGGCGGGCATGCTCGCGCGCCACACCGCCGGGCACGCCGAACAAGTTGACCGGCTGTTCCGCACCAGCGGGATGATGCGCCCCAAATGGGACGAGCAGCGCGGCGCGCACACCTATGGCGAGCTCACTATTGCCAAGGCACTCGACGGCCTGGCCGGTAACACCGCCGCCAGCGATCTGATCGAGCGCATGAATCAACGCTTTGCCATCATCGGCGTGGGCCACCAGCTCAAAATCCTGGACGAAGCCGACCCCAACGACATCAAACTGCTTTCGCGCCCCGACTTCGCCTTGCAGACCGCCAACATGGCGTCCCCCGACAAGGCCTCATCGGCCGCGAACCTGTGGCAAAAAAGCCCCCAGCGCCGCGAATACTCGGGCCTGGTGTTCTCCCCCGGCCGCGACAAACCTGGCAACTACAACCTTTGGCGCGGCTTCTCCGTCGATCCGCAGCCCGGCGACTGTTCCCGGTTCTGGGACCTGGTCCAGAACGCCATCTGCGCGGGCGAGCCAGCGCTCTACGACTACGTGCGCAGCTACTGCGCGCACCTCGTGCAGCGCCCCTGGGAGCGCCCTGAGGTCGCCCTGATCCTGCGGGGCGGGCAGGGCACCGGCAAGAACACCTTTGTCGACACCCTCGGCGCCCTGGTGTCGCGCCACTTTCGCCAGGTCAACAGCACCGACCAGCTCACCGGCCGGTTCAACGGCCACATGAAGGGTGTCCTGCTGCTGCACGCCAACGAGGCGTCCTGGGGTGGCAACAAAAGCGAGCGCGGCAAGCTCAAAGCCATGGTCACCGATGCCACGCTGCCCATCGAGATGAAAGGCCACGACATCATCGACGTGGACAACTACCTGCGCCTCATCGTCAGCTCCAACGAAGACTGGCCCGTGCCCATCGACCTGGACGACCGGCGCTTCCTGGTGCTCGATGTCAGCCCCGCCTACCAGCAAAATCAGGTGTTCTTTGCCGCGCTGCACCGCCAGATGGACAACGGCGGCCGCGCTGCCCTTATGCACGACCTGATGGCTGTGAACCTCACCGGCTTCGCCCCGCGCAACAAGCCCGCGTCGCCCTTCGGCGCCGACATGAAAATCCGCAGCGCCGACAGCCCCACCCGCTGGCTCTTCGACGTCCTCAACGCCAACACCTGGGCCGGCGGAGTGCCGCTGTTTGCGCAGGCCGGCATGCCCACCGAGATGGCCAAAGAATCGGTGTTTGCAGACTACCAGCAGTGGGCCCGCGCCGCGGCCGACCGCCACCCCGTGGGCCGCGACCCGTTCTACAAGGCAGTGCGCACCCTTTTGGGCGCCTCCATGACCGAGGTGCGCCCGGCCGCCACGCCGGGGCAGCCTCGCCCGCGCAAGCTGGTGTTCAGCAGCAGTGCCGCCTGCCGCAATGCGTTCGAGCACGCCACCGGGACGCGCGGCACGCTGCAGTGGGATGCCATCTGACGGACGATGCGACGTGTGGCGCAGGGCAGGGCGACTGCACCACGGACCGCGCCGTCCAGCCCGTCCAACCAACGCGGTGGCACACGGTGAGTGGGGCTACCTCGTCGCAGCCCGTACGATGTATTTTTTCTTTCACCTTCCCAGAAGGCAAATCCACCCTGGACTGGCTGGACCGCACTGCCCTCCGCTTGTGTGGCCCGGCACGCGCTTCAACCGCCCGCAGCAATCACCGCCCGCAATTGCGCGTCGCTCATGCGCTCCAGTTCCTGGCGCAGCCCCGGCTTGTCCGGGGGCTCGGCAGACGCCTTCTCGGGCCCGTAAAGCCCCGCCATCTGGGCAATCGTCCGCCAGGCCGCCACCATCGCCATGGGCTGCGCCTGTTCTTTCGCCAGGTCCGCCGCCTCCAGCAACCGTGCCAGCACCTCCAGCCGGCTCAAATCCAGATCTTGCGCGTTGCGCGCTTCGAGTGCCCGCAGCGCAGCGGCTACCTTAGGCTTTTGCAGCAGCTGACAGCCCGTCACATGCGACGACGCCACTGCATACCCCGCCATGCGCGCCGCCAGCGCCGCATTGCGCTGCGCCGCGCCCCCATACGCCGCGCAAAACGCTTGTTGGCGGGGCGTCAGTTGGTCTTTTTGTGTTTTCATATTATGAAATATTAGGCGATTAATGCCTTTGGTTCAACCAGACCCCTGCAACTCCGCACCCTTGCATGTCAACTTTCAGTCCCTTTCTGTGCAATGGATTCAGGAAGTACCATTGCCCAGCGAGGAGCCTGGTGGGACCACAGCCAGATAGCCCAGCCCGACCACGACAATTCCGACATGACCGCCAACGCATTCCACAACATCGCCCAAGTTGAGACCAGCCTGTGGGAAGCCGCCGACCAGCTTCGCGCCAACTCCAACCTCACCGCCACCGAATACTCCATGCCGGTGCTGGGCGTCATTTTTTTGCGCCACGCCACCAACCGCTACCGGGCCGCGCTGCAAGCCATTGAAGCCGCCCAGGCCGCAGGCACCATGCCCCGGCGCCCCTTGGGCAAGGCCGACTTCATCAAGCGCCGCGCCCTCATGCTGCCCGAGGCGGCGCGGTATGAAACCCTGCTGAGCCTGCCCTCTGGCGCTAGCCTGGGCGCGGCCCTGGTGGCTGCGATGAACGCCATCGAGGCCGACTTTCCGCCACTGCAAGGCAGCCTGCCCAAAGACTACGACCGGTTCGACAACAAGCTGCTCGAAGACCTGCTGCGCTGCTTTGACAGCGAAGCCCTGCGCACCGCCACAGGCGACGTGTTTGGCCGCATCTACGAATATTTTCTGATGAAGTTCGCCATGCAGGGCGCACAAGACAACGGCGAATTTTTTACTCCTCCCTCCCTGGTGCAAATGCTGGTCAACGTGATTGAGCCCGACCACGGCGTGGTGGCGGATTTGGCCTGTGGCTCGGGTGGCATGTTTGTGCAAAGCAGCCACTTCATCGAGCAAGAAGGCCTGGAGACCATGAAGCGGGTCACCTTCTATGGCCAGGAAAAGACCCCCACCACCATTCGACTGGCCAAGATGAACCTGGCCGTGCATGGCCTGGAGGGCGACATTCAGGAGGCCAACACCTTCTACGTAGACGCTCACCGCCTGCAAGACGGCCGCCCGCTGTGGGGCAATGTTGATTTCATGATGGCCAACCCGCCGTTCAATGTGGACAAGGTGGATGCCGAAGCCGTGAAGACCGACCGCCGCCTGCCTTTTGGCCTGCCTGGCGTCAACAAAGACAAGCACGTCTCCAACGGCAACTACCTGTGGATCTCGTACTTTCACAGTTACCTCTCCCCCAACGGCCGGGCTGGCTTTGTCATGTCGTCCCAGGCCAGCAGCGCCGGGCATGGCGAAAAAGAAGTGCGCCGCAAGCTGGTGGAGACCGGCGACGTGGATGTCATGATCGCCATCCGCTCCAACTTCTTCTACACCCGCACCGTGCCGTGCGAGTTGTGGCACTTCGACCGCTCCAAGCCTACCGAGCGCAAAGACCAGGTGCTGATGCTGGACGCCCGCAATGTGTACCGCAAAGTCACCCGCAAGATTTACGACTTCTCGCCCGAGCAGCAAGCCAACCTGACTGCCATCGTGTGGCTGTACCGGGGGCAGCAAGAGCGGTTCTTGGGGCTGATGCAAAGCTACATCACCCGCCTGGGCACCGAGGCCGCCGCCGTGGATGCCGCGCTCACCGCGTTGGAGGCGGGGCTGACCGTCAGCCGCGCCCCTCTTGCGGCATTCATGGACAGTGTGCAGAATATCGAAGCCCTGCCGCATGAAAAACGCCAGGGGCTGACTGACGCCTTGGCAGAGTGGACTAGCGCCGCCACCGCTTATGCCGCAGACCGCGACGCCTTAGTCACGGGGCTGGACGCGTACTGCAAGCATATTGCCAAGCCCCCGCAAACCAACAAGGCCCAGCACACCGCTCGCCACACCTTCGACCCCCTGGCCGAAGCGGCCCGGGGCCTGGTCAAGCAGATTGACCTGCTCTACAAACTGGCCGCCCGCGCAGCACAGCTAGTGCAAGAACTGGCCACCCAAGAGGAGGCCGCCGAGTTCTACGACCGCCGCGCTATCAACAAGCTCATCAAGCAGCTTGACGAGCAACGAAAGGCTGGCGTCGAGCAGCTCAAGGAGTGCACCTACCTGCACCGTCAGATTGTCTGGCTGCAAGACCGTTTTCCCCAGGCTGAAATGGCGAACGTGTCCGGCCTGTGCAAGGTGGTGACCCGTGCCGAGATCGAAGCCGCCGACTGGAGCTTGACCCCGGGCCGCTTTGTCGGCGTGGCACCCGCCGAGGTAGATGAAGACTTCGACTTCGAGCAAACCCTGCGCGACATCCACCTGGAGCTGGCGGACTTGAATCGCGAGGCGGTGGACTTGGCGGCGAAGATACAGACTAACTTTGAGGAGTTGGGGGTATGAGGGCTGCTGATTACTATGTTTTTTATAGCTGCTTGCGCTTTTTGCGAAAGGGCTACAGCCAGTTTTTGCTCATAAACTCCGACAACAAAGCATGAGTGGCAGCAAGAACATCACTCTCGACGATGCGTGTGAATTCATCGTGGATTGCCTCCATCACACGGCACCAATTCAGGAGGAGGGCTTTCCGTCAATTCGGACTCCTAATATTGGCAAAGGCCGACTTCTGCTCGATGGTGTGAATCGCGTTTCTGAAGAAACCTACAGGATTTGGACACAGCGAGCCGTTCCGGAACCTGGTGACTTGATACTGGCGCGGGAAGCGCCAGCTGGCAATGTGGCGATCATCAAAGAAGGTGAAAAGGTTTGTTTGGGGCAGCGAACTGTGCATTTGCGCCCTAACCCGAAAATTGTTGACGCTGACTTTCTCTGTTATTTCCTTCTCGCTCCACCTCAGCAGGGGAAATTGCTAGCTGCAGAAACGGGTGCGACCGCTAAGCACGTCAACATGCGGGACATCAGGCGTCTTGAACTCAGCAACTTGCCTGACCTGAATTCGCAACGCGCAGCAGGGGCGATGCTGGGTGCTTATGACGACCTGATCGAAAACAACCGCCGTCGCATGGTCCTGCTCGAAGAATCTGCCCGGCTGCTCTACCGCGAATGGTTCGTCCGCTTGCGCTTCCCCGGCTATGAACACACGCCCATCGTGGATGGCGTGCCGCAGGGGTGGGAGCGCAAGACACTGGGCGATCTGTGCAGTGAAATTCGGGACATGGTTTTGCCTGAAGCCCTGAAACCAGATACGCCGTACATTGGCCTAGAACACATGCCCCGTCGGTCCATCTCACTCAATGAGTGGGGTACCGTTGAACAGGTGACTAGCAGCAAGAGTCGCTTCAAAGCAGGTGAAATCATCTTCGGCAAGATTCGACCCTACTTCCACAAAGTCGGCGTTGCGTTTGTTGATGGTGTCGCATCGTCGGATGCCATCGTCGTTCGCCCTGCCGATGACACTTTGTACGGCCTGGTGCTGATGACAATGTCCAGTGATGAGTTTGTCGCCGTCACTGCGCAGCAAATGAAAGAGGGTTCCAAAATGCCTCGCGCCGATTGGAGGCAGATGAAAGCGTATTCCGTGCCGCTGCCGCCTCCTGGCCTGCTGAGCAATTTCGACAGCGTGATTCAGCCCATCGTTGAACAACTGAAATCCTTAAGCTTCGCCAACCAAAAACTCCGCACCGCCCGCGACCTGCTGCTGCCACGCCTGATGAGCGGCGAGCTTTCCGTTTAGAACAACCAGCTCCAACAAATGAACGACAGCACCACCACAGCACCTGCCACCGTCTCGGACAAGCCGGTTCTGCTTCAGCCAGACAACCACAACAAAAAGTACGAGGCGCTTTTCGTGGAAATCGACAGCGGCCAGATCAAGCTGCCGATGTTCCAGCGCGAATTTGTGTGGGAGAAAGAGCAATCGGCCAAGCTGATCGACTCCATCCTCAAGGGTTTCCCGATTGGTACGTTCATTTTCTGGAAGACCAAAGAGGAACTGCGCAGCTACAAGGAGGTCGGCAACCACAAACTGCCAGACACCGACAAAGGCGACTACGTACAGTACATCCTAGACGGGCAGCAGCGCATTACTTCGCTCTATGCCATCCGCAAAGGCATTCGGATCACCAAGGATGGCAAAGAGGTGGATTACCGCGACATCTTCATCAATCTGGACCATGACCCGGAGAACGAAGAGCAGATCGTGGTGACCGAGCAGCAGAAGGGTAAGCGCTATGTGTCCGTGCACCGCGTGCTAACCAGCCAGGTGACCGATTTGCTGGATGAGTTCCCCAACCGCGAGACGCTCAAGCTGATTGAGACGTACAAGAACAAGCTGACCAACTACGACTTTTCCACGATCACGATCAAGGACTACCCCATTGAGGTGGCATGCGAGGTGTTCTCTCGCATCAACACAGGCGGCAAGTCGTTGACGGTCTTCGAGATCATGGTGGCCAAGACCTATGACGAGGCCAAGAAATTTGATTTGGCTGAAAAGTACGAACTTTTGCGTGACGGCTCGGATGACGACAAACAGTGCCTGGTGTCTGCCAAGTTCGAGACGTTGCCTGAGTCCATCATCATGCAGTGCGTGGCGGCCATTACCCTGCGCGCGGTGCGCAGCAAAGACATTTTGAAAATTCGCCGCGAGGCCTTTATCGAGAAGTGGGAGCCCATGAAGGCGTCACTTTTCATGGCCATTGACTTCATCCGGTCGGAGCTGCGGGTGCCGGTGTCGCAACTGGTTCCCTACCCGGCGCTGGTGGTGCCACTGGTGTACTTCTTCCACGCCAGCGGCAACAAGAAGCCGAGCATTGTACAGGTGCAACTGTTGGAGCAGTTTTACTACTGGGCTGGGCTGACGGAGCGCTACAACTCGGGCACCGAGTCGAAATTGAGCGAAGACTTCAACAAGATGGACGCCATTGTCAAAGGCACTGCACCCAGCTATGCCAGCAGTGAGCTGTCGGTGACCCCCCAGAAAATTGCCGAAACCTGGTTCTCGGCTGGCAATGGTTATTGCAAGGCCATCTTGTGTCTGTTGGCCTATCAGCAACCGAAGTCGTTTGATACCAATGGGGTTGTGATTCTGGACAACAGCAACCTCAAGATCGCGACCAGCCGCAATTACCACCACTTCTTTCCCAAAGCGTATCTGGCCAGTGTTGACAAAGACAAGCAGCCCAATCTGATCGCCAACATCACGCTGATTGACGGCTATTCCAACAAGCACCGGATCGGTAAGAAGGCGCCCAGCGAGTACACAGATAAGTTTGCCAAGGCCAATCTCTCGCTGGACGACACCCTCAAAACGCATCTGATACGGGATGCAGAACGCTATGGGGTCAATGCGGACGACTACGACCGGTTTATTGATCGGCGCTCGAAAGCGATTGCCCTGGCGCTCAACGTCAAGCTGCGCTCAATGACACCCGCCGAAGCGTTGGCAGCCGAGCAACTCGAATAACAAACAACATTGGGGAGCACAAGGGATGGCCTACACCGACATCAACAGCGAAGACCGCCTGGTGCAGGCCACCCTTGCGGAGCATCTGGAGAAGGTGCTGGGCTGGGACAGCGTGTATGCCTGGAACCAGGAAACCTTTGGCCCCACGGGCACCCTGGGACGCACCCACGAGCGCGAGGCGGTGTTGGTGCGCGACCTGCGCGCCGCACTGTGCCTGCTTAACCCCCAGCTTCCGCCGCCAGCGATTGAAGAGGCCATCACCAAGCTCACGCACCACGACTTTTCACGTTCGCTGTTGCAGCACAACCGGGCTTTTCACGCACTGATCCGCGATGGTGTGCCGGTAAGCTACCGCAACTCTCAGGGCCAGCTGAGCCATGCGCAGGCGGCGGTGATCGACTTTCGTAATCCCGCCAACAACCGTTTTCTGGTGGTGCGCGAACTCAAGCTCACCGGCCAGCGCACCCCCAATTACAACCGCCGGGCCGACCTGGTGTGTTTTGTGAATGGCTTGCCGCTGGTGTTCATCGAGGTGAAGGCGGTGTACAAAAACATCCGCGCTGGCTTTGACGGCAACCTGCGCGACTACATGGACGAGAACGTGGTGGCCCATGCCTTCCACCACAACGCATTCCTGATTGTCAGCAACGGCCACAACGCCCGCTTTGGCTCCATCACCAGCACCTGGGAGCACTTTGGCGAGTGGAAGCGTTTGCACGAAAGCGACGTGGGCAATGTGGCCGCAGAGGTGCTGCTGAACGGCATGCTGGCCAAAGACCGCCTGCTCGACATCCTGGAAAACTTCATTTTGTTTGACGCCAGCAAGGCGGGAGCCGTGCGCAAGGTGGTGGCGCGCAACCACCAGTTGCTGGGGGTAAACCAAGCGGTGGCTTCTGTGGTGCACCAGGAGGCATTGAAGCGCGAGTTTCCGACGGCCAAGCGCCTCAAGTACCGCACGATTGAGCTGCCCTACGCCGAGACGGACAAGGCCGCCAATGAGCCGCAAGGCGCATACCCCATCGCTGCCGAGGCGCCATCGCCCCAATACCTGCAGATCATTGAGCGTGCCCATCCCGACCTGGGCCGCCTGGGCGTGGTGTGGCACACCCAGGGGAGTGGCAAGTCTTATTCCATGGCGTTTTTTGCCGAGAAGGTGCGGCGAACCGTGCCGGGCAATTTCACCTTTGTGCTGATGACCGACCGGGACGACCTGGACGGCCAGATCTACAAGACCTTTGTGGGCTGTGGCGTGGCGGACGAGCAGACCCCACGGGCCAGTTCTGGACGCGAGCTGCAGCGCCTGTTGTCTGAAAACCACCGCTATGTGTTCAGCCTGATCCACAAGTTCAACCAAGACGTGGCGCCCGATGAGCCCTACAGTGCGCGCGACGACATCATTGTGGTGTCCGACGAGGCGCACCGCACCCAGTCGGGCAAGCTGGCCCGCACCATGCGCATGGCGCTGCCCAACGCGGCCTTCATTGGGTTCACCGGCACGCCACTGTTCAAGCACGACCAGCTGACGAAACGAATTTTTGGCGACTATGTATCGCGCTACGACTTCAAGCGCAGTGAAGAAGACGGCGCCACTGTGAAGCTGGTGTATGAGAACCGGGGCGAGAAACTGGGCCTGGCCAAGCTGGATTTGAACGAAAAAATTGCGGCGGCGGTGGATGCAGCCGACCTGGACCCGGATCAAACCGCCTTGCTCGAAAAGCTGTTGGGCAAGGATTACGAGGTCATCACGGCCGATGAGCGGCTGGCGCGCATCGCTAGCGACTTTGTAGAGCATTGCAGTACCCGCTGGGAAGCGGGCAAGGCCATGATGGTGTGCATTGACAAGATCACCTGCGCCCGCATGCTCAAGCTGATCGGCCCGCTGTGGAAGGCCAAGGCCGCCGCCGAGCGCGCCGAGGCTCACGCCAAGCTGGCGGGCATTGCTGTGGCCGTCGATGATGAAGCACGCCAAGTGCTGCACGCCCAGCGCGACCGGCTCCTGGCCAAGGCTGCGTGGATGGACGACACTATCATTGAGCTGATCATCAGTGAAGCCCAAAACGAGGTGGCGGACTTCAAGCGCTGGGGCTTTGACATCACTCCCCAGCGCTCGGTGATGAAGCTGGGGTTTGAGACGGCCGACGGGCAGCGCGTGGATGTGGAAACCGCGTTCAAAAACCCCAAGCACCCGTTCCGCATCGCAGTGGTGTGCGCCATGTGGCTCACTGGCTTTGACGTGGAGTGCTTGTCCACGCTTTATATCGACAAGCCCATGCGGGCACACACGCTGATGCAGGCCATCGCTCGCGCCAACCGGGTGTACCCCGGCAAAGACTTTGGCCTGATCGTGGACTACAACGGCATGCTCAAAAGCCTGCGCGAGGCACTGGCCCAATATGCCCTGGGCGACGACGGGGGGCCGGCCGAGATCGTGGCACCGCTGGAGGAACGGGTGGCCGCCCTGGCCGATGCCATTGCCGTTACGGAAGCGCATTTGCTGGGGCTGGGCTTTGATGCTGGAACCTTGCTGGGCGCCAAAGGGTTTGGCCGCATCCAGTTGTTGGCCGACGCGGTGGATGCGGTCTACACCAGCGATGAGTCCAAGCGACGTTACGAAATTTTGTGTCGCGTGGTGTTTGCCCGTTTCAAGGCTTTGCTGGTGGAGCCCTCGGCGCTGGTTTATGCCGAGCGCCACGATAACCTTGAAGCCATCTACAAGAAGCTGAGTGAACGGCGTGATACGGCCGATGTCAGCGAGTTGCTCAAGGTGCTGCACCGCATCGTCAACACGGCAGTTGCTACCCACGGCGTGGGCAGCGATCAGGCCAGTGGGCTGACGGTGGACCTGTCGCAGATCAACATGGAAAAACTGCGTGAAGAGTTCGCCAAAAGAGTGAAGCGCAAGGCCACGGCGATTGAAGACATCCGACAGATCGTGGAAGAAAAACTGGCGGACATGCTGGCTCGCAACCCGCTGCGGATGAACTATGAGAAAAAATACCAGGAGATCATCGCAGCCTACAACCAGGACAAAGACCGAGCCACGGTGGAAGACACTTTTGCCAAGCTGGCCGTCCTGGAGCAAAGCTTGACTGCAGAGCAAAGCCGGGCCATTGCGGAGGGGCTCAGTGAGGATCAACTGGCGCTGTTCGATCTTGTAAATCGTGATGACCTGTCCAAGACGGATCGGGAGCGGATTAAACAGGCCAGTAAAGAGCTCTTGGCAGGGGTGCTGGCGGTCATCGCCCCACTGGACCGCTGGACAGAAAAAGAGCAGACCCAGGCCGAGGTGGAAACGTTCGTTTTGGACCAAATCTATCAAACGCTGCCCGAGCCGCCGTACTCCCCGGATGACAAGGCGAGCCTCGCACAGCTGGTGTACCGGCATATTTGGCAGCAGAGTATGCGCGATCGATTCTCGGGAGAGAGATGGGCCTGAGTGTTTCGTGAGCGCACCGTAAGGAGCATGTGCAGGGCCTGAGCCAGCGGCGGCACAACACGCGCTTCACTGCGCGCCGCTGGGCCATGAGCATTGGTCCTGCAAAAAATTTTTTGAAAATTTTTTTGCACTCGGAGCAATAACTGCGCATACGCCCGCGCAGACTCTGTAGGGGGTAGCTGTGCAGAAGGGGTGGTGGCTTGGATCGAGAGCGGCTGCTGGCCAAAGGGGGACCCGAGCGACGTGGCAGGCAGCGGCAAAAACAAAAAAATGTGCACAAAACCCGAGCGTCCCATCCCAGGTGGTGCCATGCCCGATTTGGCGTGTGCGCAGCAATCTTGTATTCTGGCCTGTCACCAGACGTAAATGAACCCAATCCCTTGGAGGGGTGGACGGATGCAAGCGACCAGACAACACCATCGCGATACCAGCACCGAGGCGGGCGCCTACGCAGCTGGCCTATCGGGGGCGCAGGCCTACCAGGAGCAGGAGGCATTTGGCGCGGGCGCGCCCACCTACGACACTGCCCACAATGTCATCGCCAACAACGCCAGCGGCGGGGCAGGGTATTTTGCCGAGGCACACCACACAGCGTCCCTGAACATCGACGCAAACCGCCAGCAACTCGGCACCAGCGCCGAGCGCATGGGCAGCACCGCCTTCGGCTCGCCCGACATCGTCGTCGATGGCGTGCAGTTCAACCCCAAGTTCTACGAATCCGCGCAGCAGTCGTATCAGGCGGGTGCGCAACTGGTGGGCGAGGGCGATGCCATCGCTGCCAAATACGCCGGCCAAACCATCATTGTTCCCGCAGACCAGCTCGCCCAGGCGCAGCAACTGCACGCCGAGGCGATTGCGCAGGCCCATGCGGCCAACGACCTGCCAAGAGCCCAGGCGCTGGAGTCCATTGACTACGCCGACCACATCGCGCAGGGCGGCGCCGAATCATTGCCCCTGACCTATGCCGACGCCCAGGAGGGTGCCCACAGCATTCGCGATGGGGCTCTGCCCGACTATGTGGGCGCGGACTCCAGCGTGCTGGGGAACGCAGGCGAGGGCGCCTTGCTGGCCGTGTCCATCGCGCTGGCCGCATCCATCGGCCCCCAACTGATGACAGATGTGGCCAATGTGGTGCGGGGCAAACTGTCCCGAAAAGAACTCGCCGCTCGATTGCAGCAAAGCTTGGCCACGAATCAGGCCAGGACAACGGCCGGTTGGGCCGCATCACGCGGCGTCTCGGCAGCCGCCATGACGGCCGTTGATGCCATCGACCCCTTTGGCGCTGCACTGCTGGCCAACTTGCTGGTGGACGCGCTCCAGCTCAGTCAGGCCGTCACGAAGGGAGGCATCAAGCCCGGAGAATTTGGTGCAGAGTTTCTTAAGCAGGCGAAGTCGCGCATGAGCTACACCGCCATTACCGCAGGCGCGTTCTGGGTGGCCGGCCCCCTGGGGCTGTTGGTGCCCATCATCGTCAAGCGTGTGGTGCATGACCACGAATTGCAACGCCAGACCCTGCACGCCTGGCAAGGTGCGGGCGCCGCCTTCCGGGCTGAGTTTGAATCGCGCATGCGCAGCGTGGCGCTGTTGCATGCGGTTGACCAGCACTACCGCAGTGCCGATGCCTCGGCCAAGGCCAGTGCAGCCGCTTCGAAAGCGATATGCCAGGACATTGCCCAAATCCTCAAGTTGGTGGACGGCCGCCCGGGTGCCTCCAGCCAGGCGGGCGCATGAGCGGTGCGCGTTCCAACATTGTTCCCCTCACGCAGGAAACCGCCAAGAATTTTTTACCGGCAGAACTCCGCAAAAAGGGCAGCAGCATTGACCTGAAGGCGTTGGCCGACAAGGCGCGCACGGCCATTGATGGCAGCGAAGAGTCCTTGAAGGCGGCGGGCAACATCGCAGACGGTGGCTGGTTATCGCGCCTGTGGAATTCCGGTGCCTTCGCCAAGAACGTGGTGGAGTCCATTGGCTACATCCGAGATATTTCCCAGGTCAACCTCGCGTTGAGCGCGGTCTGCAACGACCTGGCTGCGGCCAACCTGACGCATGCACAAAAAATTGACGCCAACCACCTGGCAACCAACGAGCAACTCCAGGGCGTGCAGCAGTCGATGGGCGAACTGTTGCAACACCTGCGCGCACAGCGCGACTCGGTGCTGCTGCAACCCATCGTGCAAAGGCTCGGCCAGGTAGACGCTGCGGACAAAGAGGCCCTGCAGGGCTGGCTGCATTCGTTCTCCGAAGCCATCGACCTGCAATACCTGGCTTTGCAAGAAAAAATCAACCAGTTAGCGCAAGCACCTGCGGTTTCTTCAGAGGAGCTCCAGCCTATTCGCGAAAAGCTCAACCAACTGAGCAGCGCGAATCATGAGCGGCAAGACCATTCAGTACGCATTGATCGCGAGCTCAAACGCGTCCAAGAAGGGTTGGGCATTCTGGAAGCAGAACATACCCGCCAGATGGTTCAGTTGGGTGGCGAGATAACCCTCCAAAAAAACCTGGCCGCGCAGCGCAGTAACGCGCTGGATGCGGCATTGCGTCAATCCCACGCAAAACTTGGCGATGGTCTGAGCCAGGTGAGCGAGCAGCTCGCAAATACCAAGCGCAGGTTGGATGCTGAATGCAAGGCACGCGAAGAACACGATGCTGCCACGCTGGAAACATTGGAGCAGCGTGAGCAGGCTCTGCGCCGTACCATCCAGGCGCTCAATTTGCACTGGATCAAACGCTTGGTTTGGGTGGGAGGTGCGCTTTTGCTGGTGCAGGCAGCCGCGTTCGCCTATCTTTTCGTGCACATCGGAGGGAGATAGTTCTGCCAGGACCGGGGGCCGCCGTCCGTTGCGTTGAGCGGGGTCCGTCTGTCGGTGACGGGGTCTCCGTGCCAGCAGCGCGGTCATGCCGTGCACACCGCCGCCAGAGGCGGCGCTTCGCGCTGAAGCGGCGGTGCACCCGGCATCACCGCTTCGCGCCTGATCGAACGGCGGGGTTTTCCTCCAGTTGCCAAGGCGTACCGCCATGGCAAACCTGCACCAAGCTGTCGCGCTCCCCAGGCACACAGCGCGGTCATGCTGGCTGCGCAGCCTGCAGGGCGGCGCTTCGCGCGGGGTGGCTGCGCAGCCAACATCACCGCTTTCGCCCAATTTGCACCGCAGGGGTGGCTGGTCAGTGGCAACGGTGGAGTACCACCATTGCCAGGCTTCCAGAGGGGTGTTCAGCGCCGCCGGAGGGCGGCGAGTCACGGTGTGGCACCCCCGCTGCGTCCACCCGCTTCGCTTTTACATAAGGCCGCATTTCACAAAGTGCGGTGCAGTCGCTGCGCTAAAGCTCCGCTTGGTGCCCCGCACCGCTGCGCGCCCTTCGGGTTTATGAAACAGGCCTTATGCAAAGTGGCCTCCGCTCCAGCCTGTTGGTGTGCATAGCTCGGGGTTCTGGCCAGGCGCTACGCGCAGCACCTTAGCCAGTGGCCTGCGGCCAGTATGGTCACCAGCCCCCGCCCGCCCCCGGGGCCTCGCCGCTTCGCGGCTTTGGCCCGCGCGGCCTGCCCGTCCGCCCCCCGAGGGGGCTCCCTCAGCCCGCGCAAGGCCACGGCGGGCTCCGCCCGCCCCGTGGCCATTCATCAGGCCAACCAAGCCGCCCCCGGGCTGTTCGAAGCCGAACGCTCCGACCGGCATCCCGTTCGGGCAAAAAAAAGCCCGGTACAACCGGGCATTTTTTCACGCAATTTCTTGGAAACTGCTCTGTGGGTAAAAACGTGGATAAATCAAAAGATCTTCTTGAAACCCGCATGAATACTGGCTATCTGGCGGAGAGGGCGGGATTCGAACCCGCGGTGGGGATTAGCCCACACACGCTTTCCAGGCGTGCGACTTAAACCGCTCATCCACCTCTCCGAAGCCCTCGATTATAGCCATACGAAAAGGGGCGATTCCGCAGACTGTGCAATTCGGCGCAAAAAACGCCAGGTTCGTGGATCAGACGGTTTTTTGCGTCTGCACCATCTTCATGGCCGATCCGATCAGCGCAGATACCTCGGTCATGCTGCTGGGCACGATGAGCGTGGTGTTTGAGTCTGCTGCCACCTTGCTGTAAGCCTCCACGGCCTTCTCTGCCACTTTGAGTTGCACGGCCTGCTCGCCGCCAGGCTGGCGGATAGCAGCTGCCACGCGCTCTATGGCCTGCGCCGTCGCTTCGGCTACAGCGGTGATGGCCGCAGCTTCACCTTGAGCGTTGTTGATCTGCGCTTGCTTTTCACCCTCAGAGCGAGCGATAAACGCTTCCCGCTCGCCTGTTGCGATATTGATCTGCTCCTGGCGGCGGCCTTCGGAGGCCGCAATGAGTGCGCGTTTCTCGCGTTCGGCGGTAATCTGTGCCTGCATGGCGTGCAGGATTTCCTTCGGCGGAGTCAGATCCTTGATTTCGTAGCGCAGCACTTTCACGCCCCAGTTCAACGCCGCCTCGTCGATGGCCTGCACGACCTGGGCGTTGATGATGTCCCGTTCTTCAAAGGTCTTGTCCAGCTCCAGCTTGCCGATGACCGAACGCAGCGAGGTCTGCGCCAGTTGGGTCACGGCCATGATGTAGTTGCTGGAGCCGTAGCTCGCGCGCATGGGGTCGGTCACCTGGAAGTACAGAATGCCGTCCACCTGCAGTTGGGTGTTGTCCCTCGTGATGCAGACCTGGCTGGGGACGTCCAGCGGAATTTCCTTCAGACTGTGCTTGTAGGCCACCTTATCGATGAACGGAATGATGAGCTTGAGCCCTGGTGCCAGTGTGCTGTGGTACTTGCCCAGCCGCTCCACCACCCACGCATTTTGCTGAGGAACCTGCTTGAAGCTGCGGATGACGAAGACCGCCACGATGGCGGCGATGACGAGTGCGATGTATGTTTTATCCATGGACGGCTTTCAGTTGTAGGTGCTTCAAGCTCACATGGGGTCAACCAGCAGGCGGTTTCCCACCAGCTCGGCGACCCGGTGCATGCCGGTGGAAGGCGTGACACCGGGGCGATGGATGGCGGTCCATGTGGCGCCCCGGTATTTCACGGTGGTGGTGCCGTCAGCGTTCCAACCCTCGATGAGGATGGTTTCACCAACGTCAAGGTTGACGCTGCGGTCAGCGCGCGGCGAGGGGTCTCCTGCGCGCTTGCGCTTGGCAAAGTGCCAGGCCACGACAGCGGCCCCGCCCACAAGTGCCGCGACGGTGATTTGTAGGGCGGACGAAAGCCCCATGTGCGCCGCCAGGGCTGCAGCAACGAGCCCGACCGCCATCATGAGGAGATAAAACGTGCCGGTAAGCATCTCTGCCACGACCACGATCCCCGCCGCCAGCCACCACATGGTGGATTCCTCCATATCAGACCCCCTCTTCGTGTAGGTTGTGTTTACTGCACCACATTCTGGGTCAAATGGGTTGCCGTTCAAAGGCGCGTCAACGTTATTACTTACACTTCGCGCCTATTTCGTTTTTTGGCCGGGCAGGCCACGGTTGCACGGAGGCTGCGCATGAAGTTTCGCTTTCCCATCATCATCATCGATGAAGACTATCGTTCAGAGAACACCTCGGGCCTGGGCATTCGTGCGCTGGCACAAGCCATTGAGGCCGAGGGCTTTGAAGTCGTCGGCGTCACCAGCTACGGTGACTTGTCGCAGTTTGCGCAGCAGCAAAGCCGGGCGAGCGCCTTCATTCTCTCTATCGACGATGAAGAGTTCACGGGCGGAGACGGGCTCGACCCCATTGTTCTGAGCCTGCGCAACTTCATCGGTGAGGTGCGTCGCAAAAACACTGAGGTGCCTATTTATGTGCACGGCGAGACCAAGACCAGCCGCCACCTGCCCAACGACATCCTGCGCGAGCTGCACGGGTTCATCCACATGTTCGAGGACACCCCCGAATTCGTGGCGCGCCACATCATCCGTGAGGCCAAGAGCTACCTGGAGAGCGTGCAGCCGCCGTTCTTCAAGGCGCTGCTTGATTACGCCGAAGACGGCTCGTACAGCTGGCACTGTCCCGGTCACTCGGGCGGTGTGGCCTTCCTGAAAAGCCCCGTGGGCCAGATGTATCACCAGTTCTATGGTGAAAACATGCTGCGCGCCGACGTGTGCAACGCGGTGGAAGAACTGGGCCAGCTGCTGGACCACAACGGTGCCATCGGCGAATCCGAGCGCAACGCCGCGCGTATCTTCAATGCCGACCACTGCTTCTTTGTAACCAACGGAACATCCACATCCAACAAGATGGTGTGGCACCACACCGTGGCGCCCGGCGACGTGGTGGTGGTGGACCGCAATTGTCACAAGTCCATCCTGCACAGCATCATCATGACGGGCGCAATCCCCGTGTTCATGAAGCCCACGCGCAACCACTTCGGCATCATCGGGCCCATCCCGCAAAGCGAGTTCGAACCTGCTGCCATCCAGGCCAAGATCAAGGCCAACCCGCTTTTGAAGGGCGTCGACCCCAAGAAGGTAAAGCCGCGTGTGCTCACGCTCACGCAGTCCACCTACGACGGCGTTCTGTACAACACAGAGACCATCAAGAGCATGCTTGATGGCTACGTGGATAACCTGCACTTCGACGAGGCCTGGTTGCCGCATGCCGCGTTCCACCCCTTCTATGGCACTTACCACGCCATGGGCAAGAAGCGCACGCGCCCCAAGCACTCGGTGACCTACGCCACGCAGTCCATCCACAAGTTGCTGGCTGGTATCAGCCAGGCCAGCCACGTGCTGGTGCAGGACTCGCAGACCACCAAGCTCGATCGCCACCTCTTCAACGAGGCCTACCTGATGCACACCAGCACCAGCCCGCAGTACAGCATCATCGCCAGCTGCGACGTGGCTGCGGCCATGATGGAGCCGCCCGGCGGCACCGCGCTGGTCGAAGAAAGCATCCTGGAAGCGCTCGACTTCCGCCGCGCGATGCGCCAGATCGAGAACGACTTTGGCAAGAAGGACTGGTGGTTCAAGGTCTGGGGCCCCGACAAGCTGGTTGACGAAGGCATGGGCCGTGCGGAAGACTGGATCATCCGCAGCGACAGCAAGAGCAAGAAGGCTGGCGCCAAGTGGCACGGCTTTGGCCAGCTGGCCGACGGCTTCAACATGCTGGACCCGATCAAATCGACCATCGTCACCCCTGGCCTGAACCTGGACGGCAAATTCGACAAGACGGGCATCCCAGCGTCCATCGTCACCAAGTACCTGGCCGAGCACGGCGTGGTGGTTGAGAAGACGGGCCTGTACAGCTTCTTTGTGATGTTCACCATCGGCATCACCAAGGGCCGCTGGAACACGCTGCTCACCGCGCTGCAGCAGTTCAAGGACGACTACGAGAAGAACCAGCCCATGTGGCGCATCCTTCCCGAGTTCTGCCAGCAGCACAAACGCTACGAGCGCATGGGCTTGCAGGACCTCTGCCAGCACGTGCATGAGATGTACGCCAAGTACGACATCGCGCGCCTGACGACCGAGATGTACCTGTCTGACCTGACGCCTGCCATGAAGCCGTCAGACGCGTATGCGCACATCGCGCACCGTCAGACAGACCGCGTGGAGATCGACCAGCTCGAGGGCCGCATTACTGTAGGGCTGGTCACGCCATACCCACCGGGTATTCCGCTGCTGATCCCCGGTGAGGTGTTCAACAAGAAGATCGTGGACTACCTCAAGTTCGCCCGCGAGTTCGCCAAGCTGTGCCCGGGCTTTGAGACCGACATCCACGGCCTGGTGGAGGTGGAAGACGAAAACGGGCAGGTGCGCTACTACGCCGACTGCGTGGCCGAGCGAGCCAAACCCGAAAAAAATCCGAAGCCCCTGGCTACGGCTAAAAACCTGGTGCAGGTAGGTGATGACGGGCCTTACGGCCGCAATGTCTAAGGTTGTGCCCAGGATTTTGCGGGTGCTTTAAACGAGCCCCTGTCCCAAGGTCCTGTCCCCAAAATCGCTCCCCAGCGCTTGCTGTGGAGCGATTTTTTTTTGACCGATTGAATCCGCAAACGGATTGCCTGCGTATTGACTGACAGCCGCGTGATTCTTCATGCGGTGACAGTTCATCCACACTCAGGAGATTCTCATGACCTTTCGTTTTACTGCCCGCCTTGCATCCATTGGCATGACTGCCGTCTTGGCCGCTGCTGCAGTGCCTGCCATGGCGCAAGTGATGGTGGGCGGCGCCCCCATGCTGGCCAGCAAGGACATCATTGACAACGCCGTGAATTCGAAGGACCACACCACACTGGTCGCCGCCGTCAAGGCCGCTGGCCTGGTCGAAACGCTCAAGGGCCCGGGTCCGTTCACTGTGTTTGCTCCTACCAATGCAGCCTTTACAGCACTGCCTGCCGGCACGGTGGACACCTTGCTCAAGCCCGAAAGCAAGCCTATGCTGACCAAGGTTCTGACCTACCACGTAGTTGCTGGCAAGTGGGATGCTGCAGCGCTGTCCAAGATGATTTCCGACGGCAAGGGCATGGCCAGCATCAAGACGGTGGCCGGTGGCACGCTGACGGCCAAGGCCAGCGGCAGCACCATCATGCTGACCGATGAAAAAGGCGGCACTGCCAATGTGACCATTGCCGATGTGTACCAGTCCAACGGCGTGATCCATGTGGTGGACAAGGTTCTGTTGCCCAACTAACGCTGGAAGAGCACACACTCGCCAGACGCGCGGGGCCCCAGGGTGGGGCCCCGTCTTCTTGGAGTTGCCGGATCAGCGTACGGACTAGTCAGGCCGCACGCGTACAAAACTCGCAAACCGCGGCAACCCGCCATCGTGCGTTCCGCGAAAGCGGTAGGTCACCCAGCTGCCAACCGGCGGTGGGTCGGCGCGTTGCACGTCGGTGAACCCTGCGCCCAGCTTGAAACGCTGGCCGTTGGGCATCTCCACCAGCAGCGCACCCATGCGGCCGGCGTGTTTGCCTTTGCCCGGCAGGAGTGCCACCACACGGGCTTCGGTGTCTTCGTGGGTTTTGACCTTGATGAGGTCATCGCTGCGGCCAGACCGGTAGAACGAACTGCCCCGGTGCAGCATCAGCCCTTCGCCGCCCGCGCGCACAGTGCGTTGCAGCAGCGCCTGCAAAGCCGCATCGCTGGCCACGCGCTTTTGCGGCACGGCCTGCACCCAGGGCTGGCCGATGCGCTGCACCAACGCGTTGAGCGCGGGCAGCCGTTCATCAAAGCTGCCGCCTTGCTGTGGCAGGTCAAACACCATGAATTGGATAGAGCGCCACGCCGCGTCGTCGGCCTGCTGGGTGCGTGCAGTGGACTGCGCCTGGCTGAAGCGCCCGCGCCCGGCCCACAGTTCGCCGTCCATGGGCGTGTCGGGCCAGCCCGCCGTGAACCAGGCCGGTGCCGCCACCGTTTCGCCGCCGCGCGTGCGCAGCGTGCGGCCGTCCCAGTAGCCGCGCACTCCGTCGTACTTTTCGCTCACCCAGTAGTCCGCCAGCGGCATGCCGGGGCGGTACACATTGGCGAGAAGCAGCGCAGGTGCGTCCACCGCGTGTGCTGGCAGCGCAGCTATCGCCAAACAGGGTAGGCAGGCCAGCCAAACCAGACAGCGTCTGCGGAGCATTTGCTATTAAATATATAGCTTATGGCGCTTATCCAGCAAGCGCTAGAGCCTATTTTGACCTAAATTTCTGCTGCAATCAGACCTGGTCGGCGCTCAGGCCTGCGGTCTGGCTGAAGCCGCCGTCCACGTAAGTGATCTCGGCCGTCATGCCCGAGGCCAGGTCGGACAGCAGGAACGCCGCCACATTGCCTACGTCTTCAATCGTCACGTTGCGGCGCAGGGGCGAGGCATCGGCCACGCGGCTCAGCAGCTTGCCAAAATCCTTGATGCCGCTGGCGGCCAGCGTCTTGATGGGGCCTGCGCTGATGCCGTTGGCGCGGATGCTGCGACCGTCTTCGGTGCGGCCCACGGCCTCGGCCAGGTATCGCACGCTGGCTTCCAGGCTGGCCTTGGCCAGGCCCATGGTGTTGTAGTTGGGGATGGAGCGCAGCGCGCCCAGGTAGCTCAGCGTCAGCAGCGACGACTTGTCGTTCAGGTGCGGCAGCGCGGCCTTGGCCATGGCCGGGAAGCTGTACGCGCTGATGTCGTGCGCAATGCGAAAGCCTTCGCGCGACAGGCCGTCCAGAAAGTTACCGGCAATGGCTTCGCGAGGGGCAAAGCCGATGCTGTGCACAAAACCGTCGAACTTGGGCCACACCTGGGCCAGGTCTGCAAACATGCGCTCGATCTGCTCGTCGCTGCCCACATCGCAGTCAAAGATCAGCGTGGAGTTGAACTCGGCAGCAAAGTCGGTGATGCGGTCCTTGAAGCGGTCGCCCACGTAGCTGAAAGCCAGCTCAGCGCCTTGTGCGTGACAGGCCTTGGCGATGCCGTAAGCGATGGAGCGGTTGGACAGCACGCCCGTGATGAGCAGCTTTTTGCCGGTCAGAAAACCCATTGTTCTTCTCCTGAGGAATGCGAGGAATTGGCGTGGAATGTGGCAGCCGACCGGTGTGCGGGGAAATCCCCACAGGCTCTGCGGTGGCGCCACCGACGTAGTGCAGAATTGTCGCATGCGGTATTGGCTGACTTTTCTGCTGTTGGGTTGTGCTGGTCCGGCGTGGGCCGCGCATGCATATGCTCTGTGGGGCGAGCCTCGGTACCCCGCCGGGTTTGCACATTTCGACTACGTCAACGCTGACGCCCCCAAGGGCGGCGAGCTACGGCTGGTGAGCAACCTGCGCACGTCCACGTTTGACAAATACAACCCGTTCACCATCAAGGGCAACGCGCCTGCGTACCTGTCGAGCCTGATGTTCGACTCTTTGCTGGTGGGCGCCATGGACGAAACTGCTACGGGTTATGGCTTGCTGGCAGAAGACGTTGATGTGTCGGCCGATGGCCTGTCTGTCACCTTTCGCCTCAGGCCCGAAGCGCGGTTTCACAACGGCAAACCCGTGCTGGCGCAGGACGTGAAACACAGCTACGACACCCTGGTGGGCCCGTTCACCTCGCCCGCCTACAAAACCACCTTGATCGACGTGGCAGGGGTAGACGTGCTGAACGACCGTACCGTGCGCTACCGGTTCAAGCAACCCAACCGCGAGCTGCCATTGACCGTCGGCGGCTTGCCCGTGTTCAGCCGCGACTGGGGTGTGGAAAACGGCAAGGCCAAGCCGTTTGATCAGGTGGTGATGGACATCCCCATCGGCAGCGGCCCTTACAAGATTGGCCCCGTGCGTTTTGGCAAGGACATCACCTATGTGCGCGACCCGCAGTACTGGGCCCGTGACCTGAACGTGCGCAAAGGCACCGCCAATTTCGACCGCGTGCTGGTCAAGATCTACAAGGACAGCACCGCGCGGCTGGAGGCACTGAAGGCGGGCGAATTCGACCTGATGCGCTTTTTTAGCGCAGGCGACTGGGCCCGTCGCGTGACCGGCAAGAAGTTTGACACCGGCGAGCTGGTCAAGGGCGAGTTCCAGCACAAGCTGCCATCGGGGTTTCAGAGCTACGTGCTCAACACCCGCCGGCCCCTGCTGCAGGACGCCCGCGTGCGCGAGGCACTGGGCTTGGCCATGGACTATGAGTGGATGAACCGCCAGCTGTTCTATGGCGCCTACCAGCGGGTCAACGGCTTGTTTGGCAATACCGCTTGCGAGACAAAGGGCTCTCCATCTGCTGAAGAACTGGCGTTGATGGAGCCCTACCGCAATGACATCCCCGCCGCTGCCTTTGGCCCCATGACAGTGCCGCCACGCACCGACGGCGACTCATCCCTGCGCGCCAATTTGCGCCGGGCGCAGGCGCTGCTCAAAGAGGCTGGCTGGGAGGTGCAGGGCGGTGTGCTGCGCAATGCCAAGGGCGAGGCCATGGTGCTCGAATACATGGACAGCAACGAAGGCGGTGTACGCACCATCACGCCATGGATGCGCAACCTGGAGAAAATCGGCATCACGATGCGTTTTCGCTCGGTGGACTTTGCGCTGTACCAGCAGCGGCTTCAAAAGTTTGACTTTGACATCACCTCGCTGGCCTACCAGGGCACCAACAACCCCGGCCAGGAGTTTGCCGACATGTTCGGCAGCCAGGCCGCCGATACGGAAGACTCGGGTAACTTCCCCGGGGTCAAGAACCGGGCCGTGGACGCCATGATCAAGGCCATGACTTCTGCC
This sequence comes from uncultured Gammaproteobacteria bacterium, assembly GCA_947085645.1. Taxonomy (GTDB): domain Bacteria; phylum Pseudomonadota; class Gammaproteobacteria; order Burkholderiales; family Burkholderiaceae_C; genus Acidovorax. The sequence continues at coordinate 37,359 of CAMTXG010000028.1, forward strand.
AAAACCGAAGCGCAATTGCTGCCCGCCTGTCACGCACTGGAGCGCATCATCGCGCACAGCCATTACCTGATTCCGCAGTGGACGGCGGGTACCCACCGCATGGCCTTCAACGCCTGGCGCCTGGCCAAGCCCGACGTGGTGCCGCCGTACTCAAGTGGTGAAGGCTGGGTTATCGACACCTGGTGGGCACGGGTGCCACCGCAGACCGCTCCCGACAAGAAGTAGCCGCCCTACGAACTCCTCACCTCGCCCATGTTTGCCTACATCCTCAAGCGCATCCTGCTCATGCTGCCCACCTTGTTCGGCGTGCTGCTGCTGACCTTTGTGGTGATCCAGTTTGTGCCTGGTGGCCCGGTAGAGCAATACATGGCCGAGGCCAAGGCGGGTGCGGGCGGTGGTGGTGCCGAAGGCGGCGGGCTGAGCTACCGTGGGTCGCAAGGCGTAGACCCCAAGCGGGTGGAGCAGATCAAGGCCCTCTACGGCTTTGACAAGCCCGCCCACGAACGCTTCTTTCAAATGCTCGGCCAGTTCGCGCGTTTTGATCTGGGCAAGAGCTTTTTCCAGAACAAGGACGTGTGGCAGCTCATCATCGAGAAGCTGCCCGTGTCCATCAGCCTGGGTCTGTGGACTTTCTTCATCAGCTACCTCGTTGCCGTTCCGCTCGGCGTAGCCAAGGCCGTGCGTGCCGGTTCACGGTTTGACCTGGTGACCACGCTGCTCATTCTGGTGGGCTACGCCATCCCCGGCTTTGTGTTGGGCGTGGCGCTGCTGGTCATTTTTGGCGGGCAGCTGCAGTGGTTCCCCCTGCGTGGGTTGACTTCGGCCAACTGGGACGAGCTGAGCTGGGGTGCGCGCATCGTGGACTACCTGTGGCACATCACGCTGCCCGTCACGGCCATGGTGCTGGGCAGTTTTGCGGTGACCGCCATGCTGACCAAGAATGCGTTTCTGGAAGAGATCCGCAAGCAATACGTGTTGACCGCCCGCGCCAAGGGCCTCAGCGAGCGGCAGGTGCTGTGGAAGCACGTGTTCCGCAACGCACTCATTCCTATCGTCACCGGGTTTCCTGCTGCGTTCATCGGGGCATTCTTTGCGGGCTCATTGCTCATCGAGACTTTGTTTTCGCTCGACGGCCTGGGCCTGCTCAGTTACGAAAGTGTCATCCGCCGCGACTACCCCGTGGTGTTGGGCACGCTGTACTTCTTCACGCTGATTGGGCTGGTGACCAAGCTGGTCAGCGATCTTTGTTATGTGTGGGTAGACCCCCGCGTGAAGTTTGATTGACGCAGTGGCTGCCCTGATTCCTATGTCCGCTATCCACGATCTAACTCCCGGCACCGCCGAAAGGGTGGTCCAGTTTTTGCGCGCGGCGCTGCCTGGCCTGCTGGCGGTTTACGGTTTTGGCAGCCGCGTTCAGGGGCAGGCCACAGACGACAGTGATCTGGATGTGGCCGTGCTGGTGGCAGGCTACGCCGATGTGTTGGCGCTGTGGGACTTGTCTGGCGAGCTGGCCGATATGGCGGGCTGCGCGGTGGATTTGGTGGACTTGCGGGCAGCATCCACGGTGCTGCAGTACCAGATCATTACCGGCGGCGCGCGCTGGTGGGCTCTGGACAGTCAGGCCGCCTTGTTCGAAAGCGCCATCCTGAGTGAAAAAACCGCACTGGACACCGCCCGTGCCGGACTGCTCGAAGACATCGCACAGCGAGGGAGCGTGTATGGCCGATGACGTGTTGGTCAACAAGGCCGCCACCATTGAGCGCTGCGTGGGCCGGGCGCGCGAAGAGTATCTGCGCGGCCCCGACACGTTTGCCACCGACTTCACGCGCCAGGACGCCGCCATCCTGAACATTCAGCGCGCCTGCGAGGCGGCGCTGGACATGGGGCAGCATCTGGTGCGCCGTGAGCGGCTGGGTGTGCCACAGAGCGCACGCGACGTGTTCACGCTGTTGGCCCACGGGCACTGGATCGAGCCCACACTGGCCGATGCGCTCAAGCGCATGGTCGGGTTTCGGAACATTGCGGTGCATGACTATCAGGCACTGCAATTGCCGATCACGGTGTCCATCATTCAAAACCACCTCGATGAGTTCTTGCAATACAGCAAGGCTTTGCTCCTGAAAGACGCAGCTTGACCGGCATGACAAACGCTGCCCCTGTTTCCCTGTCCCCCTCGCGCCGCGCCTGGCTGCGCTTCAAGCGCAACCGCCTGGGCTACTGGAGCCTGTTGATCTTCTGCACTCTGGTGCTCGTCAGCCTGTGCGCCGAACTGGTCAGCAACGACAAGCCGCTGGTGGTGCGCTACGAGGGGCAGACGTACTTCCCCATGCTCAAGGACTACCCCGAAAAGACCTTTGGCGGCGACTTTGAAACCCCCACTGACTACCTCGACCCCTTCATCAAGCAGCGGCTGAGCGAAGGCAGCAACTGGGCGCTGTACACCATCAACCCGTACGGCCCCAACACGCTGAACTACTTTGCCAAGTCGCCCAACCCCTCGGCACCCACGGGCGACAACTGGCTGGGCACCGATGACCGGGGGCGTGACCTGTTGGCGCAACTGCTGTACGGGTTTAGGGTGAGCGTGCTATTTGCGTTGGCGCTGACCGTGACGGGCGTGTTTCTGGGCGTGGTCACCGGCGCCATCCAGGGCTTTTTTGGTGGCAAGACGGACCTGGCCTTTCAGCGTTTCATCGAGATCTGGGGCTCCATGCCCGAGCTTTATTTGCTCATCATCTTCAGCGCGGTGTTTGCGCCCAGCATTGCGCTGCTGCTGGTGCTGTTGTCGCTGTTCGGCTGGATGGGGCTGTCGGACTATGTGCGGGCCGAGTTTTTGCGCAACCGCCAGCTTGATTACGTGAAGGCTGCTCGCGCCCTGGGCGTTGGCAATGCGCAGATCATCTGGCGCCACATCCTGCCCAACAGCCTGACGCCCGTGGTCACGTTCTTGCCGTTTCGCATGAGCGCGGCCATTCTGGCGCTGACGTCGCTCGATTTTCTGGGCCTGGGCGTGCCGCCGGGTACGCCGTCGCTGGGCGAGTTGCTGAGCCAGGGCAAGAACAGCATTGATGCGTGGTGGATTTCTCTGTCCACCTTTGCGGTGTTGGTAACCACCTTGCTGCTGCTGACCTTCATGGGTGATGCCTTGCGCGACGCCCTCGACCCCCGAAAGGCCGACCAGTGAACCCATCGGCCAATACTCCGTTGTTGCAGGTGCAGGATCTGCATGTTCGCTTTGGCTCCAAAGAGGTGGTGCGGGGCGTCAACTTCAGCATCGCGGCCGGTGAAAAGCTCGCTCTGGTGGGCGAATCCGGCTCGGGTAAAACTATCACCGCGCTGAGCCTGCTGCGGCTGGCGGGCAATGCCGCCATCACCGGCAAGGCGATGCTGCAAGGGCGGGGCGATCTGCTGGCGCTGACCGAGCGCGAGATGCGCGGCGTGCGGGGTGGCGACATTGCCATGGTGTTCCAGGAGCCCATGACCGCGCTCAACCCTCTGATGACCATTGGCATGCAGATCGCCGAGATCCTGCAGCTCAAGCAGGGCCTGACCGGCGCCCAGTGCGCGCAGGCCGCTATCGAGCTGCTGGCCAAAACCGGAATCCCCGAGCCCGCGCGCCGCGCCAACAGTTTTCCACACCAGCTCAGCGGCGGTCAGCGCCAGCGCGCCATGATCGCCATGGCCCTTGCCAGCGCACCCAAGCTGCTGCTGGCCGACGAGCCCACCACCGCGCTGGATGTGACCTTGCGCGGCCAGATCCTGGACCTGTTGAGTGACCTGCAGCGCCAGACCGGCATGGCCGTGCTGCTGATCACGCACGACCTGAACCTGGTGCGCCGTTTTGCCGACCGTGTGGCGGTGATGGAGCAGGGCGTGCTGGTAGAGCAAGGCCCGGTGGCCGATGTGTTTGGCAACCCTCAGCACGCCTACACCCGCCGCCTGATAGCCAGCCAGCCCAAACGCGATGTGGTCGAGGCCGACCCACCTGGGGGCACCGCCCCGGTGGTGTTGTGCAAAGACCTGCGGGTGGTGTACCCCACGCCGTTGCCGGGGGTGCGCGGGTGGTTCAAGAAGGGTGAGTTTGTGGCGGTGCAGGGCGCCAGTCTGCAACTTCTGCCCGGGCAAACGCTGGGCGTGGTGGGCGAATCGGGTTCGGGCAAGTCCACGTTGGCCCAGGCCATCCTCGGCCTGCTGCCGTATGCCGGTGAGTTGCAGGTGGGCGGCCAGGCGTGGCAGCAACCGGCCATGCGCAACACCCCAGCCAACCAGCAACTGCGCCGACGGGTGCAGGTGGTGTTTCAAGACCCGTTCTCATCGCTATCGCCACGGCTCACGGTCGAAGAAATAGTGGGCGAAGGCCTCAAGGTGCATGAACCCGCCCTGGGCGTTGATGAACGGCGCGTGCGGGTGCAGGCTGCACTGGCCGAAGTGGGCCTGGCCGAAGACCAGTACCCGCGCTTGCTGGAGCGCTACCCGCACGAGTTCTCGGGCGGTCAGCGCCAACGCCTGGCCATTGCGCGCGCGCTCATCATTGAGCCGCAGGTGCTGGTGCTGGACGAGCCCACCAGCGCGCTCGACGTGACCATTCAGCAGCAGGTGCTGGGGCTGCTGCAGCGCCTGCAAAAGGAAAAGGGTTTGAGCTACCTCCTCATCACCCACGACGTCGATGTGATCCGCGCCATGGCGCACGACGTGCTGGTGATGAAAGACGGCGAGGTGCTGGAAAGCGGCACTGTCACCGAGGTGATGGAAACGCCCAAGCACCCGTACACCCAGAAGCTGGTGGCAGCGGCTACCGTGCCACACCTGGTCTGAAATTTTGATGAAATTGGCCTCTAGCGCTTGATGGTAAAGCGCTAGTAGCTATCAATAGTGTAGTGTTTGGCGGGGTCTATGCCTGGTGCCAAGCCCACGGCGTGTTGGTCACAACCCATCTGAACGCAGCCGAACTTATTTCAGGTGCGCACAGTCTGCCTGGCGTGCTGCTCGCCCGCCGATGGCGCGAACACAATCTTGCTCACGTCCACACCCATGGCCCGGGCACGCTCCAGCAAGTGTTCGCGCACATGCCAGGGCAGGGTGGGTGTGCGCGACAGGATCCACAGATAGTCTTTGTTCGACCCAATCACCATGGCCCACTGGTAGTTTTCATCCAGCGCCACCACGTTGTAGCCGCCGTAGAACGGCCCGAAGAACGACACCTTCAGCGCCGCGCGTTCGGGTTCGCCCACAAAACGGGCGGTGCCTTCGGCCTCTTTCCATTCCTTGCGCACGGGGTCGTAGCCCCGGTTGACGACCTTGATGGTGTTGTCTGCATTGCGCGTGTAGGTGGCAGTGGCCTGGGTGAGGCCCCGTTCAAACGAGTTGTCGATGCGCGCCACTTCATGCCAGTGCCCGGCGTAGCGGTCCACATCAAACCCGCTGACTGCCTTGATGCCGTCGGGCGTGCGCGGCGTGGAGCAGGCAGACAGCGCCAGCACCGCCATCAACGCTGCAGCACCCATCAGCAGCGGCCAGGGTGAATGGCGAAGGGGTGGGCGGTAAATGCGCATGGGTCTTTCTCCTGAGGCTAAGGCTGCTGTCTGTAGGCTTTGGCAGACGGCTGCGTGTTGTGGTGATGTGGTGTGAACATGGCTCTCTTGTGACTGAATGTAGGCAGCCTGCCCGCAGCCCGATGTAGGAGCGCGCTGGCAGCGCCTGTCGGCCAGTGGTGGGGCTGGAGAGGCGGAAGAGGCTGGCGCACGGGTCGCCGACAAGACCGGGGCGCGCGGGACCCAGAGCGCGTGCGAAGGTCAGACGCGGTTGATGGAGCTGCAGGTGCGGGCACACGTGCAGGTCCAAAAAATTTGAATAATTTTGGCCTCTAGCGCTTATCCATCAAGCGCTAGCAGCTATCAAAATGATATTGATGCCATGCCCCGGCGCGGGGCCGGGGTCGGGGCCGATGCAGGAAGCTGCAACGCCTCAGCGCAGGATCAGCACCGGCACCTCGCTCACCCGCAGCAGCGTGGTCGTGGTGCTGCCCACAATCAGCTGGCGAATGCGCGAATGGCCGTAGGCGCCCATCACCAGCAGGGCGGCGCCCTGGGTTTTGAGCAAGGCGGGCAGCGCGGTTTCCGGCTCGCCGGACAGCAGCGTCACGTCGGCGATGAAACCGGCGGTCTGCAGAATCTGCTGGGCCTCTTGCAGCTGCTGATGGGCGGCCGGGGTGTCGGCGCCCGCCATGGCCAGCAGCGCGGGCAGGCCCTTGAGCAGGGGGCTGCGCGCCACGGTTTCCACCGTCTTGCGCGCGGTGGCGCTGCCGTCGTAGGCCACCACAAAACGCTCGGGCGCCACAAACTGGTCCGCCGTGGCCACCAACACCGGGCGCTTCACGGCGCGGATCACGCGCTCCACGTGGTGGTCCAAGTGGAGCTTGCGGGCACCGCTGGCGCGGTAGTGCTCGCCCAGTACAAACAGGCGGGCGTCGGGCTCCAGGTCCAGTGCGGTGTCTGCCAGGTCGCCGTGGCGCATGCGGCTGTCCACCTGCGCAACGCCAGCGGCGGAGGCCCGGGCGCTGGCCTGCACCAGCATCTGGCGGCCTGCCTCTTGTGCGATCTTGCTTCGCTCTTCGTCCAGCGTGCTCAGTTGCTTGAGCAGCAGCTCCTGCGCGCCCAGGCCGATGGCGCCGCTGTAGTCGCCCACGGGTGGCAGGGCCTCAGGTGTGCGCTCCAGCACGTGCAGCAGTTCCAGCGGCACGTTCAACCGCAGTGCCGACCACGCGGCCCAGTCGATCACGGCGGCGGTGGCCGCAAGGCCGTCAATGCAGGCGTATACCTTGTTCATGGGTGTGTCTCCGGGTTGTGATTCATCCATCAGTGCATCAGCTTTTCAACGGCGCCGGGCTTGTCGTGTATGGCAAAACGGTCTACCAGCGTGGCGCTGGCCTGGTCCATGCCGACCACTTCAACCTCGGTGCCCTCGCGGCGGAACTTGAGCACGGCCTTGTCGAGCGCACTCACTGCGGTAATGTCCCAAAAGTGTGCGCGGCTCACGTCAATGCGCACCTTGGGCACCACTTCCTTGAAGTCGAACGCGGCCAAAAACGCTTCAGACGATGCAAAGAACACCTGGCCCACCACGCCATACACACGCGTGCGGCCCTCGTCTTCGCTGCTGCGGTCCACGCGCAGCACGCGGCCCACCTTGTGCGCAAAGAAGATGCCTGACAGCAGCACACCCACAAACACGCCCTTGGCCAGGTCATGCGTGGACACGGTGACCACCACGGTGGCGATCATCACGATGGACGAGCTGGGCGGGTGCTGGCGCAGGTTGCGCACCGAGTCCCAGCTGAAGGTGCCAATGCTCACCATGATCATCACCGCCACCAGTGCAGCCATGGGGATCTGCTTGACCCAGGGGCCCAGAAACACCACCAGGATGAGCAGAAAAACGCCCGCCACCAGCGCAGACAGCCGCCCGCGCCCGCCCGACTTCACGTTGATGACCGACTGGCCAATCATCGCGCAGCCCGCCATGCCGCCGATAAAGCCGGTGGCAATGTTGGCCACTCCCTGGCCCACGCATTCGCGGTTTTTGTTGCTCGGGGTGTCGGTCAACTCGTCCACGATGGACGCCGTCATCATCGATTCGAGCAGGCCCACCACGGCCAGCGTGGCCGAGTAGGGCAGCACGATCCACAGCGTCTGTAGCGTCAGCGGCACATCAGGCAGCAAGAACACAGGCAAGCTGCTAGGCAGCTCGCCCATGTCACCCACGGTGCGAATGTCCAGGCCAATGGCCATCGATACACCCGTCAGCACCACGATGGTGACCAGCGGCGACGGCACGGCCTTGGTGATGTACGGAAGACCATAGATGATGGCCAGGCCCGCTGCAGTCATGGCATACACCTGCCAGCCCACATTGGTCAGCTCGGGCAGCTGCGCCATGAAGATCAAAATCGCCAGCGCGTTCACAAACCCGGTGACGACAGAGCGCGACACAAAACGCATCAGGGCCCCCAGCTTGAGCACGCCCGCCACGATCTGCAGCACCCCGGTCAGCAGCGTGGCCACCAGCAGGTACTGCAGGCCGTGGTCCTTGACCAGCGTCACCATCACCAGCGCCATCGCGCCCGTGGCAGCCGAGATCATGCCGGGGCGCCCGCCGGTAAATGCAATCACCACCGCAATGCTGAACGAGGCATAAAGCCCCACCTTGGGGTCTACCCCCGCAATGATGGAAAACGCAATCGCCTCGGGAATCAGCGCCAGCGCCACCACCAGCCCGGCAAGCACGTCGCCCCGGATATTAAAAAGCCATGTCTGGCGCAAAGAAGAGAAGTTCATAGGCAATCGAACAGAAAAAATGACGCAACGCGCACGCAGCGCCGCGCAAAAGTGCGGGGCAAAGGGCGCGTCAAAAATGAATGGAAAAGGCAGGGTGGTCGCGGCTCATGTGGGGCTGAGCGCGGCCTGAACCATTGCGCGTGGCTTGCGCTATGGCGGCGTGACGGAGCAGAAATACCCGCGTGGCAACAGCTTGCACCGGCTGCTGCCTGGGGAGTGCAAGAGGGGGTGTTGCGGGTTGTGCATCGCAGCATTGTAACGAGGCAGCTGCGGAGCCACGCTCTACCGGGCCGCTGGGAAAGAGTTCGTTGAAGGGGGGCACACCCCTTGGCCGTTCGGGCTGAGCCCGTCGAAGCTGGGGTGTGCTGGTTGGGAGGGCATGCTCGTGTTGAGGGCGGAGGCCGGGAGTCGCCCGGCATGCAAGTAACTTTCTTTTGGCGAGGCAAGAGAAAGTTACTTCGCCGCCGGGCGCACACACCGGCCTCCGCCCTTCAAGTGGGCATGCGGCCAGATCAGCGCACTGGCCCAGGCTTTGACAGGCTCAGACCGAACGGTCGGAGCGCAACTCGATAACTATAAAAACAATAGCTATCAGCGCTTTACAGGCAAGCGCTAGCGGCCAAAAACACTTCAACATCAACATCCCTCAGACCCAACCCGTTTGGCCTGACCCCGCCGAGGGGCTGTTGACGTGCGGCGCCCAGGCTTCGACAGGCTCAGTGGAGCGCACGGGGGGAGACAACGGAGACAGGTCGCCAACTACCTCAAATCCCAAACACCTTCAGCAGCGAATCCGCCACCCCCTCCAACCCCCTTCGCGCCCGCCCGCCCTTCACCTGCGTGTGCGGCATTTCCTCATACACATAAAACCCGTCTGCTCCGTGAAAGCTGTCATTCAGCAGCCCCTGCTTGCCCAGCAGATACGCGCCAAACGTGTCGCTGCGCCGGGTGGTGTAGGCCAGGTTGGCGTTAAAGCCAATGGTGGCGGCCTGCTGGATGTTGCGGCCCTGGTCGGCGCGTTCCACCCGCACACCACGACAGCCCTGCACGATGAGCTGCGCTGGGCCATGAAACGCCAGGTAGCGCAGCTGCAGCGTCAGCCACGCATGCAGGCTGCCCAGCCGCCAGTGCGACGTGATGCGCACCGGCTCACCCCGGCGCTGCAGCACACCGACCAGGTTGTGTGGTTGCATCACCAGGGCGGCGCCTGGGGGCAGGTGCAGCATGCCGATCTCGCTGTGCGGGTCTTGCGTGGCCGATACCACGTAGTGCGCCGTCTGCTGCGTGCGCACGCGGGTCAGCGCCACCATGCCCGATGCCAGGCTGGTGAACGGGTAGCGCGTGCTGAACAGCCAGCAGGTGTCCTTCTCGCCCTGCACCGCCGTGCTTTGCAAGAACTCGGGGTGCACCAGCAGTTCGTGGTCCGGGTCCACGCTCACCTCATGCGATACCGCAGAGGGGCCGGGCACCAGCGAAACCGCGCCCACGGTGTGTGGCAGCAGGCGCACGGGCGGGCGGCGCTGGGCCAGGGGCGCCATCACAAAGTACATCACTGCCTTGATGCCCAGCGGCGTGAGCACGATGCCCAGCAAGATAAGTAGCGCCGTGGGCACCACCTGCTGCACCGGCACGGCCAGGCGGCTGGCCCAGTGCTGGGCCTGTTCGCTGATGAGCGCGGCCTGGCGGGCCTGCAGCGTGTGTGCCAGTGACTGCAGCGGTGCCTGGTGGGGCTCAAATTCGCCCAGCGCCGCGGGTGTGGCGGCCGTCTGTTGCACCCGGGTGCGCTGGGCAGCGTGGTCGGCCGCGGCGCGCTGGTTGGCGGCCAGCAGGGCTGCCTGTTGTTGGCGCAAGTCCTCGCAGGCTGTGCGTTCGGGCGACGCCACGGGGAGGCGGCATTTGATGGGGTGGCTCTCCAACAGCGCCTGCCGCTCGGCCTGCACGGCCTGCCACAGCGCATACAGCCGCTCGTGCTCCTGGCGCATCCGCTCCAGGTCGGCGCGCTGTAGTTCGGCGCTCTGGGTGGCCTGCAGGCGCCAGCGAAGTTCTTGCACGTAGGCGCGTTCTTGTTGCAGCAGCTTGATGTCCACATCCAGGCGCAAGGCCTCCAGCTGCGCTTGTACAAAAGGCGTCCGTTCGGGGTCCAGAAGCACCACGCCCTTGAGGCCCTCGCGCGCTTGCTGCTTGCTGCGCAGGCGCTCGTCCAGAGTTTGAACACGTTCTGTCAGCACGGCCAGCGGGGCCGATACCATGCCGGCAGTGCGCTGGCGGCTGGCGGTGGTTTGCTCGTCAATATGGCCCGACAGCGCGGCCTGCGCGGCCGTGAGCTGCGCGGTCTCGGTGCGCAGGTCTTGCCACGCCCGCCACTGCGCCCAGCCCCACTGCGCAAGCAGCAGCACGCTGCAGATCAGCACAAACGACAACAGGTTACGAAGCACAAAACGGCCAAGGGCCGTGGCAAGGGCGATCAACGGGCTTCTCCGGCAAGGTGGGGTGGAAAGGGCCTGCCACAACTTACCACGCAGACCGCCGCGCCGGTGTCAGCCTTGCCCCCTGGATGGCTGCGGGGTGCACCGGGGGGGCAGACCAGGGGCTTATTTACCCTTGGCCGCCTGGGTCTTGTTGTAGACCTCCATCACGGTCGCAAAGTCGCGTTCGAAGTTGATGGGCAAGAAAGTGTCGTTACCCGGCAGCAACTGGCGCAGTTTCGGCGAGAAGCTGTAGCTGTACGAGCATTTTTTCACGCGGTTTTGCAGGTCAGCCGACACGTCCTTGCCCATGGTCCAGGTTTCGGTCATGAAAGGCGGGCTTTCCCACAGCGTGCGGATGCTGGAGCCCTTCACGTCACCCTTGAGCACCATGCGCTGGTACAGGTCGCTGGCCACGGCGGCAGCGGGGTAAAAGCCGTGCATCACGCCAGTCACAGAACGCTCGTGCCCGTTGGAGAACACCACCTCGTAGTTCTGGTCCGGCAGCAGTCCCAGCGCCGGGAACAGGGCGCGCGGCGCCAGGTTGCCGGAGTTGGACGTGGGTGTGGAATGCGCAATCTTCTTGCCGATCAGGTCCTTGGGCTGGGTAAAGGGGCTGTCCACGCGCGAGATCAGGATCAGCGTGTACGAGTTGCGCTTGCCGCTGGCCTTGTTGCCGGGCACGCCAAACGGTGCGGGCTGGCCAGCGCCCACCAATTGCGGCACCAGGCCGGGGTTGACCTGCGCCAGTTGCGCCTTGCCGGTGAGAAGGCTGTCGATCAGTTCCTTTTCGCCCAGCACATCGATGTTGGTGCTCTTCTCCAGCGATTCGCCCTGGATGTTTTGCAGATCAATATTGCCGCAGCGCGCCAGGTGGTTGAAGTAGTCGCCCCACAGCAGCATGGTTTCGCTTTTGGCGTAGGTCTTGGGCATGGCCACCACCAGCTTCTCGCGCGGGCCGCCAAAGCTGGGGGCCGGTGGGTTGGCCGCTGCCGCGCGGGCTGCAGCAGCGCGGGCCTGGGGCGTGTTGGCGGCGTTGCTATCGGTCTGCGCTGCGACAGGGGCCAAGGGGGCCAGCAGTGTCAGCGTGGCTCCAGACAAAAGTGCGCAAAAGCGTGTATCGAATCGCATGGTGTTTTCCCTCCGGTTTTATGGGGTTGCTTGACCGGGGCGCTGGCGGCGGGTGGCAGCCGGTGTTGACAGGCTGCCCGCGCCGGGCCCGGGCTTTTGAGTATGCATGAAGGTTTTGCGCCTCCGGTAACGCGGGTGACTCGTCGGCGGTGGACGTTTTGTCAAGCCAACACGCCGCGCCATGGACAAGCCCGCGAGGGACAGCCGCTGCGCGGCCAACAACAATCGTCACATACCAATGGCCGCCTTTTCATACCACTGCTTTCGCCACTCATATCCACTGACCCATGTCCCAGAACACCCACACCCTGCAGCTCTATTTTGAAGACCCGATCAAGCTCAAGCTGGGTCAGCTGGTCTACCAGTACCTGGCGGCAGGCAATACCGAGCAGGCCCAGCGCTGGGCCGACAAGCTCGGTGGCGTGGACCTGGACGCGCTGTGGGACGCTGACTGGTTCAACCAGGAGGTGTTTGCCGAGCCCCATCGCCTGACGCTGCGGTTTGACACCGGTACCACGGACGACCTGCCCCTGCGTGCGCTGGAGGCGCTGTTTGCCCGCGGCCTGCAGGCGGCAGTGCTGGAAGTGTTTTACGACCAGGTGGGCGAGACCGAGCGCATGCATTTCGATGCAGGGCAATGGGTGTCCCGCAAGGCCTTCTTTGACAAGAACCCGCAGTGGCAGCCCGTGGTGGAGCCCAAGACCCAGCACAGCGAAACGGGCGACGCGGATGAAGGCGATGAAACCGATGAGGACGCCGACTACGCCTGCTCCAAAGACCCCGCCAAGCCCATCTCCGTCACCCAGCTGCGCAGGCAAGAGGCCGAGCGCAAGCGCGAGGCCCAGGAGGCCGTCGAGGCCATAGTCGACTTTGCCAAGGCCATGCGCGGCAGCGGCACATCGCCCGTTCAGGGGCTGATTGCCGTGGTGCTGCTGCGTGCCGGGCTCAAGGGATTGCTGCACGCCTTCGTTTTTACGGTCGTCACCGTGCTGCTGTTCAAAGGCTTGTGGTTGTGGCTGGGCCTGGGGCTGGTGTTGGCGGTGGTGCTGCCGCTGGCCTACATGCTCAGCGAGTACAAGGACATCAAGGGGGGCGACGACGATGACAGCGATGCGGGCGGCGATAACAACAACAACGACGGCAATGACGACAACGGCAGCCCTGCCACCGTCATGGCCCGTGGGTAACCCCACATGCTGACGCACATCGAATGGTGGGGCGGGCTGATCTTTGTAGTGGGCGCTTTGACCCACCACATGGTGATGGGCGCATTGGAAAAGCCCGCAGAGGGCATCCCCTGGTACCGGCTGCAGATGCACGCCTTCTACCTGCTGCCTGCGGTGGTGCTGGCGGGGTATTTCTATCCGCTGGAGCAAGTTGCTCTGCAGTACGCCTACCTGGCGGTGCTGGGCGCATCGCTCATGATCGTTGTGGTGATGCTGGTGCAGGAGATGACGGGCGAATCGGGCAAGGACGATGGCAAATCCACGCAAGACAAAAGAGGGGAGAGCGGGGAAGCGAAACCGGCGGAAGACGGCGGCGACGAAGAGCCGGGCTGGTTGATGTCGGTGGTGGGTGCGCTGGTGCTGTACAGCCCGGTGCTGGTGGCGTGTGGACTGGGCTGCGTGAAGGCGTGGCCGCTGGTTCAGCAATTCGCCTGGTAGAACAAACCCCAAGGTCCTGGCTGGCAACCTCGGTGACTTGGGCTGTTTGATCCACCGCCTTTGTGCGGCGGGGGCTTGGCACAGATGACAATCCGTGCCAGCCAACCGCCGCATCATTTTTCAGTCTCTTTTCTGGCGCTCAGTGGTTTCCGTTGCCGCCCGCCTTCAGCCGTCTCTTGCCTCTTTAGTTCATGGCCACCGATTCCTTTGCCGACTTGCTGTCGATCTACATGCGCCGCATCCGCGCCAGCGCCTCGGGCGTTGCCACCGAAATCGGCCTGAGCCGCGAGGCGGTGAACAACTGGCGCAACGGCATCTCGGTGCCCAACCCCCGCTCGCGCGACCGCGTGGTGGCCTGCACACGCTACCTGCGCCTGACAGAGAGCGAGGCCAACCGCCTGCTCAGTGCCGCAGGCTTCGCGCCTGAGTTTCCGCTGCAGGCCGAGTCGGTGGGCGCGCAGCCGTTTGCCGCGTTTCAGGACAAAGTGTTCGCCCAGCTGGCGCAGGCCGTGCCATACCCCATCTCGCTGCTGCTGTCGCCCGCGCACTGGGGACAGCCGCCGTTCCGGCACGAGCTGCTGCAGCGCGCCCGCGCGCAGTACGGTGAAGGCTCGGTGCTGCACATTCAGCCGCCCTACAGCGTAAGCACCGCGCAGGCCGACTACTTTGCCGCCATCGGCCGCCAATGCGGTCTGGGCGAGGTAGCGTCGGACTATGAGTTTGAATCTGCGCTGGAGCGCCGCCTGCTGGCGGGCGAGCGCATCTTCTGCCTGGTCAGCCGCTTTGAGCAAGGCACGCCTGCGCTGCGCGAAACCCTGGCCGGCATCTTGCGCAGCCTGAGCGAGATGCACAGCGGCCGCCTGCACCTGCTGCTGTGCGGCGGCGAAGCGCTGGCCGACCTCAAGTACCGCAGCGGCGACCTGTCGCTGCTCAACATCGCGCAGGTCCACCACTGGCCCGACCCGTCGCAGGGCGACCTGATGCAACTGGCCCGCCACCGCTGGCCCGAGCACACCTGGACCGAGCCCGTGGTGGCCGACTTGAAGGCGCTCAGCGGCGGCCACCCCGCGTTGTTTGAAGAAGGGCTGCAGTGGTTGGTGGACCAGGGTGTGGGCGAGGGATATGCGTCGTCTGCCGCGTTGCGCACCCACCTGTCCAGCAGCCCGCGCCTGTGGCAAACCTTTTTGCCGCTGGCCCAGGCGCCCGCCAGCCGCGCGCGCCTGCAGCAACTGCTGCAGGCCGACGACCTGGGCCGCGCGCGGCCCTATCTGCAGGATGACGAGTTGCGCAGCCTGTTATGGGGCAACCTCATCCACGTGCGCGGCACGGGCGATGCGGCGCGGCTGCACTGGCGCTGCGCCACCATTCGGGATGCGGGTTTGATGGTGCTCGATTCATGCTCGAACGCCTGAGGCCATTCCTTTCCACGGCCGTGGTGCGGGGCGTGGTCATTGCGGTGGTCACGCTGTTCGTGGCCAGCGCGCTCTTCACGCCCCAGCTCAACCCGGTCACGCGCGGCTCGTTTCTGGCGTCGGTCAATGTAGGCCCGGTGTGGGGCGAACTGGTGCAGTGGCGCGTCGCCATGATCGAGGCGCGCAACGAGCTGGATGGCTGGCCCAAGGACATCCACAAATACGCCCCGCGCATTGCCAACCCGCAGCTGCGCGTAACGTCCCCGCGCCCCAACGTGCTGCAGGCCGACATTGCCCACAACCCCGAGCTGGGCAAGCTGGCAGGCACCCAGGTGGTGGTGGAGCTCAAACCTGGCACCCACACATGGGCGTGCCGGCCTGGCAACCCGCCCATTCCACCCGGCTACCTGCCCATCAACTGCCTGGAAGGCAGCACCGACGACTTTGAGCCCGCCAAGCCGACTGCTACTGCCGCCGATGCAGATCCGTTTGCCTGGCTGCGCTCGCTCATCCTGTGGTGCGGCGTGATCTTTGCCGCAGGCGCCGTGGTGTGGGTGGTGCGCCACCCCATGATCGGCGCCGGGCAGCTGCGCCCCGCGCGCCTGCGCCGCACCCCGCTGGCGCGCCTGCCGCAGATCGACCGGCTGCTGCGCTGGCTGCGGCGGCTGGAACCCACCCTGCTGGCCGCCGACATCCGCATGGTGGACTGGCGCCGCGCTGTGCTGTGCGCGCAGGCCACTGGCGCCGACCACGCCCCGGCCCTGGCCCGCGCGCTGGCCGAGCGCGTGTCGGCCCGCTGCCAGCCCAGCACCGACTGGGCACTGCCCGGCCAGGTGTTTGAGTGGCAGTTTCCGCCCGACCTGCCGGTGTCGCTGGACCGCTGCATGGTGTTTGTGCCCACGGCGGGTATCGACGAAGCCACCGTGCTGCGCCAACTGCGCGCCGCACAGACCGGCAGCGATGTACTGCTCATCCTGAGCCCGCACAGCGTAGACACGCCCTGGCCGCTGCTGCACGCCCACGCCAGCGACCGCGCCAACCTGCATGTGATGGTGGACAGCGCCAGCCAGACCGAATGGCTGATCGGCGGCGATGCGCTGCAAGTGCTGCTGCGCCAACTGGCCGCGCAGTTGCGCGTCACGCGCATCTCGCCCTACCAGACACGCGGCGGCGTCACGCGCGAAGGCGCCTTCTTTGGCCGCGCGCAGCTGCTGGCCCGTGTGATCAACCGCGAGCCCGCCAACTACCTCGTGGTGGGTGGCCGCCAGTTGGGCAAAAGCAGCCTGCTCAAGGCCGTGCAGCGCCGCATGCAGGGCCACCCGCACACCGTGTGCCACTACGTCTCGCTGCGCGACCACCGCCTGGCGCCGCGCATGGCGCTGCAGTTTGGCCTGGCGGCCGACACGCCGCTCGAAGCCATCGTCGACCACCTGCAAGCCCAGTACCAGGGCAAGCGCCTGGTGCTGCTGATCGACGAGGCCGACCAGTTCTTTCGTGACGAATCGAACAACGGCTACGTGCAGCTGTCCACCCTGCGCGCGCTCAGCGAAGAGGGCCGCTGCTGGTTCATGCTGGCCGGTTTCTGGGATTTGTACGCCACGGCCGTGCTCGACTACCAGAGCCCCTTGCGCAACTTTGGCGAGGTGTTGGCTATTGGTGGCCTGGAACGCACTGCCTGCCGCGAACTGGCCACCGAGCCACTGCGCAAATTGCGCCTGGGCTTCGCCAGCGACGTGCTGGTAGAAAAGCTGGTGGACGCCAGCGGCCAGCGCGCCAACCTGGTCGCCATCCTCTGCCAGGAATGTCTGGAGGCGCTTGCGCCCGGCGAACGTGTCATCGAAGCCCGCCACCTCACCCAGGCCCTGGCCTCACAGGCCGTGCAAGACGCCCTGGCCGGCTGGGGGCGCCTCAGCCACGACGACGCCGCTTGCCGCCTCGACCGCATCGTGGTCTACCACACCGCCCAGGCCGGGCAGACCAGCCTGGTGACGCTGGCCCAACTGCTGCAAAGCCACGGTATCGCGGGCGATGCCCAGGCGCTGCGCCAGTCACTGGCGCGCCTGCAACTGGCCTATGTGCTGCGCAAACATGAGGCAGGCGAATACCGCTTTGCCATACCGCTGCTACAGGACCAGTTCGAACCGGCCGAGGTGGAGTTGCTGCTGCACCAGGAGTTGGCGGTGCTGGCGCGTAGCGACACAAAAATTTGAGTCAAAACGGCCGTTTGCGCTTATTGGATAGGGCTTTTAGCTATCAAATTTGGTTTTGTACGCCATTCAAGGCATGGCTACCACCACCGCCCCGCGCTTGCGCCCCGTCTCCACATACGCGTGCGCAGCGGGCAACTCGGCAAAGGGGTAGGTGCAGTCGATCACCGGCCTCAGCGAACCCGCCTGCACCATATCCACCAGCGTCTGCAGATCCAACACGCGCTCTGCCGCCGGGCCGCCTATGCTGCGGCGTGTGCCTCGGGGGCGGGCCAGCACGTCCATCAAGGTGCCTGCTATCGACAGGTAGCGACCGTGCTCGTTCAGGCGCGGCAGGCAGGCCGCAAAGTTGCTGGCGCCCACGGTGTCGGCAATCACGTCCCAGCGTTGGTCGATTTGGGTGTAGTCCTGCTCGGTGTAGTCGATGACGGCATGTGCGCCCAGCGACCGCACCATTGCCACATTGCCCGCGCTGCACACCCCCGTCACCAGCGCACCCCGGTGCAGCGCCAGCTGCACCATGGCGCTGCCCACTGCGCCCGACGCGCCTATCACCAGCACCTTTTCGCCGGGCTGCACTTGTGCCTTGTTCAGATAGTGCAGTGCCGCCATGCCCCCAAATGGCAGGCTGGCCGCCTCGGCAAACGACAGCTGCGCGGGCTTGTGCACCAGGGGCTTGCTGGCGGGCAGCATACAGTATTCGGCATGGCAGCCCATGGCTACACCGGTCACGCCCAGCACGGCGTCGCCCGGCTGAAAGCCCTGCACATCACGGCCCACGGCCTCCACCACACCGGCCACATCGGTGCCCAGCACCGGCTGGCGTGGCCGCACCAGCCCAAACGCCAGCCGCCCCAGCAGCCCAAAACCACGCGGCAGGTTTTGCGTGCGGATGCGCACGTCGGCCGACGACACGCTGGCCGCCACCACCCGCACCAGCACATCGCGCGGGCCCGGCGTGGGGCAGGGGCGCATCTGCAGCGCCAGCACGTCAGGGCCTCCGTACTTGTTGCACACCCAGGCGCGCATGGTGGCAGGGATGTGGGCAGTGGATGGGTTCTGCGTGGCAGTGGTGGTGGCGGTGGCTGGCATGGGGCTGAGCGGGTGTTGGAAGGGGGCGGAAAGTAGGGTGGGGCGCAACCGTCGAGCGTATGCAGAGATGTCTCTTGTGCGCAACCCGTCTTTGGGCGGGTGTCTTCGCGCGGTAGTCTGTCATACCCCATGCGCAGGCGCCCCATGAACCCCACCCTCTACACCGTGGCCTACCCCGAATGCGACGCACAAGACCTGATGGCGGTGGACACCTGGCGCGCCGCCCAAGACCCTGCGGGCCATGCGCTGGTCCGTGCGCATTTCACGCTGGCGTTTGCGTGCAGCGCGCTGGATGAGCCCACCTACCTGGCCCATGTGGCGGCGGTGGCGGCGCGCACTGCGCCCATCGCCTTTCACTGCCGCTACGCGATGCTGGGGGCCGATGCGCACAGCCCGCGCGCCCATGCGTACCTGAAGCCGGACGAAGGGCATGCCGCGTTGTCGCTGCTGCACGATGCGCTGTACACCGGCCCGCTGGCCGACCAACTGCGGCTGGATTTGCCGTTCACACCACACATCACGGTGGGCACGTTTGAATCAGCCCCGCTGGCGCGGCAGTGGTGCATCGAACGCAATCGCGCTGGTATCTCACTGCCAGGGCACGTGGCGGCGGTTTGGGTGGGGCAGGTGAAGGATGGCCGTTTTGATCACCTGGGGCGGTTTGAGCTGGCGGGCTGAACCCCTTTCGCTGCTCCTGCACTGCGTCAATCCGGGCCCCAAGACCACCAGGCTTGGACCCTCGCAGGAGGTTGAAAAAATCCCAGGCGGCGGGTACTCCGTACCGCAGTGCGGTGCATGGCCCGGTGGACAGCCCGGTAGACACGGCCCACGGTGGCCGCATCGTCTGCTGGAACGAACCCGACGGGCTCCAGTGTGAGAGGCCGACAGTGAGTTATGCGCGTGTGGCAGCAGGTTGATCGAAAAATTTCAAGCAAAATTGGCCTCTAGCGCTTATCTGGTAAGCGCTAGTAGCTATCAATTTAGTAGTTTTCCGATGAACCTCATCAAGGCCGCTGCGCCATTACCAGCGCATACAGCGCCTGTGCTGCCACCGACAAGCTCTCGTCCCGCCGCCGCACCAGGTAGATCTGCCGCGTGAGCCCCGGCAGCGACAGCGGCCGCGTAACCAGCCCCGGCTGTTCAAAGTGAAACAGCGTGAGCGCAGGCACCACGCTGATGCCCAGGCCCGCGCGCACCATGCCCATCACGGTGGCCAGTTGCTCCACCTCCATCAGCGTGTGCATGGCCTGCGGGTGCAGGGCGGCCTCCAGGTACTGGCGCACGCTGCTGGTGCGCGCCAGGTGGATGAAGGGCCAGGCGGCCAGGTCTTGCGCGGTGATGGCTTTGCGCCGGCGCGCCAGCGGGTGGTCGGCGGGGCACACCAGGTAGAAGTTGTCGCTGCAAAACGGCTCGGCCTGCAGGGCGGGCGTGTCGGCGCGGATGGCGGCCAGCGCAAAGTCGGCATGGCCGCTAGCCACGCGGTCGATGCAGGGCTCGGACAGCACATCGGCGATGTCGATCTCGATGCCGGGGTGCGCCGCGCGGTACTGCGCCAGCACGCCGGGCAGCCAGCCCGCGGCCAGCGACGGCAGCAGCGCCACGGCCACGCGCCCGCGCTGCAAGGTGGCTGTGTCGCGCACGGCGGCCAGCGCCAGAGTGATTTCGGCGCGGATGCGGCGGGCTGATTCGAGAAAGTTCTGCCCTTCGGGCGTGAGGTCTACATGGCGCGTGCTGCGGTCAAACAGGCGCAGGCCCAGGTCGTCCTCCAGCGCGCGGATGAGCGCGCTGAACGCGGGCTGCGACAGGTGGCACAACACGGCGGCACGCGTAAAGCTGCGCTGCTCGGCCAGCGCAATAAAGGCGTCAAGCTGGCGGCTGGAGAGGTGGTGGGCGCTCATCGGGTGCAATGTTGTGGACGGGCATTCATCTGAATATCAGATGGATTGATCGTAACAATCGATTTTACAGAATACATCAGCCTGCCTACAGTGAACGCAGGAGACAACAAACCCCATGGCGAACCACGCTGATAACAACCACCTGCTGGTCGGCTGTGCCGCAGGCTTTTCGGGCGACCGCACCGACGCTGCCTTGCCTGTGGTGCAGGCGCTCATCGCCAGCGGCCAGCCCTCGGTGCTCATCTTTGAAACCCTGGCCGAGCGCACGCTGGCCCTGGCCCAGCTGGCGCGCCGCACCGACCCCGATGCGGGCTACGAACCCCTGCTGGTCGATTTGCTGCAGCCTGTGCTGGCGCAGTGCCTGGCGCACGGTGTGCGCATCGTCAGCAACTTTGGCGCAGCCAACCCGCATGGCGCGGCCCGCCGCATCCACGCACTGGCGGCCGAGCTGGGCCTGCGCCGCCCGCGTATTGCGGTGGTGCAGGGCGACGACCTGAGCGGCCCCGAGCACCGCGCGCTGCTGCAGGGCGCGCTGGGCAACGCCATGCCTACCGACCCCATCGTCAGCGCCAACGCCTACATCGGCGCGCAGGCCATTGCAGACGCGTTGCGCGCAGGCGCCGACATCGTGGTCTGCGGCCGGGTGGCCGACCCATCGCTGGTGCTGGGCCCGGCGGTTGCGCACTACGGGTGGGCGCTGGACGACTGGGACCGCCTGGCCCGCGCCACCATGGCTGGGCATTTGCTCGAATGCGGCGCGCAGGTTACCGGTGGCTACTTTGCCGACCCGGGCTACAAGGACGTACCGGGCCTGGCCCACCTGGGTTACCCCATTGCAGAGATTGATGCCGACGGCCACTGCACCATCACCAAACCCCCGGGCACCGGTGGGCGCATTGACGAGCGCACGGTGAAGGAGCAACTGCTGTACGAACTGCACGACCCTGCGGCTTACCTCACGCCCGACGTAGTGGCCGACATCACCCAAGCCCACGTGCAGTCCATGGGCGCCGACGCCGTGCGGCTGGAAGGCGTGCGTGGCCACGCACAGCCCGCCACGCTCAAAGTCAACGTGTGTTTTGAATCGGGCTGGTTTGCCGAGGGCGAAATCTCTTACGCTGGCCCCCGCGCCGAGGCCCGCGCCCGCCTGGCGGGCGAGGTGCTGCGCGAGCGTTTGCACGGCCTGGGCCCGCTGCGCATCGACCTGATCGGCGTGACCAGCATCTTTGGCGACGACACCAGCCGCTGGCTGGATGCCCCCGCAGGGGACGGTGATGCCCGGGACGTGCGCCTGCGTGTGGCCCTGCAGCACCGCGACCACGCCAGCGCCCAGCGCCTGCTGCGCGAGGTGACCGCGCTCTACACCTGCGGCCCCGCAGGCGGCGGTGGGGTACGAACCGCCATGCGCCCGCGCCTGGGCACGGTGTCGTGCCTGGTGCCGCGCGATGCGGTGGCCGTGCGCTTTGAGATGGTTGATTGATGAGGAAACACGCACCATGAGTTCCGCAACTGCTTCCACGATCAACGTCGCTCTGTACCGCCTGGCCCACAGCCGCACTGGCGACAAAGGCAACCGCTCCAACATCAGCGTCATTGCTTGGCACCCCGCGCTGTGGGATGTGCTGGTCGACCAGGTCACCGAGGCCGCCGTGGCCCGCCAGTTCGCACTGCGCCAGCCGCGCCAGGTAACGCGCTACCTGCTACCGCAACTGCAGGCCATGAACATCGTGCTCGACGACGTGCTGGATGGCGGCGTGAACGACTCGCTCAACCTCGACAGCCACGGCAAGGCGCTGAGCTACCTGTTGCTTGATTTGCGCATTGAGGTGCCCACCGCGTTGGCACCGCATCTGGCACGCCCGTCCATTTCCCCCTCGCGTATCTAACCAACCATCTAACTAAACCAGGAGACAACATGAGCCGTCCAACCACCCATCATTCATCCACCCGTCCCGCACGCCGCCATGTGCTGGCGACTGCCGCTGCTGCTGCCACAGTGCTGGGCCTCGGCGCCCTGCACAGCACCGCCGCGCTGGCCCAGGCCCAGGCCCCTGCCTACCCGACCAAGGCCATCACCTTCGTCGTGCCCTTTGCCGCAGGCAGCGCCACTGACCAGCTGGCGCGCGCGCTGGGCCAGTCCATCACCAACGACACCAGGCAGCCGGTGGTCATCGACAACAAGGCGGGCGCCAGCGGCATGATCGCTGCGGCCGCCGTGGCCAAGGCCCCTGCAGATGGCTACACCGTGCTCATCACCACCAACACCACGCACGCGGCCAACGAGCATCTGTACAAGAAGCTGTCGTACGACCCGGTGAAGGACTTTGCGCCCGTCACCGGCCTGGGCAAGGGCGGGCAGGTGCTGGTGGTCAACGCCGCGTCGCCCCACAAAACCGTGGCCGACCTGGTGGCGTTTGCCAAAAAGAACCCGGGCAAGCTCAGCTTTGGCAGCGGCAGTTCATCGAGCCGCGTGGCGGGCGAGATGTTCAAGCAGATGGCGGGCGTCGAGATCCTGCATGTGCCGTACCGCAGCAACCCGTTTGCCATCACCGACCTGCTGGCGGGCCAGATCGACCTGATGATCACCGACACCTCCACCGGTGTGCCGCAGGTCAAGGCCGGCAAGCTGAACGCGCTGGGCTACTCCACCCAAAAGCGCAGCGCGCAACTGCCTGACGTGCCCACCATCGACGAAGCGGGCGTCAAGGGTTACGACATGGGCTACTGGTTTGCCGCCTATGCTCCCGCTGGCACCCCCGCGCCCGTGGTGGCGCGCCTGAATCAGCTGCTGGGTGCCGCCACGCAGAGCACTGCGGCCAAGAACTTCTTTGACAACGCGGGTTCCGAAGCCTGGCGCACCACGCCGGATGATCTGGCCAAGTTCCAGGCGGCTGAGACGGTGAAGTGGGGCAAGGTGATCAAGGCAGCGGGGATTGAGGCGGAGTAAATCGAAGGCCTGGTAGCGGCGGGGGTAACACGCGCTGCGCCGGGTCTTCACTCCCTCTCCCCTCGCGGGAGAGGGCGGGGGAGAGGGGGCTCTTCTTCCGAGCGCCGCGCCCCATGCTCCCCCCTCTCCCCAACCCTCTCCCACCAGGGGAGAGGGAGTGTCAGTGCGCTTTCAAAGGTTTGTGAAAATCAAGCCAAATGGGCCTCCAGCGCTTTATGGATAAGCGCTAGCAGCTATTAAAAAAGTATTGTCTGCCTTGGGGTCGCAAGCCGCTCACCACGGCACCCCCGCAAACCGCGCCACCAAAAAATCCAGCAACGCCCGCACCGCAGGCGACAGGTGCCTGCGCGACGGGTACAGCGCGTAGATCGTCATCACCGGCAAGTCCCACCCCGGCAGCACCACCTGCAGCTCGCCGCTGTTCAGATACGGGTTGACCAGATAGGTAGGTTGCATCGCAATGCCGCCGCCCGCCAGCGCCGCGCGCATCAGCGTGGTGGCCTCGTTGGCGCTGAAATGGCCGCTCACGCCCACGCGTTCCACCACCTGGCCGCGCGTCAGCTGCCACACGCTTTTGCCAAAGTTGGCATAGCTCAGGCATCGGTGCTGCGCCAGGTCGGCGGGCGCTTGCGGCACGCCATGTGCGGCCAGGTAGGCGGGCGATGCGACCAAGGCCGAATCACACCGCGCCAGTGGTCTGCCAATGAGCAGCGGGTCGGGCTCGGCGCTGATGCGGATGGCCAGGTCGATGCGCTTTTCCACCAGGTTCAGCGACCCCTCGCTCGCGTCCAGGTCGATTTTTAGCTGCGGGTGCAGCGCCAAAAAGTCCGCAATCGCCGCGCCCATCTGCGCAAACGCAAACGACACGCTGCAGGTGATGCGCAGTTGCCCGCGCAATGCGCCCTCGGTGGTGGTGGCGGTTTCTTCTTCCAGGTCTTGCGACAGCGCCAGCATCTGCTGGCAGCGGCGCAGCGCGTGTTCGCCCGCGTCGGTCAGCGTCACGCTGCGGGTGGTGCGCTGCAGCAGGCGGGCCTGCAGCCACTGCTCCATCTCGCCCACATAGCGCGTGACCATGGCACGCGACATGTCGAGCTTGTCGGCCGTGGCGCTGAAGCTGCCGCTGGTGGCGACTTCGGCAAATACATGCATGGCGGTCAGGCGGTCCATAGGGTGAGAGTTTTGGGGTTATTTGATCGATTTATGAAACAAATATGCGCGAATTATCGGGTTTATTAGATCGTTTTGTGCAAATAAACTTCATTCCGTCATCAACACCAACCTCTCAAAACCCCGGAGAACCCACCATGTTCCGCACCACCCTCATCGCCGCCACCCTGTCACTCGTTTTCGCGGGCGCCCAGGCTGCCCAGCCCCTGCAAGTCAAGGTCTACAACGCCGACGGCAACAGCTTCAACGTCAACTCCACGCTGGTCTATGGCGAAAAGGAAGCCATGGTCATCGACGCCGGCTTTACCCGTGCCGACGCACTGCGCATTGCCGCCAACGTGCTCGACAGCGGTAAAGAGCTCAAAACCATCTACGTGAGCCAGGCCGACCCCGACTACTACTTTGGCGTCGAGACGCTGAAAGAAATCTTCCCCAAGGCCGACGTGGTGACCACGCCCGCCGTGCTGGAAAAGATCAACGCCAAGCTGGCCACCAAACTCTCGTTCTGGGGCCCCAAGATGGGCGCCAACGCACCGCGCACGCCTGTGCTGCCCAAGGCCATCGCTGGCAACACGCTGAGCGTGGACGGCCATTCGGTCGAGATCCGTGGCACCACCGGCCTGCTGGCGCACCGCCCGTATGCGTGGATTCCGTCGGTGAAGGCCGTGGTCGGCAACATCGGCGTGTTTGGCACCAACACCCACGTGTGGACGGCCGACACCCAAACTGTGGCCGAGCGCAGCGCCTGGGTGGCCCAGCTCGACGAAATGGCCGCGCTGCAGCCCACCGTGGTGGTACCCGGTCACATGCCCGCCGGTGGCACGCTGGACGCAGCCAACATCAGCTACACCAAGGGCTACCTGCAAGCGTTTGAAAAGAACGCCGCCGCCACCAAGACCAGCGCCGAACTCATCGACGCCATGAAAAAGGCGTACCCCGCAGCGCCCATGGGCCTGTCGCTGGACATCGGCGCCAAGGTCAACAAGGGCGAGATGAAGTGGTAAGCCGCGGGTTGGCTCACCCCCATCCCACTATTTGAAAGGAACCAGATCGTGACCACGCACCCGCTCCAACAAGTCCTGCAGCACCTGCACGCCGGGCGCTGGAACGCGGCGCACGATCTGGTGCAACACGACGGCTCCATGCTGGCTGCCTGGCTGCACGGCATCCTGCATGTGCAAGAGGGCGACCTGGAGGATGCACAGAGCCTGCTTCCGGTCTCCCAGGGGTCGCGCAGCGGTCTTTGCGGGATGGGATGCAAGGCGCGGTGTGCGGCCAATAGCTCGGCTATTGGCAATCGCCGCAACGCCGCAGACCGCCCGCAAAGACCACTGCCCGAAGGGTTGGAGCGAAATCGGGCGATTGAACGCCTCGGCTGCTTTCATGGGCACGAGCCCATGCTGCGCATCCGAAGCATCCACTCATCCCGATTGCGCTCCAACGCGACCCCTGCGAGACCGGAAGCAGGCTCTGCCAACTGGTACGACCGGGCCGCCCGCCACTTCCGCAGCCGGGGCACCCTGGCCGAAGAGATTGCGGCGTTTGAAGCCGCACTGATTGCGTTTGAAACATCAGCCCCTCAAGAAAGAACCTGACCCATGCCCAACGTCACCGTGACCTACCTGTTCGACCCCCTGTGCGGCTGGTGCTATGCCGCCGCGCCCGCGCTCAAGTTTCTGCAAGCGCAGGAGGGTGTCGAGGTGGTGCTGGCCCCCACCGGTCTGTTTGCAGGCGCAGGCGCGCGGCCCATGGACGCGCAGTTTGCCGCCTATGCCTGGTCCAACGACCAGCGCATCCAGCAGCTCACGGGCCAGCCTTTCACGCAGGCCTATCGCGACCGCATTCTGGGTGCCGCAGAAGGCCGTTTTGACTCAGGCCCCGCCACGCTGGCACTGACCGCCGTGGCGCACACGGCGCCCGAGCGCGAGCTGGACGTATTGCACGCCCTGCAGCGCGCCCGCTACGTAGACGGCAGCGACACGGGCAATGCGCAAGTGCTGGCCGACGTGTTGACAGCCCTGGGCTTGGCAGATGCGGCGGCCAGGGTGGTGGCGCCTGACGCCGCACTGCATCACGCCGTGGCAGATCGCGTTGCCAAAGCCCAGGCCACGCTGCACACCGTGGGCGCGCGCGGCGTGCCGCAAATGGTGGTGACGGGGCAGGGCGGGGCGCTGCGGCTGATTGGTGGCGATGCGCTGCTGGGGCCGCATGAGGCTTTGCTGGCACAGGTTCTGGCGGGCTGAGGGCGCTAGTCACACCCCACCCGTTCGGACTGAGCTTGTCGAAACCTCGCTCAGCCCCTTCACATCGTCAGCCCGTATGCAGTCGTGGAGACTGCGGTGCGCGCATGCAGCCGCTGATTCGGATGCTCACGCGCGCTTAGGGTGCCTTGCTTGCCGGAATGTGCCGCTGAAAGAACCCCACCACCTGCGCGTTGAACGTCTGGTGAAACGCTGCGCGGTCGAACCCTGGCGCATCGCGGCAGATGTCGGGCGCTGCCTCGGCCAGCGCGGGCGAGCAGGGCGCTAGAAACGCGTAGTGCTCAGCGTTCGCGGCCACATGCCAGTCGGGCGCGCTGGGCAGGCCTGCGCGCAGCACCTCCACGCTCTGCAGCGTGACGCCACTGCCACCCAGCGCCGAGGCCCACAGCTGCATGGGCGTGCTGACCTGCCCCAGCCCCTTGGCGTCAAACACACTCAAAGGGTCAACGATGACCGCCGCCTTGATGCGTGGGTCCGGTGCAGGCGTGGCGGGGATTTCGTTGCGCCGAATCTCGCCGCACAGGGGTCGCATGGACAGCGGCGGGCACAGGTCCGGGCGCAGCGTCCAGTCTGGCTTGGCACCGATGGCCACCAGCCCCGTGTAGCCGCCGCGTGAATAGCCAAAAAAGCCCACCTTGCCCGCGTCCAGCTGCGCGCGTTGGGGCCAGGCGCCCAGCATGTAGTCCGTCAGCCGCCGCATGTCCACCGGCCGCGTGGCAAACGCCGACAGGTGGCCTTGGCGGCTCATATCCTGAAAGTTGTCGCCGGGGTGGTTGATGGCCGCCACCACATAGCCCGCATCGGCCAGCGTGGCCGCCGTGTCGTGGTGCCCCAGGGCTGATCCGCCCGCGCCGTGCGACACCACAACCAGCGGCAGGCCTTGCCCGGCAATGGCGCAGTCGCGCGTGCCTTGCAGCACCAGCGGCGCCAGGTCGATGCGGCCCGGCGGCGTGCTGCAGGGCGACCACACGGCGCCGCGCAGCGCGGGCCCGTCTTTGTCTGCGGGCACCTCAATGAATGCAAAGCCCGCCGCCTGGGCCAAGGTGGCGGCGCAGCTTAGCGCTGCGGCCGACAGCCAACGAATGCCCAGGCCGAAGCGTGAAGAAGAACGGGCACGAAGGCGCAAGCGATGCAGCGATGAAATAGTCATGGCGATGTAGTGACGCAGTTGGGTATCACGGAGGCTTTGCCCACCGAGTGTGCCGCAGCTTGCGCACCAGGGCTTCACCGGTCTTGCAAGCGTGCGGCCCGCCCTGTACCGGTCAGGGCTGGTGCTGCTGCACTAGTTACTGCCCAAACACCATCGCCTGGTGCGCAGAGATGCCAGCCAGCACCCCTTCGGCCGACGCCAGCGTGGCGTTGTGGCGCATCAGTGTCAGGTCGCCAGCGGCATACACGCCGGGCACGGTGGTCATCTTGTTGGCATCGGTGCGAATGTACGGGCCCATGGGCCCATCGTCGAACGCGCAGCCCAGCTGTTCGGCCAGCGGGCTGGATGGGCGCGTGGACGCCGCCACATACAGCGCATCGATGGGCACCACACGCGCATCGCTGCCGCTGGTGGCCTGCAGCCGCACACCCTGCAGCGCCTGGCCCGGGCCTTCCAGCGCGGCGATGGGTGCGGGCTCCACCGCAATGCCCAGCGCCCGCAGCCGCTCGTGCTCGCTGGGCTCCAGCGTGGTTTCGCCATTCAAAAAGAGGGTGGTCGGCCCCCAGTCGGCAATCAGCTGCGCGTGCATGCCCGACGGTGGCGAGTGGTACAGCACACCCAGCCGCTGGCCCGCAAACTCATAGCCGTGGCAATACGGGCAGTGCAAAACAGATGCACCCCAGCGCTCGCGCAGGCCCGCAATGTCGGGCAGGCCATCCGTCACACCAAAGGCCAGCACCAGCTTGTGCGCCTCCATGGTGGCCCCATCGTCCAGCACCACTTCCAACCCGTTCTCGGGTGACCCGGCGCGTTGCTGCGCCGTGGCCGACACCGCCGTGCCCTGCCGCAACGTCACCGTGGGGTAGGCCAGCAGCTTGCGCCGCGCCTGCTCGATCATCGCCAGCGGCGGCTCGCCGTCTTGCCCAAAAAAGCCGTGCGACGCTGCCGCAAACCGGTTGCGCGGCGCGCCTGCATCCACCACGCACACCCGCCGCCGGGCGCGCGCCAGCTGCATTGCGGCCGACAGGCCTGCAAAGCTGCCGCCAATCACGATGGCGTCATACGCCGTTGTTCTGGGTGTCGGTGCTGCCGTTGGGGTCGTCTTAGTTGTCGTCGTCGTCATGAGAAATCTCCTTGTGCGAGTGGCCCCCGGCCACCATGCGTTGATGGAACTCGGCCGACAACTGCGCCAGCGTCACCTCGCCCAGCCGTGCCAGCAGCACCTCTTCGGCCGCTTGGTAAGCGTCGGTCAGCGCACGGTTGACTGCCTGTTCCACGATGCAGCCGGGGCTTTCCACCCTGTTGCCCACCGCCAGCAGCGTGGGCGCGCCCAGCGCCTCGTGGATGTCGCGCAGCGTGATGTCCGCCAGCGGGCACGACAGCACCCACCCGCCGCCATGCCCCTTGGCCGACGCCACAAACCCCGCATACCGCAGCCCCGCCATCAGGCGGCGGACGACCACCGGGTTGGTCTGCATGGCCTGCGCCAGCGATTCAGACGTGGCGGGGCCATCCATCTCTGCCATGTGCAGCAGCGCGTGGAGGACGTTGGAAAGGCGGCTATCTCGTTTCATGCAACATTCAAAGTTGCGTGATGCTAGCATGGACCCAGAGACAACGCTGGCGCACGAGTGAATAGCTACCTAATTGATAGCGAATAGCGCTTTTTGGATAAGCGCTAGAGGCCAATTTGGCTTGATTTTTTGCAAATGCTGGACACCACCTCCGCCGATCAGCATCCCGACCAACAAGACGCAAACCAATAACTACCCTGCCGCACCGACATGCCGCCAAACAACAACCTCCTCGCAGGTGTGATCGTGGCCCAGGCGCTGGAGCGCGCGGGCGTGGCGGACTGGATGGGCGAAGGCGAAGGCAAGTGGTCCCTGCCCATTCAGTTCCTGCCTGACGAAGAAGATGCCGGTTGGGTGGAACTGATGCGCCTGTCGCCCGGCACGCGGCTGGGCCTGCACCGGCACACGGGCGAAGTGCACGCCCTGACGCTGGCGGGCGAGCGCCGCCTGAACGATGGCCGCGTGGTGCGGCCGGGCGACTACATCCACGAGCCCGCTGGCAACGTGGACTGGTGGGAGGCGACGGGAACCGAAACGCTGCTGGTGCATGTGGTGGTGAGGGGCAGCGTGGAATACCTGGGGCTGCACCACACGGTGCTGCAGCTGATCACCACCGCCGACCGCCGGGCGGACTACCACCGCTGGTGCGAAGGGGTGGGGGCGGTGCCGCGTGATCTGCGCTTAGGGCGTGCGGGAATCCAGCCGGGTGGGGCACTCTGTGTGGCGCAGGCAAGCACATGACCTGCAGAAATATGAGTAAAAAAAGGCTCTGGCGCTTATTGGTAAAGCGCTTTTTGCTATCAAATGCAGAGCAAATATGACGCCGGAGAAGGGATGAGGCGATTCTTAGGGACGCAGGGCTCAGCGATGTGCCGATGTTTTATATGGGGTTCGTGTTTAGGGGTGGGCGGCCCAATCCTGCCAACTTAAGCAATCATCCCCCGCATTTGTAAGCGAACGCCTTGTGCGGCTTGGTCTTGGACATGTCACGTGGACGCATTCGATCTGGCACAAACTCCACCCAATTCCTGGCCAACTGCTGCAACAACTC
>CAMTXG010000029.1:0-88735 GCA_947085645.1 uncultured Gammaproteobacteria bacterium
GTGATCGACACGTTGTCACCAGGCATGACCATTTCCTTGTCGGCTGGCAGCTCGATGGCGCCGGTCACGTCGGTCGTGCGGAAGTAGAACTGAGGGCGGTAGTTGTTGAAGAAGGGCGTGTGACGGCCGCCTTCGTCCTTGCTCAGAACATACACTTCAGCGGTGAAGTGGGTGTGTGGCTTGATCGAGCCGGGCTTGCACAGCACCTGGCCGCGTTCCACGTCTTCACGCTTGGTGCCGCGCAGCAGCAAGCCAACGTTGTCGCCAGCCTGGCCTTGGTCCAGCAGCTTGCGGAACATTTCCACGCCGGTGCAGGTGGTCTTGACGGTGTCTTTGATACCGACGATTTCGATTTCTTCGCCGACCTTGACAATACCGCGTTCGATACGACCGGTCACGACGGTGCCGCGGCCAGAGATCGAGAACACGTCTTCCACGGGCATCAGGAAGGCGCCGTCCACAGCGCGCTCGGGCGTGGGGATGTAGTTGTCCAGTGCGTCAGCCAGCTTCATGATGGCTTCTTCGCCCAGCGGGCCCTTGTCGCCTTCGAGGGCAAGCTTGGCGGAACCACGGATGATCGGGGTGTCGTCGCCAGGGAAGCTGTATTTGTCGAGAAGCTCGCGCACTTCCATTTCGACGAGTTCGAGCAGTTCTTCGTCGTCCACCATGTCGCACTTGTTCAGGAACACGATGATGTAAGGCACGCCCACCTGGCGGGCCAGCAGGATGTGCTCACGGGTCTGGGGCATGGGGCCGTCAGCGGCCGAGCACACCAGAATGGCGCCGTCCATCTGGGCAGCGCCGGTGATCATGTTCTTGACATAGTCGGCGTGGCCGGGGCAGTCCACGTGGGCGTAGTGGCGGTTGGCCGTTTCGTATTCCACGTGCGCGGTGTTGATCGTGATGCCACGGGCCTTTTCTTCGGGCGCTGCGTCGATCTGGTCGTATGCCTTGGCTTCGCCGCCGAACTTGGCGGACAGCACGGTAGCGATGGCTGCCGTCAGCGTCGTCTTGCCATGGTCCACGTGGCCGATGGTGCCCACGTTGACGTGAGGCTTGGTGCGTTCGAATTTACCTTTTGCCATTTTCTTTTCTCCAAAGAGCAATGCCTGTGTTGGGGTTTAACGTCTGCACCCGATTGCTGGTTCGTCCCGCACAGGGCAACAGGACGGCACCGGATCGCAGATTGCAAGAATTTTGCTATTATTTTTATAGCTACCGACGCTTGATAAACAAGCGCCAGTAGCCAACTTGAATCAAAACAAGGAGTGAAGACCTGCCGAGGAAGGCACTCACCCAACGCGCATTAATTACTTGGCGCGTGCAGCCATGATGGCTTCCGACACGTTGCGAGGCGCTTCGCTGTAGTGCTTGAATTCCATCGAGTACGTGGCGCGGCCTTGCGTTGCAGAGCGCAGCGTGGTCGAGTAGCCAAACATTTCCGACAGAGGCACTTCAGCGCGGATGGCCTTGCCACCGCCAGGAATGTCTTCCATGCCTTGCACCATGCCACGACGCGAGGACAAATCGCCCATCACGTTGCCGGCGTAGTCTTCAGGCGTTTCCACTTCCACGGCCATCATGGGTTCGAGAATCACGGGACCGGCCTTGCGGCAGCCTTCCTTGAAGCCGAAGATGGCAGCCATCTTGAACGCCAGTTCGTTCGAGTCCACATCGTGGTACGAACCGAAGTGCAGCGTGACCTTGACGTCCACCACGGGGTAACCGGCCAACACGCCTTGCGTCACGGCTTCATTGATACCCTTTTCGACCGCTGGGATGTACTCGCGCGGCACCACACCACCCTTGATGGCGTCAACGAACTCAATACCCTTGCCCACTTCGTTGGGTTCGATCTTGAGCACGACGTGACCGTACTGGCCCTTACCACCGGACTGGCGCACGAACTTGCCTTCGGCTTCTTCCACCGTCTTGCGGATGGTTTCGCGGTAGGCCACCTGGGGCTTGCCCACGTTGGCTTCCACGCCGAATTCACGCTTCATGCGGTCCACAATGATTTCCAGATGCAGCTCGCCCATACCGGCGATCAGCGTCTGGCCCGACTCTTCATCGGTCTTCACGCGGAAGGATGGATCTTCTGCAGCCAGGCGTTGCAGGGCGATGCCCATCTTTTCCTGGTCGGCCTTGGTCTTGGGTTCCACAGCCTGGGTAATCACAGGCTCAGGGAACACCATGCGCTCCAGAATGATCGGCGCGCTCACGTCGGAGAGCGTTTCACCCGTCGTCACGTCTTTCAAGCCCACGCAAGCAGCGATGTCACCGGCACGGATTTCATCGACTTCCACGCGGTCATTGGCCATCATCTGCACGATACGGCCGATGCGCTCCTTCTTACCCTTGACTGTGTTGTACACGGTGTCGCCCTTGGACAACACACCCGAGTACACGCGAACAAAGGTCAGCTGGCCCACAAACGGGTCGGTCATCAGCTTGAAGGCCAAAGCCGAGAACTTCTCGCCGTCATCTGCCTTGCGGGTGACTGGAACCTCTTCTTCATCCGTGCCGGTCACGTCCGGAATGTCCACAGGCGATGGCAGGTAGTCGATCACGGCATCCAGCATGCGCTGAACGCCCTTGTTCTTGAACGCCGTGCCACACAGCATGGGGTGGATTTCAGTGGCGATCGTGCGCGTGCGCAGGCCGAACTTGATTTCCTCTTCCGAGAGCGTGCCCTCTTCCAGGTACTTGTTCATCAGCTCTTCCGAGGCTTCAGCCGCAGCTTCCACCATCTTCTCGCGCCACTCTTCAGCCAAAGCCTGCAGGTCTGCAGGGATTTCAGCGTAGTCGAACTTCATGCCTTGCGAAGCCTCATCCCACAGGATGGCCTTCATCTTGAGCAGGTCAACCACGCCCTTGAAGTTTTCTTCCGCGCCAATCGGGATCACCACGGGCACGGGGTTGGCCTTCAGGCGCAGCTTCATCTGGTCATGGACCTTGAAGAAGTTGGCGCCGGTGCGGTCCATCTTGTTCACAAAGGCCAGACGTGGCACCTTGTACTTGTTGGCCTGGCGCCAGACGGTTTCCGACTGGGGCTGCACACCACCCACGGCGCAGTACACCATGCAGGCGCCGTCGAGCACGCGCATCGAACGCTCGACTTCAATCGTGAAGTCCACGTGGCCGGGCGTGTCGATGATGTTGAAACGGTGCTCGGGGTAGGACAGGTCCATACCCTTCCAGAAGCAGGTCACAGCAGCCGAGGTGATCGTGATGCCACGCTCTTGCTCTTGCTCCATCCAGTCCATGGTCGCCGCGCCATCATGCACTTCACCAATCTTGTGGTTTACGCCCGTGTAGAACAGGATACGTTCGGTCGTCGTGGTCTTGCCAGCGTCGATGTGGGCCGAGATACCGATATTGCGGTAGCGCTCGATGGGGGTCTTCCGTGCCATGGTGGATCCTTGGTGATCTTTATATTGGTGAGGTCGGGGGGATGCCCATCTTGCAGGCCAGACCCGACTGTTTTGTGACTGCCCCAATCAACACAAGGCTGCAGGCAAAAAATGCCGGCAGCCTTGGGCCCTGATGGGACAAATCCGCGTTCTTAGAAGCGGAAGTGGCTGAACGCCTTGTTGGCTTCGGCCATGCGGTGCACTTCGTCACGCTTCTTCATGGCGCCGCCACGGCCTTCGGTGGCTTCGAGCAGTTCGTTGGCCAGGCGTTGGGCCATCGACTTTTCGCCACGCTTGCGGGCTGCTTCCTTGATCCA
The DNA here is from genome assembly GCA_947085645.1 of uncultured Gammaproteobacteria bacterium. Lineage (GTDB taxonomy): Bacteria > Pseudomonadota > Gammaproteobacteria > Burkholderiales > Burkholderiaceae_C > Acidovorax. The sequence continues at coordinate 3,731 of CAMTXG010000029.1, forward strand.
GCGCATGGACAGAGCCAGGCGACGGACAGGGCGCACTTCAACTGGCACCTGGTAGTTGGCACCGCCCACACGGCGGGACTTCACTTCAACCATGGGCTTCACGTTGTTGATGGCAACGGTGAAGGCTTCCACAGGGTCCTTGTCAGGATGCTTCTTCTCGATCAGCTCCAGAGCACCGTAAATGATGCGTTCTGCAACTGCTTTTTTGCCGCCTTCCATGATCACGTTCATGAATTTGGACAGCTCTACATTGCCGAACTTTGGATCCGGCAGGATTTCACGTTTGGGGACTTCGCGACGACGTGGCATTTTTCACCTCATATTGCTTCAGTTGGCATCTTTTCAGACACCGCGAGATTCATTCAGAACCCCACTTACTCGACCCACACGGAACATCCGCGCTTGGGGTCACTACGTTTGACTGCGCCAGCCAGGCGAATCAAACACCGATTTCTGGCAAACCAGGGCTTATTTAGCCTTTGGCTTTTTTGCACCGTACTTGGAGCGCGACTGCTTGCGGTCTTTCACACCTTGCAAGTCGAGCGAACCACGCACGATGTGGTAACGCACACCGGGCAAGTCCTTGACACGACCGCCGCGAACCAGCACTACGCTGTGTTCTTGCAGGTTGTGGCCTTCGCCGCCGATGTAGGAGATGACCTCAAAACCGTTGGTCAGGCGCACCTTGGCGACCTTACGCAGAGCGGAGTTAGGCTTCTTAGGCGTCGTGGTGTACACACGGGTGCACACGCCGCGGCGCTGGGGAGAGTTTTCCATCGCAGGGCTCTTGGACTTGATCTTTTCGACCTCGCGCCCCTGACGGACTAGCTGATTAATGGTTGGCATGAAATACGTCCCTAAACGTGAACTTGCTTCGTGAAAGCGAAAACGTGAATCCCTTCGGAAATTCCGAAAAGCCTTCTAATGTAGCAGGATGGCTCAAAACAGGCAAGCGCCACGCGATCTCCCCCTGTAACCCCGATAACTGCATCAAGTTACGCAGTAGCCTGTGGGGCGCACGGCCCAAGCCAAGGCAGCCGTGCAAGGGCCGCCCAAGCTGCGCAGCAGCGTTTCACACGCGGGCACCGGATGCGTCCCCCTTCCCGAAACGCGAAGCGATTCGAGAGAAGGGGTGAAGGCGCGAAAGCGCCCCAGGGGGATGTACCTGCTACTTGATCCACAACCGGATCGCATCCCAGGCGCGCCCCAGGATGCCCGCTTGCTCCACACCTTCGAGCGCAATCAGCGGCACCTCGGCCACGGACTGCTCGCCCAGCATCACCTTGAGCGTGCCGATTGACTGGCCCTTGGTAAACGGTGCGACCAATGGGTCGGGGCGTGCGATCTGGGTGGTGAGCTTGCCCGCGCTGCCTGCGGGCACGGCCACGACGATGGCCTCTTCGCGGCCGATCTTGAGCGTGCTTGCCGTGCCTTTCCACAGCGCGGGTGTGGCCACGGGGTTGCCCGCTTCAAACAGCTTGACGGCTTCGAACGCGGTGTAGCCCCAGTTCAGCAGCTTCTGGCTTTCGTTGGCGCGCGCGTTCTCGCTGGCGGCGCCGAGCACGATGGACAGCAGGCGGCGCTGGCCCACGCCGGGGAAGTCACGTTTGGACGTGGCGACCAGGCAGTAGCCCGCAGCCGCCGTGTGACCGGTCTTGAGGCCATCCACCGTGGGGTCGCGGAACAGCAGCGAGTTGCGGTTGTTGCCGTTGGACGCCGGAGTGCCGGGGTAGCTGTACTGCTTGGTGGCGTAGTAATGCATGTACTCCGGGAAGTCCTTCATCAGCCGCGTGGCCAGCACGGACAGGTCGCGCGCGGTGGTCAGGTGGCCGGGTTCGGTCAGGCCTTCGGGGTTCTTGTAGCTGGTGCCATTCATGCCCAGGGCCTTGGCCTGGTCGTTCATCAGCTTGACGAAATTCTCGTACGTGCCGCCCACGCCCTCGGCCAGCGCCACGGTGGCGTCGTTGCCGGACTGGATGATCATGCCCTTGATGAGGTCTTCTACTGGCACCTGCATCTTGGGGTCGATGAACATGCGCGATCCGGGCATCTTCCAGGCCCGCACGCTCACGGGCAGCTTTTGCTCCAGCGAAATCTTCTTGGAGCGCAGCGCGTCAAATACCAGGTAGCCCGTCATCAGCTTGGTGAGCGAGGCCTGCTCGACGGGCGCATCAATGTCCTTTGCGGCCAGCACCTGGTTGGCGGTGACGTCCACCAGCAAATACGTGCGTGCTGCGATTTCAGGGGGCTGGGGCGCTTGGGCCAGTGCGCCAAAGGCGGCAGGCGCCACCGCAGCAAAGACGGCCAGGGATCGCAACGCGGACACAATTCGTTTCATGGGGCAATAAGGGGCTGGAAGGCTCAAGAAAGGGTGGCGGAAGATGCGCAGATCAGCGCGGCGGGGCAGGCGCTCTTAAACGCCCGATTGCAGGTGGCGAACCACCAAGTTTTTCAAAAGCGGCAATTGTCCGTGAAAGAAATGCCCCCCAGCCGGGACGACTGTGACAGGCAGTATCTGGGGCCGCGCCCAGTCCATCACGGACGACAGCGACACGGTGTCGTCCTGCTCGCCGTGCACCACCAGCGTACGCTGGTGGGCGTCCTGTGGCACGGGGGCGACGGTGAAGCGGCTGGCCGCCGTGCCGACCAACACCGCCTGGTCCACGCGCCCTTGGGGCCAGAGTGTGGCCAGTGCATGGCTGGTAACAAACGCGCCAAACGAGAAACCCGCCAATGCGATGCGCTGGCCTTCGCTGGCGGGCGCCACCTGCTCGACCACGGCCAGCAGGTCCTGCAGCTCGCCCCGGCCTTCGTCGTAGACGCCTTCGGTGGCGCCCACGCCCCGAAAGTTAAAACGCACCGCCGTCCAGCCGCATTGCACAAAGGCACGCGCCAGGGTCTGCACCACCTTGTTGTCCATGGTGCCGCCAAACAGCGGATGGGGGTGCGCAATGATGGCCACGCCACGGGGTGCCACGGCGCCCTCGGCCAGCGTGGCGGCATCGCGCACGGCCTCGATGGCGCCTGCGGGGCCGGGTAAGGTCAGGCGTTCGGTCTGTGCATTCAAGGGTTTACTACCAAATTAATAGCTATCAGCGCTTTATGGACAAGCGCCAGAGGCCAAAATCATTCGAAAATGATGACGAAATAGATGGAGGCGTAATCAGCGACCAAGTTCCGCCGGGGTGACCAGGCGCTCCACCACTTGGCCGTTTTTCAGGTGCGATTCGACGATCTCGTCGATGTCGGCCGCGTCCACATACGTGTACCAGGTGCCCTCGGGGTAGACCACGGCGATGGGGCCGCCCGCGCAGCGGTCCAGGCAACCGGCCTTGTTCACGCGCACCTTGCCCGCCCCCGCCAGGCCTGCGGCCTTGACCTGCTGCTTGCAGCGGTCAAACCCCGCCTGGCCGTTGTGGTGGGCGCAGCTGTCTTCGCCATTGGCGCGCTCGTTGAGACAGAAAAAGATGTGGCGCTGGTAGTAGCCGGGCGCTGCGGCCGGTGCGGAGGTGGTGTCGCTCATCCCGCACATTTTACGAACCCCGCGCCGTGAAACCGGCAAGCCCAACGCCAGTGCCGAAAGCAACTCAGGGGGAACCTTCTCTCCTCGACACGCGCTGCAGCACATAAAGCAGCGTGGCGTAGGGCCACAGCCAGCCCAGCCACTGGCCCAGCCCATAAAAGCGGATGAAACGGCCCTGCTCCCAGATCTGCAGCGTTTGCGCAAAGTACGCACTGGTAGGCGCCTGGTTGAGCAGGGCCAGGTGCCATGCCAGCGCCACCAACAGCAAGGCGGCGCAGGCCCGGCGCGGCAGGCCCAGCAGCAGCACCGCCAGCGCCAGCGCGCCCCACACACCCACACGCACGGGCAGGCCCATCCATTGCCAGGCATGCACGGGGCCCCAGCTCAGCGCGGCCGACAGCGCGGTCAGCGCCACACCGATGGCCACCACGCCCAGCGCAAACAGCGCGCGCCGCCCCATCTGGCGGATCACGCAATAGCCCAGCAAGCAGGGGATAAGCAGGCCCAGCACCACGCACAGCAGCTCGCCGCCGGGCGAAAGGGGGTCCAGCGCGTCCGCGTGCAGCGGCAGCCAGACCAGAAACGGGGTGTCTGACAGCACCTCGACCAGTGCGGCCTCCAGCCGCTCCAGCACCTGGCCCAACCCGAACGGCACAGCCGCCGGGAACAGCAGCGCCAGCGGCCACAGCGCCAGCAGCACCATGGCGCCGCTCGCATCGGCCACAAACCAGCGGCCCCGAAAATCACTCCAGCGGTCTATGGCGCCCAAGCGCTCCAGCAACGCTGCACTCAGCGCGCCCGCCAGCGTGCCTGCGGTGTTGAGCACCAGATCCAGGTTAGAGGGAACACGCCGCGGCAGATAGATTTGCGCAAACTCCATCAGCAGCGACAGCAACCCACCCGCCAGCGTGGCCAGCAGCACCGGGCTGCGCGCCCAGCCCGATCGCAGCATGCCCAGCACCAGCAAAAAACCCAGAGGCGCGTAGCCCACCAGGTTGGTGATGACGTCGAAACCCGTCCAGTACGGCGGCGGCAGTGGCGCCAGCAAAAAAACCAGCGGATTGATGCCCTGCGCGCGCCAGCCGTCAAAAGGGAACAGGCTCGCAAAGACGATCAGCGCTGTGTAGGTCAGCGCCAGGGGCCATGCGGAGGTTCTGTGCACCGTTTCAGAACGGTTTGACCACCACCAGCACCACCGCAACCAGCAGCAGCACCACGGGCACTTCGTTGAACCAGCGGAACCACACGTGGCTCCTGCGGCTGGTGCCGTCGGCAAGCTTGCGCAGCACCACACTGCAGGCATGGTGGTAGCCAATCACCAGCACCACCACCGCCAGCTTGGCGTGCATCCAGCCATTGCCCGGTCCCCAGCCGATGCCATAGCCCATCCACAGCCAAACGCCCAGCGCCAACGCAGGCACGGCCAGCAGGGTGGTAAAGCGCAAGAGCTTTCGGGCCATGAGCAGCAGGCGGTCACGCTCCGCCGCCGAGCCCGGCGCCACCATCGCCAGATTGACGAAGATGCGCGGCAAATAGAAGAGGCCCGCAAACCAGCTGGCCACGAAAACGATGTGAAAGGCTTTGACCCAGAGCATGGCCGCAGTTTACGGGCCTGCCCCGCCCGCCAGCCCCCCACCCAAAAAAAGCCCGGCAAATTCGCCGGGCCGGGAAAGCCTGTTTTGCATCGCTGCAATCCAAGGCCCCGCTCAGGGAGGAAAAGCGGGGGGCAGCAAGCCGCCCGGCGCCAATTTAGCACCCGGGCTGTGGCGTTACAAGCGGCATTTCGGCCTGGCCTGAAAGGCTGGCGCGCCCAAACCCGCGCAGGAGCACAGGGCGATAATCTTCAGATGCACCTCCAAAGCCCCGCACCCTTCCCCCAGAACCGCCCGCGCCGCCTGCGCCGCGATGCCTTTACCCGCAACCTGGTGCGCGAAAACGCCGTGTCGCCGCACGACCTGATCTACCCGGTGTTCGTGCATGAAGGCAGCCAGCGCCGCGACGCCGTCGCATCGATGCCCGGCGTGGACCGTTTGAGCCTGGACCTGCTGCTGCCCGTGGCCGAAGACTGCGCGCGCCTGGGCATTCCAGTGCTGGCACTGTTCCCGGCGATTGACCCCTCGCTCAAGACACCCGATGGCAAAGAGGCCCTGAACCCTGACGGCCTGATCCCGCGCGTGGTGCGGGCGCTGAAAAATGAATTCCCCGACCTGGGCGTGATGACCGACGTGGCGCTGGACCCCTACACCAGCCACGGCCAGGATGGCGTGCTGGACGAGACCGGCTACATCATCAACGACGAAACGGTGGAAATCCTCACCGGCCAAGCCATCACGCATGCCGAGGCGGGCGTGGACATCGTCGCGCCCAGCGACATGATGGACGGCCGCATCGGCGCGATCCGCGAGGCGCTGGAGGTGCAGGGCCACATCCACACCCGCATCATGGCCTACAGCGCCAAGTACGCCAGCGCCTTCTACGGCCCGTTCCGCGACGCGGTGGGCACGCGCGGCGCCCTGGGCAAGGCTGACAAGAATGTGTACCAGATGGACCCCGGCAACAGTGACGAGGCCCTGCGCGAGGTGGCCATCGACATCGCCGAAGGCGCCGACATGGTGATGGTGAAACCTGGCATGCCCTACCTCGATATCGTGCGCCGCGTGAAGGACGAGTTTCATGTGCCCACCTTCGCCTACCAGGTGAGCGGCGAGTACGCCATGATCAAGGCCGCCGCCGCCAATGGCTGGCTGGACCACGATGCCGTGATGATGGAAAGCCTGCTGGCCTTCAAGCGCGCAGGCGCCGATGGGGTGCTGACCTACTTTGCGCGCGATGCCGCACGCCTGCTACGAAAATGATAGCTTTTAGCGCTTTACCAATAAGCGCTAGAGGCCATTTTCACTATAAATCGGAGCGCCATGCGCATCTTCCACATCCACAACGGCGGCGTGCATGAGCTCAACGCCCTTCCCACGCAGATGCCCGCCCAGGGTTTTGTCTGGATCGCCTGTGCGCGCCCATCCTTCCAGGCGCGGCTGGCGGAGATTCAGACGCACCTGCAGACCCTGGCGGGGATGCAGCTGGTGGACCTGCATGTGTCCGATTTGCTCAACGCTCAGCTGCCCTCGCACTACGACTACACCTCGCAGTACGACCTGCTGGTCTTCCGCCGCCTGGCCACCCTGAATGGCGACGCCGCCGAGCCGCCCGTTGCGGCCGTGGGAAGCCGCCCCGTCAAACGCAGCGGCCCGCCCGTGCTGCGCCGCATCGACACCAGCCCCGTGGGTTTCGCGGTGTTTGACCAGGTGCTGCTGACCGTGCACCCCACCGACTGCGCGGTGCGCGATGCGTACGCCGCGCGGCTGCTGGCTGCACTACCCGCCAACCACAACGAGGGCCGCAGCAGCCCCATGCCCGGCGCCCGCGTGCCCACCAGCCCGGCCGACCTGATGCTGCGCGTGGTCAACCTGATGGTCGATGGCTACCTGGACCTGCGCCGCGAGCTGACACGCCAGCTCGACCATTGGCAGAACGAACTGCTCAAGCCTCGCGCGCGGTATGTGAACTGGACCTCGCTGCTGGAGGCGCGCCTGTCGCTGCACATGCTCGACGAAATCTGTGAAGACCAGCGCACCGCCGTGCAGGACTGGATCGACGCGCTGGAAACCTGGGCCCTGCCCGACAACCCCGCCGACCTGCGCGAGCTGGACCTGCTGAAAGTGCGCAGCCGCGACGTGCTGGAGCACATCGAGCGCGTGGTGCACCACGTACGCCGGCTGGAGCAAAGCACCGAGACCGCCGTGCAGATGCACTTTTCGGTGCAGAGCAACCGCACCAACGACATCATGCGCACGCTCACGGCGCTGACTGCGGTGTTTTTGCCGCTGAACCTTATTGCGGGCATCTTTGGCATGAACTTCGAGTTCCTGCCGCTGATTCACAAGGCCGATGGGTTCTGGTGGGCGCTGGGCTCCATGGTCTTCATTGCGCTGGGGCTGGTGGCGCTGTTCTGGCGCAAGCAATACCTGTCGCGCACGAGAAGGTAAGTCCCCCTTCCCTTTCTCTCGATTGCGCCGGGACGGGGGCCCAGCAACTTCGGCGGGGCGGCCCTTGCATCGCGGTTGCTGGTGCATGCCGCGCCGGTATCAACGGCCTGCGGTCACGGCCGTGGCACCCCAAACAACCCTGCCCCGTTGTCCCACGCGACTTTGCGCGCCACGTCGGCGGGCAGGCCCCCCAGCCATTGACGGTAGCCCGCCATCAGGCTCTCGTAATACTGCCAGCGCTGGTTCACCCAGGTGTCCGACCCGATCACGAACCGCGCGGGGTGCTTGAGCAGCAGCGCGCGCCAGGCGGGGCACAGCTGGTTGTCGTCGCACACCAGGCCGGGGCGGTACGACAGCTCGCCCACCAGGCCAGGGTAGCGCGCCATCAGCGCATCCACCCGCTCCACCGGCGCGCCGCCGATACCGGTGTGCGCCCAGATCAGCCGCACCTTTTGGCCCTTGGAGGGCGTGTTGGCCATCAGCAGGTCGATGGCCGCATCGTCCACATGGGCCAGCACGACCAGATCGCGCTGCTCGGCCAGCGCCATGAGTTTTTTGGCCACGGGGCCATCGGCATTGGCGCTGTCGTACAGGTGAAACTCGCCAATGCCGCGGTACGGACCAGAACCCGTGCCCTTGGCCAGCTCGGCCAGCACCATGTCGTAGATGGTCTCGTCGGCAAACCAACCGGTGTAGTCAGCACGGTTGCGGTACAGCCGCACAAACGGCACCACAGCGACACCCGCCGCGCGCACCTCTGGCAAGGCCGCCAGCGCCAGCGACCCGGTGTTGGGCCGCGAGTTGGCCACGATGGCGCGCACGCCCGACGCCTTCATGCGCGCCAGCACATCCGATGGCGGATGCGGGCCGGTTTTGCCGTCCCAGGCCTCTTCGTTGTAGTGCAGGTGCGCGTCGAACAGCGGGCCGGTGTAGTCCGCGGCATGGGCCTGCGCCGCACAAGCTATCAAAACAATAGCTGCCAGCGCTTTATGGATAGGCGCTAGAGGCCGAAAATACCCCGAAAACCGCGTCCACATCGAACTTGTCATGGCAGCCTCCAAACAATGAGCATCCATTGCCACACCCGCAGTGCAGGCACGTGGCGCAGCTAAGCCAGTGCCCCCGTGCAAGGGCCGCCCCGCTGCACCGGGGGCGTCCCCTTCAGGGGGAAGGCGCCGCAGGCGACTCAGGGGGAGCCATCAAGCCAGGTGTTTGTCAAAAAAAGCCAGCGTGCGATCCCGCCCCGTCATGGCCGAGGACTCGTCGTAGCTACTGCGCTGGTCACAGTTGAAGCCGTGGTCTGCGGCATACACATGCACTTCCACCTCCGGGTGCGCGCGGCCAAAAGCCTGCACACCATCCAGCGGGATGTAGTGATCACGTTCGCCAAAGTGCGCCAGCACGGGCACCTGCGGCTGGCGTGCGGCTTCGTCCGGCGTGGTCATGCCGCCGCCGTAATAAGGCACCGCCGCCGACAGGCCCTTCAGCTGGCAGGCTGCGCGCCAGGTCAACAGCCCGCCCCAGCAGAACCCCACAATGCCCACCTTGCGGCCGCTTTGCTGCGCGGCGTAGTCAATGGCGGCCTGGATGTCGGGCATCACGCCCGGGGCGGGCAATGCCTCCACCGCGGCTTTGAGGCCCATGCCCGCCTGCATGTCTTCGGAGGTGTAGCCCAGGTCCACGCCCTGCTGCACGCGGTGAAACGTGGCAGGCGCCACGGCCATGTAGCCCCGGGCGGCAAAGCGGTCGGCCACCGCGCGGATGTGCGAGTTGACGCCAAAAATCTCCTGCAGCACCACCACGGCGCCACGCGGTGCCACGTCAGGTCGCGCCACCCATGCGGGAAAAACAAAACCGTCACCGGAAGTCAGATCGACAAACTGTCCCATGCTGCAATCTCCTTGATAAAAATGCGCTGGAGTGGGGGTGCGCGTGCTGCAAACCGCTGCCCGCAGCGCACAGAACCTGTTCCAATGCGCCATTCTTGCAGGAGACCGCATTCCATGGACGACAAGATTGCGTTAATCACCGGCGCCAGCCGAGGCATTGGCGCGGCCACCGCCCTGTTGGCCGCGCAGCAGGGCTGGGCGGTGGCGGTGAACTACCAGGCCAACCAGGCCGCTGCCGATGCGGTGGTGCAGCAGATCCGCACCGCAGGCGGCACCGCGCTGGCTGTGCAGGCCGACGTGGCTGACGAAGCCCAGGTGCTGGCCATGTTCGCCACCGTGGATGCGCAACTGGGCCGCATCACTGCGCTGGTCAACAACGCCGGGGTGGTCGATGTGCCCGCCCGCGTGGACGAAATGAGCGTGGAGCGCCTGCGCCGCATGTTCGACGTCAACGTGATCAGCAGCATCGTCTGCGCCCGCGAGGCCGTGCGCCGCATGAGCACCAAACACGGCGGGGCGGGCGGCACCATCGTCAATGTCTCCAGCGCCGCATCGCGGCTGGGCGCGGCCCACCAATACGTGGACTACGCCGCCGCCAAGGGCGCTATCGACACCTTCACCATTGGCCTGGCACGCGAAGTGGCCAACGAAGGCATCCGCGTGAATGCCGTGCGCCCCGGTCTCATCGAGACCGACATCCACGCCAGCGGCGGCCTGCCCGACCGCGTGCGCGACCTGGCCCACCAGGTGCCCATGCAGCGCGGCGGCACGGCCGAAGAGGTGGCACAGGCCATCGTGTGGCTGATGTCGGATGCGTCGCCCTACACCACCATGTCCCTTTTAGAAGTCTCTGGAGGCCGTTGATGGACCTGAAACCGCTCATTACCTTGCTGGCCATCGTGAACCCGCTGGCCATCGTTCCGTTTTTCATTCATTACACGCAGGGGTTTTCGTACCCGCAGCGGCGCCGCACCATTCAGGTGGCCAGCTTCAGTGTGTTCTGCGTGATCGCGGCCTGCGCGCTGCTGGGCCTGCAGATCCTTGATTTTTTCAACATCTCGCTGCAGAGCTTTCAGGTGGGCGGCGGCATGCTGCTGCTCATCAGCGCGATGAACATGCTCAACGCCCAGCCCGCCGAGGCCAAGGCCACCACCAATGAATACGAAGAAGGCGCAGAGAAGGCGGCAGCAGGCAGCAGCATTGCCGTGGTGCCGCTCACCATCCCGCTGCTGACCGGCCCGGCCAGCATGTCCACCGTAGTGATTTATGCCGACCGCGCGCAGGGCGTGTGGCAGACGCTGACACTGGTGGGTTACGGCGTGGTCATCGCCCTGGCCACCGCCGTGTGTTTTGCGCTGGCCGACCCCATTGCGCGGGTGCTGGGCAAGACCGGCATCAACGTGATGACGCGGCTGATGGGCCTGATCCTTGCCGCGCTGGCGGTGGAGGTGATGGCCGACGGGCTGGGCAAACTGTTTCCCATCCTTGTCGCACGTTGACCTGACATGTCTGCGCGCCTGCTGCTGCTCGAAGACGACCCCGCTATTGCCCGCACGGTGGCCTATGCGCTGGAGCGCGATGGCCTGCAGGTGACCCACAGCCTGCTGGTACACGATGCGCGCCAGCAGATGGCATCGCACCGGTTTGACCTGCTGGTGCTGGACCTGGGCCTGCCAGATGGCAGCGGGCTGGACCTGCTGCGCGACGTACGCAATGCGGCGCGCACTGCAAGCCTGCCGGTGCTGATGCTCAGCGCCCACGGCGAAGAGATCGACCGCGTGCTGGGCCTGGAGTTGGGCGCCGACGATTACCTGACCAAGCCCTTCAGCCCGCGCGAATTGGCCGCACGCGTCAAGGCGCTGCTGCGCCGGGCGGGCAACGGCATATCGTCGACCCCGGCTGCCGCAGCCCCCCTCTTCCACGACGACGAGTCAGGGCAACGCATCAGCCTGCGCGGCCAGCCGCTTGCGCTGACGCGGCGCGAATACCGCCTGCTGTCGTGCCTGCTGCGCGGCGCGGGGCGCATCCATTCGCGCGATGCCCTGCTGGCCGCTGCCTGGGGCGACGACAGCGAGAGCACTGATCGCACGGTGGACACCCACATCAAGACCCTGCGCGCCAAGCTGCGCGAGGTGGACCCGGCGCGGGAGTACATCAGCACGCACCGTGGCATGGGCTACTGCCTTGATGTGTGATGCCCCCCTGAGTCGCTTCGCGCCTTCCCCCTGGGGGGGACGCCACCCGTGGCCCGGCAAAGCCGGTTCCACGGTGGCCCTGGCCTGGACAACGCCGGTTTCAAAGCGCGTGCGCCCAACGGGAGGCTAACCCATGCGTCTCGGCATCCGCCTGCTCTTCGCCTTCTTCCTCATCAACGGCATCGCCGCGTTCTTTGTGCTGCGCGTGTTCATGGCCGAGATCAAGCCCAGCGTGCGCGAGGTGATGGAAGACATGATGGTGGACACCGCCAACATCCTGGCCGAGCTGGCGAGCGACGACCTGGCGACGGGGCGGCTGGCGTCGGGCGTGGATGGCAACAGCAACACCAGCCCGTTTGCCCAGCATGTGCGCAGCTACGCCACGCGGCCGATTGATGCGGCGATCTGGGGCTTTTCCAAGCAGTCGCTGGACTACCGCATCTACGTGACCGACACCACGGGCCGCGTGTTGTTTGATTCAGAAAACCGCGCAGTGGGCGCCGACTATTCGCAATGGCGCGACGTGGCACGCACGCTGCGCGGCGAATACGGCGCGCGCTCCACACGCGACGTGGAAAGCGACGACACCAGCGGCGTGATGCATGTGGCGGCGCCCATCTACGTGCAAGAGGCGGGCGCGCGCCAAATTGCCGGCGTGCTGACCGTGGCCAAACCCACGCGCACCGTGCAGCGTTTTATCGACCGGGCCGAGCGCAAGGTGTTCATGGGCGGGCTGCTGCTGCTGGCGCTGTCGGCCCTGGTGGGGGTGGCCGTGACGCTGTGGATGGTGTGGAACGTGCGCCGCCTGCGCGACTATGCAATGAGCGTGCAGGGCCCCGCCGACGGCGAGCGCCATGACCCGGACGCACCGCCCACAGCCGCTCTGGCCGTGCCCCAGGTGCCCGGCGAACTGGGCGACCTGGCCCGCGCCATGGACCGCATGCGCGCACGGCTGGAGGGGCGCGACTACATCGAAGGCTATGTGCGCGCCCTCACGCACGAACTCAAAAGCCCGGTGGCCGCCATCCGCGGTGCGGGCGAGTTGCTGCAGGACGACCTGCCCGCCGCCGACCGCACCCAGTTTGCGACCCAGGTGGTGGAACAAAGCGAGCGCCTGCAGCGCATCATCGACCGGCTGCTGGAGCTGTCCAAACTGGAGCAGCGCCACCACGCCGAGGGCCGAGCCCCCGTGGCCTTGCAGGCCTGCGCCGAGGCCGCCATCGGCCAGACGCGCGGCCGTGCGGCACAGCGCGGCATCACGCTCGCGCTGACCGGCTCGGGCGCCAGCGGCCCGTGGGAGGCCGAGCTGGTGACATTGGCGCTGACCAACCTGCTCGACAACGCGATTGACTTTGCCCCCGCAGGCAGCACGGTGCGGGTGGAGCTGGACGGCGCCACCGTGGCCGTGCTCGACCGTGGCCCCGGCGTGCCCGACTACGCACTGCCCCGCCTGGGCGAACGTTTCTTCACCACCGCGCGCCCAGGTGGGGAACGCAGCGGCTCGGGCCTGGGGCTGGCCATCGTCAAGCGCGTGATGGCGCTCCACGGGGGGCAGATGGTGGTGCGCAACACCGCGCCGGGCCTGCGGGTGGCCCTGGAGTTTCCGGGCGCCTAACCACAGCGCCGGGGCAAGCCAACCCACTTCACACCGGCCTCACAAACTTCATAGCGCCCTCACAGCGCGCCACAACACTGCCTTCACAACATTCATTTGTGGAGGATCTCTTGTTCAAACACCCCCTGTTCACCAAACTGGTCGCACTGGCCGCCATCACCGTGCTGCTGCTCATTGGGCTCGGCATGATCGAAGACGTGGTGCGAGACCGGCAGCGCTATCGCAGCCTTACGGCGCAAAGCGTGGCCGATAGCCTGGCCGGGCCGCAGACGCTGATGGGGCCGATGATCCACAGCGCGTGCGTTGAAAGCTGGGAGGTGGAGACCGGCAAGGGCGACGAGCGCCGCATGGTGGAGCAGCGGCGCGAGTTTTTGCTGACCGCCATGCCCGAGCAGCTCAAACTGACCTCGGGGGCCGCGATGGAAGAACGTTCGCGCGGGCTGCACAAGGTGAACACCTTCAATCTGAAGGCGCACATCACCGCGCAATGGGGTTCACTGGCCAGCCTGCAGCCCCAAAGCACCATGAAAAATTCGCGCATGCATTGCGGTGCGCCCATCGTCATGATGGCCGTGGGCGACGCACGGGGCATTCGCACTGCGCAGCTCAACCTGGGCGATCAAGCCCTGCCGCTCAAGCCTGGCACGTTTCACCCCACCTACAGCCGCGGACTGCACGCCGCATTGCCCGAGTCGGTGCGCGGCAAGGCCGATGGCCTGACCGCCACGCTGGACCTGGAGCTGGTGGGCACCGAGCGCATCTCCATCGTGCCGCTGGGCGGCAACACCGAGGTGCAGATGACGAGCAGCTGGCCCCACCCGTCGTTCAGTGGGCGTTTTTTGCCATCCGAGCGGACCGTCAAGGACGACGGGTTCTCTGCCCAGTGGCGCTTGTCGTCGCTCGCCACCACGGCGCAGGCTGACGTTGTCAACGGCAGCCGCATCTGCGTGGGCGGCTACGACGACAGCTCCTCCGAATACAACGCTGGCGGCACCACCACTCCACGCGACTGCGCAGACAGCTTCAGTGTGGCTTTTGTGGACCCGGTGAACCCCTACACCCTGAGTGACCGCGCCACCAAATACGGCGTTCTCTTCATCGCGCTCACGTTTGTGGCCGTGGGCCTGTTTGAGCTGATGAAAAAACTGCGCGTGCACCCGGTGCAATACCTGCTGGTGGGCAGCGCGCTGTGCAGCTTCTTTCTGTTGCTCGTCAGCCTGTCGGAGCATTTGCCGTTTGGGGCCTCGTACGCAATAGCGGCCACCGCTTGCGTGGTGCTGCTGGCCTACTACGCCAGCCACATGCTGGGCAGTCTGGCGCGGGGCATTCCGCTGGGAGCGGGTGTGGCGCTGTTGTATGGGCTGCTCTACGTGCTGCTGCAGCTGGAGCAGACGGCACTGGCGGTGGGGGCCATAGCGCTGTTCCTGGTGCTGGCCGCCGTGATGGTGCTGACGCGCAAGGTGAACTGGTATGGGCTGACGCAGGGGGTCAGCTTCCCGGCGCCGCGTTCACCCAAGGCCGCCAACCCATCCACCCCATCCACTCCCCCCGGCACAGAGGCACCATGACACACCAGCCCCTGACTGCCACGCTGGCAGCTCAAACACCAGCGGCTTTGCCAGCGCACTGGGCGCAGCACCTGATGAGCCCCACAGCCACGGGGCCGACGCAACCGCCACTGTCCACCACCGAGGCTGCGCGTGTGCAGCGCCACCGCGACCAGTTGATGGCCGCGCTGCAGTCGCAAGACCGCACTGCGCTGCTCTGCGCAAAACAGGAGGTACTGAAAGACGCGTTCTGCCCACACAGCGCCAACGCCGGGGCGGATGCGCCGGGCTCCCCGGCGTTGCGCAGCGCGCTGCGGGACCTGTCGTGGCGCATGGCCGGGTTGCTGCTGCCACGCCGTGCGCGCCATTGACGGCACCAAAAATATGACCAAAACAGGCTCTAGCGCTTATCCATAAAGCGCTAGCAGCTATCAAAATGATATTGAATCAATCACACCAAGGCCAGCACAACACAACGCAGCACCGGCTGCGCTACGCGAGCAAGGCGTGGTTGCGCTCCTCGCGCCCGGGGTGCTCGGCCAGCGCCGGCTCAGGGGAATCAGCGGTGTCGCCGCAGGTGGCGCCACCGCACCCGTGAATCAAATCACCGGGCAGCGCATGCGGCGCGTGCACCACGCCCGTGGCCGCATCAAAACCCACCCGGCGCAGGTGCAGCGCCAGCGCTGCGTCCATGCTTTGGGCATGTTGCGGGAACCACAGCGCCAGTTCGCTGGCCATCATGCGCAGCACCTTTACGTCACCCTGCTGCGCGCGCACCAGGCCTTCGCGCATGACCTGCAGCACCACCTTGTGCTGCATGCTGTGGCAGTTGCCCGACGCGAAACGGGTGGACTCCATCCACGCGTCTTCTTGCCCGAAGTGCTGCTCGGTGTGGTCTACCAGGGTGGTCCAGGCTGACAGCAATTGAACGTCTTCTGCGCGATCCACAGCTGCCAGCAAGTCCACAAACTCCCGGTGGGTCTCGTCCATCAGGGGCAAGTCCAGGTTCAGAGCGTCAGACCATTCGAGTTGGGCCATGGCATGCCTTTGTATGCAAAAAATCAAAGCGCGAGCTTAGGATTTGTTGGCCGCGCGGATGTTGATGCAGGTCAGGTGCAGCCCTTTGAACCCTGCGTATACGCCCCCTTGCACTCGGGGCACCCCCCCTTGCATCCGCTTCATCCGCAACAATGACAAAGCCCCGCACAAGGCGGGGCTCAGGCTTGGGCAGCCACCGGCAGCATCACTGCCCGAAGGCACAGTTGCTGACGGCCAGAGCGGATCAGCTCTTGCCGTACATGCGCTTCATGTCATCCACGCACTTGGACTTGACGTCGCCAGACATTGCATCGCAGCGCTCCTTCGCTGCCTTGTAGTTGGCATCGTTCTTGGCAGAGTTGGCGTCCTTGCGAGCTTCAGCCACGTCAGCGGCCTTTTCGGACGCCGAGTCAGCGGGCTTGGCCTGTACAGCGGCTACCTTCGCGTCTTCTTTGGCCTTTACCTGCGCGGCCTTGGCATCTTTCTCGCAGACATCCTTGTCGTTGCCCTTGAGGTCGTCGCACTTTTCCTTGGCCACTGCATAAGCAGCGTCAGCGCGGGTTTCGGCTAACTTTTGGGTGTTTTTGGCGCTGGGCTTGTACTGGGATTCCAGTTCCGCCTTGGCGATGTCTTCCTTGCCCTTGGCTTCCTTCTGGCAGACGTCCTTGGCGTTGTCCTTCAGAGCGTCGCAGCTCTTCTTGTCCGCTTTGTACGTCGCAGAGATGGTGTCTTTGGCGGCCTTGTGCTCGGCGGTCGTCATGGCAAAAGCAGACGTTGCCAGCAGGCCAGCGGCCACAGTAGCGATCAGGGTGCGTGCGAATTTCATGGGTTTCTCCTCGGGGTCAATTGAATATGTGGTTTGTATGGAAGCGGTGCATGCGGGTCTTGCAACCCCCGCACCGGGCTAGCAATCAATCGTTGAAGCGGAAATCAGGGTGGCGGTCTTGCCAGTCCTTGAGCTGCTTTTCTGCGGCGTCGCGGGCGATGCCCTGGCGCTCTTGCAGCTTGCCCAAGAACTGTTCGCGCTTGCCGTCAATGACGTCGAAGTCGTCATTGGTGAGCTTGCCCCACTGTTCGACCATCTTGCCCTTGAACTGCTTCCAGTTGCCCTTGACGGTGTCTTCATTCATGGTGTGCATCCTCAAAAAATTCGCTTCAGCCATCCACTCGGAGTGCGTGGAACTACTTGCGTGATGCGATGGGATTGAATGTAGAAACGAATCCGTTTCGCGCTCGTAGGTCGTGCAATGCAGCACACGTCAGCACAGGACTACGGGCTGACAAACGCCGCCGACCGCCGTTTGCGCCACAGGGCGAACGACTGCGCAACGGCCCCTTGCCAGCGGGAAGTGTTGCAATCGCCCATCACTTCGCAGGGGTGCTTACTCCACGCTCCCAGAGCGTGTTTCGTTTGGTAACGCTTGTGTTTCCATGCAACGCAGCCGTGTGCTTAAGTGGAGGCTGCGCCCCAAGAACGGCGCGCGTTACCCCCCACAACACCATGCAAAACACACACGAGGAACCCTTGGTGACCGCCGTTGCCGAGGACGAGAAAGAGTTCGATCTTTCCCACCGTACTGAGCCCGTGAGCGAACGCAGCGCGGCATACACCCCATTTGCCACGGCACTGCTGGCGTCGACCGCACTGGCGGCCTGCGGCGGAGGTGGCAGCGATGGCCCCAACAGCAACCCGGGCACCAGCCCGGCAACGCCTTCGCCCACGCTGGGCAACTACGCCCACCCCACAGCCAAGACCGACCAGGAAGCCGCCCGCTTTCTGCTGCAGGCCCAGTTTTCCGCATCCACCGCCGAAATCGCTGCGGTGCGCGCAACGACCTTTGCCGACTGGCTGGACCAGCAGTTCGCCACCGGCATGGGCCAAAGTGGCTGGGACTGGCTGAATGAGCGCGGCTACGCCGCCATCAGCAGCGACACGTCCTACTACGACAACAGCTACCCGGGCGACTACATGATCTGGCACCAGCTCATGACGTCCACAGACAGTCTGCGCAAGCGGGTGGCGGTGGCGCTGTCCGAGATCTGCGTGGTGTCGCTCTCGGGGCTCGACTTCAGCTGGCGCAGCCACGCCATGGCGCACTATTGGGACCAGCTGGCGGCAAACGCCTTTGGCAACTACCGCAAGCTGCTGGAGGACGTCACGCTCAACCCCGCCATGGGCTACTACCTGAACACCCGCGGCAACCAGAAGGAAAACGCCGCCACTGGCCGCCTGCCAGACGAGAACTACGCACGCGAGGTGCTGCAACTCATGTCTATCGGACTGTCCGCGCTCAACCCCGACGGCACGGTCCGGCGTGACAGCTCCGGCAAGCCCATCGACAGTTACACCCAAAGCGATGTCACCAACCTCGCGCGGGTGTTCACCGGCTACGACTACGACCAGTCGCAAAACGCGCCCACTGTCGTGCCCGGCACCAACCGCACGGTGCCCAGCACCACGTTTGCACGACTGCCCATGGCGCTCAACGAGTCGCGCCATTCCACTCTGGCGGCGACCTTTCTGGGCACCACCATTGCGGCCAGCACCCCTGGCGCCGCGGCCCTCAAAACGGCGCTGGACACGATCTTCAACCACCCCAACGTGGGCCCCTTCATCGGCAAGCAGCTGATTCAGCGACTGGTGACAAGCAACCCATCACCCGCCTACGTGGCGCGGGTGGCAGCGGCGTTCAACAACAACGGCGCAGGCGTACGCGGCGACTTGCGCGCCGTGGTCAAGGCGATCCTGCTCGACGACGAAGCGCGGTCGCCTGCAGGCCTGACGCAGTCCGGGTTTGGCAAACTGCGCGAGCCCATGCTGCGGTTTGTGCAGTGGGGCCGAACCTTTGGCCTCAACTCCACGTTCGGCAGCTGGAAGATCGGCAACCTGAGCGACCCCGGCTCCCGCCTGGGGCAAAGCCCGCTGCGCTCGCCATCGGTGTTCAACTTCTTTCGGCCGGGCTATGTGCCGCCGTCCACAGCGCTGGCTGCCAGCGGTGCCGTGGCGCCAGAGTTCCAGCTGGTCAACGAGAGCAGCGTGGGTGGCTACCTGAACTACATGCAGAGCATCATCAAGGACGGCATCTTTGTGAATGCGCCCGACCAACCCAACAACGGCAGCAACGGCAACAACGGCCGCGACATCAAGCCGGCGTACACCGTGGAACTGACACTGGCGCCGGATGCCGACGCACTGGTGGCACGCATCAACCTGCTGATGTGCGCAGGCCAGCTGTCGGCCAACACGGTCAAGGTGATCTCTGACGCGTTGAAGACCACCAACATCACCGCCGCCAGCACCGCCGACGCCAAGCTCAACCGTGTTGCCGCCGCCATCTTCCTGGTCATGGCTTCGGCCGAATACCTCGTTCAAAAGTAAGTCAGCCCGCCATGCATTTGATTGACCCCCAACTCCACAGCCGCCGCGCGTTCTTGCGCCGATCCACCCAACTGGGCCTGGCCGGCACAGCGCTGCCGTTTGCGCTCAATCTGGCCGCCATGGGCGAGGCCGCCGCGTTTACCGCCACCGACTACAAGGCGCTGGTCTGCGTGTTCCTGTACGGAGGCAACGACTACGCCAACACCGTGGTGACCTACGACGACCCCAGCTACACCCGCTACAACACCATTCGCGGCGGTGGCGGCGGGCAAGCTGCAGGTGGCATTGCGCTGGGCAGGGCCGACCTTGCGGCCACCTTGCTCAACCCCACCACGGCCCTGCCCGGCGGGCGGCAATACGCACTGCACCCTGCCATGACCGGCCTGGCGGGTCTGTTCAACAGCGGCAAGGCGGCGGTGCAGCTCAACGTAGGCCCCCTGGTGGTGCCGCTGACCCGCGCGCAGTACAACAGCTCTGACCGCGCCACCTACCCGCTGCCGCCCAAACTGTTCTCGCACAACGACCAGCAGTCGGTGTGGCAGTCGTCCTCGCCCGAAGGCTCCACCGTGGGCTGGGGCGGCAACATGGGCGACCTGGCGCTGTCGTCCAACGGCAACTCGCTGTTCACCTGCATCTCGGTCACCGGCAATGCGGTGTTCCTATCGGGCGACTCGGCCTTGCAGTACCAGGTCAGCACCAACGGCGCGGTGTCCATCAACGGCGTGAAGAGCAACGTGTATGGATCCACCGCCGTGCGCGCGGCCCTCACCTCGCTCATCCAGCAGCCCAGCAGCCAGACGCTGGAGAACGAATACAACCGCGTCACCGCCCGCGCTATTGCGGCCGAAGGGCAGATCACCAGTGGGCTGGCGGGTGTCACCCTGGGCACCGCGTTCCCCACTGGCAACTCATTGGCCGACCAGCTCAAGATGGTGGCGCGCCTGATTGGCGCGCGCACCACGCTGGGCAGCAAGCGCCAGGTGTTCTTGGTGTCGCTGGGCGGGTTTGACCTGCACGACAACCTCATCGCCCAGCAACCGGTACTCATGCAGCGGGTCAGCGAGGCCATGACAGCCTTCTACAACGCCACGGTGGAGCTGGGCGTGGCCGACAAGGTCACTGCGTTCACCGCGTCCGACTTTGGCCGCACATTGAGCTCCAACGGCGACGGCTCGGACCACGGTTGGGGCAGCCACCACCTGATGGTGGGCGGCGCCGTGAAGGGCAAGGCGTTTTACGGCAGCGCACCGCCGGTCAGCATCACCAACACCGCCGCGCCCGAAGACCAGTGGCACGTGGGCCAGGGCCGGCTGCTGCCATCCACCTCGGTGGACCAGTACGCAGCCACGCTGGCCAACTGGTTTGGCGTGGCCGACAGCGAGCTGTCGGGCGTGCTGCCAAACATCACGCGCTTTGGGGCCGCTGCAGGGCGTGCGGACTATCCCGTCAATCTGGGCTTTATGGCCTGAAAGCATGGGCGGCAGAAGGCGCATCGGCTAGTGCAGTGTTTCGCACTTGATGGCACAAATAAAAATTGTGGATTTTTGGCACTGGCTAGGCGCAAACCGGAGCGATACCGGGTGTATCGCGAGGATTTGCAACGCCGCCAGGGGCGAAAAGACGCCTTTTTATGTGCCGAATAGCGTGAAACACTGCACTAGCAACCACGCAGCGTGTCTGCTGACATGCGCAGTGCACCCGCTCCGCGCCGACATGCGGCCGTGCGCCCCAATAATGGGCGCATGACTTCATCCCCGCCCCCTCCCCGTCCCCGCGTTGTCATCATCGGCTGCGGCTTTGGCGGCCTTGAAGCCGCCCGTGCGTTGAACGACGCTGCGGTCGACGTGACGCTGATCGACCGCACCAACCATCACCTGTTTCAGCCGCTGCTCTACCAGGTGGCCACAGCCGGGCTGTCGGCACCGGCCATTGCGGCGCCCATTCGGCATTTGTTCAGGGGGCAGCGCAATGCCACGGTGCTGCTGGGCGAGGTGACACACATCGACGTGCTGGCGCGCGCCGTCCACCTGAAGGACGGGCTGGCGCTGCCGTATGACCACCTGATCGTGGCTGCAGGCGCGGCACACAGTTACTTTGGCAATGACCAGTGGGCGCCCTACGCCCCGGGCCTGAAGACGCTGGACGACGCTTTTGAGATTCGTGGGCGCATCCTGCTGGCGTTTGAGGCGGCAGAAAAGGAGCCCGACCCCGCACGCCGCGCGGACTGGCTCAACTTTGTGGTCATCGGCGGTGGCCCCACCGGCGTGGAGATGGCGGGCACCCTGGCCGAGATTGCACGCCACACGCTGCCGGGGGAGTTTCGGCACATCGACCCCGCCAGTGCCCGCATCATCCTGCTGGAAGGCAGTGACCGCGTGCTGCAGGCCATGCCCCCCGCGCTGAGCCAGCGCGCCAAGGAGCAACTGGAAAAGCTGGGCGTGGACGTGCGGGTGAATGCGCGCGTCACGGCCATCGACGAAGAAGGCTTGACCGTAGAAAAAGTCCCCCCGCAGGCGCAAGGCAAAGATGCCAACAGAGTCGCCAAGGCGGACAGCTACCAGATCAAGAGCAAATGCATCATCTGGGGCGCAGGCGTAGCCGCTTCTGCGCTGGGCCGCCAGCTGGCCGAGGCCACGGGCTGCGCCACCGACCGCGCGGGCCGCGTCGTGGTGGTGCCGGACCTGAGCCTGCCCGGCCACCCCGAGATCAGCGTGATTGGAGATCTGGCTGCCGCCAAAAGCCATGTTCCGGGCAGGGAGCCGCAGGCCGTGCCCGGTGTATCGCCCGCCGCCAAGCAGATGGGCCGGGCGGCGGCGGCCAACATCCTCAAGCGCCTGGCGGTGCGCGAGACCGCGCCGTTTCGCTACCGTGACTACGGCAACCTGGCCACCATCGGCCGCAACTCTGCCGTGGTAGACCTCACATCGCCCATGGGGCCGGTGCGTTTTTCAGGCTACTTTGCGTGGCTGTTCTGGCTGTTTGCGCACGTGTTTTTCTTGATCGGCTTTCGCAACCGCATGGTCGTGCTGATGGACTGGGCCTGGGCGTACTGGAGCTTTGCACGCCACGCCCGCGTGGTGACAGGGATCGCGTCGCTGCCCGTCAAGGCGGGCAGCTCGGCTGGCGAGGTGGCGGCCGCCGCTGACGAAGACACCAAAAGCACCAAGTAAACCGGCACCTGCCCGGGGCTGATGCCTGCGGACTCAGGAGCGGGGCGCGGCCACCTGCTCCACCCATTCGGCCACTTCTTTGGCGGCCTGGGTGGATGCCTCGGCCAGCGCAGCCACGCCGCCGGCTGCATCTGCGCTGCGCGCGGGCGTGCGCACGATGAACACGCGCTGGCCGCGCAGCACCTCGCCCACCGGGGTCAGGTCTACCACCGTGGCGCGCAGGCGCAGCAGGCCCACGCTCTCGGCAGCGCTGGTGAAGGTGTGGCTGAATTCTTCAACCTCCACGCGCAGCACTGGGGGCAGCTTGCCGCCCTGGCTGGTGTCACGCACCTGCGCTGCGCCGTCGTCGGCCTTGAGCACCGCGCGGCGCTGGCCCAGGTGTTCGCGCAGGCGCTGCTGCAGCAGTTGGGCGGGGGGCTGGCTCCAGCGGGCCTGCGCATAGGGGCGCAACTGCTGGGCGTCGGCGTACGCCAGGCGGTACAGCACGGCGTTGCTGCCGTCGGGCAGGCCGGGGGCGTCCACCTCGGCCAGGGCCAGGGCGGGCAGCGGCGCGCGGCGGTCGCTGGGGGCCGTCTGCATGGGGCCGGGGCCAAAGTCGTACATCACCGGGCGCGAGGGCGGTTCGGGCAGAGCCGAGCAGCCAGCGGTTCCAAGGACGCCCAATGCAAAAATCAAGCCAAAAATGGCTCTAGCGCTTGACTGGCAAGCGTCAATAGCTATGTTTTCAGTAGCATTCATGTCAAGTCCTCAAAGGGGTTCGCACCACGTGTCATACGGCAGCGGCAGCAGAAACAGCCATGTGGGACCACGCCTCATGGCGCGGCAAACCCCGCCTCGCCGGGGCCGGGCGGGATGCGGCCTGAGCCGTAGATGAACAGCTGAGGGTTGTCCGTGACGCCATTGGCCGCACGGCTGAGCTGGCGTGCGGCGCGCGATGTGTCGTCTGCGGCACGGTTCACGCGCGGCAACGTGGTGGTGCCGAACTGGTCAGCGGCGCGCGCCAGGGCCTGGGTGCCCAGCGTGATCTGGTCGATGGCGCCGCCTTCGGCCGTGATGCGTTGCGTGGTCCTGTTGAGGTCGGATGCGAGGGTGGTCACGCTGTTGCCCGCTTGCTGCAATGCCAACAGGGTTTTGCGCGCTTCACCCGCCAGCGGCGGCAACGAGGCCAGGGCCGGGTCGAGCCGCTGGGTGACGGTGGCATCGAGCTTTTGCGTGAGGGTGTTGACGCCTGCTGCGGCGCTGCTGATGTTGGCCAGCGTCTGCGTGAGCAGCTGCTGGTTGGTGTCGCCCAGCAGCTGGTTGACGCGGCGCGTGGCTTCTTCGACCTGGGCGAGGATGGCGGGCGCCTGCTCGGCCAGCTTGCCAAACGGTGAGGGCTTGAGCGGCAGGCGCGGCAGGCCGCTGGGGCCGGGCGGCAGTTCGGGATAGGGCTGCTCGGCGTCGTCCAGCTGCACATGGGCCAGGCCCGTGACGCCCTGGTAGCCCAGCACGGCAAAGGTGGTGGGGGTAATGGGCGCCTGCTCGTTCACCGCGATGCGGATGAGCACGTTGCCGTTGACCTGCGGGTCAAACCCAATGCGGGTGACCTTGCCCACGGCCACGCCTTTGTAGCGCACGGTTGCCTGGGGCTGCAGGCCGCTCACGCCGTCTTTGGTGGACAGCTCGTACTGCTCGTAGTTGGCGTTGTCACGGGTCAGCCAGATGGCCAGGCCCGCCAGCATGGCGGCCACCACCAGCACAAAAAGGCCTGCGGCCAGGGCGTGCGATTTGTTTTCCATCAGGGGTGATCCTTGTTGGGCGTGGGGGCGGCGGCGGGCTGCGCTGCAGCGCCCTGATCCACGGATTGCATGGGGGCCATGGCACGTTGGCCGCGCTCGCCCAGGAAGAAGTGTTCGATGAACGGGTGCTTGAAATGCGCCACCTCGTGCGGCGGGCCGGTGACGATGACTTTTTTATCGGCCAGCACGGCCACGCGCGTAGAGAGGGCGAACAATGTGTCGAGGTCGTGCGTCACCATGACCACCGTGAGCCCCAACGATGCGCGCAACTCGCGCAGCAGCGCACAGAACTCGTCGGCGCTGTTGGGGTCCAGCCCGGCGGTCGGTTCGTCCAGCAGCAGCAGCGGCGGGTCCATGATGAGCGCCCGCGCCAGCGCGACGCGTTTGACCATACCGCCCGACAGATCGGCGGGCATGCGCGTGGCGTGCTCCGCCTTCAGACCCACCATCTGCAGCTTGACCAGCGCCGCATCGCGCACCAGGTCGTCGGGCAGCGTGCCTTGTTCGCGCAGCGCAAACGCCACGTTGTCGAGCACGTTGAAAGCCGAGAACAGCGCCCCGTGCTGGAACAACATGCCCACGCGGCTGGCCGCGCCCTCGCGCCCCATCTCCGACGCCGGGCGGCCCAGCACCGTGACGCTGCCGCGCGCAGGCCGCGCCAAGCCCAGTATCTGCCGCAGCAGCACCGTCTTGCCCGTGCCCGAGCCGCCCACCAGCGACAGCATCTCGCCGCGCTGCACCGTGAAGTTCAGGTCCTGGTGCACCGTGAAGGTCTCGTCGCCCTTGCCAAACTGCGTCCACAGGCCCTGAACGTCCACGATGGGCGGCTCACCGGGCGCCACGGCGATGTGCTCGGGCAATGATGTGCGTGCGTGGCCGCTCATATGCCTATGTTTTTAAATGCCACAGCGAACAACGCATCCACGATGATCACCATGGTGATGGACGTGACCACAGAAGCGGTGGTGCCCTCGCCCAGGCTCTGGGTGTTGGGCTTCACGCGCAGGCCCCAGTGGCAGCCGATGAGCGCAATCAGCGCGCCAAACACCACCGACTTGGCCATGGCCAGGCCCAGGTTGCCCACCTTCACCGCAGCGGGCAGCGCCTGCACAAAGTAGGCGGGCGAAATGTCCATGGCCACGTCGGCGGCCAGCATGCCGCCCGCCAGCGCGGCCAGCGTGGTCCAAAGACTGATGAGCGGCATGGCCAGCGCCAGCGCAATGGTGCGCGGCATCACCAGCCGAAAGCCGTGGGGGATGCCCATCACGCGCATGGCGTCGAGCTCTTCAGTCACGCGCATCACACCAATCTGCGCGGTGATGGACGAGCCCGAGCGCCCCGCCACCAGGATGGCCGCCAGCATGGGGCCGAGTTCGCGGATGAGCGAGATGCCCAGAATGTTGACGATGAAAGACTCAGCGCCAAACTGGCGCAACTGCAGGCTCATCAGGTAGGCCAGCACCACGCCGATCAGAAAACCCACCAGCGCCGTGATGGGCAGAGCGGTGGCGCCCATGCGGTACAGGTGGCCCGACACATCGCGCCACGGCCCCCGGGTGGGGGCGCGAAGCAAACGGCCGATGTCCAGCACCAGCTGGCCCACCATCTCCAACATGTGGCGGCCGTGGTCCACGCCACGCAGCACCAGCACGCCCAGGTGGTCCACCTGCTCGGCCAGCCGCCACGGCGCGGGCGGCGGTGGCACGGTGGTGAACTGGGCCACGCGCTCAAGCATGTCGCGCTGGCTGTCGGTGCAGGCCAATTGCGCGGGCCACTGGTGCTGCCAGTGGTTCCACAGCAACTGGGCACCCACATGGTCCAGCCACTGCAACTCGCACAAGTCCCAGCCCAGGGTAGGCGCGGCGGGGCTGTCCTGCAGCTGGCCGGACACCAAGCGCCAGTGCGCCTCGGCGCCCAGCTCGGCCGCGCCCCATCGGCCACGCAATTGCGCACACGGCCCCTGGGGCGTATCGGCGCGAACGATGCGGGGTGCGTGATCGGTCATGGGCAGGGTGGCAAGAGCGGCAACAGCGACAGGAGGGGCCGCCAGAAAGAAAAGAGAGCGTGCATGGTAGCGGAGCGGGGCCCGACTACCCCGTCAGACAACGGCCCGCCAAGCACAGACCGGGCCTCGTGGCGTGTAATTATTATCAAATTGGCCTCTAGCGCAATACCAACAAGCGCAAATAGCTACAAAATATATAGCAAACATTGCAAACCCTATCGACAACGTGCAGGCGATCCGCACAATGGCCCACCGATACCCCCACACCCCGTTGCCCCGACCAGCCCCAGCCCCAGCCCACAGCCCACAGCCCATGAGCGACACCACGTTTGACACCATCATCATTGGCGGCGGCACCGCTGGCGCCCTGCTGAGCAACCGCCTGAGCGCCGACAGTAGCCACCGCGTGCTGCTGATCGAAGCGGGTCGCAAGGACGACTACCACTGGATCCACATCCCCGTCGGCTACCTGTACTGCATCGGCAACCCGCGCACCGACTGGCTCTACAACACCGAACCCGACGCGGGCCTGAACGGCCGCACGCTGCGCTACCCGCGCGGCAAGACGCTGGGCGGCTGCAGCAGCATCAACGGCATGATCTACATGCGCGGCCAGGCGCGTGACTACGACCACTGGGCCGACCTGACGGGCGACACCAGCTGGCGCTGGGACAGCGCCCTGCCCTGCTTTCGCCGCCACGAAGACCACTGGCGGCTGGACCAGCCCGGCAACGCGGATGAAAATTTCAAACACCTGCACGGCAACAAATCCACCGGCAGCACCGGCGAGTGGCGCGTAGAAAGGCAGCGCCTGCGCTGGGATGTCCTTGATGCTTTTGCCCAGGCCGCGCAGCAGGCGGGCATCCCGGCCACCGACGACTTCAACCGCGGCACCAACGAAGGCGTGGGCTACTTCGAGGTCAACCAGAAGAGCGGCTGGCGCTGGAACACCGCCAAGGCATTCCTGCGGCCCACCTGCTATGGCCGTCCCAACTTTGAGATGTGGACCAGCGCGCAGGCCGCCAAGCTCATCGTCGAAACCCAACCCGACGGCAGCAAACGCTGCACGGGCGTGCGGGTGTGGAACGGCAAAGAGATGGTCACCGCCCACGCCACGGGCGAAGTCATCCTGAGCGCGGGGGCCATCAACTCACCCCAGCTGCTGCAGCTGTCGGGCATTGGCCCCGCAGCGCTGCTGCGCCAGCACGGCATTGACGTGGTGCACGACCTGCCCGGCGTGGGCGCCAATTTGCAAGACCACCTGCAGATCCGCGCAGTGTTCAAGGTCAACGGCGTGCCCACCCTCAACACCATGGCCAGTTCGCTGTGGGGCAAGGCCAAGATCGGGCTGGAATACGCCGCCAAACGCAGCGGGCCCATGAGCATGGCGCCGTCACAGCTGGGCGCCTTTACCCGCAGCAGCGCCGACCAGCCGCACCCCAACATCGAGTACCACGTGCAGCCGCTGTCGCTCGACGCGTTTGGCGAGCCCCTGCACAGCTTTCCGGCGTTCACGGCCAGCGTGTGCAACCTCAACCCCACCAGCCGGGGCACGGTCAACATCAAGAGCGCCGACTTCAAGGCCGCGCCCGCCATTGCGCCCAACTACCTCAGCACGGCCGAAGACCGCCAGGTGGCCGCCGACAGCCTGCGCGTCACGCGCCGCATCGTGGCGCAGCCCGCGCTGGCCAAGTACCAGCCCGTGGAATGGAAACCCGGTGTGCAGTTTGAAAGCGACGAAGACCTGGCGCGCCTGGCAGGGGACATTGCCACCACGATCTTCCACCCCGTGGGCACAACAAAGATGGGGCGGGATGATGACCCGATGGCGGTGCTGGATTCGCAACTGCGCGTGCGCGGCATCGCAGGCCTGCGCGTGGTGGATGCGGGGGCCATGCCCACCATCACCAGCGGCAACACCAATTCGCCTACGCTGATGATTGCGGAAAAAGCGGCGGAGTGGATCATTCAGGCACGGCGCGCGGCCTGACCGCTTGCGATTCACCGGAGCAGATAACATCGCGCCGATGTACTCCTCCACCTTCATCTTTGCGAAGAACCTGTTCAAGGTCTTTTCGGGGTCGCGCAAGTGCCTTGCCGGGATGGGATGCTAGGCGCGGTGCGCAGTTGATAGCTTGGCTATCAACAAGCGCCGCAACGCCGCAGACCGCCCGACAAGGCACTTGCGCGAAGGGTTGGAGTGAAATCGGGCGATTGAATGCCTCGACTGCTTGCATGGGCATGAGCCCATGCGGCGCATCCGAAGCATCCACTCATCCCGATTGCACCCCAACGCGATCCCCGAAAAGACCTTGAACAGGTTCTCAGCAGTTCGACGAGGCTTTTCACCGCCTGGACGAGGCCATTGCCACAGCTGCCCGTTCTATTGACGGATATCTGGGAGAAGAATCGTGGGAGGACACGGGCAAGGGCTTGGTGTCCAACGTGTACTACTGGCAATCGCTCGAAGCTCTGCAATCATTGATGCAGCACCCCACCCACCTTGAGGCCAAGGCCGCGCAGGCCCAGTGGCTCAATGGTTATCAGGTCGTGATCTCGCAGGTGCTGCGCACCTACGGCGATGACAATCTGGCGGGGCTGTTGCCCACAGCGGGCCTGTTCGTGCAGGGTTCAGGCGCACACTGAATCGACAGACACCCGGCCACCGGTGTCAACCCCTCAGCGGATACCCCCCACGTAGCGCGGCACCTCGGGCGGTGGTGGTGGCGCAATCCGCTGGCGCACTGCCTGCGCCGCCACGTCCATGAGCGGGCGGCGCGCGGGCGCAGAGGGTGCCGCATGCAGCACATGGTCCAGCCGGTCGGCCCACTCCGCCAGTTCGGGCACGTTGTCTTCTACCGCGTGCTGACGTGCAAAACGCACGATCTCCTGCGCATATTCGGCGTTGACGGCCATCCATTCGGTGTCCGTCACCCGCCCCGTCTTGCGGCGCAGCAGGACGTGCAGGTGGGCGGCAATGGCGAGCTTGTCGGAATCGGGCATGGTCGGCTCCTTATGGCATTTCAGTCATCCATGGCGCTGCGCCCAACCCGCAGCGTATGAAACCGGCGCGGCCCAAGCGCGGGCAGCCGCGCAAGGGCCGCCCCGCCGCGCTGGCTGAGTCCCCCTGCCCGCATTGCGCAGCAATGCGAGAGCGGGGGGAAGGCCCGCAGGGCCTCAGGGGAGTGGACTTCATTAACTCCCCAGGCGCTCCCGGTGCTGGGCGATGTCGAGGCCGGCCTGCTCGCTCTGTTCATCCACGCGCAGGCCAACTACGAAGTTGGTGATCCATAGCAGTACTGCCGTCACCACCAAGCTGTAGGCCATCACGGCGCCCACACCAATGGCCTGCGTGACGAGGCTGCCCTGCACGCCACCCACCGATTTGCTGGCCAGCACACCGGTCAGCAGCGAGCCCACGATGCCACCGATGCCGTGCACCCCGAACACGTCGAGCGAGTCGTCGGCCTTTAGCAGGCGCTTGAGCCCAGTGGCTCCCCAGTAGCACGCTAGCCCCGCCACCAGGCCAATCACCACTGCCGAGCGCAGCGTGACAAAACCCGCCGCAGGCGTAATGGCCACCAGCCCCGCCACCAGGCCAGAGCAAAGCCCCAGCAACGACGGCCGCCCGCGCACCACCCATTCGCCCAGCATCCACGCCAGGGCACCTGAAGCGGCAGCCAGGTGGGTTACCGCCATGGCCAGGCCAGCATGCGCATCGGCTGCCACGGCAGAGCCCGCGTTAAAGCCAAACCAGCCGACCCACAACATGCCTGCGCCCGCCATGGTGAGACCCAGGTTGTAGGGCTCAAACGGCTCACGACCATAGCCCGTGCGGCGCCCCAGATACCAGGCACACACCAGGCCTGCCACGCCTGCGTTGACGTGCACCACCGAGCCGCCCGCAAAGTCGAGCGCGCCCATCTGCGCCAGCCAGCCACCGGGCTCCCACACCCAGTGGGCCACCGGGGCGTAGACCACCAAGGTCCACAGGCTGATGAAGATGAGCATGGCGGAAAAGCGCATGCGCTCCACAAACGCGCCCACCAGCAGGGCTGCGGTGATGATGGCAAACGTGAGCTGGAACATGGCGTACACCGACTCAGGGATGTGCGGCGCCACATGGCTCACGGCCACCTTGCCAGCGGCCAGTTGCAGGTCAAAACCCGCAAAGCCCATGCGATCAAAGCCGCCGAGCCACGGACTGCCCGGGGTGAACGCCAGCGAATACCCGGCCGCAAACCACAACACGCTGACCAGTGCCGCGATGGCCACCACGCTGGCCATGGTGTTGAGTACGTTTTTCTTGCGCACCATGCCTGCATAGAACAGCGCAATGCCGGGGAGCGTCATCAGCAGCACAAGCGCAGTAGAGGTCATCATCCACGCCGTGTCAGCAGCGCTCAACGAATCTGCAGACACCAGACCGGGGCGGGTCAATGGCGCAGCAGGGGCCGCAGCCGCCGCCTCTGGCACGGCTTGCGCCAGTGCGTTGGCGCACAACCCCAGACACAACGGCACGACCGCAAACAACCGGTGGTTGACTGCCCGCATGGAGGCTCCCTTTTCGCAAATTGTTACAGGCGGCATTGCACAACCCATGCCAACCTGCAGCGCAACAAAAAGAGGAAGAAGTCCGTCCAACGTCCCAAAACAGGGGGCGGGAAACCCCCAATGCACCAGCAGGGTGCAGCCGTTACAGTTGTGCCACTCGAAAGCGCGCTTCGGTGTGCCAAGCGAGGGGCCCGAGGAGACATCCTTTCTACCAACAATCAAATTTCAAGCACCCAACGAGGTGCAGATTTTTTCCAGGCGCTGGTGATCCCAGCGCCTTTTTCTTGCCCACTCGCTTTTCGCATGCAGCGCCGCCCGCACTCCCAGGGCCACATTTACCTCTCAAATTGATAGCAGACTGAGTGCGACAATCCTGCGATGGAATGGCTTTTTATTACCCTCGCTTCGCTGCTGGCGGGGTTTGTGGATGCGATTGTGGGCGGGGGTGGGCTGGTGATGGTGCCTGCGCTGTTTGCAGCGTTTCCGGGCGCCGCGCCCGCTACGCTGCTGGGCACCAACAAGGCGGCGTCGGTGTGGGGCACGGCCATGGCAACGTGGCAATACAGCCGCCGTGTGCAGATCCGCTGGCGTGCCATGCTGCCCGCTGCAGGGGCCGGTTTTGCGGGGTCGTTTGCAGGCGCGTGGGCCGTTACGGTGATGTCGGCCGACTTCTTGCGCAAGCTGCTGCCCCTGGTGCTGCTCGGGGTGCTGGTCTACACGCTCGCAAAAAAGGAACTGGGGCGCCACCACACCCCGCGCTATGCAGGCCGCACCGAGGTCGTGGCCGCCAGCCTGATCGGCGTGCTGATTGGTTTTTACGACGGCTTCTTTGGGCCGGGCACAGGCAGCTTTTTTGTCTTCCTATTTGTGCGGCTGCTGGGCTATGACTTTCTCAATGCCTCGGCCTCGGCCAAACTGCTCAACTGCGCCACCAACATCGCCGCCATTGCGCTGTTTGCGGCCAAGGGCCACGTGTGGTGGCATTTTGCGGTGACCTTGGCAGTGGCCAACGTGGTGGGCAGCCTGCTGGGCACGCACATGGCGCTCAAACACGGCACCGGGTTTGTGCGCGGTATTTTTATCGTGGTGGTGAGCACGCTGATCCTCAAGACGGGGTACGACGGATTTCTCAGGTAACCCCCCGAGGCGCCGAAGGCGCCTTCCCCCTGGAATGGGGACGCACCCCCTGGACCGGCAAAGCCGGATTCACGGGTGCACTGGCGTCATGCGCCAGTTTCACAGGCTTTTTCCCAAGGCCGCCGCCGCATGACCCGCCTCCAGTTCGGAGTCACCGCTCTAAACCTGTTGTGAATTGGCACACAACCGGCCTTTGCGCGTTGTTCGCACTGTCAAGAAAAAAATCCCCCTCTTTATAATTGTGGCCGTTTGATGACGGCAGACTTCGCGCTTTGCGATGACTGCATCCACCTGAGTCCCCGCGCCTCCGGCCTGCTTACCCGCATGCCGGATTTTTTGTACCTGAAATACCCCTGACAGGACCCATTCCATGAAATTGTTCAAGGCTGTAGCCACCGCCCTCGCGCTCTGCGCCGCTTTCGCCGCCCAGGCCCGGACGCTGGACGAGGTCAAAAAAGACGGCAAGATCCTCATCGCAACCGAGGGCCAGTTCGCACCTTTCAACTTTTTCAATGGCACCACGCTGACGGGTTTCGAAGTAGAAGTCGCTGAACTCGTGGCCAAGAAGATGGGCCTGACCATCCAGTGGAAGACGCTCGGTTTTGACGCGCTGCTGACCGGCCTGCGCCAGGACCGCTGGGACCTGGTGATCGCCTCCCACGGCATCACCGAAGAGCGAGCCAAGGCTGTTACCTTTACCGAACCCCACTACTGCTCGGGCGGCATGATCATCGCCATGGACCCCGCCATCAAGAGCGCCAAGGACCTGGCGGGCAAGGTAGTGGCTGTACAGACCGGCACCAGCTACCTCGAAAACGTGCAGAAGGTCTCCGCCATCAAGGAGATGAAGAACTTCCCCACCGACGTGGACGCCCGCAGCGCCCTGAACTCGCGCCGCGTCGATGCCTGGGTGACCGACCGCTTTGTGGCCAAGGCAGTGGCAGACAAGAACCCCGGCGCGGGCTTCAAGCTGGGCGAGATGCTGTTCATCGAGCGCATCGCCGCTGCGGTGTCCAAGGGCAACAACTCGCTGGCCGGCGGCTGGAACAAGGCCCTGGGTGAGGTGATGGCCGATGGCAGCTACGCCGCCGTGTCCAAGAAGTACTTCAACGAAGACGTCCGCTGCAACTAAGCAGACGGTGTGAACGCCTCGGCGTGTCCGCCTGGACATGCCGGGGGCGCTGCACCGCGCTCGCTCCTTTCCCACCCTGACCGGGATTTTTCATGCTGATTGCCCTTTGGCCCGAGCGCTGGACTCGCCAGCAGCGCAGCAATGCCACGCTCGTCTCTGCCGTATTGCTGATGGTGCTGGCGCTGGCGCTGCTCGGCAAAATGCTGTCGTTTTTGCCCGACCCCATCGGTCCCAACGCCCAGGCGTTCTCGGATGGCGCGCGCACCACGCTGTGGCTCACGCTCATCAGCGGCAGTGTGGGGCTGGTGCTGGGCACGGCCGCCGCGCTGGCGCGCACTTCGCGCTGGGCAGCGGTGCGCTGGGTTGCCAGCTTCTATATCTGGGTGATCCGCGGCACACCGCTCTTGGTGCAGATCCTGTTTGTGTACTTTGCGCTGCCGGTGCTGGTGCCAGGCCTGAACCTGCCCGACTTTGCCGCCGCTGTGCTGGCCCTGGGCCTGAACGTCGGCGCCTACAACGCAGAGGCCATCCGCGCCGGTCTGCTGGCGGTGCCACGCGGGCAGACCGAGGCCGCCAAAGCGCTGGGACTGGGCCGGGTGCATGTGTTCATGGATGTGGTGTTTCCACAGGCCTTCAAGATCTCATTGCCGCCGCTGGTGAGCAACTTTGTGGCGTTGCTCAAGGATTCCTCGCTGGCCTATGCGATTGGTGTGGTGGAGCTGACCAACGTGGGCAACCGCATCCAGTCGGCCACCTTTCAGCCCATTGCCACGCTGTCCACGGTGGCCATCACCTACCTGCTGCTGACCACCCTGGTCACCCAGATTTCAAATGCGGTCGAGTACCGGTTCGACGTGGAAGGCCGCAACCAATGAGCGCGCAGCCCACACCCTTCATCGTGGCCGAACGCGTGTGCAAGTCATTCGGCGCCCACCAGGTGCTGCGCGATGTGTCCACCGTGTTCAACACCGGCGAGGTGACCGTCATCATCGGCGCCTCGGGCTCTGGCAAAAGCACCCTGCTGCGCGCCATCAACCGCCTCGAACCGCATGACTCGGGCCGCATTACCATTGGTGGCGAAGAAGTCACCGACGACCTGGCCACCCTGCAAAAGCAGCGCAGCGAAGTCGGCATGGTGTTCCAGCAGTTCAACCTGTTCGGCCACATGAGCGTGCTCGACAACGTGACGTTGGCGCCGCGGCGCATCCGCCGCACGCCCCGCGCCCAGGCCAACGAGCAGGCCATGACCCTGCTGCGCCGCGTGGGCATGCAAGACCACGCGCACAAGTACCCCTGGCAGCTGTCGGGCGGCCAGCAGCAGCGCGTGGCCATTGCCCGCGCACTGGCCATGCAGCCGCAGGTGATGTTGTTCGACGAGCCCACATCAGCGCTGGACCCCGAGATGGTGCAGGAGGTGCTGGACGTGATGCGCGAATTGGCACGCGGCGGCATGACCATGATCGTGGTGACCCACGAAATGGGCTTTGCCCGCGAGGTGGCCGACCGCGTCATGTTCTTTGACCAGGGGTGCATCGCCCACGACGCTCCCCCCGCTGATTTCTTCAACAACCCCGCCAACGACCGCATCCGCGCCTTCATCGGCCGCATGACGGGATAAGCAGCCGCACCGAGCACATGAGCGCCTGAGATCCAGGCCCCAGCGCACCACCACAAAAGAGCCCCTACCGGAGTGACCATGAAACTGAACCACACGTTCCTCGCCCTGCTGGCCGCCGGCCTGTGCAGCCTGCCCCCCGCCGCGTTTGCGCAGTCCGCCAAAGACTTCGAGGACATGCGCAATGAGCTGAAGGCCCTGCGTGCCGAGCTGAACGCACTCAAGGCCCAGGCACCGGCCGCAGCGCCCGCCGCCTCGGCATCGGCATCGGGCTGGAACGATCGCATTGACGCGGTGGAACTCAAGCAAAAAGACGCCGTGGTGCTGGGTGACATCCCGGGCAGCTTCCGCCTGCCGGGCAGCGAGACCTCGATCCGCGTATACGGCCATGCCGAGGCCAACATGGTCAAGGACTTCAAGGGAACGGCCCCTGGGGACACCTTCACCAACGTGATGGAGCAGCCGCTGGGCGACAGCCGCAACGGCAAGACCAGCCTGACCGCGCAAACGTCGCGTTTTGGCTTTGAGACCTCGACCCCTACGGGCATTGGCACGTTCAACACCAAGATCGAAGCCGACTTCTACGCCTATTGCGGCAGCGAGTGCAACCGCAACCGCCTGCGCCTGCGCCACGCCTATGGCGAATACGCAGGCTGGCTGATTGGCCAGACCTGGTCCACCTTCATGGACCTGGACAACCTGCCAGAAACCGTGGACTTCAACGGCCCGCCCGGCGCCACGTTCCGCCGCCCCACACAGGTACGCTACACCTACAACAACCCCAACATTGCCAAGTTCCAGTTCGCCATCGAAGAACCCTCGGACGGCGCCAAGAGCCCCAATCTGGTGGCACGCATGGACAAGGCCTACGACTGGGGCAACATCAACGCCCGCCTGATGTCGCACGAGCAACGCATTGACGGTGCCTCCAAGCGCGGCCTCGGCCTGGGCATTGGCGCGGGCTACAAGCTGACAGGCACCGCCACGCTGATGGCGCAGTACACCCGCATGGATGGCGACGGCGACGGTGCCTACCTGGTGGGCGCCAACTACCCCGTGCTGGACGGCAACACGGTGCGCCTGGACCGCTCGCACGGTTTGGCAGTGGGCCTAACCAACGCGTTCAGCGACCAGCTGCGCGCCACCGTGTCGCTGGGCACCGTGCGCTCGCGCCAGAAGATGGGCGATGCCTACGTGAACGCCTACGGCGGCGAAGGCAACTACAAGCTGTACCAGTGGCACGCCGGCATGTACTACCTGCCGATCAAGAATGTGGAACTGGGCAGCGAGCTGATCGGTGGCCGCCGCACCACGTTTGACGGCCAAAAGGGCGACATGCTGCGCCTGAACCTGCAGGCCCGGTATATCTTTAACTGACCCCCTGAGTAGCTGACTCCCCCTGAGGCGCTTCGCGCCTTCCCCCTCTCCTTCGGGAGGGGGAAGCCAGCGGCCTGGCAGAGCCAGTTCCGCGGCTACCTGGCTTGGGCCGAGCCTGAGCGACGGCAGCAGGTCACGCGCAAGGTGCTGCGAGTAAATTTTCTGCAAGCGGCTGGCCGGGGAACCGGCCAGCCCTGTCTTGTTTTGGAGCCTATGAAACCCGAACGTCTAGGGCTTGCGGCCCTGCTGGTGGTGACCGTGGTGTGGGGCACCACGTTTCCCGCCATGAAATTGCTGTCCGCACAGCTCGATGCGCTCCAGATCATCTGGCTGCGTTTTGTGATTGCGCTGGTGGTGCTGGCGCCGCTGTGGTGGGGCATGCTGCGCGCGGAGCGCCGATGGGGTTGCGCGCTGGGGCTGCTGCTGTTCATTGCGTTCTGGCTGCAGATCGAGGGCCTGGCGCGCACCAGCAGCAACCGCAACGCGTTTGTGACCGGGCTCAATGTGCTGGTGGTGCCACTCATTGCCATGGCCTTCATGGGCCGCCGCTACGGCTGGCGGCTGTGGGCCGCGTGCGTGATGGCCTGCGCGGGCATGGCGCTGATGTTCCACGAGAACGAGCCCTGGAACCTGGGCGATACGCTGACGCTGGCCAGCACGGTGTTCTATGCGCTGTACATCCTGGCGCTGGAGGAATGCGCGCGCCGCACAGCGGAGCGGCCGCTGCGCGCCACCCGCATGGCCGCCTCGCAGGCCACGGTGATGGCGCTCGCATCCACCGTCCTGCTGCTGGCACAGGGCGGCAGCATGGGCTGGCTGCAATCCCTGGGCACGCTGGCTGTGGATGCGTGGGTGGCACTGGTGTACCTGGGCCTGCTGGCCAGTGTGGTGGTGGTCACGCTGCAGGCGTGGGGCCAGCAGCGTGTGGACGCCATGCGCAGCGCCATCGTGTTCGGGCTGGAGCCCGTGTTTGCCGCGCTGACCGCATGGGCGCTTCTGGGCGAGCGCCTGGGCTGGGCCGGCGTCAGCGGCGCGGCGCTGATTGTGGCGGCGCTGGTGTTCAGTCAGATCCAGCCTGCCGCGCGGCCGGCCAAGCCTGCGCAGGGCTGAAAGGCTCAGAGGCCTTTGCGTATACCCACTTTGAACGCCAAAGCCA
This sequence comes from uncultured Gammaproteobacteria bacterium, assembly GCA_947085645.1. GTDB lineage: Bacteria > Pseudomonadota > Gammaproteobacteria > Burkholderiales > Burkholderiaceae_C > Acidovorax. The sequence continues at coordinate 40,884 of CAMTXG010000029.1, forward strand.
GAATATGGGTCAAAACAGCCTCTAGCGCTTATCCATCAAGCGCTAACAGCTATCTTTTTTGAATATATCTGATGTTGCGCGACGCTCAGGGTGCAAGCAGGGGCACGTCCACAGCCTTGCGTGGTTTGCCGATGGGCGCGGAGGCCTGGCCCCTCTGCACGGCTGCCAGGTCTTCCTCGCTGGGGTAATCGCCGAGCAGCCAGTAGTCGAACACGCGCCGTGCAATGGGAGCCGCGTGGGCCGAGCCAAAGCCCGCGTTTTCAACGATGGCGGCGATGGCGATGGTCGGGTTTTCAGCCGGTGCAAATGCGGCGTACAGCGAGTGGTCACGCTGGTGTTCTTCGAGCGCCTTGGCGTTGTACTTCACGTTCTGCCCCAGGCTGATGGCCTGGGCCGTGCCCGTCTTGCCGCCGGACGTGTACGGCGCCCCCGCAAACACCCGCGTGCCAGTGCCGCCCTTGTTCACGGCCACCATGGCGTTGCGGATGATTTCCACGTTCTTGGGCAGATAGCCCAGGTCCACGCCGGGCGCCTGCGGGATCTCGGTGATGGCGCCGGTCACCGAGTTCCGAATCGCCTTGGCCAGGTGCGGCCGGTGGCGGATGCCGCCATTGGCCAGCGTGGCCTGCGCCAGCGCCAGCTGCAGCATGGTGAAGTTGTTGTAGCCTTGGCCAATGCCCAGCGACACGGTCTCGCCCGGGAACCAGCGCTTGGCCTCGGGCCGCTTGTAAGCGTTGCGCTTCCACTCGGTGCTGGGCAGGGTGCCGCGCACCTCACCGTTCAGATCGATCCCGGTGGACTGCCCAAAGCCCAGCGGCTTCATGAAGTCGTGGATGGCGTCCACCCCCATCTCCACCGCCAGCGAATAGAAATAGGTGTTGCTCGACTGCTGGATGGCGCGGTGCATGTCCACACCACCCAGGCCGCCTTCATGGCTGCGAAACGTGTGGCCGCCAAACGTGTACGAGCCCGGGTCGTTGACCACCTGCGTGGGCGAGCGCTTGCCCAGTTGCAGCGCCGCCATGGCCATGAAAGGCTTGTAGGTGGACCCGGGCGGATAGGTACCGCGCAGCGCACGGTTGAGCAGCGGCTTGTCGATCGACTCGTTGAGCGCCGCCCAGTTCTCTACGTCAATGCCTTCGACAAAGAGGTTGGGGTCGAAGGTGGGCTTGCTCACCAGCGCCAGGATCTCGCCGTTGCGGGGGTCAATGGCCACGAGTGCGCCACGGCGGCTGCCGTACATCTCCTCGATCAGCTTTTGCAGCTTGATGTCGATGGACAGCATCACGCTGTCACCGGGCGTGGCTGCGTGGCTGGAGAGCTTGCGCACAGCGCGCCCGCCCGCCGAGGTTTCCATCTGCTCGAAACCCGTGGTGCCGTGCAGCGCAGGCTCAAAGCTGTGTTCAATGCCCAGCTTGCCGATGTATTCGGTACCCCGGTAGTTGGCCTCTTCTTCCGAGTCCTGGATGCGGGCCTTCTCGGTCTGGTTGATGCGGCCGATGTAGCCGATGGCATGCGCGCCCGCGTCGCCGTGCGGGTAGTTGCGAAACAACCGTGCCTTGATGTCCACGCCGGGGAAGCGGTAGCGCTGCGCCGTGAAGCGCGCCACTTCCTGGTCGGTCAGCCGCGTGCGGATGGGCAGGGACTCGAAATTGCGTGATTCTTCCATCAGCCGCTTGAAGCGGCGGCGGTCGCGGGTCTGGATGTCCACCACCTTCGACAACTCGTCGATGGTGTCGTCCAGCTTGCCGGCGCGCGAAGGCGTGATCTCCAATGTGTACGCGGAGTAGTTGGTGGCCAGCACCACACCGTTGCGGTCCATGATCAATCCGCGGTTGGGAACAATGGGCACCACCGCCGTGCGGTTGCTCTCGGCCTGCGCAGCCAGGTCTTCGTGGCGCACCACCTGCAAGAACACCAGCCGGGCGACAACCAGGCAGAACGCAAAAAACACCACCGCGCCAATCACCAGCGCACGCATGCGAAAACGCGTGGCGTCGGCTTCGCTGCTGCGCAGTTCGGTCATGCGAAAACTCCATGGCGCCATACAAGCAAAGAGCCCGGCGAAACCGGCGCGACCCAGGCCAGCGCCACCGTGGAACTGGGTTTGCCAGGCCAGGGGTGGCGTCCCGCTCCTGCAGGAGCGGGGCGGAGAGGCGCGGCTTCAAGCCTGCATGTGCAGGCTTGGACGTCCTCGAAGAGCGGCAGTCTTTGACGGCTGCACCGAGACGCGCAACGGCTCAGGGGGTGCTTCATCTCACAGGGGCCGGTTCTGGTCGCGGTCAGGCGGGCGGCGCTGCGGTGCAAGCAGCACCCAGCTGGCCAGTGGCCACAGCAGAGCCTCGAGCAGCGGGGCCGCAAAACTCCACATGCCCGGGAATATGCCGCCAGACGCGATGCGCAGCAACAGCTCGATCGCATGGGCCAGCGCAAACAGGGGCAATACTTGCAGGGCTTGCGATGACACGCTGAACCACAACAACCGGCGGTGGATGGCAATGGCCGCAAACGACAGCACGGTGTACGACAGCGCATGCTGCCCCAGCAGGGCCGACTGGCTCACGTCCATGCACAGACCCAGCACAAAGGCCACGCCCATGCCAATGCGCAGCGGCTGGTGCACCCCCCAGAACACCAGCAGAACCATCAGCAGGTCGGGCGTCCACACCAGGCGCCCCAGGGGCACCATGTTAATGGCCAGGCCCGCAGCCAAGCTGACGGCGATGAACAACGGATTCACCGGCATCAGAAGGGGTTCGCCCCGCGGCATGATCATCGCGCGTCTCCCTTGGTGGTGTGCGCCATCACTGCCGCCTGATACATCGGCAGCGTCTGCAGCAGAGGCTGATTCATTTGCGTGTGCCTCGCTTCACGGGTGCCACGGGCACGGGCTCGGGGCGTGCCAGCGTGTTATCGGCCAGTGGCTTGAGCACCACCACATGGCGCGCGCCCTGCACCTGGGCCAGCGGCGCACAGTAGATGCGGGCAAAAGCGGAATCGGCCCGGCGCTCGACCCGTACCACGCGCGCCACGGGCAAGCCTGACGGATACAAGCCGTCCACGCCGCTGGTGGTCAACAGGTCGTCTTCGCGCACATCGGCGTTGGCGGGCATGAAGCGCAACTCCATGCCACCGCCGTGCCCGGCTACGGGGTCTCCATAGGCCACGCCGCGCACACCAGTGCGAACATTGAGCACCGGAATCGCCTGATCGCGGTCCACCAACAAGGTCACCTCGCTCACCAGCGGGAACACGCGCGTGACCTGACCCAGAACACCCACTTCATCCATCACCGGCGAGCCGGGCTCGACACCGCCCATATGCCCACGGTCAATGACCACGCGGCGTGTGTAGGTGTCTGCGGTGTCGTAAATCACCTCGGCCGCCTGCACCGGGGTTTCCAGGCGGTCGCGCAGCGCCAGCAGCTGCCGCAGGCGACTGTTTTCCAGCGCCAGTTGTTCGGCCTGGTTGGCACGCTGGCCCATCAGGGTCATTTTCTTTTGCGCGGTGTCGCGTTCTTCTTGCGCGGTTTGCAGGGACTGGAAATAGCCCGCTGCGTGATGGGCGAACTCCACCGGTTTGAGCATGAGCCACTGCACCGGATACAGCGCCGTGGCCACGGCCTGACGGAATGGCCCCGTCACGTTAAAGCGCGCATCGGCCACCATCAGAAACAGCGCCAGTGCGCTGTAGACGGCCAAACGCGAAAGGGCCGAAGGGCCCTGCTTGAAGAAAGGGGGAGCGCTGCGCTCCAGAGTACCCAGGGGCATGGTGCGCAGCGGTCAGTGTCTGCCGCGTGGAGGAGGCTCCACGGGCATGTGCTCAGAAAGAAGCATTGGAGCAGGTGCAGTCATGCAGTTCAGAGCGCAAAAAAGTGCCTGCAGCATACAGGCCCACAGGCTCACTCGCTGGTGAAGATACTGCCCAGTCGGTCCATGCGCTCCAGCGCAATACCGCAGCCGCGCACCACACAGGTCAGCGGGTCTTCGGCCACCAGCACGGGCAGACCGGTTTCTTCGGCCAGCAGGCGATCGAGGTCGCGCAGCAGTGCGCCACCACCGGTCAGCATCATGCCGCGGTCGGCGATGTCGGCACCCAGTTCGGGAGGGGTCTGTTCCAGCGCGTTTTTGACGGCCGAGACGATCTGGTTGAGCGGGTCGGTCAGCGCTTCGAGCACTTCGTTGGACGAGATGGTGAAACTGCGTGGCACGCCTTCAGACAGGTTGCGGCCCTTGACTTCCATCTCGCGCACTTCGGAGCCCGGGAAGGCCGAGCCGATGTTCTTCTTGATGGCTTCTGCGGTGGGCTCACCAATCAGCATGCCGTAGTTGCGACGGATGTAGCTGATGATGGCTTCGTCGAACTTGTCACCACCCACGCGCACACTGCCCTTGTAGACCATACCGCCCAGCGAGATCACGCCGACTTCGGTGGTGCCGCCGCCGATGTCCACGACCATGGAGCCCGACGCCTCGGAGACCGGCAGGCCAGCGCCGATACCGGCCGCCATGGGTTCTTCAATGAGGTACACCGCCGTGGCGCCCGCCGCTTCGGCCGCGTCCTTGATTGCACGGCGCTCGACCTGGGTGGAGCCGCAGGGCACGCAGATGATGATGCGCGGGCTGGGGGTGAACAGCGTGCGCGGGTGCACCATCTTGATGAACTGCTTGATCATCTGTTCGGTAATCACGAAGTCGGCAATCACGCCGTCTTTCATGGGCCGGATGGCTTCGATGTTGCCGGGCACCTTGCCCAACATGGCCTTGGCCTCATGGCCTACGGCCTGTATGACCTTCTTGCCGTGGGGTCCGCCCTCGTGGCGGATGGCGACGACGGAGGGCTCGTCAAGCACAATGCCTCTGTCGCGGGCGAAAATGAGGGTGTTGGCTGTGCCAAGGTCAATGGCAAGGTCGGTGGAGAAATACCGACGAAAAGCTCCGAACATTCAAAAATCCTCTCAGGCACGGCATGCACGTCGGCCTGCCATCGCCGGGTGTGTCAGGGAGTGGGTGGGGGTCAAAAATCGCTTTTTTCGCACAAAAACCGGCCGTTAAGAGGGTATTGCGGCAAAGCCGGGATAATACCCCATCCCCTGTGAATAACTCCCCGCGGCGCGGCCTGGATCACAGCTTTACGTCTGGTTTCTTTCTATTTTCTTCCCTATGGCACTGACCCCCCAGGACATCGGCCGTATCGCCAATTTGGCGCGGCTTGAGCTGACACCCTCCGAAAGTGAGCGCATGCTGACCCAACTCAATGGCTTCTTTGACATCGTGGAACAGATGCGGGCTGTGGATACATCGGGCGTTACACCCCTTTCCCACCCCGTCGCAGCCATCCAGGACGTGGCCTTGCGCCTGCGCGAAGACGTGGCCAGCGAGCCCAACCAGCGCGAGGCCAACCAGAAGAGTGCCCCCGCTGTCGAGCGCGGCCTGTTCCTCGTCCCCAAAGTGATCGAATAAGTCCCGCATGAGCACCACCACCCCCAAAGCCCTGCACGACCTGGGCGTTGCCGAACTGGCCGCAGGCCTGCGCGCCAAGCAATTTTCTGCCGTTGAAGCCGCCCAGCACTTTCTCGCCCGCGCCCACACGCACCAGAACCTGGGCGCCTATGTGGCCCTGAACGAAGGCGCGACCCTGGCGCACGCAAAGATCGCTGACGCACGCCTTGCCGCTGGCACGGCAGGCGCGCTCGAAGGCGTGCCGATTGCCCACAAAGACATCTTCGTCACGCGCGACTTCCCCAGCACTGCGGGCTCGAAAATGTTGGCGGGCTACCAATCGCCGTTTGACGCCACTGTGGTCACCAAGCTCGCCGACGCGGGCGCCGTCACCCTGGGCAAGCTCAACTGCGATGAGTTCGCCATGGGCTCCGCCAACGAAAACTCCGCCGTGGCGCCCGTGGGCTTTGACGCCCCCGCCCCGGTGCGCAACCCCTGGGACACAGCGCGCATCCCCGGCGGCTCGTCGGGAGGTAGCGCGGTGGCCGTGGCCGCACGCCTGGCCCCGGCTGTCACCGGTACCGACACCGGTGGCTCCATCCGCCAGCCTGCGTCGTTTTGCGGCATCACTGGCATCAAGCCCACCTACGGCCGCGCCAGCCGATACGGCATGATCGCCTTCGCTTCCAGTCTGGACCAGGCGGGCCCCATGGCCCGCAGTGCCGAGGATTGCGCCCTGCTTCTGTCGGCGATGTGTGGCCCCGACCCGGACCGTGACTCCACGTCGCTGGATGTGCCTGCCGAAAACTTCAGCACCAAGCTCAACGACAGCATCGACGGCCTGCGCATCGGCATCCCCGCCGAGTTTTTTGGTGAAGGCCTGGCGCCCGATGTGCGCGCCGCAGTAGACGCCGCCCTGAAGGAGTACGAAAAGCTCGGCGCCAAGCTCGTGCCCATCAGCCTGCCGCGCACCCAGCTGTCCATCCCGGTCTACTACATCATCGCCCCGGCCGAAGCCTCGTCCAACCTCTCCCGCTTTGACGGCGTGAAGTTTGGCCACCGCGCCAAGGACTACACCGACCTGGTGGACATGTACAAGAAGACCCGCGCCCAAGGCTTTGGCGACGAGGTCAAGCGCCGCATCATGATTGGCGCGTATGTGCTCAGCCACGGCTACTACGACGCGTACTACCTGCAGGCGCAGAAGATTCGCCGCATGATTGCGGACGACTTCCAGAACGCATTCAAAGACTGTGACGTGATCGCAGGCCCCGTGGCCCCCACCGTGGCCTGGAAGCTGGGCGAACACGGCAACGACCCGCTGGCCGACTACCTGGCCGACATCTTCACCCTGCCCGGCTCGCTGGCGGGCCTGCCCGGCATGAGCGTGCCCGCAGGTTTTGGCGAAGGCGGCATGCCGGTGGGACTGCAGCTGATTGGCAACTACTTTCAAGAAGCCCGCCTTCTGAATGCTGCGCATCGCCTGCAGCAAGCCACCGACTTCCATCTGCGCAGTCCGCTCTGAAATTCATAGCTGATAGCGCTCGTTTTTAGGAGACTTCAGCATCAAAAGATGTTGAAGTCTTTATAAATCAAGCGCTACCAGCTCCTCTTTTGATAGCCAAGGACAGAACCCATGTCTGTGAAACTGATTCAGGGTTACGAAGTCGTCATCGGCTTTGAGACACACACCCAGCTCGCCACCCAGAGCAAAATTTTCAGCCGCGCCAGCACCGCGTTCGGCGCCGAGCCCAACACCCAGGCCTGCGCCGTGGACCTGGCTTTGCCCGGCACCCTGCCCGTGATGAACCGCGAGGCCGTGGCCTGCGCCATTCGGCTGGGGTTGGCACTGGGCTCGCACATCGCCCCCGTGAGCATTTTTGCGCGCAAAAATTACTTCTACCCCGACCTGCCCAAGGGCTACCAGATCAGCCAGTTCGAGATCCCGGTGGTGCAGGGCGGCGAGGTGGAGTTCTTTCTGGGCGACCAGAAGAAGACCGTGAAACTGGTGCGCGCCCACCTGGAAGAAGATGCGGGCAAATCGCTGCATGAGGACTTCATTGGTCAGAGCGGCATCGACCTGAACCGCGCAGGCACGCCGCTTTTGGAGATCGTGACCGAGCCCGACATGCGCTCATCCGAAGAGGCCGTGGCCTACGCCAAAGAGCTGCACAAGATCGTGACCTGGATCGGCATCTGCGACGGCAACATGCAAGAGGGCAGCTTCCGCTGCGACGCCAACGTGTCGGTGCGCAAGCCCGGTCAGCCGCTGGGCACGCGCCGCGAGATCAAGAACCTGAACTCGTTCAAGTTCATGCAGCAGGCCATCGACTACGAGATCCGCTGGCAGATCGAGCAGATTGAAGACGGGCACACCATCCAGCAGGCTACCGTTCTGTTCGACCCCGACACGGGCGAAACGCGCGCGATGCGGACCAAGGAAGACGCCGCCGACTACCGCTATTTCCCCGATCCGGATTTGCCGCCGCTGCACATCTCGGACAGCTGGGTTCAGGAAGAACGTGCGCTGATGGCCGAGCTGCCCCGCACCATGGCTGCACGTTTTGTGGCGGACTATGGCCTGCCCGAATACGACGCCACCACGCTGACCCAGAGCAAGGCGATGGCCGCCTACTTCGAAGCGGTGGCCAAGGCCTGCGGTCAGGCCAAGCTGGCCAGCAACTGGATCATGGGCGAGGTGTCGCGCCGCCTGAACACCGGAGAAATCGGCATCGAGCAAACTCCGGTCACGTCGGCACAACTGGCCACGCTGATTGGCCGAATCGCCGATGGAACGATCTCCAACAATGCCGCCAAGCAGGTGTTTGACGCCCTGTGGGCGGGCGAGTCGGCGGACGTGGATGCCATCATCGAGTCCAAGGGCCTCAAACAGATGAACGACTCCGGCGCGCTGGAGAAGATCATTGACGAGGTGATTGCCGCCAACGCCGACAACGTGGCGCAGTTCCGCGCAGGCAAGGACAAGGCGTTCAATGCACTGGTCGGCCAGATCATGAAGGCCAGCAAGGGCAAGGCAAACCCGCAGCAGGTGAACGATGTGCTGCGCGCCAAACTGGCGGGTTGACGGCGACCACTGCGGCTTGCTGGCCGTGCCATGAAACACAAAGGGGCCTCGCGGCCCCTTTGTGTTTTCTATGCGCTTGTGTGCAGCGCGTGTGGCGATGTCGTGCAGACGTCTGCGAGGGCTTCAGGGGGGGTCGCTGGCGGGCGTTCCCAACGCCGCAGCGGGCAGCTTCTGTGCATCCCACAGCTTGCGCAGCTGGGCCAGCTCGGTGTCAAACCGCGCGTGCACGCGGCGCTTTTCCTGGTCCTGCCCAGCGATGAACCGTTGCTGCTCGGCAAGGCTCTCATCGTTTTCTGCAATCTTGCGGCGCAGGGTCATGGGGGCCTTATTGGGGTCCTTTTTGTAGAACTCCATCTCCACGTCGAACTTCTTGCGTTCCGCCTTCAGTTCTGTGATGCGCTTTTCTGCGGTGGACGTGACATCGTCCACCAACTGAATGGCGGCGGCGCGCTCCACGTCGTGGGCGGCCTTGTCGGGGTAGCGGGCGACCAGCACGCGCTCGCGGCGGCGCTCTTCGACCACCCGGGCACGTTCTTCGGCCTCCTTGCGGCGCTGCGCTTCCTGCGCTGCACGCTCGAGCTCGGTGAGCGAAGGGCCAATCTGGCGGCGTGTGATGCCCGACGGGCTCAGCTCGCGCTGCTCACGGTCCAGACATTCGGCAATGGGGCGGTCGGCCGTGAGCCGACGACCATTCTTGTCCACGCAGGTATAGATACCGCCCGTGGCGCCCTGCTGGGTTTGCGCCCACGCACCTTCGACGCCCAGGGTGGCCAACAAAACCCCGCCCACGATCCACGCCGATGTGCTCAAGTCCTCTACCCTTCGTTGACTCCGTACCGCTGGCGATAGGCCAGCACTTTTTCATGGTGGGAACGCATCCCATCCCCCCCGTTATCCGAGAGATACAGCAATAAGTCTGCCAGCCGCGCAATGGCACACACCTGCATGCCCAGTTGTTCGCGTACGTACTGCACGGCGCTGTGTTCCACGTCCTGGCCATTCTCTGTGGCTTTCTCCTGGCGGTCCAGCGCAATTGCAACCGCGTGGGGGGTGGCACCGGCTGCCCGAATGATCGCGATGGACTCGCGCGCCGCAGTGCCTGCGGACATCACGTCGTCGATGATAAGTACACGTCCTTTTAGGGGCGCGCCCACCAGCGTGCCGCCCTCGCCGTGGTCCTTGGCCTCCTTGCGGTTGTAGGCAAAAGGCACGTTGCGGCCCAGGCGCGCCAGCTCCACAGCCACGGTGGCGGCCAGCGGAATGCCCTTGTAGGCGGGGCCAAAGACCATGTCGAATTCGATGCCGCTGGCCAGCAGGGCTTTTGCATAGAATTCCGCGAGCCGTCCGATCTTGCTGCCATCGTCGAACAGGCCGGCGTTGAAGAAATACGGGCTCAGGCGCCCGGCCTTGGTCTTGAATTCGCCAAACCGCAGCACGCCGGAATCGACGGCAAAACGTACAAAATCCTGCGCCAGCTGGCCCTGCTCCGAGGTTTGCGCGCCAACATCCACCATAGGGAATTCCTTGTTCAAATTAACCAGCCTCAATCTCAATGGCATCCGCTCGGCCACCAGCAAAGGCGTGGAAAGCTGGATGGCAGCCACGCGGGCGGATTGTATTTGTGTGCAGGAAGTGAAGGCCCAAGCGGCCGACATCGCCAACCGGTTCGAGCGCATGGCGGGCCTGCAAGGCCACTTCCACTTTGCGCAGAAAAAGGGCTATTCCGGCGTGGGCATTTACACCCGGCACGAACCGTCTGATGTAGTCATTGGCTATGGATCAGTCGAGTTCGATGCAGAAGGCCGATATGTGGAACTGCGCTTTGACACGCCCGAACGCAAGCTGTCGATCATCAGCGCGTACTTCCCCAGCGGTTCGTCGGGCGAAGAACGCCAGCAAGCCAAGTTCCGGTTCCTGGCCGAGATGCACCCACACCTCATGAAAATCAAGCGCGAACGCGAGTTCATTCTGTGTGGCGACATCAACATTGCGCACCATCAAATCGACCTCAAAAACTGGCGCAGCAACCAGAAAAACAGTGGCTTTTTGCCCGAAGAGCGGGCCTGGATGACAAAGTTGTTGCACACAACTGATGAAGGCGGCGGCACCATAGACGTTTACCGTCAGTTACAGCCTACCGCCACCGACACCGCCTACACCTGGTGGAGCAACCGCGGTCAGGCCTATGCCAACAACGTGGGCTGGCGGCTGGACTACCACCTGGCCACCCCTGCGCTCGCGGCGCTGGCACGCACCGAATCCATCTACAAGGGCGAGAAGTTCTCCGACCACGCACCCATCACGGTGGAGTACGACCTGACCCTGTGACCACACCACCCTGAACCGATGACCGACGTCGCTGCTTCCACCTCGCACCCACCCACCCACCCACAGTTTTCGGCCCTCCAACGCAGACGCGTTGTGGAAGCAGCTCGCAAGCCCCCACCCCACCGTGGGCAAGGCGCGTCACCTGGGCGAGGCGCTGGTGCATACCGGTCTGCTGTCGCCCCCGGCACTGACCGAGGCCTGAAGACGCAGTAGGTGGAACGCGGCAACGGCCAGCATCGCCTCATCGGCCAAATCCTGGTGGACCGGGGTGAACTCACACAAGAGCAACTGCGCCAGGTCATTGCGGCCTGGCTGGGTGACTACATGGTGCATCCGGGTGACATCACCCCGGAGGCAGCCGCGCTGGCGCTGATTCCGCGCTCGGTGGCCGAGCGCGAATCGGTACTGCCGCTGATGGCGCGCGACGACGCACTGGTGCTACTGATGGCCGACCCGCTGGACCGGGTGCTGCTCGACGAGCTGCGATTTCTCACGCAACGGCGGCTGATCCCCTTGCAGGCAGCGCCGGGCACGCTGATGCCCGCCATTGACCAGGCCTACCGCACGCACCCGGCGGACCCGCAAAGCCCCAAGACCTCGACCCCCTCGGCACCCGCCGCGCGTGCCACGTCGCAAGAGCTGGCCACCCACCTGACCAGCGCCGCGCCCGATACCGCGGCCGAGCAGGCCGACGTGATCAGCGAGTCGGACAACACGCTCGTTCGGCTCATCAACTCGGTGATTGACGAGGCCATCAGCCACCGCGCCTCTGACATCCACATCGAAACCGAGCCCGCTCCGCAAAACGTGCGCATCCGCCTGCGCATTGACGGCGACCTCACCCCGTACCTGGAGCTGCCCGCGCGCTACCGGTTTGCGATGGTGGCCCGCATCAAGATCATGGCGGCGATGGACATCTCCGAGCACCGCAAGCCCCAGGACGGCAAGATAGACTTTGCCCGCTTTGGCGGCCCGCCGGTGGAGCTGCGGGTGGTCACCGTGCCCACATCCCGTGGGCTTGAAGACGTGGTGCTGCGCCTGCTGGCAGGCGCCAAGCCGTTGCCGCTGGAGAACATTGGCCTGAGCGAACCCAACCTGGCTGCCATGCGCGCCGTGGTGCGCAAAAGCTATGGGCTGGTGCTGGTGTGCGGCCCCACCGGCTGCGGCAAGACCACCACCTTGCACTCGGTGGTGCGCGACATCAACACCGCAGGCCGCAAGATCTGGACGGCCGAAGACCCCATCGAAATCACCCAGAGCGGCCTGCGCCAGGTGCAGGTCAACCCGCGCATCGGCTGGACCTTTGCCGCCGCCATGCGCACCTTTTTACGCGCCGACCCCGACGTGATCATGATCGGCGAAATGCGCGACGAGGAAACCGCGCGCATCGCCATCGAGGCATCGCTGACCGGCCACCTGGTGCTGTCTACCCTGCACACCAACTCCGCGCCCGAGAGCATTGCGCGGCTGCTGGAGATTGGCCTGGACCCGTTCAACTTTTCGGATTCGCTGCTGGCCATCCTGGCGCAGCGCCTGGTGCGCCGCCTGTGCACAGCCTGCCGCGAGCCGCGTGTGGCCGACCACGACACGCTGCTGGGCCTGGCATCGCAGTACCTGGACAGCGGCACCAACAACTCCCCCGAGGCCCGCGAGGCACAGGTGGCGCGCTGGCGCCAGCAGCACGGCGGCGCACAGGGCGAGCTGCGCCTGTGGCGCCATGTGGGCTGCACGAAGTGCGAAGGCCATGGCTACCACGGCCGGCTGGGCATCCATGAGCTGATGATGAGCGACGAGACTATTCGCCAGCACATCCGCCACCGCGCCCCCGCCTCGGACATCCGCCACTCGGCACTGGCCGCTGGCATGCTGACCCTGCGCCAGGACGGCATCGAGAAGGTGCTGCAGGGGCTGACCGACATGTCGGAAGTGGTCGCGGCAACCAACCTGTGAGGCGGGCCCACCGCAGGTGATGCCTGCCGCCGGTCTTTTAGCCAAATTGGGCTCTAGCGCTTATCTGACAAGCGCTAGCAGCTATCAATCAATGAGTCCTTCCGAGAAGAGGAACTCGCCCACCGGCTTGCGCGCACCGCCGCCTCAGCGATCCAGCTCGTAGTGAAACACCTTGGCAATGATCTGCCAGCGCCCGTCCACGTGGATCAGGGTCAGCAGGTCGGTGAAGTGCTTGGGCAGGATGGCGCATTCCACCTTGGCCAAAGCCGTCACCGGCCCGGCAAACTCGATGGACAGGATGCGCTCCTGCACCGTCTCGCCCCTGCTGGCGGGCGAGGGGCGCTGGTCCACGATGGGGAAATATTCCTCCATGCGCAGGATCACCGCAGGCTCGGCCGTGGCGCAGGCATAGACCGCCTGCGGGTGGAACACGCGGCGCAGGCGCTGTGTATCGCTGTGGCACAGGCCGTCGAAATATTCCTGCAGCACGGCGGCGACTGCGTCAAAGCGCGGGTCACTCATGGCGCGCTCCCGTCGGCGGCGGCGCGAGCGCGCTGGCGGCGCACGGTCACCGTTTCACCGGCCACGCCCCAGTTGTCGGTCTCGACCTCGTCGATCACGACAAAGGTGGTGGCGGGCTCCTTGTTCAGCACGCGCACCAGCAAATCGGTGGCGCCTTGGATCAGCGCCGCTTTTTGCGCACTGCTGACGCCTTCACGGGTCACTTTGATGTTGATGTAAGGCATGGCTATTCCTTGGGATGAAGCAAAGGCCTCTCAGCCCAGCAGCCCTTCGGCCCGCATCGCGGCCTGCACGGCGGGGCGCGCGGCCACGCGGCGCAGGAAAGCCTGCAGATGGGCCAGGTCGCTGATATCCAGCTTCACGAACTTGGCCCAACCCAGCACCACAAAAAGGTAGGCATCGGCCGCCGTGAAGTGCTCGCCCGTCAGGTAGGGGCCGTGCTGCAGCTGCGCGTCCAGCCAGTCCATCTTCTTGCGCAGCAGAGCGGCCAGCGTGGCCTTGGCGTTGTCGTCCAGCCCGGCGTGGAACAAGGGCGTGAAGGACTTGTGCAACTCGGTGCTCACGTAGTTCTGCCACTCCATCACCCGGTAGCGCGCCAGCGTACCGGCTGCGGGCATGAGCTGCGTGGCCTGGGCCTGGTCGGCGATGTACTGCGCAATGACCGGGCCTTCGGTGAGGCGGGAGCCGTCCGTCAGCTCCAGCACGGGCACCTGGCCTTTGGGGTTGATGGCATAAAAATCGCGCCCATCTGCCGTGCGGTGGCGCTCGGTATCGACCTTCTCCAATTCGAAAGTGAGGCCACATTCGCGCAACAGGATGTGGGGCGACAGGGAGCAGGCGGCGGGAGAAAAGTACAGCTTCATGGGGTTGCCTTTGGAGCGTGGTGGAAAGATGAAGCGATGGTATTGAGGATGCAAACAGCAATAAACTAGGCTTCAGGAATTTCACTGATTACATGAAGTAATAAACAGAACATGGCGCGCCAATTTGACGACCTGAAGCTGGGCAGCATCGAACTGTTCTGCCTGACCGCGCAGTGGCAAAGCTTCACGGCCGCCGCCCAGGCGGCCGGGCTGACGGCGGCGGCCGTGAGCCGATCGGTGGCGCGCATGGAGGCGCGCCTGGGCGTGCGGCTGTTCCAGCGCACCACGCGCCAGGTGCGGCTGACCGACGCAGGCAAGCGCTACTACGAGCAATGCCGCCAGGCGCTGGGCCAGCTGGCGGAGGCAGAACGCGAGCTGTCGGGCCAACAGCAAAGCCCGGCAGGCCTCGTGCGCTTCAGCCTGCCCACCTCCTACGGGCACTGCCGCATCCTGCCCCTGCTGCCCGCATTTGCGCAGGCCTACCCCGACGTGGAGCTGGAGCTGCAATTGAGCAACCGCAACGTGGACTTCACCGAAGAAGGCTTTGACCTGGCCGTGCGCGGTCGAGCCCCCATCGACTCGGGGCTGGTGGCGCGCAAGCTGGAGGACGCCGCCCTGGTGGTGGTCGCTGCCCCGGCGTACCTGGCGCGTTGCGGCACGCCGCATGCCATCGCCGACCTGGCGGCGCACGAATGCATCCAGTTTGTGCTGCCCAGCAGCGGCCAGGCGGTGCCATGGATACTGCGCGACGCCGCCGGGCGCGATGTGGAGGTGCCCACCCAAGGCCACCTGCGCTGCGCCGACGACATCCTGGGCCCCGTGACCCTGGCGCGTGCAGGCGCAGGGCTGCTACAGACCTACCGGTTCATTGTGGAGGCCGATCTGCACAGCGGCGCCTTGCGGGAGGTGCTGCCCGCCCATGCCGGTGCCTCCCGCCCGTTTTCGCTGCTGTACCCCGCCAACCGGCACATGCCGCTGCGCGTGCGCGTGCTGGTGGATTTCCTCGTCGATCGGCTGGCACGGGCTTGAGCCTCTCCCGGCTGCCGTGCGCCAGGCCTGCAAAAATACACACCACCACCTCACCGACCATGCTCCATTACCTCACCATCCCCGTTACCGCTTTTCAACAGAACGCCTCGCTGGTCTGGTGCGACGCCACCCACCAAGCCGCCGTGATCGACCCCGGCGGCGACCTGGATGTGCTGCTGGCCGAGGCCCAACGGCTGGGCGTAACACTCACCCAGATCTGGCTCACCCACGCCCACATCGACCATGCAGGCGGCACGGGCGAGCTGGCAGAGCGGCTTTCGCTGCCCATCGTGGGCCCGCACCCAGGCGATCAGTTCTGGATTGACGGGCTGCCGCAGCAAAGCGCGATGTTTGGGTTTCCGCCCGCGCAGCACTTCACCCCGACGCGCTGGCTGCACGATGACGACACCGTGCAGATCGGCAACGAGACGCTGAACGTGCGCCACTGCCCCGGCCACACGCCTGGCCATGTGGTGTTCCATGCGCCGCAGATCGACCGGGCGTTTGTGGGCGATGTGCTGTTTGCGGGCAGCATGGGCCGCACGGATTTCCCGCAGGGCAATCACCAGCAGCTCATCGACAGCATTACAGAGCGCCTGTGGCCCATGGGTAACCAGACCGTTTTCATCCCCGGGCACGGGCCGGAGAGCACGTTTGGGCGCGAGCGCCAGAGCAATCCCTATGTGGGCGGGACCTGAGACGTTGCCCGCAACGCCGGTTTCGCCCGAAGGGCACCGCGTTGAGCTGGAATTATTTTGATAGCTGCCAGCGCTTTATACACAAGCGCTGGCAGCCAATTTGTCCAAATTTTTCCGCTGGCGACGGCTGGCCGAACGCCATCAAGCCGCCAGCAACCGGGCGGACAGGGACCGCAAAAGCAGCCAGTTCGGCGGACCGCTGATGGAAAGCATGCTTACGATGTATCTCTTTGTAAGCAGTCTGTGCGCACAGTGCACAGACTTTCTTCGCCCGCCTGCTTTTGCGCCATGAACCCCACCTTCAAGCCACGCTCTCCCCTAGCACCGCAGCGCGGCTCCAGCCTGGCGGGCAAGGCTTACTGGGCCATGGTGCAGCGGGTGGCGCTGACCGCAGCGGCTATCGATGTCGGCTACATCGTGCTGTTTCTGTGGCTGGGCTCGCTGCCGCTGGCAGTCGTCAACGTGGTCAGCATTGGCATGTATCTGGGCGCGTACCAGCTCATCCAAAAACGCCACAACGTGGCCGGGCTGGTGCTGATCTGGCTGGAGGTAGTGGGGCACTCGGCGCTGGGTTCATTGCTCATCGGCTGGGACAGCGGGTTTCACTACTACCTGCTGATGTTCATTCCAGCCATCGTGATTGCCAACACGCGCGGGTATGCCGCACCCATGGTGCTGGCGCTGCTGGCGTACTACCTGGGCCTGCATGCACTGAGCAGCCACCTGGGCCCGCTCGACCCCCTGCCCGCCCGCAGCGTCAACATCGTGAACTGGGTGCACATCTGTCTGGTGTTCGCCATGTCGGCCGCGCTGTCGGCCTTTTACCGCCGCACGATCCTGATCGCGGAGGCCCGCTTACGCAAGCAGGCCACGCTCGACCCGCTGACCGGCCTGGCCAACCGCAGCCACTTCGAAGCCCTGGCCGCCCATGCCCTGGCGCGCAGCCAACGCGACGGAGCGCCAGTCACCCTGCTGCTGTGTGATGTTGACCTGTTCAAACGCGTCAACGACCAGTACGGCCATGCCGTGGGCGACCAGGTGCTGGTGGCCGTGGCCCAGGTGCTGGCCACCAACCTGCGCGACGGTGATGTGCTGGCGCGCTGGGGCGGTGAGGAGTTTTTGGCGCTGATGCCCGCCAGCCCGCTGGACGATGCACGCGCCACCGCCGAACGCATTCGCGCCGCCATCGAGCAAACGCCGCTGGACGTGGGCCAGGCGCCCATCGCGCTGACCATGTCGTTCGGCGTGGCCCAGGTGCACAGCGCCGAAGACCTGCAAGCTGCCATTGCACGCGCCGACAAGGCGCTGTACCAAAGCAAGAACGCGGGCCGCAACCGGGTGAGCGTGGCATAGCGCCACGGCAGCCAAATTTTTAGTCAAATTGACCTCTAGCGCTTACTCATCAAGCGCTCGAAGCTATCAATACAGTAGCATCAGGATTCCCAGGCACCTTGCAATGGCGCGCCTCTGCCACCCGCCGTCCACGACTACCCGTTGCGCCGCGCCGCCTCGTAGAGGCCCTGCACCTTGGGCACGTTCGCCTGCAGTTGCTTGATGCGCGCAGGGCCGGAGGGGTGGGTGGACAAAAACGCCAGGCCGCCCTGCCTGCTGCCACTGGCGTTGCCCATCTTCTGCCACAGGCTGACCGAGGCCGAGGGCTGGTAGCCTGCGCGGGCCGCCAGCTCCAGCCCCACCAGGTCGGCATCGCTCTCGTCTGACCGGCTGAACTGCAGCGTGAGCAGCTGCCCGCCCAACCCCGCCGCCGCCTGGCCCAGGTCGCCCAGGCCCAGAAGCTGCGAGCCCAGGCGCAGCGCCAGGTTGGTGCCCTGTGTCTTGGCGATGCGTTCGCGCGCGTGTTCGCGCAGGGCATGGGCCATTTCGTGGCCCATGATCATCGCGGCCTCGTCGTCAGTCAGCTTGAGCTGATCGAGGATGCCGGAATAGAACGCGATCTTGCCGCCGGGCATGCAGAACGCATTGATCTGCGAACTGCCGATGAGGTTGACCTCCCAGCGCCACTGGTTGGCGCGGTCGTTCCACGGCGCGGCAAACGGAATCAGCCGCTTGGCGATGGCGTGCAGGCGCTGCAGCTGCGGATGGTTGTCGGGCGCCAGCGCGCGCTGGGCCTTGGCCTGCTGCAGCATCTGCTGGTACTGCTGGGCGGCAGATTTTTCGAGCGTTTCGGCGGGTACCAGCTTGCGCAGGCTGGACGCCGACCCCACATCGACCTGCGCCAGCACCGGCGCGGCGGCACTGGCGCCCGCCGCCAGCAGGAATGCGCGGCGCGCGGACCAGGGGGACGACGGCGCAACAGAAGGAGCGGGGCAGAAAAGACACATACAAGGCGATCCCAGAAGGAATAATGAGCAACGCTGGCACACAACACACCAAGGCCTGCCGCGCAGATGGAGGCCAGCAGGCGGGCTACAAGGGTGTGTCGGCGATGATAGACAAAACCCCCGCTCGCCCATGTCAGACACCTCCACTTCTTCTGCTCCCAGCCCCACCCCTGAAAAGCCGCCGCGCACGCCCTGGCTGCAAACCCTGCGCGTGTACCTGGAGCCCGCCAGCCTGCGCATGCTGACGCTGGGATTCTCGGCCGGGCTGCCGCTGCTGCTGGTGCTGGGCACGCTGAGCTTTCGGCTGCGCGAGGCGGGCATTGACCGCAGCACCATCGGCTACCTGAGCTGGGTGGGCCTGGCCTATGGCTTCAAATGGGTGTGGGCGCCGCTGGTAGACCGGCTGCCGATTCCGCTGCTCACACACGCGCTGGGGCGCCGCCGCAGCTGGCTGCTGCTGTCGCAGGCGCTGATCGTGGGCGGGCTCATCGGCATGGCGCTGGCCGACCCGCGCCAGACGCTGGGGCCCATCGTGTGGTGCGCGTTGGCCGTGGCATTTGGCTCGGCCACGCAGGACATCGCGCTCGATGCGTTTCGCATCGAATCCGCCGACGCCAACCACCAGGCGGCGCTGGCCGCGTCGTACCAGACGGGTTACCGCCTGGCCATGATCTGGGCCGGCGCGGGCGTGTTGTGGATTGCCGCACGGTCCGAGGTGGCACCCGCCATCGGCCAGGCGGTGGCGCAGGGCGCGGCGGCGTACCAGAACAGCGCGTGGCAGGTGGCGTACCTGGTGATGGCGGCGTCGATGGCCGTAGGCGTGGTCACCGTGCTGTTCTCGCGCGAACCCGCGCCGGTGCAACTGCCCCCGGCGCGCAACGCGGCGGAGTGGATCAAAAGCGCGATGGTGGACCCGTTTGCCGACTTTCTGCGCCGCTATGGCGTGCAGGCAGTGCTCATCCTGGCGCTGATCGCTGTCTACCGCATCAGCGACGTGGTGATGGGCATCATGGCCAACCCGTTCTACGTGGACATGGGCTTCACCAAGGACGAGGTGGCCGCCGTGACCAAGGTGTACGGCGTGATCATGACGCTGGCCGGTGCGTTTATTGGCGGCGTGCTGTCGATGCGGTTTGGTGTGATGCGCATCCTCATGCTGGGCGCCATCCTGAGCGCCGCCAGCAACCTGCTGTTCGCCTGGCTGGCAGGCCATGGGCATGACGTCACCGCGTTAATTGCCGTGGTGTCGGCCGACAACCTGGCCAGCGGCATTGCGTCGGCCGCGTTCATCGCGTACCTGTCGAGCCTCACGAACGTGAGCTACTCGGCCACGCAGTACGCGCTGTTCAGCTCCATGATGCTGCTGCTGCCCAAGTTCGTGGCGGGCTTCTCGGGCGACTATGTGGACGCGTTCGGCTATGCCAACTTCTTCACCGCCACAGCACTGCTCGGAGTGCCGGTGCTGTTGCTGGTGTGGTTGGCTTCAAGGGTCAAAAACACCTCTAGCGCTTGATGAATAAGCGCTAGCAGCTATCGCTTTGGGAGCATCGCAGCCCGCTGGATGTTGGGTTGTGCCTGGACGGTTTACCGCAACTTTACGGCCGCTTCAACACGGGGAGACGCCTGCGCGGGACCATGGGCTTGTCCCTCAGGAACCCCGCACTACACTGATCCCATGAGCTCGCAACTGTTGATGATCGAAGACGATGCCCGCCTGGCCGAGATGGTGGGCGAGTACCTGGGCCAGTCGGGCCTGCAGGTCACGCACCGCGCCGATGGCAAAAGTGGCCTGGCGCAGCTGCAAGGGCCCGACGCCGGGCCACTGCCCGATCTGGTCATTCTGGACCTGATGCTGCCCGATATGGACGGCCTGGAAGTGTGCCGTCGCATCCGGTCGCTGCAGGGCGGCGCGGCGCAGGTTCCGGTGCTCATGCTCACCGCCAAGGGCGACCCCATGGACCGCATCATCGGCCTGGAGCTGGGCGCCGACGACTACCTACCCAAGCCATTTGAGCCGCGTGAACTGCTGGCCCGCATACGTGCCATCCTGCGCCGCCGCACAGACGGGGGCAGTGCTTCTGCTGCTACGCAGGCCCTGCGCTTTGGCACGCTGGAGATCGACCGCGACGCGCGCACCGTCACCGTGGCGGGCGAGCTGGCCGACCTGACCTCGTACCAGTTCGACCTGCTCGTCGCCCTGGCCGAGCGCGCAGGCCGCGTGCTGACCCGCGACCAGATCATGGAGGCCGTGCGCGGCCGCGAGCTGGAGGCGTTTGACCGGTCCATCGACGTGCACATGGGCCGCATCCGCGCGGCGATTGAAGCCGACGCGAAGAACCCGCGCCGCATCCTCACCGTGCGCGGTGTGGGCTATGTCTTTGCCAAACAGCAAGACTGACTGACTGACCGAAGGCCCGCCTCGCTGCGCTACGCATGTCCCTGACCAATCCGTTCTCCCGTCGTCTCTATCTGCGCATCTGGCTGGCGGTAGTGGGGGGCATGGCGGTGCTCACACTCACGGTGGGCTGGGCCTGGCGCATCGCAGAAGAACAGAAGGCACAGAACACCCAGCCCTTTGTGCCGCCGTCGCGCGAGATGGTGCTGCGTGACCCCGAGGGCAACGTCGTGCTGCGCGGCCTGTCGACCCGCCGGCCCGGCGAACCCGGCGAGGGGATGGAGTTTCAGATCGAAGCGGACAACGGCAAGGTTTTCAGCATGCAGATGGCACCTCGCCCACCGCGCCCAGTCCGCGAACGCGGCGAGCGGGGCGGCCGCAACCAGAGCGATCTGGCCTTCTGGACGCGCCCACCGTTTGGTTTTTTGTGGCTGCTGGGTATTGTCAGCCTGGCCGTGGCCGTGGGGGTGTACCCCATCATCCGCCGCCTCACATTGCGCCTGGAAGCCCTGCAACGCAGCGTGCAAAAGTTTGGCGAAGGTGACCTGTCGGTGCGTGTGCCCGAACAAGGCCAGGACGAAGTAGCCGACCTGGCGCGCCAGTTCAACGCCGCAGCCGGGCGTGTAGAAGCACTCGTCAAATCGCACAAATCACTGCTGGCCAACGCATCGCACGAGCTGCGCTCCCCGCTCACCCGCATCCGCATGGGGCTGGAGCTGATGGGCGGGCAGCAGCCCTCGCCCGCCTTCCGCGCCGAGATCCTGCGCAACATCGCCGAGCTGGACCAGCTGGTGGACGAAATCTTGCTGGCCAGCCGCCTCGATGCGCGCGAGGCCGACGTAGGCACCGTGGAGCTGGTGGACCTGATTGGTCTGGCCGCCGAAGAATGTGCACGCGTGGACGCAGACCTGGACGTGAGTTCCAGCCCCGATTCTGTGGAGGTGCTTGGCGTTTCCAAGCTGCTGCGCCGGGCCATCCGCAACCTGCTGGAGAACGCGCGTCGCTACAGCACCGGCGAGATCACGGTGGTGGTGCACCGCCGCCACGGGCGAGCCGAGGTGCATGTGTGCGACCACGGCCCGGGCGTGCCGGTCACCCACCGCGAACGGATCTTTGAGCCGTTCTATCGCTTGCCTGGCGCCAGCGAGCGCGCGGGGGGCGTGGGCTTGGGGCTGGCGCTGGTGCGGTCGATTGCCGGGCGCCACAACGGCACCGTGCACTGCCAGGACCGACCCGACGGCGAGCCGGGGGCCTGTTTTGTGCTGCGGCTTCCGCTACAAAATTAATAGCATCTAGCGCTTGCTAGATAAGCGCCAGCAGCTAAGTTGATCTAAATTTTCACGATCCAACAACGGCCTGCCACTGAAGCTGCGCCAGATCCAGCCGCCAACGCCCTGGCACGGGCTGCCATTGCTTGGCGGCGGTGCAGCGCTCGCCACCCCACACCTCCACCACGCCCGGCCCCACCCGCTGCGCCTGGTGCTTGTGCAGCCAGCCCGGCCCGGTGCCCGTGACATTGAGCCTCTGCATCTGAAAGGTGTCCGTGTCCAGTGCGTAGACAGGCGTCTCGCCGGGGCGGCGCTGCGCGGGGTAGCCCAGGCAGCCGATGACGATGATGCGGCCGTCCACCAGGGTGGCGGTGTGGGAGTCGGTGGGCGGGAACACATCCTCCGGGTAAGCGAAAACGCGCCGGTCCCAGGCGCCGCCCGGCTCGCTGGGCGGGGTGTGGACGATCACATCGGCGTAGATGAAGAAGTCGGGGTCGTAGCCGTCCTCGTGCTCTCCGCCGATCTGCACCCAGCGGCCGTCGGGCAGGCCAGTCAGGCTTTGGCCGAAGCGATCGGCGTTCCAGATGTGCTGCCAAGGGGTATCGCTGAAGCTGCGATCCAGTCCGAACGCCTCGCCCGCGCCATAGGCGTTTTCGCTGGACTCCAGCATGGCAAGGTGAAACGCAGTGGTGACGTCCTCGCCGTTGTGCCGCCCTGGGCGGGGCGCGTGGTGGTGCTTGAAATCGTCGGGCGTGCAGGTGACGAGCCAGCCGCGCTCGCGCTCGTCCCACAGCGGCTGGCCCAGCCAGAGGCGCGTTCCGTCGCGGCCCAGGTGCTCCACCTGGCCGCCGTGGGCGACCAGCAGTTCCAGCATGGCGCGGCTGCAGGCGCTGTTCATGGGACAGCTGTTGTTGTCGTTGTAACGCTGGGGGTCGGCGCCAGCTTGCAGCAGCGCACTGGCCATGGGCAGGTCGTCGTTCTCGACCGCCGCCAGCAAGGGAGTGTCGCGTAGGCCGCCCAGCGGCGTTTCCACATCCGCGCCCGGCTGGGCCAGCCACCAGCGCAGGGCGTCGGGCTGGCGGGACTCAATGATCCATTGCAACAACGGCCATTCGCGCCACCGCACCTGCAAGTCGGCGCCTGCGTCGCGCAGCAGCACGAGCTTGTCTACTGCGCCTTGCTTCGCAGCGTGCATGGCGGGCGTGCAGCCCCAGCCGTCGCGGGATTCGAGCTGGGTACGCAGTACCCGACCATCCGGACCCTGGAGCGCATGGGCCAGCTCCTGCGTGGTACCCAGCGCCACGAGGTGGTGCAACGGTTGCCACTTCAGCTCCGCCATGTCAACACCATGCGCTTGCAGGCGCTGCAGCGCCAGGTAGTCGCCACGCCGGGCCAGGGTACTGATAGCGCTGCCATCCCAGCGGCGCTTTCCATGGGTGGGCGCATCCTGGACCAGCAGCCAATCCAGCATCTGGTGCTTGCAGGCGCACTGGAGGGCATTCTGGCCCGTCTCGTCCTGGTGGTGCAGGTCAGCCCCCACCGCCACCCACCACTCCACACGCGCTACATCGCCGCCGGACACCGCCCTGCGCAACCCTTCATTGAGCCAGTCGCGCAATGTGGAGGGCGCTGGGTGCAACAGGCCGCGCTCCCATTCAGCCAGCTCGCGCGCCTGCGCGGCCACCTGGGCGTCGCTGCCGGGCAAGCCGCCCAGGCGGCGAAGGCCATCGAGCGTTGCCACGGACGCGGCGGCGCAGGCGCTGGCGCGCTACAGAAACGGAGTGCCCCCCTTGGGCCGCAGCAGTTCACTGGCCACCGGCCGCCCCCACAGTTGGGCCAGCGCGAGCAAGGCATCCCAGCATTGATGATCGGCCAGCAAATCCATGGCCTGCGCCTGGCGTGCCGGAACGCTGTCGGCCAGCGTGGACAGGGTTTGCGCAAGAGTTTGCGCGGGCAGGGTCAGGTCGATGCGTTTCACGGGATTTTTTGGGTCAAATGGGCAGCTAAGCCATATACAGCAAGCGCCAGCAGCTACTTTACTTGATGCACAGCCCGCCAGTACCACGCCATAAGCCCGTAAATCACCGCCCCCATCACCAGCACCGAGCCCGCCACACCCAGCGCCCAATCAAACCCCTGCGCCTGCGAGCCCGCGCGTGCCAGCAGCGCGGCGGCCATGGGCGGCCCCGCGATCTGACCGATGCCGTATAGCACCGTCAGCAAGCCGGTGAACCCTGCGCTAGCCTGAGGCCACAGATGGCGCGCCTCCTGCAGGGCGAAGAAGGTGATGGCTGTGAACGGCAGCCCCAGCAGCAGGCTGCCCAATGCAAACCCGGCAGTCCCCGGCCAGAGCAGCGGAAGGCCGATGGCGGCTGCTTGCAACAGGTAGGCCCCAACCAGCAGCAGGCGCCGGTCTCGCGTGGGGGCAATGCGCGTAGACAACCCTGCGCCCAAGGCCACGCCCATGCCGAACAGCGGCCAAAACAGGTCCGGCCAGACCGACCCGGCGGGCAGTGCAGCCCGTGCGATCACAGGCAGGAAAGTGGCTGTAACGATGTAGCCGAGGCCTGCGAGGCCGTAAGCAATGGCGAGCAGGCTGCGCTCGGCCACAGGGCTGTTGGACATCGCCACTGCCGCAGGTGCCCCCGCCTGGCGGACGGGCGCCTCACTGCCCTGAATCACGGACCATGCACTTGCGCAGAGCACCGCAGCCAGCGCCGCAAACGCGGCCCAGCCGGCCGCTGCGCTCCATCCAGCAGCAACCATGGCCGCCACTGGCAGGCCGGTAAAGACAATTCCCAGCCCTGGCCCGCAGAAAATCAACCCGCTGAGCGCGGGCCGCCCCAAGTGCGCCAACCGCCCCATGCACCAGTTGGCGGTGCCCAGAAACACGAGCGCACTCGATACCCCTGCCAACAAGCGCAAAAGCGGCCACGCAGTGGGCCACGGTAGCGCCAGCGCGGCCGTCAGCAGTACGGTGGCGACCAAGCCACTGCGCACCAGCGCCGCATTGCTGGGCACTGCGCCCAGGCGACGGCCCAGCCAAGGCAAGGTCATGTACAGCAGCGCCCCGATGAGGTAGCCCAAGTAATTGGCAGTGGCCAGCCAGCTGCCGCCCGCCAGCGTAACCACGCCATCGTGCAACATCATCGGCAGCAGCGGGGTGAAAGCAAACCGCCCAATGCCCATGGCCGCCGCCAGCGCCGCCATGCCTGCCAGTGCCACCGCAAGCGGCTGGTCTGAAAGTGCAGGGGGCTGCGCGCTGGAGGTACTAGGGGAAGTCAGCGGTTCCATGGCGGCAATTTCCGGTCTATTATTCTATTTTGAGATTTATTCAAAACAAATCATCTCATAAAGAGAACAAATATGGACCTTGCCGCCCTCGAAATCTTCCGCACCGTGGCCGCAGAAGGCAGCGTGACCCGCGCTGCCGAGCGGCTGGGCCGCGTGCAGTCGAACGTGACCACGCGGGTGCAACAGCTGGAGGAGCAGCTGGGGGCCACGCTGTTCCTGCGCGAGGGCAAGCGCATGGTGCTCACCACCGCGGGCGAGTCGCTGCGCGGTTATGCCGACCGGCTGCTGGCACTGGCCGAAGAGGCGCGCCAGTCGGTACACCCCGGCCAGCCCGGTGGCCGCCTGCGCCTGGGCGCCATGGAGAGCACCGCCGCCGCGCGCCTGCCGCAGCCGCTGGCGCAGTTGCACGCGCAGTGGCCAGAGCTGGTGCTGGAGCTGTCTACTGCGCCCTCGCGCCAGCTAGTGGAGCAGGTGCTGTCGCACACCATCGACTGCGCCCTGGTCGCCTGGCCACCGCCGGGCCTGGACGCAGATGCGCCCGTGGAGCACACCCCCGTGTTCACCGAAACCCTGCTGCTGGCCCTGCCCGCCGACCACCCGCCGGTGGTGTCACCCGCAGACCTGCAACTGGACACCCTGGCCGCGTTCAGCACCGGCTGCACCTACCGCCGCATGGGCGAGTCGTTCATGCAACAGCGCAGCGGCGCGGCCCCCAAGGTGCTGGAGTTGGCTTCGTACCACGCCATCCTGGCCTGCGTGGCTGCTGGGCGCTGCGCGGGCGTGGTGCCACAGGCGGTCATCGACCTGATGCGCGAGCCCCCGGCCCTGCGCCTGGTGCCGCTGGCGGACTGCGACACCGTGCTGGTGCGCCGCCGCGGCTACCAGTCGCCCGCGCTGGACGCGCTGCATGCAGCGCTGCGGGCCAGCACCGCCTCTTCGCTGTCTGAGCCCATTTCACGATAAGGAGTCGTCCATGCCCTCATCTCTCACCACCCGCCTGGGCCTCGCGCTCCCCATCATCCAGGGGCCCATGACCGGTTCCGACACCCCCGCACTGGCGGCTGCCGTGTCCGAGGCCGGGGGGCTGGGCATGCTGGGCTGCGGCATGCGCTCACCCGCTGCCATGGCCACTGCCGCAGCCGAGGTGCGCGAGCGCACCACCAAGCCCTTTGGCATGAACCTGTTTGTGCAGGCCACGCCCACCCCCGACGAGGCCACGGTGACCAGCGCCATGCAGCGCCTGGCGCCGTTCTATGCCGAGTTTGGCCTGGTGCCCGAACGGCCCACCCAGTGGTGCGAAGACTTTGCAGCCCAGTTCGAGGCCCTGGTCGCTGCGCGCCCAGCGGTGGCCAGCTTCACGTTTGGCATCCTCACGGCAGCGCAGGTGGCACGGCTGCAAGCGGTGGGTAGCTATGTGATTGGCACGGCGACCACGGTGGCCGAGGCCCACGCCTGGGCGGCCGTTGGCGCCGATGCGGTCTGCGCGTCGGGCATGGAAGCAGGGGGGCACCGGGGCACGTTCCTGACGCCCACGCAACCCGCAGCGGCGACCGGAACGGCGCCCTCGCTGGCCGACTTTGAGGCCAGCATGGTGGGCACGCTCACGCTGGTGACGCAGTGTGTGGGCGCGTTGTCCATCCCGGTGATCGCTGCGGGCGGCATCATGGACGGGCGCGGCATTGCCGGGGCGCTGGCGCTGGGTGCGCAGGGTGTGCAGATGGGGACCGCCTTTCTGACCTGCCCCGAATCAGGCATCGGTGCTGCCTACCGCGAGGCGCTCACACAGGCCCAAGCAACCGACACGCGCACCACGCGCATCTTCTCGGGACGACCCGCGCGCGGCATCGTCAACACCATGATGGAGCAGCTGCGCGCCGACGAGGCCACGATTCCCGACTATCCCGTGCAGAACGCACTGACCGGCGCGCTGCGCCGTGCGTCGGCCCAGGCAGGCCGGGCCGACCATTTGTCTCTGTGGGCCGGTCAGGGCGTTGCGGCCGTGCGCCCCATGCCTGCCGCTGCCCTGGTGGCAATGCTGGAAGCGGAGTGGCGCACCGCGACGGCCGCCATCACAGCGCAGTCCGGACCACCACAGAACTACTAATTTGATAGCTGCTAGCGTTTACTGGATAGGCGCCAGAGGCCCATTTAATCCAAACTTTTGTAACCACAGCACAACCAGCCCGTATGACCCCGTGAATGCCCCGGCTTCGTCCAGCTCTGCCCGAACGGCCCCGGGGTGAACACGGCGCCAAAAACGGGCGCGACCGTAAACCAGTGCCACCGTGGAACCGGCTTTGCCGGGCCACGGGTGGCGTACCCCTGAGGGGGAAGGCGCCGCAGGCGACTCAGGGGGCCTCACTGCCTCCAGGGCAGTTCGCGCGCAGGCCCCTGGATGACGGGCGGCTGGGTGTTGATTTTTTCGCCCGCCAGCACGCGCTCGTACATGCGCAGGTAGTTGCGCGCCATGCGCTCGGCGCCGAAGTGATCGACCACATGCTGGTGACAAGCGCGGGCATCAAAGCGGTTGTTGCGCACGGCCTCGGCCAACACCGACGCCTCGGCCGACAGCACGCCGCAGTGCACCGGCACCAGCTCGGGCAATGCGCCGTAGGGCGTGGAAAAAACCGGGCAGCCGAAGTACAGGCTTTCGATCACGGCCAGGCCAAAGGGCTCGTGCCAGCGCACCGGAAAGATCAGCCCGCGCGACGCATTGAGCAGCTGTGTCTTCTGCGCGCCGCCCACCATGCCGTGGAAATGGATCTTGCGCGACAGCGTCCAGCGAAACCCGCGCTTGAAGTTGATGCGGTCTCCGCCCAGCACGTCCAGCTCTACCCCGGCCAGCTTGGCCACCTTGATGGCGCCGCGCACGTTCTTCACCCCCCAGGCCGCCTTGCCCAGAAAGTGGTAACGGGGCCGTGGGCGGTCAAAGTCCACAGGGCCGTAGCCGTTCCAGTCGAGCCCGTTGTAGACGAATTCGGTGGACCCATACCGCGCCGCATGGTCGCGCGACAGAAACACCGTGTTCAGTGGCAGCGGCTTGGGCTTGCGCGCGTTGCCGTGCTCCGTGACCAGATAGGGACGGTTCAGCTCGGTACGGGGATTGAACTGAAAGTGCGCAATGTCCACATCGGCCGGGATCTGCCCCTCCCACGGTGCATCGGGCCGGATGGGCAGCACATGACCGAAATCGCAGCTGGAGCCGTCGGGCACCAGGTAGCTCACGCGGTGTCCCAACTGAACCAGCGTCTTGCCCAGGTCCCAGATCACACGCTCGGTGCCGCCGTAGCCATAGACGGGGATGGGGGAATTGTTGATGAGCAGGATGTGCATGGGGAAATCTTTCGTCTCAGTTTTCCGTGGCGCTACGCGACACCCGCAGACCATGAAACTGGCGCGGCCCAAGCCAGTGCCACCGTGGAACTGGCTTTGCCAGGCCACCGGTGGCGTCCCCCTCCCGCGCAGCGAGAGAGGGGCTGAGGGCCGCGGCTCCAAGCCTGCCCGCGCAGGCTTGGACGGCCCCGAAGGGCTCTTGCCTCCGGCGAGTGCGCCGAGGCGCGAAGCGACTCAGGGGGTGCGTCATCTCATTGCGGGCGGGGGCAGCCCATGCGCACACGCCGCTCGTGCAGGGCCGCCAGCACCAGAGGGCACATGAAAAGGTAGAACATGTTGCCGCTGTTGTGGGCCAGAAAGACCTGCGTAAGCCCAAAGCCAATGTACGACAGGGGCACCATCACCCCGACGAGACACAGCGACAGCGACTCTTTGTCCATCTTTCCGGATGCGTCGCGTATGCGCCGGGCCGTGGGCCAGAACATGGCCAGCGGAATACCGTAAAAAGCCAGCAACAGCAGCACCCCCGACAGCCCCCGTTTGGCAAACATATCCAGTATCTCGTTGTGCGCATGGCCAAATTCGAGCACCACAGGGTGCGCCAGCCCGGCCGCCACGCGCCGCGCCTTCTCCTCGGTGTAGCCTGCGCGGCCCCAGCCGGTCAACGGCCGGTCCCAGCCCATCTGCCACGCCAGGCGCCAGTGCGCCAGCCGGTGACCGACCGAACTGCGGCCATCGCCGTGGTCCTTGTAGACCTGCACCTCCTGGCGCGCCTCGTCCACCCGCTGCTCCACCGCGGGCAACTGCGACAACGCGGCCGCCGCGAGCGCCAGCGCACACAGGCCCCAGTAAATGCGGCGCTGCCCGGTGGTGCGCACCAGCAGCCAGGCGCACACCGGCAACAACAGCACCAGCGCCAGCCAGCCGCCCCGCGACTGGGACAGCATAGAACCCGTGGCACCCAGAAGGATGGCGCTGGCGAGCAGCAGCCGCTGCCACAGACACCAGCGCTTGTACTGCACCACCAGCAGCAGGCCGCTCATCACGGCCAGCAGCATGCTCAGGTTGCCGTACTGGATGGCGTTGGTAAAACCATTGGCCCGCGGCAGCCCCATCACAAGGGTCTGGTACAGCGCCACCAGCCCGCTGCCGACGGCGCCCACCGCTATTCCCATCCACAGCCACGCAGCGCGCGGCTCAAAGGTCATCAGAAAGAAGATGCAGGGCAAGGCCAGCAGGTATTTGACCGGGCGGTCCATGCTGCCCCAGCCCCAGGCGGTGCCCACGTCCAGCATCCACAGCGCAGCCATGCAGGAAAAAGCGGCCGTCAGCCACCACGCAGCCCGCGGTGCCGGACGGTTGAACCACAGCGGCGCGCTGGCCAGCGTGGCCAGCAGCAGCAGCACAGCGCCATACGAGTAGCCCGAAGGCAGCCACAGCGCCAGCCCGGGCACCATGAACGCACCGATGCTGGCGCAGCGAGAAAACCGGCGCTGGGACTCCTGCTCAGATGTCATCAACGAATCACCCGCCCCGTCAGGCTGTCGCGGTCGTAATGCAGGGCCGCATAACGAAAGAAGCCCTCCAGCGCCACAAACAGGCAGTACAAGAACCCCGCGCCGCCGCACAGAAAGCCGAGGCGAAACACATACAGCCGCACAAACATCGACCCGCCCGAGGCCAGGCCCCGCAAAACCCCGCCGCGTTTGCCCGCCTCGGCCCGCTTTGCCGCACCCAGCATCACATACTGCGTAAGCTTCTCCAGGCTGCCGCGCACCGTGGTGCGGGAGTAGTGCAGCAGCCGCGCCTTGATGAGGTGGCGCGGCACGGCGCCGCCGCCGGGCAGCGGGTGCAGTTCGGCCTGTTCGTGGACCACGCCCGTGTATTCCTTGACGAGCGCGCGAACAAACAGGCGCTCGATCTGCGACTGCGAGCGGAAATACTTGAGTTCGTGCCCGTAGGCCACCATGCGCCAACGGATGGTCCACACCGCCTGCTCACCCGAGCGCACGATGGCCTGCAGCTCTTGCGCAAATGCTGGGGTCATCACTTCGTCGGCGTCCAGAAAGAACACAAAGTCGCCGTGTGAATGGGCGAGGAGCCGATTGCGCTGCACCGCAAACCCCTGCCAGTCGGGATAGCTGTGCACCTCGGCGCCCAGCCCTTTGGCAAGGGCCACGGTGTCGTCAGTGCTGCCACTGTCCACCACCAGCACCTGGTCGGCAAACGCGGCGCTCTTCAGGCAGGCTTCAATGCGGTGTGCCTCGTTGTGGGTCAGCACCGCAACGGTCAACGTGGGCGGCGCCGATGCGCCGCCGGTTGCGACTGGCATCAATCAGTGGCCAGCGTGCACGTGCTCGCCAGCCTTGAGGCGATAGACGGTTCCGCAGTAAGGGCACTTGGCCTCGCCGGTGCGGGCCACGTCCAGATACACCTTGGGGTGGCTGTTCCAGATCTTCATGTCGGCCTTGGGGCTGGGGCAAAAAACCCCGCCCTGGGCGTTGAGGTCCTTGGCCAGGAGTTCGATGGCGGCTTGGGACATGGTGTTCAGACTTTCGCGAGCCAGTGGGCGTAGTTGGGGTTGCGGCCGTTGACGATGTCAAAGAAGGCGCTCTGGATCTTTTCGGTGATGGGGCCGCGCGAGCCCACATAGTCGTCTTTACCCAGCTCGATGCGGTCCAGTTCGCGGATGGGCGTGACTTCAGCCGCCGTGCCGGTGAAGAAGGCTTCATCGGCGATGTACACCTCGTCGCGCGTGATGCGCTTTTGCACGATCTCCAGGCCCAGGTCTTTGGCGATGTGGAACACGGTGTTGCGGGTGATGCCGTTCAGGGCGCCGGCCGACAGGTCGGGCGTGTAGATGACGCCGTTCTTGATGACGAAAATGTTTTCGCCTGCGCCCTCGGACACAAAACCCGAGCTGTCGAGCAGCAGGGCTTCGTCGTAGCCGTCGTCCAGCGCTTCCATGTTGGCCAGGATGGAGTTGGTGTAGTTGCTCACCGCCTTGGCCTGCGTCATGGTGATGTTGACGTGGTGGCGGGTGTAGCTGCTGGTCTTGACGCGGATGCCGCGCCGCATGCCTTCTTCGCCCAGGTAGGCGCCCCAGGCCCAGGCCGCCACCATCAGGTGGATCTGGTTGCCTTTGGGCGAAACACCCAGCTTTTGCGATCCGATCCAGGTCAATGGGCGCAGATAGCCCGACTCGAGCTTGTTTTCGCGCACAACCGCCTTCTGGGCTTCGTTCACTTCTTCTTTGGTGAACGGGATCTTCATGCGCAGGATCTTGGCGCTGTTGAACAGGCGTTCGGTGTGCTCTTCCAGGCGAAAGATGGCGGTGCCATCAGCGGTCTTGTACGCGCGCACGCCTTCAAAGGCGCCGCAGCCGTAGTGCAGGGTGTGGCTCAGCACATGGATCTTGGCGTCGCGCCAGTCAACCATCTGGCCGTCCATCCAGATCTTGCCGTCACGGTCGGCCATCGAGGGAACTACGGGGCTCATGGGTGTCCTTTGTTTGCTGTGGGTCGCAGAGGCTGGATTTTAAGGCGCCGCCGGCGAGTTGGGCTTTTAGAACCTGTTCAATGCCTTTTTGGAGTCGCACAAGTGCTTTGCCGGGATGGGATGCTAGGCGCGGTGCGCGGCCAATAGCTCGGCTATTGGCAAGCGCCGCAACGCCGCAGACCGCCCAGCAAGGCACTTGCCCGAAGGGTTGGAGTGAAATCGGGCCGATGAACTCTGGGTGTTTGGCGCCCCGGCTGCTTGCATGGGCACGAGCCCACGCGGCGCATCCGAAGCATCCACTCATCCCGATTGCACTCCAATGCGATCTCCAAAAAGGCGTTGAACAGGTTCTCAGGGCCGGATCAACGTCCATTTCACCAGCTTGCCATGGCGGAACTCGCAGGTCACATGCGACTTCGTCCCGTCCGTCCAACGGTAGACCTCGGGATCGGCGTCCTGCGCCGACCGCAGTTCGCCCAGCGACTGCGTCATGGCCACCACGTGCATCAGGTTCACACCTTCCTGCAGCTTGGCATTGAGCATGACGGCGCTTCCCACATACCCGATCGGCCGATTGGCCGCCTTTTTCATCACATTCATGAGCCGGGTGAAGTGCAGCAGCGCCCACATGACCAGGCCGCCGCCGACCGCCGCCACGCCGGGCCAGCCATAGGACACGTACCCCACCACCAGGACACCCACCACCCCCACGGGAACAAAAACATTGCGTAAATTCATGGCCGTGATTGTCTTATGACCGGGCGAAGGGGCGGCTGTGGGGATTGCTTACAGGCACTCAGCCCATCTCCCGCACCACGTTCATGGCCTCTTCCACCCGCTCCACCGCATGGATGGTGAGGCCTTCGATGGGCTTCTTGGGCGCGTTGGCCTTGGGCACCACCGCCACACTGAAGCCCAGCTTGGCGGCCTCCTTCAGCCGCTCCTGACCGCGCGGCGCAGGCCGCACCTCGCCCGCCAGCCCCACCTCGCCAAACGCGATGAAGCCCCGGGG
The DNA here is from genome assembly GCA_947085645.1 of uncultured Gammaproteobacteria bacterium. Taxonomy (GTDB): domain Bacteria; phylum Pseudomonadota; class Gammaproteobacteria; order Burkholderiales; family Burkholderiaceae_C; genus Acidovorax. The sequence goes on from CAMTXG010000029.1 coordinate 73,939, forward strand.
CAGCGGCTTGCCGCGCAGACTGGAGGTAATGGACAACATCACCGCCAGGTCCGCCGCGGGTTCGCTGATGCGCACGCCGCCCACGGCGTTCACGAACACGTCCTGGTCCATACACGCCACCCCCGCGTGGCGGTGCAGCACGGCCAGCAGCATGGCCAGGCGGTCTTTGTCCAGGCCCACCGACAGGCGCCGGGGGCTGGGGCCGCCGCTGTCCACCAGGGCCTGAATTTCCACCAGCAGCGGGCGCGTGCCCTCCAGGGTCACCATCACGCAGCTGCCGGGCACGGGCTCGCTGTGCTGGCTCAGAAAAATGGCGCTGGGGTTGCTCACGCCCTTGAGGCCTTTTTCGGTCATGGCGAACACGCCGATCTCGTTGACGGCGCCAAAGCGGTTCTTGATGGCGCGCACCAGGCGAAACTGGCTGTGCGTGTCGCCTTCGAAGTACAGCACCGTGTCCACCATGTGTTCCAGCACGCGTGGGCCGGCCAGGGCGCCTTCCTTGGTCACATGGCCGACCAGCACAATGGCCGTGCCGGACGACTTGGCGCAGCGCGTGAGGTGCGCCGCACACTCGCGCACCTGGGCCACCGAGCCGGGCGCGGACGTGAGCTGGTCCGAATACACGGTCTGGATGGAGTCGATCACGGCCACAGCGGGTTGCATGGATTCGATGGTGGCCAGGATCTTGTCGAGCTGGATCTCGGCCAGCACGTTGACCTGGCTGTGGTCCAACCCCAACCGGCGCGAGCGAAGCGCCACCTGAGCGCCGCTTTCTTCCCCCGTCACATACAAGGTGGGCAAGCCTGCGCGCTGCAAAGCATCCAGCGCCTGCAGCAGCAGGGTGGACTTGCCAATGCCCGGGTCCCCGCCAATTAGCACCACACCGCCTTCGACAATGCCGCCGCCCAGCACCCGGTCCAGCTCGTCGATGCCGCTGGGGGTGCGTTCCACATCACTGGCCTCGATGGCCGACAGCGGCATCACCGCCTGGGCCTGGTTCAGGCCTGCAAACTGCGCCCCGCTGTAGCGATTCTTGCCCGGTGCGGCCTCTGCAACCGCTTCGATCAGGGTGTTCCAGGCGCCGCACGCCGGGCACTTGCCCAGCCAGCGGGGGCTGTTGCCACCACATTCGGTGCAGGTGAAAACGGTTTTGTCTTTGGCCATGGTGAGGGGGTGCAGCAAGTGGGAAAAGGGGCGGTGAAGCGGGCTGGAAAGCGGGCGGGGCTGGAGACTATAGCGGGCGGTCATCCCACCACCCCTCGCGCCAGCCCGTACGATGGCGGGCCCTGCGCTGTCGCGCCTCCTTTCCTCCCATCCACCGCATGAACACACCCATCAACCCCTTCAAGCAGGCCATGGCCCAGCGCCAGACCCAGATCGGCCTGTGGCTCGGGCTGGCCGACGCCTACAGCGCAGAAATTGTGGCCGGCACCGGCTACGACTGGCTGCTGGTCGATGGCGAACACGCGCCCAACGATGTGCGGTCCATCCTGCACCAGCTGCAGGCCATTGCCAGCGCATCCCATGCCCTGCCCCCGGGCGCGTGCGCGCCCCACCCCATAGCGCGCGTGCCGGTGGGGGACATCACGCTCATCAAGCAGTACCTGGACATTGGCGCGCAGACCCTGCTGGTACCCATGGTCGACACGCCGGAGCAGGCGCAGCAGCTGGTGCGCGCCACACGCTATGCGCCCGAGGGCGTGCGTGGCATGGGCAGTGCGTTGGCGCGGTCGTCGCGCTGGCAGGCCTACCCCCAGTATGTGCACGAAGCCAATGAGCAGGTCTGCCTGCTGGTGCAGGCAGAAACCGTGGAGGCCATGCGCAACCTCGATGCGATTGCCGCCACGCCCGGTGTGGACGGCGTGTTCATCGGCCCTGCAGACCTGTCGGCGTCCATGGGCCACCGCGGCAACCCCGGACACCCGGATGTGCAGGCTGCCATCCACGACGGCATTGCACGCATCCTGCGCGCGGGCAAGGCGCCGGGCATTCTTGCCACCACCGAGGTCCAGGCGCGGCAATGGCTGGCAGCCGGGGCCTTGTTTGTGGCCGTGGGGGTGGACACCATGCTGCTGGCCAGCGCTGCAGCCGACCTGCTGGCCAAGTTCAAATCGGCTGACAATGCCCCGGCACGCCCGAACGGCTACTGACCCCTCCTTTTTTGATCTGAAAGCACCTTGACGATGAAAGCATGTATCTACGGCGCGGGCGCCATTGGCGGCTGGCTGGGCGTGGCACTGGCGCAGGCCGGGTGCCAGCTCAGCCTGGTGGCACGCGGCGCCACGTTGGAAGCCCTGCAGGCCGACGGGCTGCGCCTGCGGCGCCCCGATGGCGCGGTCGCGCAGGCGTCCGTAACGGCCCACGCCGACCCGGCCGCGCTGGGCGTGCAAGACCTGGTGGTGATCGCCGTGAAGGCGCCAGGCCTGCCCGACGTGGCGCGGGCCATGGCGCCGCTGATCGGGCCCGAGACCATTGTGCTGACCGCCATGAACGGTGTGCCCTGGTGGTTTCTGGATGGCTTTGGTGGCGCGGCGCAAAGCCACGCGCTCGAGTCTGTGGACGCTGGCGGCGTGATTGCCAGCGCCATCCCTGGCAGCCACGTGGTGGGCAGCGTGGTGCACACCAGCTGCTCGCTCGAATCGCCAGGTTTTGTGCGCCAGCACTTTGGCAACCGACTCATCCTGGGCGAGCCCGATGGCAGCCGCAGCGCGCGGCTGCAAACCCTGGCCGACACCTTGCGGCGCGGTGGTATCGATGTGGAAGTGTCGGACCGCATCCAGAAGGACATCTGGTTCAAGCTGTGGGGCAACCTCACGATGAACCCGATCAGCGCCCTGACCGGCGCCACCACCGACCGCATCCTGGACGACGATCTGGTGCGCGGCTTCGTCAGCGCGGTGATGCTGGAGGCCAAGGCCATCGGCGACAAGCTGGGCGTGCCGATTGACCAGCAGCCCGAAGACCGCCACGCCGTCACGCGCAGGCTGGGCGCGTTCAAGACCTCGATGCTGCAGGACGTGGAAGCGAACAAGCCCATGGAGATCGACGCCCTGGTAGGCGCCGTGCGCGAGCTGGGCCAGATCACCCACACAGCCACGCCCCACACCGATGCGCTGCTGGGCCTGGTGCGCCTCATGGCCCGCACGCGCAACCTGTACTGACAAATTTCAAGCCAAATTGGCCGCTAGCGCTTGCACATAAAGCGTTTACAGCTATTATATTGATAGCAAATTATCCATGACCACTCTCACGCTTTACTACACCCCCGGCACCTGCGCGCAGGCCGTTCGCATCGCTTTGGAAGAGGCGGGCGCCCCCCACCAGCTGGTGCAGGTTGACTTCGCAGCGGCCCAGCAGCGCACGCCCGAGTACCTGGCCGTCAACCCCAAGGGCCGCGTGCCCGCGCTGGTCACGCCGCACGGCACGCTGACGGAAACCCCCGCACTGCTGGCCTACGTGGCGCAGAGCTTTCCCGAGGCACGCCTGGCCCCCGGCGATGCGCATGGCTTTGCACGCATGCAGGAGTTTCACAGCTACCTCGCTTCCACCGTGCACATCGCCCACGCCCACCGCCCCCGCGCCAGCCGCTGGGCCGACGAGCCCGACGCCATTGCCGCCATCCAGCGCAAAGTGCCGCAGAACATGACCGAGTGTTTCAACCTTATCGAGAGCCACTACCTGCCTGGCGCGGACCAGGGCCCGTGGGTGATGGGCGAGCAGTACACCGTGGCCGACGGATACCTGTTCACCATCGGCACCTGGTTGAAAAGCGACGGCGTCGACATCGCCGCGTTCCCCAAGGTGTTTGCACACACCCAGCGCATGCTGGAGCGCCCGGCGGTGCAGCGCGCCTTGGCATAACCCCCCGGCCTCCCCCTGGATCGCGTGCAGGGCGTTTTTCTGTCGCGCCAGCGGCCGGTTTTACTCACAGCAGGCTACCCGGCGCATCCAGTGGGGCCAACCCCAGCCCGCCGCTGAACGTGGCGCTTTTTCAGCTGAGCGCCATGGCGATGGCCAGCACCAGCATGGTGGTGGCGGTCACCCCATCCAGCACCCGCCAGGCACCTGGCGTGGCAAACAGTGGCGCCAGCCAGCGCGCGCCCAGACCCAGCCCTGTAAACCACAACGCACTGGCCAGTGCACCGCCCGCCGCAAAAGTGGCCCGGCCCAGGGTGGGGTAAGGCGTGGCCATGGTGCCCAGCAGCACCACGGTGTCCAGGTACACATGCGGATTCAGCCAGGTGAGCGCCATCACCGTGCCCAGCGTGGCGCGCATGCTGGTGCCGGGGCCACTGGTGGCCACCAGCAGCTGGCCGGGGCGCAGCGCGCGCGCCGCCGTTTGCGCCGCATACACCAGCAAAAACAATGCACCCGCCCAGCGCATCCATTGCGCCCACTCGGGCCGCGCCAAGAGCACGCCACCCATGCCCCAGACGCCCACCTGCAGCAGCACGGCGTCGGACAAGGCGCACACCAGCACCACGGGCAGCACATGCTCGCGCCGCAGGCCCTGGCGCAGCACAAACGCGTTTTGCGCGCCAATGGCCATGATCAGGATGGCAGTGGACGTGAAGCCGTGGACAAAGGCAGTGGTGCTCATGGGTCGGGATTCTGGGCACCGCCACATGATCACGCCAGCTATACTTTTTTACCATCCGTCAGAATGGCTAACCATCTATGCTTCTCGACTCTGCCCAGCTCAGCGCTTTTGCCACCGTGATCGACGAGGGCAGCTTTGAGCGCGCGGCCGCAGTCCTGCACGTCACCCGCTCGGCGGTGTCGCAGCGCGTGAAGCTGCTCGAAGAGCGTGTGGGCCAGGTGCTGGTGCGGCGGGCCACGCCCTGCACCACCACCGACGCAGGCCAGGCGCTGTACCGGCACGCGCGCGAGGTGGCGCTGAGCGAGGCCGACGCGCTGGCCACCATTGGCGGTGGGCAGCACACGTCCACGCGCCTGGCGATTGGCGTCAATGCCGACTCGCTGGCCACCTGGTTCCCGCACGCCATGGCCCAGGCGTCCGGGGGCAAGAGCATCACCTTCGACATCCACGTGGAGGACCAGGACCATTCAGCCAACCTGCTGCGCGAAGGCCGCGTGATGGCCGCCGTGACGGCCGACCCGCAGCCCGTGCAGGGCTGCAAGGTGCTGCCGCTGGGCACGCTGCGCTACCGGGCGCTGGCCAGTCCCGCGTTCATGCAGCGCCACTTTTCCCAAGGGGTGACCGCTGCTGCGCTGGCTACGGCGCCGATGCTGGTGTTCAACCGCAAGGACGCCCTGCAGGCCCGGTTTGTGGGGCGCATCACGCGCCGCAAACTCACGCCGCCCGTGCACTGGCTACCCGAGGCGCACGCGTTTGTCATGGCCACTCGGGCCGGGCTGGGCTGGGGCATGACGCCCGACCCGATGGTGCAGGACGACCTGCAGACCGGCACGCTGGTCGAGTTGCTTGCGGGCAAGCCGGTGGATGTACCGCTGTACTGGCAGTACTGGCGGCTGAATGTGCAGGCACTGCAGCGCATGACGGAGGCCGTGCAGCAGGCGGCTGCGCTGACGCTGGTGCGCTGAGCGAAAGCCTCTTCATGCCACGCTTGCCAAATCTTGGTGGTGGTCCGCCACGCCATGCAGCGATGCGCATGCGCATGCGCATGCGCTTGGCGTCCACGCCTGGCTTGGCCAGCACCGCCTTGCGCACGGTGGCAGCAAAGCCAGGTGGATACGGCGGTGTGTGCGCTGAAACGCCGCCCTCAAAAATGTCTGGGCTGGCGCACTCCACTTGAGGGTGTTTTACGGGCTGGAGACCACGTGGCCTAAACGCGATACTCGCGCACTACGTACGTGAATCCGCAAATAAAATTGCACTCTAGCGCTTATCCAATAAGCGCTAGCAGCTATCAATTTATTACTCTTCATCCGAGAACTGCCTCAGCATCAATGCCCCTGCAGCACCCGCACCGCCTGGGGCAGCGACTGCACACCGGGCATGAAATGGTCGATGGTGGCGCCCAGTGCCACGGCGCAGACCAGCGCGCCCAGCAGCGGCTTCCAGGTCAGGCGCACGGCGGCACTCAGCCAGCCTTCGCGCTCCACGCCCACCGCCGCGCGTGCCGTGGCCACCGAGAACGCCAGCTCCACTGCCACGGTCAGTAGCACATCCCACCCAAAGAACAACATGGCCAGCGAGCCGGCACCAAAGATCAGTGCGGCGCCGATGAGGAAGATGGCCACCACAGGCACCACCACCACCGCGCCCTCGTCGGCGCTACCAATGGCGTCGGCCGCGCCGCTGGCCAGTTCGCCCAAGGCGCTGGAGTCACTGCTGCCGCCCGCGCCAGCGTTGGACAGGCCCGATGTCCACCCGCCACCAAAGTCGCCCGATGCGCCCCCGCCGCCAAAGTCGCCGCCACCCGTGCGGGGCAGGGGCATCTGCGCTCCTCCACCGCTTCCACTTGCGCTTCCGCCGCCGGACGAGTTGCCGCTGGGCCAGAGGTCGGGCAGGTCCCCGCCGCCGTCGCCCGAAGATTCACGCCTGCGCACCAGCCGCGAGGCCCAGGCGCGCAGCACCAGCAAATACCCCAGGTACCCCACCGTCAACGTCACCAGATACCGCAGCGCCAGCGTGTCCACGCCCAGCAGCATCTGCACATGGGAGGTGCACCACATCAGCACCAGGGTGAAGCTGCCGATCAGCAGGCCGTGCAGGCGCAGGCTGTAGCGCTGCTGCAGTGTGCGGGCCACATGGTGGTGGGGCATGCGCACAGAACGCCAGTTGGACGTCTTGTTTTTGCGTGGGGATGGCGGATTGGGTTTGCTGCTGTTGCTGTTGCTGTTGCTGTTGCTGCGGGAAGTGGCCATGGGGTGGACGCTGTGCGGTTGAACAAAGGCGCACTGCGGCATGTGTTGTACGTGTTGCACATATTGCACATGTGGCCCGCCAGCGCAGCGCCATTTCACACCAGTTTCAGGCGCCGGGTGCACCCCACAGGCCGGTGTTCGTGAAGTTATCGACGGCGGCGCGCCCGCCGTTCAGGCAGCGCCGTCCACCGCTACAGGCACGCGCTGTGCCAGCGCGCACATCAGCTCATACCCTACCGTGCCCGCAGCCTGCGCCACTTCGTCGATGGACAACACAGCGCCGTTGGTGCTGGCGCGGCCCCACAGCGTGACCTCGCTGCCAAAGCCGACATCGGTGCCCAGCTGCATGCCGCTGGCCATCAGCGGGGTCAGGTCCACCGTGATCATGTCCATGCTGACCCGCCCGACCAGCCGCGTGCGTACACCGTTGACCAGCACGGGCGTGCCGGTGTCGCAGTGGCGGGGGTAGCCATCGGCATAACCGCAGGCTGCCACGCCGATGGTAAGCGGGCCGTCGGCCGTGAAGCGCGAGCCATAGCCCACGGTGTCGCCCGCCTGCAGCTGCTGCACCGCCAGGATGCGCGTGGCCAGCGTCATGGTGGGCTGCAGGTCCCAGTGGCTGGCGGTGTGCTCCGGAAAATCCGGCGCGCTGCCATACATCACGATGCCGGCGCGCACCCAGTCGGCGCGCACCCCGGCGGCAGCCGCGTGGCGCAGGGTGGCGGCACTGTTGCTCAGCGTGCGCTCGCCGGGCAGGTCCTCGGCGGCGGTGCTGAAGGCGGCCATCTGGTGCGCGATGCCGCGCGGGCCGTCGGCGTCGCTGAAGTGGGTCATGAAGGAGATCTCATCGACCTGGGGCAGCGCATTGAGCCGCGCCCAGGCACTGCGGTAGCGCTGGGGCGTGAAGCCCAGGCGGTTCATGCCCGAGTTCATCTTGAGGAACACGCGGTGCGGCACCTGCGTCTTGTGGGCGGCCAGCATGTCGATCTGCTCGTCGCAATGCACGGCGTGCCACAGGCCCAGGCGCGAGCACAGCTCCAGGTCGCGCGGCTCGAACACGCCCTCCAGCAGCAGGATGGGGCCGCGCCAGCCCAGTTGGCGCACGCGCTCGGCCTCGGCCAGGTCCAGCAGCGCAAACCCGTCGGCGCCGCGCAGGCCCTCAAACACCCGCTCGATGCCGTGGCCATACGCGTTAGCCTTGACCACCGCCCAGACCTTGGCGTCTGGGACCGCGTGGCGAACGCGCTCAAGGTTGTGGTGCAGCGCGGCGGTGTGGATGGTGGCGTGAATGGGACGGGGCATGGAAAAGAACCAGAGTGGGCAAGGGATCTACCGGGGGAATACGCGGAGGATTCTGGCACTGTGGCCGTTTATCCGCGTGATATAACCGCCTGTCCCCCGCTACGCCCCCCACATTTACCAGGGCATCAGCCGAACTGATGCACCCACCAGCCATTCGATGAAGCGCGGTTTTTACACCATCATGTCGGCGCAGTTTTTCAGCTCGCTGGCCGACAACGCACTCTTCGTGGCTGCCGTTGAACTTTTGCGCACAGGGGGCGCGCCCGAATGGCAAAGCGCCGCCCTGGTGCCCATGTTTGCGCTCTTTTATGTGGTGCTGGCGCCTTTTGTGGGGGCGTTTGCCGACGCGCTGCCCAAGGGCAACGTCATGTTTGTCAGCAACGCCATCAAGGTGGTGGGCTGCCTGATGATGCTGTTTGGCTCCCACCCACTCATTGCGTATGCCGTGGTGGGGCTGGGCGCGGCGGCCTACTCGCCCGCCAAGTACGGCATCCTGACCGAGCTATTGCCAGCATCGCAGCTGGTCAAGGCCAACGGCTGGATCGAGGGCCTCACCATCGCGTCGATCATTCTGGGCGTGCTGCTGGGGGGCCAGCTGGTGGGCCCGTACCTGTCGGGCCTGCTGCTGAGCATTGACATCCCGCTGGTGGACACCGGGGTGGCGACCCCCGCCGAAGCGGCCATCGCCGCACTGATCCTGGTGTATGCACTGGCCGCCTGGTTCAACACCCGCATCCCGCACACCGGTGTGGAGATGCGCCCCCTGCGCGCAGACCCGTCGCGCAGTGTGGCGTCCAACGCGCTCAGCTTGCTGCCCGACTTCTGGACCTGCAACGGCCGCCTGTGGCGCGACAAGCTGGGCCAGATCTCGCTGGCCACCACCACGCTGTTCTGGGGCGCGGGCGGCAACCTCAAGTTCATCGTGCTGGCCTGGGCTGCCGTGGCGCTGGGCTACAACACCACACAGGCGTCGGCACTGACCGGCGTGGTGGCCATTGGCACGGCCGTGGGCGCCGTGGTGGCGTCGATGCGCATGCGCCTGGACATGGCCACCAAGGTCATCCCGCTGGGCATTGGTATGGGCCTGTTGCTGATCCTGATGGTGTTCATCAGCAACATCTGGGTCGCTATTCCTTTCCTCATCCTGCTGGGCGGCCTGGGCGGCTACCTGGTAGTGCCCATGAACGCGCTGCTGCAGCACCGCGGCCACAACCTGATGGGCGCAGGCCGCTCGATTGCGGTGCAGAACTTCAACGAGCAGGCGTGCATCCTGGGCCTGGGCGCGTTCTACAGCCTGTCGCTCAAGTTCGGGCTGTCGGTGTTTGGCGCCATCATCACGTTTGGCCTGGTGGTGGCAGGCATCATGTGGATCATTCGCCGCTGGCACCAGCAAAACTGCATTCACCACACCGACGAAGTCAATCACCTGCTGTCGATTGCACGGCACGATACGCATCACTGACTCCCCCTGAGTCGCCTTCGGCGCCTTCCCCCTGAGGGGGACGCACCCGGTGGCCCGGCAAAGCCGGTTCCACGGGTGCACTGGTAGGGGGATGCGCCAGTTTCAGCGGCTGCACCACACAGCGCGACACGCCATAAATCACTACATAATTTGTAGCTGCTAGCGCTTACCCATCAAGCGCTAGAGCCTGTTTCTTTAATCTCAATGCACTCCCCCTTGCCCTTCGTTGCCCTGCTGTTCAACGCTTTCGTCTGGGGCCTGGCGTGGTGGCCGTTTCAGCGCATGCACCAGGCCGGGCTGCATCCGCTGTGGGCCACCGCCTGCATGTACGCGGTGGTGCTGCTGGCGCTGCTGGCCTGGCGGCCGGGCATCTGGCGGCAGGTGCGCGATCACCCTGAACTGTGGCTGCTGGCCCTGTCTTCCGGGCTGAACAACGTCGCGTTCAACTGGGCCGTGACGATTGGCGATGTGGTGCGGGTGATCTTGTTGTTCTATCTGATGCCCGCCTGGGCGGTGCTGCTGGCGTGGCGCGTTCTGGGCGAGCGCCCTACCCCCGCCGCGCTGCTGCGCCTGGCCCTGGCCTTTGCGGGGGTGGTGCTGGTGCTGCTGCCCGAGGGCGCGCCCGCTGCGCGCCTGTGGCAGAACCTGTCGCTGGCCGATGCGCTGGCGCTGCTGGGCGGCTTCATGTTTGCGCTGACCAATGTCACGCTGCGGCGCCTGCATGCCGTGCCGGGGTCTGCGCGCATGGTCACCATGTTTGGCGGGTGCATGCTGATGGCGCTGGCGGTGGCAGGCATCGGGCTGCAGGTGGGTGTGGTGGATCCGTTCCCCGCATTGAACAGCACCTGGGTCATCACCGGCTTGTTGCTGGCGGTGTTGCTGATGCTGGGCAACTGGGCGCTGCAGTTCGGCGCGGCCCGGCTGGCGGCGGGTACCACGGCGCTGGTCATGCTGTCCGAGGTCCTGTTTGCCAGCGTGTCGTCGGCCCTGATGGGCGCATCCACCTTGAGCACCCGCACCGTGCTGGGCGGGTCGCTGATCCTGCTGGCGTCTTTGCTGGCTGCGCTGCAGTTTCGCCGCCCCGGCGCCGCAGCGCACTGAATGGGCGGCCCCGAGAACGTGAACACGTTTTGACGGGCACCGGCTACCATGGCGCGTCATCCCAACCCAGGAGCTTTCTCATCATGCCCACCAGCATCTACGACTTTGAGGCCCAGCAGATGAACGGGCAAACCGTGCCCCTGTCGCAATACAAGGACAAGGTCCTGCTCATCGTGAACACCGCCAGCGCCTGCGGCTTCACGCCCCAGTTTGGCGGCCTGGAAGATCTGCACAAACAGTACGCCGACAAGGGCCTGGTGGTGCTGGGTTTCCCCTGCAACCAGTTCGGCAGCCAGGACCCGGGCAGCAACGACGAGATCGCCAGCTTCTGCCAGCTGAACTACGGCGTGAGCTTTCCGATGATGGCCAAGATCGACGTCAACGGCGCCAACGCCTCGCCCCTGTACAAGTGGCTTTCCGCCGAAGCCCCCGGCCTGCTGGGCAGCAAGGCCATCAAGTGGAACTTCACCAAGTTCCTTGTCGGCAAGGACGGCAACGTCATTCGCCGCTATGCGCCGCAGGATGCGCCCAAGAAGCTGGCGGGGGATATTGAGGCGGCGCTGGCTTGAGAGACTGAGCTGATGCGTGGTGATGCCATTGGCGCGCACCCTCCACGCGAACCGCGTCAGGGCCACTTACCCAGGTTTCTGACGCAACAAACACCCCGTATCTGTTGTGATTTGTTAAAGGTGATGCAAGCGGTTGCCAAACGCTGCCCCTGAAGCCAAACAGTAAAAATCTGCGGCGACACTCGCTGTCGTTTCAGGGTGACTCCAGATCACCCTCTCGCTTATTTCGCTGCTCGGGGGAGATTCCTTTTGACATCTACACCTGCCCTGCGGGGATTTTTGCTCGCATCGCTGCTGGCGTGTGCCTGGCCTACACAGGCTGCTGGCGACTTCATCACCGTGGCTGCCGCCCAATGCAGGGCAGCAGCCATGGACACCCCGCTGCCTGCGGACATGGAGCCGTACCGCGCTGCAACCAAAGTCTGCAGCCTATCGCGCCCCTCTCAACAGCCACAGATCCGGCTGATCACCATCTTCACTGACGACCACTACAAGAACCTCCCCGCCAATGCGCCGTGGGAGAACTTCCCGCTGCCCGTGTTGGTGGATGCGGCTGGGCGGTGCGTGGGGCGTCTCCCGCATCTTTTTCCGGTGGACCCACCGCAGGAGCTGGTGGTAAGCGCTGGCCAATGGCGTCGCGGCGTGCCCCATGAGCTTCGTCTCAAAGTGCTGTCGCCCGCCGTGGGTGGTAACTACCAACTGCCCAGCCTGCGCTGGAACGCCAAGGCCCAGGCCTACCAGCCCCCTTCATCTCCCACGTCCAACCCAACCCCTTCAGAGGACAAGACACCGTGCCCGTAGACGCCAACTCTGTCAGCAAACTCAAACAGGCCTGCGATGCCGCCTATGACCTGCACCCGCATTCTTGCAGCCATGCGGTGTGGCACGTCATCAAGCAGTACCTGCCCAACCAGCCGTGGATGAATGCCAACGCGCTCATTGAGCACCTGCGCGGCCAGGCACACTGGAAGGTGGTTGCGTCTGGCCAGGTCGGCCGCCTGGCCCGCGAAGGCGTGCTGGTGGTGGGCGGCAAAACCGAACCCTCCAACGGTCATGTGATCGTGGTGTACCCCGGCGGCGACATCCCTGCTGGCGGCTACAGCTACACCAAGAACGGCAAGACCGAAAACCTGCGCACGCGCGGCAGCTACGCGCCTGCCATGTCCACGTCTCTGGGTTCGTGGCCCGGCGCCATGAGCAAAGGCGACAAGACCATCTGGGACCCATGGGCGAACGATGCCAAGTTTGTGCAGGTCATGTTCTGGCAGCTGTCGCAGTAGCGAAGGGCACGGCGCGGCCCGGTTTGGCTCGACGGCTGGCATGGGCGCTGGCGCGTCATGTCATGCCATTGCCATCACCGCTCGTCGCGCCAACTCCGCAATCATCATCACCAACCTCAAGCAATCCACCATGTTCAAACCTCTTACCCTGTCTCTGAGCCTGTTTGTCGCTGCCCTGTTGCTGGCGGGATGTGCCGGAACACCTGCTGCGTCTTCTGACGAAACCACCGCAGCCACCCCCTCGGCGCCCACCGAAGTCGCCCCAGCCCCCACACCCGCGCCACCGCCGGAACCTGTTGCCGAGCAACCCCGCCTGCCCGACGACGGCATCGTTGCCGAGTTCGGCCCCAAGCAGGTCAAGCTGTCGCCCGAAACCCTGGCCCTGCTGGCACGCCTCGCAGAAACACGCGAAGTCGATGAACGCCTGGAAATCACCGGCTACTGCAACCGCAAAGACGCCCCCATCGACGCCAAAGACATCGCCCTGATGCGCGCCATGGCCGCCCGCAACGAACTCGTGCGCCTGGGTGTCCCGGCCAAAACGATTCGGGTGAAGTTCAACACCATGCAGGCATTGCATGCCGTGAAGATCGTGGCCAAGTGAGCCACGGCGGCTGGTGCAGCAACGCGGACCCTGGCCGCTGCGATGCCCAAGCACTGGGGACGCTGGCTCTCATGCTGGCCCTGGGCTGATTCAACTTGGCGCCGGCGGTGCCCGTGGCTGAAACAGCCCCCTCGCCCGAGTGGAGTAGTGATTTTGCTCGACCCGGCAATGCAGCAAGTTTTTGCGCCCGAACGGCGCGGTACGGGCTTGGCGCCTGTATGTAAAAGGCACTGATTGGCCTTCGCGCTTGGTCCGCCTGTACCGGTGTTTTGTGCTGTGTCTTTGGGGTTCAGCGCTTGCCAGTAACGGGCTTCCAATGTGTCGTTGGCCGGTTGCCGGGAATAGTTGTGGTGTTTTTAGCCTGTAGCTCTTGTCTGGTCTGCGCTAGCAGCTATGGTTTTTGATGTGCCCTGTTGCTGCGCATCTTGGGTGCTGCCCAGCCCGCCTTGCTCTGTTCTTGCTCCATCTGCATCCAGGCGTGCCAGCGGTACGTAGCTGCCCGGCTCGTAGACGTAGCTGATGACCGTCTTTGCCTGCTCGCACCACTGCCACTTGCGTCAGCCTGTGCTGGTGGTCGTAGCGGTAGTGCTGTTCTGTGTGGCTGCCGATGCGCTTTCTGATCAGGCGGCCATGGCTGCTCCTGGAGGCAGCTCTTGCCTGCGCAACCTGCCGCATGGATTCATCCAGTTGCAGGCCCGTTCCCGCAGGCCACGTGCCCAGTTCGAGCTGGCGCACTTCGGTCTTTGCGCTGACTACGGCACAGCGGACGATAGACAGCGTTCCCGCGCCGTGGTTCATGACCACGGTGTCGATGTGCATGGGCGCGAACATCACTACACCCACATGCAGGCGCACCAGCAGTTGAAGGTCCTGCCTTGGCAGATGGAACCGGTACGGTCCGCTGTGCAATGCTGCAGATGCAAGATTGGCAAGCACCACTTCCTCGCCACCTTGGGGGTAGTCGATCTGCTGGTCCTCGGGCGCGCAGTTCCAGTAGCGATAGTTGTGGTCCAGTGGGCTCTTCGGCCACTGGGTTTGCTTCCACTGTTCGTTGTGAGTGCCAGCCAGTGCCACGCGCGGGCTCCACCATCGACCCACGGGGCCAACGCCGACGACCGGATAGTCATGCTGAGCGTCGTATGGGCGCTGGAAGGCCTCGATTTGCGGGCCTCGACGCCCATCGATAGCATGGCTCTCTGATGGACCACTCAGCCCGAGTTCGGTCAGAACGGACTCGGCTTCGGCGATGGCGGCGGGATGGTGTCCGCAGCCTATGGGGTTGGGCGGGTAGGCGTCAGGTAATGCTGCAAGCGCACGAGCAGCACGCTCGCGTTGAACAGGCGACAGATGCGCGCCCACCTCGCCATCTACGCAGGCCTGCAGCAGCCTCTCGTGTCGCACCAGGTTGGGGCCACCAAAGGCGAGTTCGTAGCAGAGCGGTACCGCCATCGCAGGCTCAGGGCGGCTCAGCTGCAGCAAGCCCATGCTAGTGTTCTGAGTTGGAAGTTCGTTGAGGAAAGAAATCTGCCGAAATCGCTGCCAAGCTAGGCGCAAAGCGGAGACATGCCGGGCGGCATGGCGAGTATTTGCAACGACGCATGGCGGGGATTGTCGGTAGATTTATTCA
>CAMTXG010000030.1:0-23048 GCA_947085645.1 uncultured Gammaproteobacteria bacterium
AGACACCACACTAGTGCAGTGTTTCACGCTATCTGGCACATAAAAAGGCGTCTTTTCGCCTCTGGCGGCGTTGCAAACGCCTCGCGATACACCCGGTATCGCTTCGGTTTGCGCCTTGCCAGAGCCAAAAATCCATCCTTTATATTTGCGCCTCCAAGCATGAAGCACTGCACTAGCTTGCCGGTTGCAGCCAGTCAGCCTGGCCACCGCACGGGCCCTGCTGCAAGGTTTGCCCAGCTCAGTGCTGTACTTTGCTGATCGGCTTGGAAATTTTGTGGCGAAAAACGGCTTGAACGCTTATCTATAAAGCGATAGGTGCTACAAAATAGATAGCTTTTGCCGCTTTCTGGATGGAGTGGGCCGAAACACAGAGGCGTGATTGCGCCGAACAAAAACCTGACGGGTTCTTTGGATCGGTAAGTGGCGCCGTGGCCTGCCGATGGGCGTCGTTGAAGACGGGGCTGTTCGTATGGCTGGCACGCGTCAATAGATCAACCGCTCCGGCCGAATCTCCTGCAGGATGGTCGTTGCAATTTCCTCAATGGACTTTGTCGTCGTTGACAGCCAGCGGATGCCGGACCGGCGCATCATCGCCTCTGCCTCAGCCACCTCATACCTGCAGTTGACCAGGTCGGCGTACTTCGACCCAGGGCGGCGTTCGTTGCGGATCTCGGACAGACGCTCGGGCTGGATGGTCAGCCCAAAGATCTTCTCCCGGTGGGGTACCAGCGCGGGCGGAAGCTGACGGCGCTCGAAGTCTTCGGGGATCAGGGGGTAGTTGGCCGCTTTCATGCCGCACTGCATGGCCAGGTACAGGCTGGTGGGGGTCTTGCCGCTGCGGCTCACACCCACCAGGATCACGTCGGCGCCCGCCAGGTCGCGGTTGCTCTGGCCGTCATCGTGGGCCAGGCTGAAGTTGATGGCCTCGATGCGGTCGGTGTATTCCTTGCTGCGACTCACGTCGGAAAAGCGCCCCACGCGGTGGTGTGATCGGATGCCCAGCTCTTCTTCCAGCGGGTGCACAAAGGTGCCAAACATGTCCAGCAGCATGCCCTTGCAGCCTTCCTGGATGACCTTGAGCACTTCCATGTTGACCAGGGTGGTGAACACGATAGGTTTCTTGCCCTCAATCTCTCCGGTGTGGTTGATCTGCCGCACGGCCTGGTGGGCCTTGTCGGGGGTGTCGATGAACGGCAGGCGCACGTGGCGCGGCTTCATCTCGAACTGGGCCAGGATGGCGTTGCCAAAGGTTTCGGCGGTGATGCCGGTGCCGTCTGAGACAAAAAATACGGTGCGCGTGTGCATGGGGACCTTTTTTGATTGGGCTTGCGCAGTCAGGGTGGGGCCGTCTCCAGTGCGGGGCAGCACATGGGCAGGGTTATCCTTTTTACGTAAGCCGTGAAAACGCGTCAGCCCGCCGCCAGTGGCGCAGGCCTACAATTGTCACAATTATCCAATTCTCACCATGCACACCGTCGGCCTACAACCACAACAACAAAGTCGCAGCCTGTGCATGGCCGCTTGCCTGGGGCCCCGAAGCGCCCGGCACGCAGACCCGGTTTCAACTTCTGGAGCTTTCCCATGTCTGCACTTTTCAGCCCGACCGCCCTGGTCGTACCGTTTGAAAACCTGAGAATGACCGATGTCGAGTCGGTGGGCGGTAAAAACGCCTCCCTCGGCGAGATGATCTCCCAACTGCCGCAGGGCGTGCGCGTGCCCACGGGCTTTGCCACAACGGCCCACGCATTCCGCGAGTTCTTGGCCTATGACGGCTTGGCCGACAAGATCAGCGCCAAGCTCAAGAGCCTGGACACCGAAGACGTGCGTGCCTTGGCCAAGGTGGGCGCCGAGATCCGCGCCATGGTCGAAGCCCAGCCCTTCCCGGCCGACCTGCAAAAAGCCATTGCCGATGAATTTGCCAAGTTGAGCGCTGGCAACCCCCAAGCCTCGTTTGCCGTGCGTTCGTCCGCTACGGCCGAGGACCTGCCCGACGCCTCGTTTGCCGGTCAGCAGGAAACCTTCCTGAACGTGGTGGGCATCGACGAAGTCATGCACAAGATGAAGGAAGTGTTCGCGTCGCTGTACAACGACCGCGCCATCTCCTACCGCGTGCACAAGGGTTTTGAGCACGATGTGGTGGCCTTGTCGGCCGGTGTGCAGCGCATGGTGCGTTCTGACCTGGGCGCTGCGGGCGTGATGTTCACCATCGACACCGAGTCCGGTTTCGAAGAAGTTGTCTTTATTACCAGCAGCTACGGCCTGGGCGAGACGGTGGTGCAGGGCGCGGTGAACCCTGACGAGTTCTATGTGCACAAGCCCATGCTCAAGGCGGGCAAGAAGGCTGTGATCCGCCGCAATCTGGGCAGCAAGCTGATGCAGATGGTGTTCTCCACGCCCCAAGAAAAAGCCGCCAGCGGCAAGCTGGTCAAGACCGTGGACGTGCCCACCGAGCAGCGCAACCGCTATTCGTTGACCGATGCCGACGTGCAGTTGCTGGCGCAGTACGCTCTGGTGATCGAAGAGCACTATGGCCGCCCCATGGACATCGAATGGGGCAAGGACGGCACCGACGGCCAGCTCTACATCCTGCAGGCACGACCCGAGACCGTGAAGAGCCAGTCCAAGGGCCAGGCCGAGCTGCGCTACAAGCTCAAGGGCCACGGCACCGTGCTGGCCGAAGGCCGCGCCATTGGCCAGAAGATCGGCACCGGCCCCGTGCGCCTGGTGCACAACATTTCCGAGATGGACAAGGTCCAGCCCGGCGATGTGCTGGTGACCGACATGACCGACCCCAACTGGGAACCCGTGATGAAGCGCGCCAGCGCCATCGTTACCAACCGCGGCGGGCGTACCTGCCACGCGGCCATCATCGCGCGCGAGCTGGGCATCCCGGCCGTGGTGGGCTGCGGCGACGCGACCGAGCGGCTGAAAGACGGCACGCTGGTCACGGTGAGCTGCTCCGAGGGCGACACCGGCAAGATCTACGACGGCCTGCTCGAAACCGAAGTGACCGAAGTCCAGCGCGGCGAAATGCCCGCCATCAAGACCAAGATCATGATGAACGTGGGCAACCCCCAACTGGCGTTCGACTTCTGCCAACTGCCCAACGAAGGTGTGGGTCTGGCCCGGCTGGAGTTCATCATCAACAACAACATTGGTGTGCACCCCAAGGCCATCCTGGACTACCCCCAGATCGACGCGGACCTTAAGAAAGCCGTCGAATCCGTGGCCCGTGGCCATGCCAGCCCCCGCGCGTTTTATGTGGACAAGGTTGCAGAAGGCGTGGCCACCATCGCCGCAGCCTTCTGGCCCAAGCCCGTCATCGTGCGCCTGTCGGACTTTAAGTCCAACGAGTACCGCAAGCTGATTGGTGGCAGCCGCTACGAGCCCGAGGAAGAGAACCCGATGCTGGGATTCCGTGGTGCTGCGCGCTACCTGAGCGCTGATTTTGGCGAAGCCTTTGCCATGGAGTGCGAGGCTTTGAAGCGCGTGCGCAACGACATGGGCCTGACCAACGTGCAGGTGATGGTGCCCTTTGTGCGCACGCTGGGCCAGGCCGAGCGCGTCACGCAGCTGCTGGCGCAGCACGGCCTGCAGCGCGGCAAGGACGGCCTCAAGGTCATCATGATGTGCGAGGTGCCCAGCAACGCCATCCTGGCCGAGCGCTTCCTGGAGTTCTTTGACGGCTTCTCCATCGGCTCCAACGACCTGACCCAGCTCACCCTGGGCCTGGACCGCGATTCGGGTCTGGAACTGCTGGCGCACGACTTTGACGAGCGCGACCCTGCCGTGCAGGCGCTGATCCACCAGGCCATCAAGGCCTGTCTGGCGCAGGGCAAGTACATCGGCATTTGCGGCCAGGGCCCCAGCGACCACCCTGACTTTGCGCAGTGGCTCGCTGCTGAAGGCATCTCGTCGATCTCGCTGAACCCCGACAGCGTGATCGCCACCTGGCAACAGCTGGCTGGCTGACGCAACGCGGCGGCCCATGCAACGCCCCCGCTCGCACGACGCAGAAATGGCGGGCCCGTTCCCGCCGGATTTGCACGACCAGCGGCACCTTTGGCTCAAAGCCGGGCTGCTGCTGGTGTGGGCCCTGGTGTCGTTTGTGGCCACCTATTTCGCGCGCGACCTGCAATTTCTGGTGATGGGGGGCTGGCCCCTGGGGTACTGGATTGCAGCCCAGGGCGCGGTATTGGTGTTCATTGCGCTGGTGGTGGTCTACGGCTGGGCCATGAACCGCTTTGAGAGACAGGATGCAGAGCACCTGGCCGCGAGCGCACGAGCGCCCGCTGCAGATAGCCAGCGCAGCGACGGTACGCCGCCCCATGGCTGAGCGCGACCCGTCTGAAGCCATCAGCGACCGCGCCTACCTGTGGCGGTTGCACCGCATCCTCGCGCTGTATGTGATGGGCGTCCTGGGCTTTCTGCTCCTCATGGCCTGGGCCGAGCGCCGAGGCCTGTCGCGCCACTGGATTGGCCCCATCTTCCTGTTCCTCACCGTCATGGTCTACGCCGGCATTGGCGTGTATGGCCGCACCACCGACGCGGAGGAGTATTACGTAGCGGGGCGGCGCATTCCGCCCATGTACAACGGCATGGCCGCCGCCGCCGACTGGATGAGCGCGGCGTCGTTCATCAGCCTGTCGGGCGCGCTGTACCTGCAGGGCTTTTCTGGCACTCCAGGGCAGGCGGGCGGGCTGGCCTATCTGCTGGGGTGGACGGGCGGGTTTTGCCTGGTGGCGATGCTGATTGCGCCGCACCTGCGGGCGATGGGCCTGTATACGGTGCCCGACTTCTTTCATGTGCGTTTTGGCGGGCGCTGGCCGCGGGTGATTGCGGCGCTGGCAGCGGTGCTGTGTTCGTTCACCTACGTGGTAGCGCAAATCTATGGTGTGGGCTTAATCGCTTCGCGCCTGACCGGTGTGCAGTTCGAGATCGGCATCATGCTGGGGCTGGGCGGGGTGCTGCTGTGCTCGTTTCTGGGCGGCATGCGCGCCATTACCTGGACGCAGGTGGCGCAGTACGTGGTGCTGCTGCTGGCGTTCTTGATCCCGGTGTCCTGGCTGGCGTACAAGCAGCTGGGCAGCCCGTTGGCCCCCCTGGTCTACGGCGCGCAGATCAGCAAGATCGCCGACCTGGAGGCACAGCTGCTGGACTCTCCGGCCGAGCACCAGGTGGTGCAGGCCTACCTGCGCCGCGCGCAGGAGTTTGAGGCGCGCCTGCTGGACGTGGAGAGCGCGCTGGAGAACGAGCGCGAAAAAGCCCGCGAACGCATCCGCGCCCTGCGCAACCAGAATGCGGATGTAGTGCTCATCGTGTCTGCCAGCCGGGAGCTGGCCGCCTTGCCCCGCGACGCTGCTGCGGCACGAGAGCGCTGGACGCGCGAGATGCGCGACAACTACGAGCGCGCACGTCCGCTGGGCGGCTTGCCGCTGCACAGCCAGGCCTATGTCGGCGACCCAAACGGCACACCGGAGGAGCAGCGCGACTATGAGCTGACACGGCGCAATTTTCTGGCGCTGATGTTCTGCCTGATGGTGGGTACTGCGGGGCTGCCGCATCTGCTCACGCGTTACTACACGTCGCCCACGGTGTCGGCGGCGCGGGCGTCGGTGGGGTGGTCGCTGTTCTTCATCGCGCTTCTGTACCTGAGTGCGCCCGCGCTGGCCGTGCTGGTGAAGTTTGAGGTCATGCAGAACCTGGTGGGCAGCAGCTTTGAGGCGCTGCCAAACTGGATGGCGCAGTGGGCGCGGGTAGACAGCTCGCTCTTGTCGGTGGAAGACGTGAACGGCGACGGGCTGGTGCAGTTTGGCGAGATCCACCTGGGCGCCGACCTCATCATGCTGGCCACGCCCGAGCTGGGCGGCTTGCCGTATGTGGTGTCGGGCCTGGTAGCAGCGGGCGGACTGGCGGCGGCGCTGTCTACGGCCGACGGTCTGCTGCTGACCATCAGCAACGCGCTGGTGCGTGACCTGTACTTCCCGGATGCGCAGCGCAAGGCATCGCCCGAGCAGCGCGTGATCCTCACCAAGTTCACCTTGCTGGCGGTTGCGTTGTCGGCAGCGTTTGTGGCCGCGCTCAAGCCAGCGGAGATACTGCCTATGGTGTCAGCGTCTTTCTCGCTGGCGGCGTCGGCCTTTGTGCCGGTGATGGTGCTGGGCATCTTCTGGCGCGGCACCACGCGCCAGGGGGCGGTGGCGGGCATGCTGGTGGGGTTGGGGGTGGCCGTGTACTACATGCTGTCCCATGTACCTGCCATGCAGGTGTTGCCTGCCTGGCTGCTGGCCGATGGGCTTTGGTTTGGCATTCAGCCCATATCGGCCGGGGTGTTTGG
Source organism: uncultured Gammaproteobacteria bacterium (assembly GCA_947085645.1). Taxonomy (GTDB): domain Bacteria; phylum Pseudomonadota; class Gammaproteobacteria; order Burkholderiales; family Burkholderiaceae_C; genus Acidovorax. Next base: position 6,338 of record CAMTXG010000030.1, read on the forward strand.
CGTACCCGCGGGGTTGGTGGCAGCGGCCGTCGTGAGCTGGATCACACGCCCCGCGCCAGCACGGCCGGTGGTGCGCTCGGAAATGTGACCTCGCGGGTTCCGCTGCCCCGCCCGCGCAGCGTTTCAAGCCCAAGAAACGACAAAGCGGCCCGCAGGCCGCCTTGGTTGCCCAGCACCGTGGTGGTGGCAGGGCGCAAACATCCGTCGGCGCTTAGCGGCCGACCTTCAGCAGTTCCACATCAAACTTCAGCGTGGCGTTGGGCGGAATCACGCCGCCCGCACCGCGTGCACCATAGCCCAGAGCTGCCGGAATGATCAGCGTGCGCTGGCCACCGATCTTCATGCCCTGCACGCCTTCGTCCCAGCCCTTGATGACCATGCCACCGCCCAGCGAGAACTCAAACGGGTCATTGCGGTCGCGGCTGGAGTCGAACTTGGCGCCTTGCTCGCCGTTGTTGTAGAGCCAGCCGGTGTAGTGCACCGACACGTTCTGGCCCTTGGTGGCCTCGGCGCCTTCGCCCACGGTGGTGTCTTCGTATTGCAGGCCGGATGCAGTGGTGGTCATTGCCATGGTTGAAATTCCTGGTTTGCTATTGAAAAGATAGCTATCAGCGCTTTATGGATGAGCGCTAGAAGCATTTTTGACCACCCATTTTAGCGAAAAGCCCCGCTCGGAGGTCCGGCGGGGCTTTGCCCAGAAAGGGGCAGGGGGCGGGCGGGCTTCAGGCCTTTTTGGCCCGGCCTGCCACCCAGCGGGTGGCAAAGGCCTGCACATCACTCAGGCGCTTGAGCAGGTCGGCGCCCGAGGGGGTGACGGTGTAGCCGTCGCTGCCATGGTCCACAAACCCGGCTTCGCGCAGCTCTTTGATGCGGGTGTTGAGGGTGTTGGGGGTAATGCCCCCCACGCTGTCTTGCAGCAGGCGGAAGGTCTGGGGATGACCGTCCTTCAGGGCCCACAGCACGCGCAGTGCGTAACGGCACTCAAGCCGTTCAAACAACTGGTTGATGGCGACATTTTCTTTGGAGCTCATGGACGCTTCTCCTCGCGCAAGTGTTGGATCTAAGTTCGGAGCGGGTGGCCTGAGCCAAGCCCGCTGATGCGCTGAGACTATAGCGCGGAACCGGTTTTGCTACAAGTTTGGTAGCTCAGAACGCACGGCACATATGCGCTAAGGCGAGAAAATGCGATATTTGCTATCAAAATGTTGCGAAGCGGCCACGGATGGGCGTTGTCCTGGCAGAAGGCTCCACAGGTCCCGATGACGCTGCGGCAGGTGCGCCCCATCGTTACAGGCGATGGCGCTGAGCGGGCAAATTGCCAAGCGTCCCGGTCGCATCCTTTATCGTGGCGCCATGACTTCTACCGCTTTCTCCCCCCGCCCATCGCCATCCGCCAACGCTGCAACGCCCGATGCGTCTGCGGCCACTGATGCTCCCCGCGCTTTGCCGCTGCAGGGGCTGCGCGTCGTGGAGTTCACCCACATGGTGATGGGCCCCACCTGCGGCATGGTGCTGGCCGACCTGGGCGCCGAGGTGATCAAGGTGGAGCCGGTGGAGGGCGACCGCACGCGCCACCTGCTGGGCGCGGGCGCGGGGTTTTTCCCCATGTTCAACCGCAACAAGAAGAGCATTGCGCTGGACCTGCGAAGCCCCGAGGGCCTGGAGGTGGCGCGCAAACTGGCAGAGTCTGCCGACGTGGTGGCCCAGAACTTCAAGCCGGGCGTAATGGCTAAATATGGCCTCGACTACGCGGCACTCAGCCAGGCCAACCCCCGTCTGATCTACGTGAACCACACCGGCTTCTTGCCCGGCCCCTATGAGCACCGCACCGCGCTGGACGAAGTGGTGCAGATGATGGGCGGGCTGGCATACATGACCGGGCGCCCCGGCGACCCGCTGCGCGCGGGCAGCAGCGTGAACGACATCATGGGCGGCATGTTCGGCGCCATCGGGGCCATGGCCGCCCTGATGCAGCGGGGCATCACCGGCCGGGGGCAAGAGGTGGATTCGGCCCTGTTTGAGAACAACGTGTTCCTGGTCGGCCAGCACATGATGCAGTACGCCGTCACCGGCAAGCCCGCCGCGCCCATGCCCGACCGCATTTCGTCGTGGGCGCTGTATGACGTGTTCAGCGTAAAGGATGGCGAACAGATCTTTCTGGCTGCCGTCAGCGATGCGCAATGGACGACATTCTGCGACGCCATGGGTTTTGAGGACCTCAAGGCTGACCCACAACTGTCCAGCAACAACGACCGTGTGCGTGCCCGTGCCACGCTGATGCCCGATCTGCGCCAGCGCCTGGCCGCCTTTAGCGCCGCCGAGTTGGCGGCTGTCTTTGAGAAAAACGGTTTGCCTTTCGCACCCATTTCCAGGCCCGAGCAGCTCTTTGACGACCCGCACCTCAACGCCACCGGTGGTCTGGCCGACATCACCCTGCCCGACGGCGAACGCGCAGGGCAGACTGCCCGCACCACGTTGTTCCCCTTGCGCATGGATGGCCACCGTCTGGGCGTGCGCCTGCAGCCTCCGGTGATGGGGCAGCACACCGACGAGCTAATGCTTGAACTAGGCTACACGCCCGCGCAGGTGCAAGCCCTGCGAGAGAAGCACGCGGTGGCCTGAGCGGGTTCAAAAATATGAGTAAAAAATGACTCTACCGCTTATCCAGAAAGCGCGGACAGCTATGAAATTTGAAGTAAACCGTTGCCGCCGCGTGACGGCTTCGGGGCCGCAGGGTGGTTTCTGCCATCCGCCCGCAGGCGAAAGACTTCCACGGCCTCCACCAGCTGCCGTGCCTGCCCGCTAAGGCTACCTGCAGCGGCCGCACTTTCTTCTACCAGTGCCGCGTTCTGCTGGGTGGCTTCGTCCATGCGCACGATGGCTTGGGTCACGCGCAGCATGTCGCTGGTCTGTGCGGCGCTGGCCTGGCTGATCTCTTCCATCAAGGCGCTCACGCCCTGGATGGACGAGACCACCTCGGTCATCGTGGTGCCCGCATTGCGGGCCAGGTCGGAGCCTGCCTGCACGCGCTCTACGCTGGTCTGAATGAGTTCCTTGATCTCGCGGGCCGCGCCTGCGCTGCGGGTGGCCAGGCTGCGCACCTCGCTGGCCACCACGGCAAAACCACGGCCTTGCTCTCCTGCGCGGGCTGCCTCGACAGCGGCGTTGAGCGCCAGGATGTTGGTCTGGAACGCAATGCCGTCGATGACGCCAATGATGTCGGCAATGCGGCGTGAGCTGTCCTGAATGCCTTGCACCACCTCCACCATCTGCGTCACCACGGCGCCGCCGCGCTGCGCCACCGATGCGCCGCTCTTGGCCAGTTCGTTGGCGCGTTGCGCGTTGGAGGCGTTTTGCTGCACCGTGGCCTGCAGCTGCTGCATAGACGACGTGGTTTCGTCCAGCGACGACGCCTGCTCTTCGGTGCGCATGCTCAGGTCTGCATTGCCCTGGGCAATTTCAGCGCTGGCGCTTGCCACGCCCTCGGCGTTGCTGCGCACGCCCGACACCACGTTTTGCAAGTTGTCTTGCATGGCGCGCAGGGCCTGCAACAGGCGGGCGGGTTCGTCCTTGCCATCCACTTCGATGGTGGTGGTCAGGTCCCCGGCAGCCACCTTGTTAGCCACCGACACCGCAGCCCCCAGCGGCCGGACCACCGAGCGCGTCAGCAGCCAGCCTGCGCATCCGCCGAAGGCAGTCACCAGGGCCAGCGCCACCAGGCTGCTGATAAGCGCCCGGCGCGCGTCCTGCGCGGCCTGCTGCGCGATGGCCGCGCTGCTGGCGGCCACTTGCTGCCCCAGTTCGGTCAGCAGCTTGGCGGGGCCCTGGTCAATGTCGGCCACATCAGCATCGCCCGCCGAAGGCACAAAGCCCAGCGACTGGAACACCTCGAACCCTTTGCGATAACCCTGCGCCATCTGCGTGTGGGCGTTGGTGAAGTTCTGCAGCGCGGCTTTCTCCTGCGCATCGCTCAACTGTGGCTCCAGCGCCTTGGCGGCGTCGGCCACGCGCTTTTCGCTGGCCTGGAACGCGGCCCAGTGCAGTTCGCGCTTGCGGGCGTCTTCTCCGCGCAGCAGCGTGTTCTTCCATTCCAGCACCTGGGTCTTGAACTCGCTTTCCATCCGGCTGACGGCACGCTCTTGCGCGACGCGTTCCAGCACGGTGGCGTCATACGTGCCCAGCGCGTTGTATAAAGCCGAGATGCCGAACAGCGCGGCGCCCAGCAACAGTGCGAGCACCAGGCCCAGGGCGGTGGCCATGCGCGCACCGATGGAGTGGTTGGACATTTTCATGGGGGACTCCAAAAGGTTTTGCCGTTGGCATGCAGGCTCATAGGCCCATGGCCCTTGTGGTGTGATCAGGCCTTCAGTTTCAGCAGGTACACCATCACGCGGGCTGTGGTGAGGTCCAGTTCTATGAACTCTGCCAAGTCCTTGCCTGCGAGCCAAGAGGGTTCCCATCGGTTTTGCTTGAGCGTGCGCACCCATGATTCGTGGGCGGTGGCGGCCTCTACCGCCGCAAGCATCTCAGCGGTGCGCGCTGCTGGCACTCCTTTGCCCGTAAACACGCCGCGCCAGTTGGCCATGGTGGCATCAAGACCTTGTTCGCGAAAGGCGGGCAACCCGAAGACGCTGCGGCGTGAAGACACGCCAATGGCGCGCAGCTTGCCGGACGCGAGGGCCTCGCTGAATTCGCTGTAGCCCGACAGGCCCAAGGATGCAGTGCCGGTCACCAGGGCGTCCACCACTTCTGCGCCGCCCGCAAACGGCTTGTAGACCAAGTCTTCGGGTTTTGCTTTGGCGGCACGCGCCAGCACGCCTGCGAACATGTGGTCCACGCCCCCGGCGGAGCCCCCGGCCACGGACATCGCACGCAGATCTGTGCGCATTGCCTCGGTCAGGTCCTTGGTGTTCTTGATCGGTGAATTTGTCGCTACGGCGGCCACCAGGTAGTCACTGGTCAGACGCGCCAGGGGCTGGATGTGGGTCATGTCCACCGCAGGCTTTTGCAGCGCTACCGCGCCCACCATCACCATCCCGCCCATGAACAAGGTGTTGGTGTCGTTGCCGTTTTTTTCGACGTATTTGGCCAGCCCGATGGTGCCGCCCTTGCCGCCGATGTTTTCGTATTCGACCTGGTCAGTGGCGCCCGAAGCCGTCAGCGCTGCGCCCAGGGCGCGGCCGGTCTGGTCCCAACCACCACCGGGGTTGGCTGGAATCACGATGCGCAAGGTGCTGGCCAGCTTGGGCGCCTTGGGCGGTGCGAGGCGGGTTGCGGTGGTCGTGGTCTGGGCCCAGGCAGACGTGCCCAACGTTGCCCATGCCATGGCGGCCAAAGCGGATTGCGCCATGGCGTTGCGGCGGTTGATAGGTGCAGACATGCGGCGTCCCTCGTGAGGTATGGCTTGATTTCAGAAACCATGGGGCGCGGCTACTGATGGGATTGATTTTTTGGTGGTGCCACCGCGTCTCGGCGGTGCGTCGGCAACCCATCAACTCGCGCAGCATCGAAGCGTCCCGATGTGCGGGCAATGGTCGCCCTCCAAACTGTCAGTCTGCTGTCCGTGGCATCAGGGTAAACGCGTGGTGATGTTGCACGTGCCCATGAAAAACGCCCTGCGCCGCAATTGCGGGCAGGGCGTAAGCGGGTGGAGGTACCGGCTTAGAGCGAGTCGATAAAGCTGCGCAGCTTGTCCGAGCGGCTGGGGTGCTTGAGCTTGCGCAGCGCCTTGGCTTCGATCTGGCGGATGCGTTCACGGGTCACGTCGAACTGCTTGCCCACTTCTTCGAGCGTGTGGTCGCTGGTCATTTCGATACCGAAACGCATGCGCAGCACCTTGGCTTCGCGGGGGGTCAGGCCATCGAGGATGTCCTTGACCACGTCGCGCAGGCCGGCCTGCATGGCGGCTTCGATAGGCGCAGTGTTGGCACCGTCTTCGATGAAGTCGCCCAGGTGGCTGTCGTCGTCGTCGCCAATCGGCGTTTCCATGGAGATCGGCTCTTTGGCGATCTTCATGATCTTGCGGATCTTGTCCTCAGGGATCTCCATCTTGGCCGCCAGGATGGACGCATCGGGCTCAAAGCCAAACTCTTGCAAGTGCTGGCGGCTGATGCGGTTCATCTTGTTGATCGTCTCGATCATGTGCACCGGAATACGGATGGTGCGCGCCTGATCGGCAATCGAGCGGGTGATGGCCTGGCGAATCCACCAAGTGGCGTACGTCGAGAACTTGTAGCCGCGGCGGTATTCGAACTTGTCCACCGCCTTCATCAGGCCGATGTTGCCTTCCTGGATCAAATCGAGGAACTGCAGGCCACGGTTGGTGTACTTCTTGGCAATCGAGATCACCAAGCGCAGGTTGGCCTCGATCATTTCCTTCTTGGCATCGCGCGAGGTGGCTTCACCTTCGTTCATGCGCTTGTTGATGCCCTTGAGCTCTGGCAGCGGCACCACCACACGCGACTGCAGGTCCATCAGCTTTTGCTGCAGGTCCTGAATGGGCGGCACGTTGCGCGCCATCACGGCAGACCAGGGCTTGCCCGCAGCGGCCTGCTTCTCGACCCACTGCAGGTTCAGCAGGTTGGGCGGGAAATCCTTCACAAAGGTTTCCTGCGGCATGCCGCACTTGTCCACGATGATGCGGCGCAGCTCGCGTTCCTTCTTGCGCACATCGTCCACCTGGCTGCGCACCATGTCGCACAGCTTCTCGATGGTCTTGGCGGTGAAGCGGATGGTCATCAGCTCGGCCGACAAAGCGGCTTGCGCCTTGACATAGGCTGGCGTGCCGTAGCCTTCCTTGTCGTACACCTTGTGCACTTTTTCAAACAGCTCGCGCAGCTTGTCAAAGCGCTCCAGCGCCTGCTTCTTGAGTTCTTCGAGCTTCTTGGTCAGCGCCTTGGAGCCGCCCTTGCCGTCGTCATCGTCGGCTTCGTCGAACTCGTCAAAGTCTTCTTCGGCCACATAGTCGTCGGCCTCGTTGGGGTTGGAGAAGCCGTCCACGATGGTCGAAATGACGACCTTGCCTTCGCGGATGTCTTCGCCCATATTCAGGATTTCGGCAATGGTGGCGGGCGATGCACTGATCGCTTCCATCATGGCCATCAGGCCGCCTTCGATACGCTTGGCGATTTCGATTTCGCCTTCGCGGGTCAAGAGCTCCACGGTGCCCATTTCGCGCATGTACATGCGAACCGGGTCGGTGGTGCGGCCGAATTCCGAGTCCACGGTGGACAGTGCGGCTTCAGCGGCTTCTTCGGCTTCTTCTTCGGTGGCGCCCGCAGGGGCGTTGTCCGTGATGATCAGCGCCTCGGCATCGGGCGTCTGCTCGTACACCGCTACGCCCAGGTCGTTCAGCGTGGTGATAACGGCTTCGAGCGTTTCGGCATCGACCAGCTTGTCAGGCAAGTGGTCGTTAATTTCTACATGCGTGAGGTAGCCGCGCGTCTTGCCCAGCTTGATCAGCGCCTTCAGGCGTGCACGGCGCTTGGCCATGTCTTCTTCGGACAGGACGGTTTCGTCCAGGCCGAATTCCTTCATCAAGGCGCGTTCCTTCGCCTTGCTGATCTTCATGCGCAGGGGCTTGACCTTTTCGACCGTGGCTGCCGTTTCGGTGGTGGTCTCTTCGACTTCACCTTCCAGGTCGGCTTCGATGTCGGACAGGTCGGTGTCGTCACCGCCTTCGTCGCTGGCACCACCTGCCTTTGGTTTGCGGCCACGTTTGGCGGGGGCCTTTGCTTCGGCGGCACCGGCGGCTTTGGCGGGGCGGCCTGGGCGCTTTTTTGGGGTTTCGTCGTCGTCAGACACCACCGCCTTGGCGGCGGGCTTCTTCTTCAGCAATTCATCGGCAGCTTTGGTCAGCTCGGCAGAACTTTTCACGGGCACAGTTTTCACTTTCTTGGCAACCGGGGCGGGCGCGGCGGCAGCCTTTGCAGGGGCAGCCTTGGCCGGGGCTTTGGCAGCGGTTTTGGAGACAGCCTTTGCGGCGGACCCTGGAGCAGACTTGGATGGCTTCGCGGACTTTTGAGCGGGCATGGACAACCTCAGGATCAAAAACGGACACAAAGAAAACGCAAGCGCCTCAGGTCCCGGCGCGGGTGGCAACGCAAAGCTACAACTGCTTTGCGCTTCGAGGGGAGGCCCTCAGAGGCAAGATGTCTGGGCGATCATTTGGTGTGCAGTCCTTGCGATAAGTGGGCCCATCAGCGCATAGGTGCGCGTTTGTCACGGTGGCCCGGCTCGGAGGTGCTGCTGTCGCTCTTGCCGATAACTAACCCTACATTATACCGCCTGGCGCAATTTCAAGCAGCCTTGGCAGCCACTCCCAGCAAAACCCTGCGTTTTTGTTCCAGCTCACGGTAGCGCTCCAGCGCGGTGGGGTCTGTGGCGGCTTGCAGCATCAGCAGTTTTTGCTGTTCCTCGATGTCTTCGATCTGCATGCGGTTGAGCAGGTCGCGCATTTCCATGCGCAGCTCCTGCAGGTCGCCCTCGGTCTGGGCGTGCGAACCCGTCATCACCTTCACGGCCAGCGCCTCGCACTCGTGCTCGCGCAGGCTTTCGCGCAGCACGGCCCATGCCAGGGGGCCGTGCTCATGAAACTGCGCCTCCAGCCAGCCAAAAAGCGGGCCGTGGGGCGCTGGCAGCGCACACAGGGTGGTGTGGTCTTCGTGGGTCAGCTCTTCCAGAAACGCCATGTGCGACAGCAGCAGCCGCGCCGCGTGGTCTGTGCGGCTTGCAGTGGGCGTGCGCGGCAGGCGGGGCTGCGGCGGCCAGGGGGCGTCCTTGTCCCGTTTCTTCCAGTTGCTCTTCCATTCACCACCTTTGCGGAAAGCGGGCTTGTTGCCGTAGCCGCTGCTATAGCCGCCTTGTCCGCCACCGCTCCCGTAGCCGCCGTCATATCCCCCGGAGTTCTCCGCGTAGGACGGCCAGCCGCCCGCGTCGGGCGGGGAGTCCCACGAAGGCGGCTCCTGATGATCGTAGGCTGCGGGAGCCTGACGGGGTGGCGCACTGGCAGCGCCGGTGTAGCCGGAGTGTGCGGACCGGGGCGCCTCGCGCGCCGTCGTCTGGCCCCACAGGTCCGCCAGGTCCTGGGCCTTGAGTTGGGTCAGGTCCGCCAGCTCGCCCAGCACCTGGCGTTTGAGCACGCCGTCGGGCAGAGCCGTCCACAGCGGCCTGGCATTGCTGGCCATGTGGGCGCGGCCTTCTGCGGTGGCCAGGTCACAGCCATCGCTGGCGGCTTCAACCAGAAACCGGCTCAGCGGCACGGCCTCGGTCACCCGCCGCGCAAAGGCATCGGTGCCATGCTCACGGATGAAGCTGTCCGGGTCGTGCTCGGCGGGCAGAAACAAGAACTTGATGCTGCGCGTATCGGTGGCGTGGGGCAGGGCGCCGTCCAGCGCCTTGCGCGCCGCGCGCCGCCCGGCAGCGTCGCCGTCAAAGCTAAACACCACCGATTCGGTGAAACGCAGCAGCTTTTGCACATGCTCGGGCGTGCAGGCCGTGCCCAGTGTGGCCACCGCGTTGGGGAACCCCAGTTGCGCCAGCGCCACCACGTCCATATAGCCCTCGGTGACCAGCGCGTAGCCCGCCTCGCGGATGGCGGTGCGGGCCTCGAACAGGCCGTACAGCTCGCGGCCCTTGTGAAACACCGGTGTTTCTGGTGAATTGAGGTACTTGGGCTTGTCATCCCCCAGCACACGCCCGCCAAACCCAATGCACTCGCCCTTGACGTTGCGGATCGGGAACATCACCCGGTCGCGAAACCGGTCATAGCGTTTTCCACCATCTTCCTCGTTGACGATGACCAACCCGCTCTCTTCCAGCAGCGGGTCGTCATAGCTGGGGAACACGCTGGCCAGGCTGCGCCAGCCTTCCGGGGCGTAGCCCAGCCCGTAGCGTTTTGCCACGGTGCCTGACACCCCTCGGCCCTTGAAGTACGCAATGGCGCGTTGTGACTCGCGCAACTGGCGGCGGTAGGCGTCACCCGCTTTTTCCAGCACATCGGTCAGGGTTGCCTGCTTTTGGCGGGCGGCGGCGGCGCGTTCTTTGTCCTGGGGCGATACATCGTCGTCCGGCACCTGCAGGCCCACGCCCTGGGCCAGATCCTGCACCGCCTCGACAAACCCCATGCCCGCGTGGTCCATGAGGAAGCTGATCGCGTTGCCGTTTTTCCCGCACCCAAAGCAGTGATAGAACTGTTTGGCGGGGCTGACGCTGAAAGACGGTGACTTTTCGCCATGAAAAGGGCACAGCCCCATGAAATTGGCGCCGCCTTTTTTCAGCTGCACGTAGCGGCCCACGATGTCGACCACGTCAACGCGGGCAAGCAGTTCCTGAATGAAAGACTGAGGGATCGTCACGCGGCGTATTGTCCGCGTAAACTGTTTGTTACCAGACATTGCAGGGTGGGATTCCGGTATGGCCTTCACAACGTGGTGGCGGGTGGCAGGCGCTTGGGGCGCTTTGGCGCAGCGGGCGTCGCGGCGCGGGGGCGCGGCCGTGCTGTTGGGGGCGGCTGCGTGGTTCACAGTGCTGTTGCCCAGCGCTGCCGGGGCGGCCCCGGTGCTGCGGGTGTTGTCGTGGCCCGGCTATGCCGACCCGGACCTGGTGGCGGTGTTTGAAAAGCGGCACGGCGTCAAAGTCGCCATCACGACCGTGGCATCCGACGACGTGCTGCGCGCGCACCTGGCCAACCCCCGGGGCCCGGGTTTTGACCTGGTGGCCGCCAACACCGCAGAAATATCCCGCCTGGTGAGCCAGCGCCTGCTGGTGCCGTTGCCCATGGGCAGCATTCCCAACACCGCGCGCCAGCTGCCCCGGTTTCGGCAGTTGCAGGCCATCGCAGGCATCACCCAGGGGGCCGACGTGTATGCCATGCCCTACACCTATTCGGAGATGGGGCTCATCTACGACCGCCGACAGTTCACCGCGCCGCCGCAGTCGGTATCGGTGCTGTGGGACCCGCGCTGGCAGGGCAAGGTGCTGGCCTTTGACGGCAGCAGCCACGGTTTCTCGCTCGCGGCCATGTACCGGGGGCTGTCACCATTTCGTATCGAGGCGGGCCACTTCAGCCCGCTGGCCAAAGACCTGGTGGCGCTGCGCCGCAATGTGCGCGCCTTCTACAGCCTGCCCGAAGAATCGCTGGAGCTGTTTCGCAAACACCGGGTGGCCGTCATGCACGCCAACTACGGCCAGCAACAGCTCAAGCAACTGCGCGACGCAGGCCTGGACGTAGGCTATGTGGTGCCGCGCGAAGGCGCGCTGGCCTGGCTGGACTGCTGGGCCATCACCCGCCGGTCCACCCAGGTGGCGCTGGCTGCCCAGTGGATCAACTACATGCTGGAGCCCAGCGTCAGCCGCGCCCTGACCCAGCGCCAGGGCCTGGCCAACACACTCGACGAGCCCCCCGCGCTTTCAGGCGATGCACCCACGGGCGCCATCGTGTGGCTGGAGCCCGTCGAAGACGAAGCCCGGCGCGCCCAGCTGTGGCAGCGCATCCTGTCGGGCGACCGGCCTTCGCGGTTTTGACAGGCCCGCCGCATGAAATGGGGCATTGCGCTAAGACTTGGAGCCTTGCTGGCGTCGTTCAGCTTTTTTGCGGCCATTCTCGCGGGCTACTACACCTTTGACTCCAGCCGCGAGCGGCTGCAGGGCCGTGCCGAGCGCTCGCTGATGGCCACCACCCAGGTGCTGGCGCGCCACATGCAGGCGGGCTTTGGCACCGTGGCACGAGACACCGCCTTTCTGGCCAACGCGGCTGCGGCCGACCCTGATCTGGGCAGGCTCACCGCGCTGTTCAAGGCCAGTCTGGCGGCGCACCCTGCATACCTGCAGATCCGGTTCATCGGCGCACAAAACAACGGGCTGGAGCTGGTGCGTGTGGACCGCAAAGACACCGCCCTGCTGGCCGCCCCGGCAGACGACCTGCAGGAAAAAGCACATTTCCCGTTCGTGTTCGAGGCGCTCGCCCTGGCGGCCGGGGAGGTGTATGTGTCCGAGTTCGGTATCAACCACGAGGGCGTGGCCGACACCGAGGCGCTGCCCGTGTTCAGCATGGCGTCGCCGGTGGTGGTCGGTGGGCAGGTGCGGGGTGTGGTGGTGGTGCGTGTGGCTGCAACGCCGTTTCTGGCGGGATTTGACGCCGCGTTGCCTGCGCCCTATGGGTTTTATCTCAGCAACCGGTGGGGCGACTTTTTGGCGCACCCTGACGCCACGCAGGCGTTTGGCTTCGACCGGGGCCAGCGCATTCTGATCCAGGATGCGTTTGCCTCGACTGCGGCGCTCATCAGCGGCGCAGAGTCCACAGCCGTGCTCAGCCAGCCCGGCACCCCGGAGCAAGAGGCATTGGTGTATTCGTTTGTGCGCATGCCCTATGGCCGCGAGGCAGAAAACCGCTTCATGGTGGTGGGCCTGTCGCAGCCGCTGGCTGCAGTGCAGGGCGAGGTGGTGGACCTGGGGCGCAGCATCCTCAAAATTTTGCTGGTGCTGAGCGTGGTGGGCGTGCTTTTGTCGGCATGGGTGTCGCGCGTGGTGACGCAGCCGCTGCAGGCCATGGTGAATGCTGCGAAGGCGTTCTCGCAAGGCCGCCCGCATGGTGCGCTGCCTTTGGACCGCAACGACGAAGTCGGCGAACTGGCGCGCAGCTTTCATGACATGGAGCGGCAGATCAGCCGCCAGATGACCGAACTCAACGCCAGCCGCGACGCCATGGCACACCTGGCGCACCACGATGCACTGACGGGCCTGCCCAATCGCCGCATGTTTGAGCAGCGCCTGGTGCAGGTGTTGGAGCTGTCGCGCCGCAGCGGGCGCAGCAGCGCGCTGTTTTTTGTGGACCTGGACAACTTCAAGGCCATCAATGACACCCGTGGCCATGCCGTGGGCGACCAGGTGCTCAAGGCCGTGGCGCAGACCATCACGGGCGCCGTGCGCCATGCCGACACCGTGGCCCGGCTGGCGGGCGATGAGTTCACCGTGTTGTGTGAAAACGTGGACTCTGAAGATGCCGCCTTGCAGATCGCCGCCAAGCTCGAACAAGCCTTTGACGCACCGCTTTCCATCGACGGCCAGCCGTTTCCGGTTCGCGCCAGCATTGGGCTGAGCCTGTTTCCGCGCGACGCGCAAGATGCGCATACGCTGATGGCCAGCGCAGACGCAGCGATGTACCGTATCAAGCAAAGCCGCCGCCGCAGGGTGTGAGAGGGTGTGAGAGGGTGTGAGAGGCCGAGAGTCTTTTGCCTGTCCCCGCCTTGCACACCAACCGCGCCAGTCTTTCGCAGCACCAACATTGCCCAGCGACCTCACCGCCCGCCTTGCAACCCACCCCACGGCCCGCCCACCGTTCACCCCTTATAGCGCCCATGACCTCCATCTTCGACCAGCACCTACCCCGCACCGAGGCCAACTTTGCCCCGCTGTCGCCCCTGTCGTTCATCGAGCGTACGGCCGAGGTCTACCCCCACCGCCTCGCCATCGTGCACGGCGACCTGCGCCAGACCTGGGGCGAAACCTACGCGCGCTGCCGCCAGCTGGCAAGCGCCTTGCAGCGCGCAGGCATCGGCAAGAACGACACGGTGGCCGTGATGCTGCCCAACACCCCACCCATGGTCGAGGCGCACTTTGGCGTGCCCATGGCGGGCGCCGTGCTCAACGCCATCAACACCCGGCTCGACGCGGAAACCGTGGCCTTCATGCTCGACCACGGCGAGGCCAAGGCCGTCATCGTCGACCCCGAGTTCTCCCCCGTCATGGCCAAGGCGCTGGCGCTGCTCCAAAACGCTGCCCCGCTGCTGGTCATTGAGGTCGAAGACGCCTTGTACGGCCCGGCCAGCCAGCCACTGGGCGGCACTACCTACGACGCATTCGTGGCGGGCGGCGATGCGCAGTTTGCGTGGGCGCTGCCTGGCGACGAGTGGGACGCCATAGCGCTCAACTACACCAGCGGCACCACCGGCAACCCCAAAGGCGTGGTCTACCACCACCGGGGCGCGGCCACCAACGCCATCAGCAACGTGCTGGAGTGGGACATGCCCAAACACGCCGTCTACCTGTGGACGCTGCCCATGTTTCATTGCAACGGCTGGTGCTTTCCGTGGACGGTGGCGGCCCGCGCTGCGGTCAACGTGTGCCTGCGCCGCGTGGACGCGCAAGCCATCTTCGACGCCATCCGCAACCACGGCGTCACCCACTACTGCGGCGCGCCCATCGTGCACGGCCTGCTGGTCAACGCGCCTGATGCGATGAAGGCGGGCATCCCCGCAGGCGTCAAGGCCATGGTGGCGGGGGCCGCGCCCCCGGCGTCGATGATCGAAGGCATGGAAAAAATGGGTTTCGATTTGACCCACGTCTACGGCCTGACCGAGGTGTACGGCCCCGCCACCGTGTGCGCCAAACACGAAGCCTGGGACGCGCTCGACATCGGCGAGCGCGCCCGCCTCAACGCCCGCCAGGGCGTGCGCTACCACCTGGAGCGCGACGTGCGCGTGCTCGACCCCGAGACCATGCTGCCCGTGCCGCAAGACGGCGAAACCATGGGCGAGATCATGTTCAAGGGCAACATCGCCATGAAGGGCTACCTGAAGAACCCCAAGGCCACCGACGAAGCCTTTGCGGGCGGCTGGTTCCACAGCGGCGACCTGGCCGTGCAGTACCCCGACGGCTACATCAAGATCAAAGACCGCAGCAAGGACATCATCATCTCGGGCGGCGAAAACATCTCGTCCATCGAAGTTGAAGACGTGCTCTACCGCCACCCCGACGTGCTGGCCGCCGCCGTGGTTGCCAAGCCCGACGCCAAATGGGGCGAAACGCCGTGTGCGTTTGTCGAGCTGAAGGCAGGTGCGCAGACCACGGCCGAAGACATCGTGGCCCACTGCAAGAAGCATCTCGCGGGCTTCAAGGTGCCGCGTGCCGTGGTGTTTGGCGAGCTGCCCAAGACCAGCACCGGCAAGATCCAGAAGTTCGAGCTGCGCAAGCAGGCGGGGTCGTCGGTGGCCATTGATGTGTGACCGCAGCGCTGCTTACCCGGTGGGGTGATGACAGTGTTGAATAAATCAAAATTGATAGCTGCTAACGCTTACTGGATAAGCGATATAGGCCAATTTGACTCATATTTTGATGGTAAGCCGCCGTGCATGGCGAGTGCTCGGTGGCGGGCGCTGACCAAGCAGTTGACAGCTGTGGTATCGGCCATGCTGGTGCCGACGCTGATGGGAGCAAATCTGTACCACGGCATCAGCGAAGCGCGGTTCCGGCAGATTGTGCGGGGGGTGTTGACGCTGTCGGGGGTGGCGATACTGGCGGCGAGTGTGCCGAAGGTTTTGGGGCGGTTGGGATAGGTGTATTGCTCACCAATTGATAGCTGGTAGCGCTTTATGGATAAGCGGTAAAGCCTGATTTGACTAAAAATCCTCGCTCTCATCGACCTACGCAGCGTGTCAACTTCCGTGCGCCATCGAATCCAGCGGGCTGGCCGTGCCACCGGCCGCCACCTTCAGAACATGGGTGTAGATCATGGTGGTGGACACATCGCTGTGGCCCAGCAGCTCTTGCACGGTGCGGATGTCGGTGCCAGATTGCAGCAGATGGGTGGCAAAGCTGTGGCGAAGTGTGTGCACAGACACGGGCTTGCAAATGCCCGCCTGTGCCACGGCCTTTTTGACGGCCCGCTGTAGCCGCTCCTCAAACAGGTGATGGCGCCGCTCCACGCCCGAGCGTGGGTCCACGGAGAGAGTAGGTGAGGGAAACAGCCAGAACCAACCCCATGTGCGTCCCACCTGCGGGTACTTTTGATCCAGTGCATGCGGCGTTTGCACCCCACCTCGCTGCGCCTGCCGGTCCTGTTCCCACACGCTTCGCGCGTGCAGCAGCTGCGCGCGCAGCGTGGGCGCCAGGGTGCGCGGCAACATCACCACGCGATCCTTGTTGCCTTTGGCCTCTCGCACGACGATCACGTGGCGGTCAAAGTCCACATCCTTGATGCGCAGGCGAAGCCCTTCCATCAGCCGCATGCCTGTGCCATATAGCAATTGGGCCAGCAAACGCATGTCCGAATCCAGAAATTGGAACAAGGCGGCAACCTCATCCTTGGTTAAAACGCTGGGAATGCGTCGCGTTTGGGTAGGGCGATTGACGCCGTCCAGCCAGGGCAAATCAATGCCCAACACCTCACGGTAAAGAAACAATATTGCGCTCAGTGCCTGGTTGTGGGTGGAGGCCGATACTTGGCGTTCTGTCGCCAACATCGTGAGAAACGCTTCCACCTCCGGTGCGCCCATGTCGCGCGGATGCCGCATGACCCCGCCACGCCCGTGCCAACGGATGAAAAAACGCACCCAGTGCAGGTAAGCCTTCTCGGTGCTGAGGCTATAGTGAAGGTAACGAATGCGCTCCCGAACCTGATCCAGAAGGCGGGTAGAGCGCAAAACAGGCGTGCCGGGTTTCATGGAATTTTATACCTGTGTTTTTGCACAGTGTATCGGCCGCCGCCTTAAGCTGCAAGCCACTTTCAGGAGGATTCCGTGTCCAGAATATCCCGCATGGTCCGTTTTATCCCGCAGGTTGTGCGGGATACATTACGTTGAACTAAACCGCTGACGCGGTGGCTGTTGCGCAGGTACTGCCACCGCGTTTTTGCATGATGCTGGGCTTGCAAAAGGGCGTGTTTTGCGCAGCCTGAGGCCTGGGGAATGTTCCCCGGACCCTCAGGAGCAAAACC
>CAMTXG010000031.1:0-30883 GCA_947085645.1 uncultured Gammaproteobacteria bacterium
GCGTGCTGACGATTGACTGGTTCGACCACCTGGGACTGCCCAGACTCTCATGACCTCAAGCTCTCGAACCGCCCGGTGCGGACCCGCACGCCGGGTGGTGTGGGAGGGGCCCGACCATCTGGTCGGCCCCTATCCCGATTGGCGCTGTGGGTGCTGTGGGCGGTCTGGGCGCTCAACGCAACGATTGCCCGCCAGCGCGGGGCGACAGCGCCTCATGCAGCAGCCCCGGCAGCATCGCCAGCATGCGCGTGGCTTGCAAGCCCGGCGGTGACGACCGCGCGTGGTAGCTGTACAGCGAAATGGGCGGCAGCTCATGCAGCTCCAGCGTGACCATGGTCGCCGGGTCCAGGTGCGTGGCAGTCAAAAAATCAACCACCGTCCAGCCCATGCCCAGCCGCACCAGTTCCAGTGCCAGTTGGGACGTCTGCACCTGCATGCCGGGTCCCGCGGGCGTGCCCAGGCGCTGCGCGATGTCATCAATGGACTGCCGCATGGGGTCGTCCCCCACCAGCCGGATCACTGGCGCCTGCGCCAACCGCGCGCTGCGCGATGTAGCGCGGGGCTGGCGCATCCACACCGACTGCGCCACCGCCAGGTACAGGCGCCCGCTCACCAGCAGGTCGCTGCGGATTTGCGGGTGCGGGTGTTTGTAAATCCCCAGGCAAAAGTCCACGCTGCGTGTGAGCAGCGCCTGCGTCATCTGGTCCTGGTGGATGGTGCGCACCTCTATGCCCACCTGGGGGTAGCGCTGCGCATGTTGTTGCAGCAGGTACGGCAAAAACCCGTGGCTCACGGCCGGTATGGCGGCCAGGCGCACATCGCCCGTGTCTGCTGTGGCCAGGTTGCGGGCGGTGCGGCGCAATGCATCCAGCTGGCGGTGGATGCCGGTGGACTCTGCCGCCAGCACCTGCGCCTCCGGCGTGGGGGTCAGCCCTGCCGGGGTGCGCATGAACAGGCGGTAGCCCAATTGCAGCTCGGTGTGTGCAATGGCCTTGCTCACTGCGGACGGGGTGATGCACAGCAGGCGCCCCGCTGCGCTCATGTTGCCGGTCTGGAGCACCGCCTGGAAGACTTCCAGCTGTCGCAGATTCATCGCCTGTTCCTTGAAAACATGCTGTGAGTGATATTCACAGAGACCAGCTGATTATTCCGCATGGGTGTGTTTTGATCTCTCATAGGATGCCGCACCGCCGACAACATGGCGGGCGCAGGGCAGTCAGAAAACAATGCGGCCGTCCGCCCCTGCGAAATTCAGAACACCGTTCAGGAGACCTCCTTCATGCGAATTTCACAACCCGCTCACCGCTGGCTCGCCGGCCTGCTGCTGTCCGCCGCTTCGGCCGTCGCCATGGCCCAGGCCGCCAAGCCCCATGTGGTGGTGCTGGCCACCGGAGGCACCATTGCCGGGGCCGGTGCATCAGCAGCCAACAGCGCAACCTATGCAGCCGCCAAGGTGCCGGTCGAAAAGCTGCTGGCAGGTCTGCCAGAGTTGGCCAGTGTGGCCAAGGTGTCGGGCGAACAGGTGTTCCAGATCGCGTCGGAGAGCTTCACCAACGAACATCTCTTCAAGCTGGGCCAACGCGTCTCGGCACTTTCCAAGCAGGCCGATGTGGACGGCATCGTCATCACCCATGGCACCGACACGCTGGAAGAAACCGCGTACTTCCTGAACTTGGTCGTGCGCACGTCCAAGCCCATCGTCGTGGTCGGCTCCATGCGCCCCGGCACCGCCCTGTCGGCCGACGGTGCACTGAATCTGTACGACGCCGTGAGCGTGGCGGCCAGCAAGGACGCCGCGGGCAAGGGCGTGCTGGTCACGATGAATGACGAGATCCAGAGCGGCCGCGACGTGCACAAGCACATCAACATCAAAACCGAGGCCTTCAAGAGCCAATGGGGCCCGCTGGGCATGGTGGTGGAAGGCAAGAACTACTGGTTCCGCGCGCCGGTCAAGCGCCACACCACCAACTCCGAGTTCAACATCGACGACATCAAGGCGCTGCCTGCGGTGGACATCGTTTATGGCTACAGCAACATGAACACCACGGGAATCGAAGCCTACGGCAAGGCGGGTGTCAAGGCGCTGATCCATGCGGGCACGGGCAACGGCTCGGTGGCTGCGCAGGCGGTGGATGCCCTCAAGGCGCTGCGTGCCGCAGGTGTGCAAATCGTCCGCTCGGCCCGCGTGCCCGACGGCTTTGTGCTGCGCAATGCAGAGCAGCCTGATGACAAGTACGACTGGGTGGTCGCCCACGACCTGCGCCCCCAAAAGGCGCGCATCCTGGCCATGGTCGCTTTGACGAAAACAAACGACAGCAAAGAACTGCAGCGCATCTTCTGGGAGTATTGAGAAGACCCCCTGAGTCGCTTCGCGCCTTCCCCCTGAAGGGGGACGCCCCCAGCGCGGCGGGGCGGCCCTTGCGCGGGGGCACTTGCCTAGGCTGCGTCCTGTGGTGGCGCTGCCACCAGTGCAATGGATAGTTGATTTGACTTGGCGCACGACACGTGCGCCGACGGGCTGCCCGCAAAGGTGGCCACCGGTACGCACCGGCTTATAGCCCGCGTGACTGGTTGGGAAGGCTGGGGCTCCAAAAGGGCTCCGGCCTTTTTTCATGGGGTTGCCAGTGCGCGCGGCTTCTGTGCCGCCATTTACACGACGCCCCAGTCGCAGCGCCGTAAAATGACCGGCTGCGCGCGCGACGCCCTTCCTTGCAAGCCTTGTTGTCTGCAGGGGGCGGGCCTGGCACGCACACCGCCATTTCTTCCCCCTTACTTGCCCGGCCCTGGCTTGCCAGTGCCTCAGCCACAGACGCCATGTTGACATTCCAGCAAATCATTTTGAAGCTGCAGTCCTACTGGGACGCGCAGGGTTGCGCCCTTTTGCAACCCTATGACATGGAAGTGGGCGCCGGCACCTCGCACACCGCCACCTTCCTGCGCGCCATCGGCCCCGAGCCCTGGAAGGCCGCCTACGTGCAGCCCAGCCGCCGCCCCAAGGACGGCCGCTACGGCGAGAACCCCAACCGCCTGCAGCACTATTACCAGTACCAGGTGGTGCTCAAGCCCGCACCGGCCAACATCCTGGAACTGTATCTGGGCAGCCTCGAAGCCCTGGGCTTCGACCTGAAGAAGAACGACATCCGCTTTGTGGAAGACGACTGGGAGAACCCCACGCTCGGCGCCTGGGGCCTGGGCTGGGAGGTGTGGCTCAACGGCATGGAAGTCACGCAGTTCACCTACTTCCAGCAAGTGGGCGGCATCGACTGCAAGCCCGCCACGGGCGAGATCACCTACGGTCTGGAGCGCCTGGCCATGTACCTGCAGGGCGTGGACAACGTCTACAACCTCAAGTGGACCGACACGCTGAGCTACGGCGACGTGTACAAGCAAAACGAGGTGGAGCAGTCCACCTACAACTTCGAGCACAGCGATGCCGACTTTTTGTTCACAGCCTTCAACGCGCACGAAAAGCAGGCCAAGTACCTGATGGAACAGCAGCTGGCCCTGCCTGCGTATGAACAAGTGCTCAAAGGCGCGCACAGCTTCAACCTGCTGGACGCCCGTGGCGCCATCAGCGTGACCGAACGCGCTGCCTACATCGGCCGCATCCGCAATCTGGCCCGCGCCGTGGCGCAAAGCTACTACGAGAGCCGCGAACGCCTGGGCTTCCCCATGGCGCCGCGCGAGTGGGTGGAACAGATGGTTAAAAAGGCTGCGTGAAGTGAAAGTGAACACCCCCCTGAGCCGCTTCGCGTCTTCCCCCCGCTCTCGCATTGCTGCGCAATGCGGGCAGGTGGACGCAGCCAGCGCGGCGGGGCGGCCCTTGCGCGGCTGCCCGCGCATGGGGCGCGCCAGTTTTCATGCATCGCTTGCGTAGCGGATGCCAAATGGATTACGGAATAGAGCCGACAACATGACAACCCAAAACCTTCTCGTCGAACTGTTTGTGGAAGAGCTGCCCCCGAAGGCGCTTCAGAAGCTGGGCGATGCCTTTGCCACCGTGCTGGCCGACCAGCTCAAGGCCCTGGGCCTGGCGTCCGCCGCGTCCGTAGTCACCCCTTTCGCTTCACCCCGCCGCCTGGCCGCGCATGTGACGGCTGTCGCAGAAAAAGCTGCCGACAAGGCCGTGCAGCAAAAGCTCATGCCTGTGACGGTGGGCCTGGATGCCAGTGGCAACGCCAGCCCCGCGCTGCTCAAGAAGCTGCAGGCCCTGGGCGCTGACGTGTCCGACCCCGTAGCCGCCGTGGCGGCGCTCAAGCGCGCGCAGGACGGCAAGGCCGAAGCCCTGTTCTATGACAGCGTGGTGCCCGGCGCCACGCTGCAGGAGGGCCTGCAGAAGGCCTTGCTCGAAGCCCTGGCCAAGCTGCCCATCCCCAAGGTCATGAGCTACCAGCTCGAAACCGACTGCGAGCTGCCCGGCTGGACCAGCGTGAACTTTGTCCGCCCCGCACACGGTCTGGTGGCGCTGCATGGCAGCACCGCGGTGCCCGTGAAGGCGCTGGGCCTGACCGCTGGCAACAGCACCACCGGCCACCGTTTTGAAGCCGCCGTGTCGCCCGTGGTGCTGACCGATGCCGACAGCTACGCCGCCACGCTGAAAAAGGACGGCGCTGTGATCGCCAGCTTTGCCGAGCGCAAGGTCGAAATCGCCCGCCAGCTGGCCGCTGCTGCCGCAAAGGTGGGCAATGGCGCCCGCCCCATCGAAGACGAAGCGCTGCTCGACGAAGTGACCGCGCTGGTCGAGCGCCCCAACGTGGTCACCTGCTCGTTCGAGACCGAGTTTCTCGATGTGCCGCAGGAATGCCTCATCCTCACGATGAAGGCCAACCAGAAGTATTTCCCGCTGCTGGACGCCACAGGCAAGCTGACCAACAAGTTTTTGGTGGTCAGCAACATCAGCCCCGAAGACACGAGCTTTGTGACCGGCGGCAACGAGCGCGTGGTGCGCCCGCGCCTGGCCGATGCCAAGTTCTTCTTTGACCAGGACCGCAAGAAGACCCTGGCCTCGCGCGTCGAAGGTCTCTCCAAGGTGGTCTATCACAACAAGCTGGGTACGCAGGGCGAACGCGTGGAACGCGTGCGCGCCATTGCCAAGGCCATCGCAACCCAGCTGGGCGACGCGGCTTTGGTGGCGGATGCCGACAAGGCCGCGCAGCTGGCTAAGACCGACCTCGTCACCGACATGGTGGGCGAGTTCCCCGAGCTGCAGGGCATCATGGGTGGCTACTACGCGCTCAACGACGGTCTGGGCGAAACCGTGGCGCACGCCATTGAAGACCACTACAAGCCGCGTTTTGCGGGTGATGCGCTGCCGCGCAACACGGCAGGCGTGGTGGTGGCGCTGGCCGATAAGCTCGAAACCCTGGTGGGCATGTTCGGCATCGGCAACCTGCCCACGGGCGACCGCGACCCGTTTGCGCTGCGCCGCCATGCGCTGGGCGTGATCCGCATGCTGGTCGAGAAGGATCTGCCGCTGGAACTCAGCGCGCTGCTGGCAGGCGCCGTGCCCGCCTTTGGCGACAAGATTTCCGACGCTTCGGCTGCGCTGGCCGACTTCATCTACGACCGCCTCGCCGGCAGCCTGCGCGAGCAGGGCTACAGCGCCCAGGAAGTCGATGCTGTGCTGGCCCTGCGCCCGCAGCGCCTGGCCCTGGTCGAAAAACAACTGGCCGCCGTGCGCGCCTTTGCCGCTCTGCCCGAAAGCCCGGCCCTTGCCGCAGCCAACAAGCGCGTCGGTAACATCCTCAAGAAGGCCGAGGTCGAAGGCGCAGTGGACGCGCATGTGAACCCCGACCTGCTGCAGGAGAAAGCCGAGCAGGACCTCTACACCGCGCTGCAGCGTTTTGTACCCGAGGCCAATGTCCAGTTCGAAGCGGGCGACTACACCGCCAGCCTGCAGACTCTGGCAGTGCTGCGCGCCCCGGTGGACGCCTTCTTCGACGACGTGATGGTCAACGCCGAGCAGCTGGATGTGCGGATGAACCGCCTGGGCTTGCTCAAGATGCTGCACAACGCCATGAACCGCGTGGCCGACCTCTCCCGCCTGGCGGTTTGACCCGTTCGCACAAGCTGATAGGCTGGCGCTTCTCACAAGGCATACCCACCCTATGAAACTCGTCATCCTCGACCGCGACGGCACCCTCAACCTGCTGGGCGACGACTACATCACTTCGGCAGATGAGTGGAGTGCGGTGCCCGGCGCGCTCGAAGCCGTGGCGCGGCTCAACCACGCGGGCTGGCACGTGGTGGTTGCCACTAACCAGCCGGGGCTGGGGCGGGGGCTGTTTGATGTGATGGCGCTCAACGCCATTCACACCAAGATGCACCGCCAGGTGGCAGCCGTGGGCGGGCGCATTGATGCGGTGTTTTATTGCCCCCATGCCGCCGACGAAGACTGCACCTGCCGCAAGCCTTTGCCCGGTTTGCTGGAGCAGATTCGCGACCGCTATGGCGTGGAGCGCAACGATGTGCAGGTGGTGGGCAGTTGCGCTGTGCATCTGTTGGCCGGTGCAGCGCTGGGAGCGAAGCTGCACCTGGTGTGCACGGGCCAGTCGGCGCAGGTGGTGCGAGGGGGCGAACTGCCCGCCGGGTTGCCGCCAGGTACCCAGGTGCATGCCAGCCTGGGCGATTTTGTGGACCTGTTGCTGCCCGTGGTGCAGGCCTCGGTCGCTTCTGTGCCCGTGCATGCGTCGGTGCCTGTGCCTGGCGCCGTTATCGTCTGATGACTTGTTTTGCTATTTAATTGATAGCTGTTGGCGCTTTATGGATAGGCGCTAACGGCCAAAAACACTACAAAAATGGCTTTCATCCGCTCTGTCATTCACTTTCTCTGGATGGGCATTACCGTGGTGCCCTACACCCTGGCCATCATGCTGGGCTCGCTGTTCGGTATGCGCGGCCGGCCCCTGTACCGCATCGCGCGGGCGTGGCTGTCGCTGTGCATCAGCAGCGCCCGGGTGCTTTTGGGCGTGCGTGCCAATGTGACGGGCATGGAGAACCTGCCGCAGGGCGAGAACGCCGGGGCCGTGCTGCTGGTCAAGCACCAGTCCACGTATGAGACGTTTTTGATGCCCGCGATCATGCCGCACCCCCTGGCCTACGTGTTCAAAAAAGAGCTGCTGCATGTGCCGTTTTTTGGCTGGTCCATCGGGCGGCTGGACATGATCCACATCGACCGCGACCAGCGCACGCAGGCTTTCCACAAAGTGGTGCAGCAGGGCAAAGACCTGCTGGCCAAGGGCGTCTGGATCATCATGTTCCCCGAAGGCACGCGCATCGAGCGGGGGCAAAAGGGCACGTACAAGACCGGTGGCACGCGGCTGGCCATCGAGACGGGCGCACCCGTGGTGCCGATTGCCGTCACCTCTGCCAAGGTCTGGCCGCGCAAGGCGTTCATCAAGCGCCCGGGTGTGGTGGACGTGTCCATCGGTAAACCGATTTCCAGCGTGGGCCGCAAGCCCGATGAACTGATGCGCGAGGTGGAGGCCTGGATCGAGGCCGAGATGCGCCGCCTGGACCCGGATGCCTACCCCGCCGTGGTCATCCCGCCCGCCAGAAACACCGAAGCGCCCCACGGAAAGTAGCCATCGTGATGCAGCGGCTTGTGCAGTTGGCGCTGGACCTTTTCGACGCCCCGCCCCCACCGGCGGCGGCACCGGCGGCGGCACCGGCCCCAGCACCTGCTCCGGCAACATCGCCGGGGGCAAACGTCGCGGATTTCAAGAGAAAAGTGCCTCCAGCGCTTGATGGTAGAGCGCTAGTAGCTCCTAAAACAGGAGTAAACCTTCCGGCGTCACCGCCCGCATCGGCTGCGCCATTGCCGTCGCTGTTGTCCCCTGCCGAGTTCCGCCACCCGCAGGCCAGCCGCGAGTTACTGCTGGGCGATGCCGTGGTGGCCTATTCGCTGCAACGCGCACGGCGCCGCACCATCGGCTTTACCGTGGGTGCTGATGGGCTGGCGGTGCGTGCGCCCAGCTGGGTCACGCTGGGCGCGGTGGATGCCGCGCTGCGCGAGAAGTCCGACTGGATCCTGCGTAAGCTCTCAGAAGCGCGCGATCGCCAGCAGCGCATGGAAGGGGGCCGCATTGTCTGGGCCGATGGGGCCGTGCTGCCCTACCTGGGCGAGCCGCTCACCGTGGTGCTGGATCCAAGCCACGGCTTTACCGGCAAGGGTGGGGCGCTGGTGGTTGCCCAAGAGGAAGGCGCCGCCGCAGCGCAAACTTTGCACATCGGCCTGCCCCACAGTGCCAACCCCACCCAAATCCGCGACGCCGTGCAAGCTTGGCTGATGCGAGACGCGCGCCGTCATTTCATAACGCGGCTCGATCACTTTGCCCCGCTGCTGGGCGTGCGCTGGGCCAGCCTGCGACTGTCCAGCGCCAACACCCGCTGGGGCAGCGCCAAGGCCGATGGCTCCATCCGCCTGAACTGGCGCCTGCTGCACTACCGCCCGGCCATCATCGACTACGTGGTGGCGCACGAGCTGGCCCACCTGCGCGTGATGGACCACAGCCCGCGTTTCTGGGACACCGTGGCCACCGTGGTGCCCGACTACGCCCAGCTGCGCAACCGCTTGCGTGACGAACCGGCCCCTTTGTGGGATTGAAAGGACCCTGACGATGACCGAACCAACGATGACCCCCGCCGAAGGCTATGCAGGCGACGTCACGCCCCAACAGGCCTGGCAATGGGTGCAGGCCGGCCAGGCCGTGTTGGTGGATGTGCGCAGCGACGCCGAACGCGAGTGGGTAGGTCACGTGCCGGGTGCTGTTCCCGTGGCCTGGAGGCAGTGGCCCGGCATGGCCCTGAACGCCGATTTCGATGCGCAGATGCGCGCCGCCGTGCCTGATGGCGCCCGGGCCGTTTTGCTGTGCCGCAGTGGCGTGCGCTCCATTGCCGCTGCACGCCGTGCCACCGAACTGGGCATCACCGCGTACAACATCCTCGAAGGTTTTGAAGGCGATGCCGATGCACAAGGCCAGCGCGGCAGGAAGGGTGGCTGGCGCTTTCACGGCCTGCCGTGGAAGCAGGGCTGATAACTCGTCTCTTCGCTGTAACGCTGCGCGCGCCGCCGCCCTCCCCGGGGCGGTCCGGTAACGAAATCGTTGCTACCAAAAAAGAGCTGCCAGCGCTTGATAGGCAAGCGCTGGCAGCTCTTTTGGTTCGAAGTTTTTTTGAGACTTACTTGGCGAGGGGCGGAATGCGCAGTTTCTGGCCCGGGTAGATCTTGTCGGGGTGCGACAACATGGGCTTGTTGGCCTCGAAGATCGCGGGGTACTTGTTGGCGTCGCCGTAGAACTTCTTGGCAATGGCGCTCAGAGTGTCGCCGCGCACCACGTCGTGGTACTGGGCTTCCGGCTCGGGGTTGGTCACATCCATCTGGTTGTCGACGCTGGTGACGCTGGCCACATTGCCGCAGCACAGGGTGATCTTTTCCTTGGCGGCCTGCGTGGGGGCTGTGCCCTTTACGGTGACTTTGCCAGCGGTGCCGTCAAACACAACCTGCACGTTGCTGGCGCCCAGGTTCTGTGCCGTGATGTAGGTCTCGATGGCCTTGGCTGCCTTGGCGTTGAGTTCGTCCTGCGTAGGGGCTGCGGCCGTTGCTGCCTGTGCTTCTTTGCCGCCGAACAGCTTCTCGCCGGCTTCCTTGATAAAACTGAAAAGACCCATGTCAAACCTCCTGATGTTGCAGAAACAAGAGGGACCACTGTAGCGGCAAAGCCAGTCGGCAGCGTGTCGGACAGGCGCGCGAAACGATTTTTCACATTGTTGGCGTGGGCGCTCGCAGCGCAGCGGGCTGTCGCGGCCGAATCTGACACCCCAGGAAAACTCGGGATAATCCGCCGCATGACTTTCATGGCCATCGACGTCGGTAACACCCGTCTCAAATGGGCGTTGTACGACGCTCCCCGCCCCGGGGCTACGCTGTTGGCGCACGGCGCCGAATTCCTGGACCACATTGACCGGCTGGCCGAAGGCAGCTGGGCGCCACTGCCCCATCCCACGCGCATGCTGGGCTGTGTGGTGGCGGGCGACGCCATCAAGCGGCGCGTGCAAGAGCAGATGGAGATCTGGGATGTAACCCCGTCCTGGGTGATTTCGTCCAGCGAGGAGGCAGGGCTCATCAACGGCTACGACCACCCCTCGCGCCTGGGGTCCGACCGCTGGGTGGCCATGATCGGCGCGCGCCACCACGTGCTGGCCCAAGGCCCTGCGCGGCCGTTGGTGGTGGTAATGGTGGGCACCGCCGTGACAGTGGAATGCATTGATGCCGAAGGCCGCTTCGTGGGCGGGCTCATCCTGCCGGGCCACGGCATCATGCTGCGCGCACTCGAATCTGGCACAGCAGGCCTGCATGTGCCCACGGGCGAAGTGCGCATGTTTCCTACAAACACCAGCGATGCGCTGACCAGTGGCGGCACTTACGCCATAGCGGGCGCAGTAGAGCGCATGGTGCAGCACGTCATCCAGCACTGCGGCGAAGAGCCCGCGTGTGTGATGACGGGCGGCGCTGGCTGGAAGATGGCCCCCAGCATGACGCGCCCGTTCGAACTGGTGGACAACCTGATTTTTGACGGGCTGCTGGAGATTGCCTCGCGGCGGTTTGGGGGCTGAGGGCTGCGCTTCGGGCGCAAGCAAATGGTTTTTGACGCGGCCTCTGCGATTGAAACCCGGGCCTACATGGCTTCTCTACGGGCAGGTACCGGTCTGGCGAAGCACCCTGAAAGGCTTCGACAAGCTCAGCCCGAACGGGTGGGGATGAGTGTCCGTAGAGCCGCTTCCAAATACGCCGTTTCGCCGCTATGGCCGCAACCGGCGCCGCCCCAATACCAGGGCAGCCAAGCAAGGGCCGCCCCGCAGCGAGGGCTGCGTCCCCCTTTCCGAATCACGCAGTGATTTGAGAGAAGGGGGAAGGCGCGCAGCGCCTCAGGGGGATGAGACCTATTCTTCTTCGAGTTCGGCGCGCGCCATCTCCACGTCCAGCCGCTCCATGGCATCGGCAGGCTCGCTGGCAGCGGCTTTTTCATACAACACCGTGGCGTCCTGCATCTTCTTGTCGCCTTCCAGCATGACGAGCGCATTGGCGTATTCGATCATGCCGATGGCTGAGCCGGGGTTGAGCTTAAGCGCTTCCTGAAAGAGCTTGAGGCCCGTGTCCTTCTTGGCGCCATAGGTCATGCCGCCGATGAGCGATCCCACCTTGTCGATCACCTCGGCGTGGAACGCACCCAGCGCGATGCGCGCGTCGGCATGTTTGGGAGACAGCGCAATGGCTTTCTCCAGCGATTCCTTCACCTTGCCACCCAAACCCTGCGCCAGCGCCTTGGCCACGCTGATGCCTTGGCTGTAGCGGCCCAGCGCGTAGGCATGCCAGTACCAGGCGTTGGCGTTGTCGGGCTCGCTGGCGGCCTGGGCCTCGGCACGTTCTGCGACCTGCGTGAACAGGTCCAGCCGGGTTTTCTCTTTTTGCTCCAGGTAGTTGGCGTAGATCGAGGTGGCCTTGTTTGCCACCGTGATGCCCGCGCCGCCTGCGGCCAGGCCCGCAGCGGCGGCTTTTTCGAAATCACCGTTGTGGAACAACGCCCAGGCCTGCAGCACCGCAGCGTCCTTGGGGCAGGGCTCGGCATCGCCACTGTGCAGACGTGCCCATTGCTTCTTGACGCTCGTGGCATCAAACGCGTAGTCACCAGCGTGGGGGAAGGGGGTCCATTTGGCCATGGTATTTGTCTCCTGAAATTTTTGTTGGCTTGTGTTGCAGTGGCTTGGGGTTGTCGCGGCAGCCCATCAGCTGGGTGCCGTGGTGGTGTAGGCGCCCACCAGCTCCAGCAGATGCGCGCGCTGGCTGCTTTCAAGGTACGGCATGAGCAGGTTGAGCACGTGGTGTGCACCGCGCAGCAGTGCAGCCTGGGCACTTTCGGGCTCGAGTGCACGGCGCGGGTCGCGCACGTATTCATAGCTGAGCCAGTAGGTCAGCACCACCACCATGCTGGTAGCGGTGGCCTCCAGCTCGCGGGAGTCGATGTGCAAGGCGTCGGCACGGCCCATGCCGTCGAGCATGGTGCGCACGGCGCGTGTCTTGTTCTTCAAAATAGCCTGGAAGTGGGTTTCCAGGCGGCGGTTCTTGGACAGCAGGTCGTTGAGGTCGCGGTACAGAAACCGGTACTGCCAGATCAGCTCGAACAGGGTGTGCATGAAGAACCACGCGTCCTCCACATTGCGCACACCATCGGCAGCGGCCAGCAGCTCGGTGAGCGAGGTTTCATACCGGTCGAACAGAGCATTGATCAGCTCGTCCTTGGCCGGGTAGTGGTAGTAGAGGTTGCCGGGGCTGATGCGCAGCTCGGCCGAAATCAGGGTTGTGGAGACGTTGGGTTCGCCGAACCGGTTGAACAGGTCCAGCGTCACTTCCAAGATGCGTTCTGCGGTGCGGCGTGGCGCTTTCTTCACCATGTATGCGGGCCCCTTCGCGTCGTTGTGTGTCGTTGTTTCGATGTCTCTGGTAGCTACTCTAACCCACGCAGAAATGCTGCACTGCGACATGAGTGCGGAGGATGTGGCCTTGAAATGCCGCAGCTTGGCTGCTTGTACCGCATCTGTATGGCGTCACCAAAAAAAAAGCGGCCGACACGCGGTGAGCGTGTCGGCCGTTGTGTTCACTGTGCAGCCGGTGTGCCGCCTATTTACCGGCGGGTTCAGGCAACTGC
This sequence comes from uncultured Gammaproteobacteria bacterium, assembly GCA_947085645.1. Lineage (GTDB taxonomy): Bacteria > Pseudomonadota > Gammaproteobacteria > Burkholderiales > Burkholderiaceae_C > Acidovorax. The sequence continues at coordinate 12,705 of CAMTXG010000031.1, forward strand.
CGACGCGTGGTCAGTGAATTATCCGTTGGTGGGTGCTGGTGCGCTGGTGCCAGCGGCCGCTGTACGGGCCGCAGGCTTTTTGGCGGCGGCCTTCTTGGCGGGCGCGGCCTTGGCGGCAGGCTTGACCGCAGCCTTGCGGGGGGCGGCCTTCTTGGCGGTCGCCTTTTTCGCGGGGGCTTTGGCCGCAGGCTTTGCCGCAGCGGCAGCGGACTTGGAGCCCTTGGCGAGCGCATCGACGCGGGCGCTCAGGGCTTCCAGGTCGCGGGCAGAAGGAACACCCAGCTTGGCCAGAGCCTTGGCCACGCGGTCTTCAAAGATGTTTTCGAGCTTGTCCCACTGGCCCTGGGCCTTGGAACCAATATCAGTGGCCATGTTGGTCACGCGGCTGGTGGCTTCGGTGATTTTTTCTTCGGCCACGGCCTGGGTCTTGCGCTGAATGGTCAGGCCTTCCTTGACGAGCGCTTCAAACACCTTGCCGCCTTCTTCCTGCGCCTTGGAGAAAGCGCCCAGGCCAGCGAGCCAGATCTGCTGTGCGGAGTCCTTCACGGTGCTGGAGAGTTGGGCGTTGCTTTTCTTTTTGTCGGCGCTGAGTTTCTGCAGTTTCTTGACCATGGGGCCTCCGTTGTGCGGTTGGTTGGGTTTGTCAGGACCGGTTGCCGCTGACACATGGCCGTACTTTACGCTGCGGCGTCCTGCAGGTGTAGGCGCGCGCTCCTAAAAGCGTAGAGCGTGGCACCTAGCAAGGGCGAGCCGACAGCCCGGATACTGCGCGGGTTTGTGCTGAATCGACGCGCGCAAGCCTTGGGCAAGAATGAAGAGACATCAGAGGAGTTGTACATGCAGTATTTCGTGACGGGGGCAACGGGGTTCATTGGCAAGCGGCTGGTCAAGAAGCTGCTGGAGCGCAAAGGGGCGGTGGTGCATTTCCTGATCCGCAAGGAGAGTGCGGACAAGGTGCCCGACCTGCGTAGCTACTGGGGCGTGTCGGCCGCGCGGGCCGTGCCGGTGTTTGGCGACCTCACGGCCAAGAAGCTCGGCGTGGCATCCGACGACGTGAAAAAGCTCAAAGGGCAGATCGACCATTTCTTTCACCTCGCCGCGGTGTACGACCTGGGGGCCGATGAAGAAACCCAGGTGGCCGTGAACATCGAGGGCACCCGCAACACGGTGGACCTGGCCAAGGCCATCGACGCCGGGCATTTTCACCATGTCTCGTCCATCGCGGCTGCTGGCCTGTACGAAGGGGTGTTCCGCGAAGACATGTTTGAAGAAGCCGAGGGTCTGGACCACCCGTACTTTCAGACCAAGCACGAGAGCGAGAAAATTGTGCGCCAGGACTGCAAGGTGCCCTGGACGGTGTACCGCCCCGCCATGGTGGTAGGCGACAGCACCACCGGCGAGATGGACAAGATCGACGGTCCCTACTACTTCTTCAAGCTCATCCAGCGCCTGCGCCAGTTGCTGCCGCCCTGGATGCCCACCGTAGGCCTCGAAGGCGGGCGCGTGAACATCGTGCCGGTGGATTTCGTGGTGAATGCGCTCAACGTCATCAGCCACCAGCAGGCCATCACCAAAAAATGCTTTCACCTGGTGGACCCGGTCGGCTACCGCGTGGGCGATGTGCTGGACATCTTCAGCCGTGCGGCCCACGCACCACGCATGAACCTGTTCATTAACGCCGCGCTGCTGGGCTTTATCCCCAAGGGCATCAAGAAAAGCCTGATGGCCATGGCGCCCGTGCGCCGTGTGCGCAACGCCGTGATGAAGGACCTGGGCCTGCCCGAGGACATGCTCACTTTCGTGAACTACCCCACACGCTTTGACTGCCGCGAGACCCTGGCGGCGCTCAAGGGCTCGGGCGTCACGTGCCCCAACCTCAAGGACTACGCCTGGCGCCTGTGGGACTACTGGGAGCGCAACCTCGACCCTGAGCTGTTTATTGACCGCACGCTCAAGGGCACGGTGGGGGGCAAAGTGGTGCTGGTGACGGGCGGTTCGTCGGGCATCGGCCTCGCAGCAGCGCACAAGTTTGCCGAGGCGGGCGCCACCACGGTGATCTGCGGGCGGGACCAGGACAAGCTCGACGAAGCGTGCGCCGAGGCCAAGGCCAAGGGCTACGAGTTCATCGCCTATTCCGCTGACATTGCCGACATGACTGACTGCGACCGCTTTGTGCAGTTGCTCATCGACAACCATGGCGGTGTGGATTTCCTCATCAACAACGCGGGCCGCTCCATCCGCCGCGCCATCGAGTCGAGCTACGACCGTTTTCACGACTATGAGCGCACCATGCAGCTCAACTACTTTGGTTGCCTGCGCGTGACCATGGGCTTCTTGCCCGGCATGGTCGAAAAGCGCAAGGGCCACGTGGTCAACATCAGTTCCATCGGTGTGCTGACCAATGCGCCGCGCTTTTCGGCCTATGTGGCCAGCAAGGCCGCGCTCGATGCCTGGACGCGCTGTGCCTCCAGCGAGTTTGCCGACCAGGGCATCACCTTCACCACCATCAACATGCCCCTGGTGCGTACGCCCATGATCGCGCCCACCAAGATCTACAACAACGTGCCCACGCTGAGCCCCGAAGAGGCGGCGGACATGATTGCCCAGGCCTGCATCTTCAAGCCGGTGCGCATCGCCACGCGGCTGGGCATCACCGGCCAGCTGCTGCACGCCCTGGTGCCGCGCGTGGCGCAGATCACCATGAACACGAGCTTTCGCATGTTCCCGGATTCGACGGCCGCCAAGGGTGCGAAAGATGCCAAGCCGCAGCTATCGGCCGAGGCGGTCGCGCTGCAGCAGATGATGCGCGGCATTCACTTCTGATCAACCGCTGGCCCCAGGGGGGCGTACGGCCGCGTTGAACTCTGTTACCAAGCCCCCGGGCGGGGTGGGATAATCGCGGGCTCTGCCGAGCTGGCATTTCACACAGCCCTCCCTATGATTCTGGTTACCGGCGGCGCAGGTTTCATCGGCGCCAACTTCGTCCTTGACTGGCTCGCTGCCTCCAGCGAGCCGGTGGTCAACCTCGACAAGCTCACCTATGCGGGCAACGTGCACAACCTGGACAGCATCCAGGATGATGCGCGCCACGTCTTCGTGCAGGGCGACATCGGCGACACCGCACTGATGGCCCGCCTGCTGGCCGAGCACAAGCCGCGCGCGGTGGTCAACTTTGCAGCCGAGTCACATGTGGACCGCTCCATCCACGGCCCGGAAGACTTCATCCAGACGAATATCGTCGGCTCGTTCCGCCTGCTCGAAGCCGTTCGCGCCTACTGGAGTGCCCTGCCGCAGGATGAGCGCGAGGCGTTCCGCTTTCTGCACGTCTCCACCGACGAGGTGTACGGCTCGCTCGCGCCCACCGACCCGGCCTTCGTGGAGACACGCGGCTTCGAGCCCAACAGCCCCTACAGCGCCAGCAAGGCCGCCAGCGACCACCTGGTGCGCGCCTGGCACCACACCTACGGCCTGCCGGTGCTCACCACCAACTGCAGCAACAACTACGGCCCGTATCACTTCCCCGAGAAGTTGATCCCGCTGATGATCGTCAACGCTCTCGCGGGCAAGAACCTCCCCGTGTACGGCGACGGCATGCAGGTGCGCGACTGGCTGTATGTGAAGGACCACTGCAGCGCCATCCGCCGCGTGCTGCAGGCAGGCACACCGGGCCAGACCTACAACGTAGGCGGCTGGAACGAGAAGCCCAACATCGAGATCGTGAACATGGTCTGCGGCCTGCTCGACGAGCTGCGCCCCCGCAGCGACGGTAAGAGCTACAGCGCCCAGATCACCTACGTGAAGGACCGCCCCGGTCACGACCGCCGCTACGCCATCGACGCACGCAAGATCGAGCGCGAGCTGGGCTGGAAACCTGCCGAGACCTTCGACACCGGCATCCGCAAAACGGTCCAGTGGTACCTGGACAACGCCGAGTGGGTGGCCAGCGTGCAGACCGGCTCCTACCGCGACTGGGTACAGACCCAGTATGCGCAAGAGCCAGCGGCCGTCGCGGACTCCAGCGCATGAACATCCTGCTGTTTGGGAAAAACGGCCAGGTTGGCTGGGAACTGCAGCGCAGCCTGTCGGTGCTGGGAACCGTCACAGCGCTCGACTTCGACAGCACCGAACACTGCGGCGACTTTGCCAACCCGGCCGGCGTGGCCGACACGGTGCGCGCCCTGCGCCCCGACGTCATCGTCAACGCCGCAGCCCACACGGCGGTAGACAAGGCCGAGAGCGAGCCCGAGTTCGCCCGCACGCTCAACGCCACCACCCCCGGCGCCATTGCGCTGGAGGCGGCCAGGCTCGGTGCCTGGCTGGTGCACTACAGCACCGACTACGTGTTCGACGGCAGCGGCAGCCGCCCCTGGGTGGAGACCGATACGCCCGCGCCGCTGAGCGTCTATGGCCGCACCAAGCTCGAAGGCGAGCAGCTCATCCAGCAATCCGGCGCGCAACATCTCATCCTGCGCACCAGCTGGGTCTATGCCGCACGCGGCGGCAACTTCGCCAAGACCATGCTGCGCCTGGCCCAGGAGCGCGAGCGCCTGACCGTCATCGACGACCAGTGGGGTGCCCCCACCGGCGCCGACCTGCTGGCCGATGTCACGGCCCACGCCCTGCGTCACCTGCAGCATCACCCCCAGCATGCAGGGCTGTACCACTGCGTAGCCGCCGGTGAAACCAATTGGAATTTGTATGCAAAAGAGGTTCTAGCGCTTGCTGTACAAGCGCAACCAGCTATCAAATTAAAAGCAACAGAGGTGGCACCTGTGCCCACCACTGCGTTTCCGACGCCCGCCGTGCGCCCGCACAATTCGCGCCTGGATACCACCCGGCTGCAAAACACCTTCGGGCTACGTCTTCCGCACTGGCAAGCAGGCGTCGCGCGCATGCTGGCCGAAATCCTTTGAATGGCCTCCTGACATGACCCAACGCAAAGGCATCATCCTCGCTGGCGGCTCCGGCACCCGGCTGCATCCCGCAACGCTTGCCATCAGCAAGCAACTACTGCCGGTGTATGACAAGCCGATGATTTACTACCCGCTCAGCACCCTGATGCTGGCGGGCATCCGCGAGATCCTCATCATCAGCACTCCGCAGGACACGCCACGTTTCCAGCAACTGCTGGGCGATGGCAGCCAGTGGGGCATCCGCCTTGAATACGCCGTACAGCCCAGCCCCGATGGCCTCGCGCAGGCGTTCCTCATCGGCGAGCAGTTCCTTGGTGGCTCCGCCAGTGCACTGGTGCTGGGCGACAACATCTTCTACGGGCACGATTTTCATGAGTTGCTGGGCAGTGCGATGGCCCGCACCGAAGGCGCCAGCGTCTTCGCCTACCACGTGCAAGACCCCGAGCGCTACGGCGTGGCGGAGTTCGACGCGCAGGGCAGGGTGCTGTCTCTGGAGGAAAAACCGCAGTCGCCCAAATCCAGCTATGCCGTCACGGGCCTGTACTTCTACGACAGCCAGGTGGTGGAATTGGCCCGAAGCCTCAAACCTTCGGCGCGGGGGGAGTATGAGATCACCGACCTCAATCGCCTGTACCTGGAAAAAACCCAGCTCAACGTGGAGATCATGGGGCGCGGCTACGCGTGGTTGGATACCGGCACGCACGAGAGCTTGCTGGAGGCCGGGCAGTTCATCGCCACGCTGGAGCATCGCCAGGGGTTGAAAATTGCCTGCCCGGAAGAGATTGCGTGGCGGTATCAGTGGATTGACAGCGCGCAACTGGAGCGTTTGGCGTTGCCACTGACCAAGAGCGGGTATGGGCAGTATTTGAACCGACTGCTTCGTGACACCATTTACTAAACACTGGACCCCCGATGAAGGCCACACCCCTCGCCCTCCCCGACGTGATGCTGATCGAACCCCGGGTCTTCGGTGACACGCGGGGTTTTTTCTTCGAAAGCTTTAATCAGCGTGCCTTCAATGAAGCCACTGGCACCCACCACAAGTTTGTGCAAGACAACCACAGCCGCAGCGTCAAGGGCGTGCTGCGCGGTCTGCACTATCAGTTGCCCCCGCACGCGCAGGGAAAACTCGTACGATGCGTCCGCGGTGCTGTTTTTGACGTCGCTGTGGACATCCGAAAGTCGTCACCAACGTTTGGGCAATGGGTGGGTGTGGAGCTTAGCGAGGACAACCAGCGTCAACTTTGGGTGCCACCAGGGTTTGCGCACGGATTCCTGGTTCTCTCGGATAGCGCAGAGTTTTTGTACAAGACCACCGAATACTACGCACCGACCCACGACCGGGGCATTGCGTGGAACGATGCCCGCGTCGCCATTGAATGGCCCGATCTAGGAGCCCAGCCCTCTTTGTCTGCAAAAGATGCTGGAGCCATACCCTTGGCTCAGGTCGATGCTGCCGAGCTTTTCCCTTGAAGCGCGGACCTGTGACCCTCCTTAGCGTTTCGGTCGTCAGCCACGGGCACGGTGCGCACCTGCTGCAATTGCTCCAACTACTGGCGCAGCAGCCGTGCCGGGTTTGGTTGACCCTCAATATCCCTGAGCCCGACGTGCTGCGGTCATTGGGCGGTGGCGATCCGCAGGCGGGTTATGTGAACGGGCTCTCCGTCATTCATCTGATCCACAATGCGAGCCCCAAGGGATTCGGCGCGAACCACAATCAGGCGTTTATCCGGGACCAGTCCTGTCCCGACGCGGCGCGCAATTTCGCGGTTCTTAACCCCGATCTACAGTGGTCATCCAACCCTTGGCCAGCCATGCTGGACCTTGTAGGGCAGGATCGTGTGGGTTGCGTGTATCCCGTGCAGCAGGACACGAATGGACATGAACAGGATCACCGCCGGGCGCTGCCCACACCCGGCGCGCTCTGGCATCGGTATGTGCGACCCAAAACATTGACTGTGTACAGTCAGCCTGCAACCGATTGGGTCAATGCCGCCATGCTGCTTTTTCCCGTCGAGGTCTACCGTGCGTTGGGGGGGTTTGACGAGCGTTACTACATGTACTGCGAGGATGTGGATTTGTGCCTGCGGTTGCAGTTGTCGGGGTATCGACTGGTTGAAGCGTCTTCTGCGCGGGTTACCCATGTAGCCCATCGCGCCAGCCATCGCAATCTGAGGCATTTGGCATGGCACCTCCGAAGTCTGACTCGGCTCTGGCTGTCCCGACCGTATGCGCGGTACCGGCGATGGTGCGAAACAGGCGAGCCGTCGTTGCCGAATCAATGAGCGTTACCATTCAGGCCCTGTTCCGTTACCCCGTTGACCCGTATACATGAATTCCTCCGTCTCTCTTGCTGATGGTGAGCATCACGCTCCGACGCGCCCCCGGCTGGGCGAGTTGCTGGTGTCACAGGGCAAGTTATCGGCCCGGGACCTGGATCGTGCGCTCAGTGCGCAAGAGGAAATGGGGGGGATGTTGGGCGGCGTACTGACGCAGTTGGGCTTGGTGTCCGATGGAGACGTTGCACGCACCCTCGCCCAGCAGTTGCAAGTGCCACTGCTCGCACTGGAGTCTTTCCCGGCACTTTCGCCGGAAGTGCCGGGGCTGCTGGCTGACTTCGCTCGTACGCACCGCATCGTACCCATTCGGGTGGACGATCATGGTCTGACCGTGGCCATGGCCGTGCCACAAGACGCATTTGTTCTCAAGGCCTTGGCGTTGGTCACTGGACTGCCGATACGCCCTTGTCTGGCGCTGTCTGCAGATATTGAGAAGGCTTTGGCGCCTCCCGAGCCGGAAGACGAAAGTGACCCCGCAGATGACTGGGCTATGGAGGGCGATGGCGGGGATTTTGTCGAACATTTGAAAGATCTTGCCAGCGAGGCTCCTGTCATTCGGCTGGTGAATGCCATCATCGGACGCGTGACCGATCTGCGCGCGTCAGATGTGCATTTGGAGCCGTTTGATGACGGTTTGCACGTCCGATACCGGGTGGACGGGGTGATATCGACTGCCGAGATAGTCCCCCCCCGGCACAGTGCTGCAGTCAATTCCCGGGTCAAGCTCATGGCCCATTTGGACATCGCCGAGCGCAGGCTGCCTCAGGATGGGCGCATCAAGACCCGTGTCAAAGGGCGCGAGCTGGACCTGCGCGTATCCACGGTACCCACGGTGCATGGGGAAAGTGTGGTCATGCGTGTGCTGGATCGATCCAGCGTGCGCTTTAGCTTGGAAGAAATGGGGTTCGCACCGGATACTCTGGAGCGCTTCAACGCGCTTTTGGCTCGTCCGCATGGCATCGTGCTCGTAACAGGCCCCACGGGTTCCGGTAAAACGACCACGTTGTACGCAGCGTTGTCCAAAATAGATGCCGATGCGCACAAAATCATTACTGTTGAAGAGCCCGTCGAATATCAGCTCGAAGGCATCAATCAGATCCAGGTACACACGCAGATTGGTCTGACATTTGCCCGAGCCCTGCGCTCCATCCTGCGCCAGGACCCGGACATCATCATGATCGGTGAAATGCGTGACTCTGAAACCGCACAGATCGCGGTGCAGTCGGCCTTGACGGGCCACCTGGTGCTTTCTACGTTGCACACCAATACCGCTGCGGGGGCCGTAGTGCGGCTGACCGACATGGGGGTAGAACGCTATCTGATCACTTCATCTGTCAACGGCGTGCTGTCACAGCGCCTGGTGCGGCGCCTGTGCACGCATTGTCGTGAGGCATACATGCCAGAGACCGCGGTGCTCGAGACGACCGGGTTGGGCAAATATTTGTCCGCAGGACAGCCGGTCTATCGTGCCGTTGGTTGCAGCCACTGCCGTGGATCAGGATACAGCGGGCGTACGGGTGTTCATGAGCTTCTGGTGGTTGATGATGCGCTCAGGCGCGCTATCCTCGACGGCGCCGATGCTGGCGCCCTGCACGCGCAGGCCATGGCCGCGGGTATGCACAGCCTGTATGACGATGGATTGCGGAAGGTGGCTGCGGGACAGACCAGCCTGGATGAAGTGTTGCGCGTGACCGAGGACCAGTCGGATGCCTGAATTTGACTGGAAAGCCGCGCGGCCCGATGGCCGGATGTCGGAAGGTCGTCTGGACGCCCCAGCGCAGGCGGATGTGGCGCGAATGCTCCGTGCGCAAGGCCTGGTTCCAGTCAGTGTCGTGGCTGCCTCTCTGGGGGCCGCAGCCGCAGCCAGCCGCGCGTTGGCGCCTGGGCCATCGTCGCCGACCACAGCTTCTTGGTGGCGGCGTTCCAAGCGGGGTCAAGGCGGTGCGGCGACAGCGGCTGACATCCTGACGTTGACCAGCGAGTTGTCCATCATGCTTCGCGCGGGGTTGGCGTTGGACAATGCACTGCGGGTGCTTATCGGCATGAGCCACAAACCTGCGGTCGCAGAGATCACTCAGCAGATACTGGAGGACGTGAAAGGCGGCGTTGCGTTGAGCAAAGCCCTGTCGCGCCATCGGGATCTGTTTGGTGACTTCTACATCAACATGATCCGTTCCGGAGAGGCCAGTGGACAGCTGGGCACCGTTTTTGAACGGCTGGTGGAGCACATGGAGCGGCTTCGCGCTCTGCGTGAGAGCGTAATTTCGGCCGCGATCTATCCAGCCATTCTGTTGGGGGTGGCCGTGTTGTCCCTTGCCGCGATGCTCGGTTTCGTGGTGCCTCAGTTTGAGACACTCTTTAAGGACATGGGGGATGCGTTGCCAGCGCCCACCCGATTTGTGATGCAGCTAGGGCAGGTTTTCACCCAGTATGGCTGGTTGATCGTTATCGTCGCCGGTATTGGAGCCTCTGCCCTTCGGCGTTGGTGGAGTTCGCCTACGGGCAAGGCGTGGTGGCAACAGCGAGCTCTCAGGCTTCCTGTGCTGGGCAAGCTCCTTCACAAATATGACCTCACACTGTTCGCCCGGTCGCTGGGAACCCTCTTGGGAAACGGCGTCCCGCTGATCGCGGCACTTAATATTGCAACCGAGACGGTGGGCAACATGCAGTTGCGCACCGCCTTGGCCAGCGTGGCGCCGCGCGTCAAAGATGGAACCAAGGTCGTTGATGCCCTCGATGGCACCGGGGTGTTTGAACCTTTGGCAATCAACCTGGTCAGAGTGGGCGAGGAGACGGGGCGAATCGGCCCCATGCTGCTCGAATTGGCGCACATCTACAACCGCGATGTGGAGCTGGGCATCAAGCGGGCCCTCACCATGCTGGAGCCCTTGTTGATCTTGGTCTTGGGGCTCTTGATCGCGTCCATCATCGTCTCCATCCTGCTGGGTATTCTGTCGGTCAACGATCTTGCCGCTTAATGCGTCAACAGTCTTCTGTGCATTTCATCGAGAGTTACATGAATTTCCGTCCTTCACATTTTTGCGCATCGCGCGCCCGCGAAAATAGCGGTTTCACCTTGATCGAGCTGCTGGTGGTGCTGGCAATCCTGACCTTGTTGGCTGGATTGGTGGGCCCGCGTGTCCTCAACCAGCTGGGAGGTGCCAAGAGCAAGACGGCGGCTGTACAGATTGCGGACTTGGAGAAATCCCTGGAGCTGTTCAAGCTCGATGTTGGTCGGTTTCCCAGCACAGAAGAGGGACTGCAGGCACTGGCTGGCAAGCCGGCCAGTGCAAATGGCTGGAATGGCCCGTACATCAAAGGCCAGGTTCCGAATGATCCTTGGGGTAAGCCGTACAAATACACAAGTCCTGCTCCAGGTGGCGGTATCGAGATACTCACCCTGGGGGCTGACGGCGTAGCAGGGGGCGACGGCGAGAACGCCGATGTTCGTAACCAGCAGTAATCGGGCTTGCGGCTTCAGCGTTGCGTCGCGGACGCAGCGAGGCTTCACCCTGATCGAATTGCTGGTGGTTTTCGCCATCGCGGCACTAGTGATCGGGTTGGTGCCCGTGGCATTTGACCGGCTTCGCGACGCGACCCAATACCGAGCGGCTGTCCGCGGCGTCCTAGCGGACTTGCGGCGTGCACACTACGAAGCATCGAGCCTGGGCCGTCCAGTGCGATTCCAAATGGATCTGGGGCAGCACGCTTACGGACTCCAGGGCGCGCCGCGCAAAAACCTGCCGGCAGCGCTCTCTATCCGCGCCACCGTGGGCGGTACCGAGCTCACAGGCCGCGACGTTGCGAGCATACTTTTTCTGCCTGGCGGTGGTGCGACTGGCGGCACGCTGGATCTTGTGCGCTCCACCGGCGCCGGCACTCGGTTTCGAGTGGACTGGTTCACGGGCCGGGTTGAACACCAGCCATTGACACCATGAGCGTAACGATGCCCGCCCGGCAAGCTGACTATGTGCGCCAGCGCGGCTTGTCATTGCTCGAACTGCTGGTGGCCTTCTCCATTCTGGCGTTGTCGCTGGGCCTGCTCTATCGGAGCATGGGCTCCAGCGCGCGCAACGTCGCCGACATGGGCTACCAGCAGCAGGCGGCCATACTGGTCGAGTCTCTCCTGGCTTCGCGTGAATCCGTGACCAGCGACGGTTGGAATGAAACCGGCGAGATTAATGGATACAGTTTTGCCGTTCGCAGCGCGCCATACCAGGCAGGGTCTCTTCCAAGCGCTGCGGCGTCAGAGTCGGTGGCAATCGATCGCGTGCCCCTGCACCAGATCGGCATCGTCGTATCGTGGGTGGACGGCACGCGGCGCCAGGCGCTCGAAGTCCAGACACTGCTACCGCAGCGCAAGCCGGGTCCCGCGGGAGGCCTTCCATGACGCAGCGAACCTGGCGCTTGTTAAGCCTCCAAAGTGTTGGCCGCAAATGCACTGCAGCGACCCATTGTGGGCGTGATCGGCCGTTGGGAACCCAACTGCCAAGGTTTTTGCGGACGCCATCCGGTGAAAAGCGCCGCACCAACGAAGGGTTTACGCTGGTCGAAATGCTGGTGTCGGTGGCATTGCTGGCGGTGATCATGGTGGCGCTGGGCTCCGCACTTCGAACCATTGCACAGACGCAAGAGCGTGTGGATCAACGGCTCGACCGGATGGATGAGATGCGAGCCGGAATGTCCCTGGTGCGCCAGCTCACCACGCGTGTGTCGGGTAGAAAAGTTCCGCCTCTGGCTGGGCAGGGCCTGCCAACGGTGCCTTTTCGGGCCACGCCCTCGTCTCTGGAGTGGGTGGGCATCATGCCAGCCCGGCCCGGGGTTGGAGGGCGCCATTTTTTCCGACTGCAGGTGGAGCCTGCAGCTGATCTTGGCCCGGGTCCTCGTGGCAGTGAACTGGTGCTGCGTTTCGCTCCTTGGACAGACGACCCCACTGCCGCCCCAGACTGGAATCGAACCGATTCGCGGGTCATAGGCCGTGGCGTGGTGTCGTTTTCCGTGGAGGCGCACGGGTTGCCCCCGCCAGGTGCAGTGGTTCCCGATTGGCCTTCTGGTTGGGTCAACGGCTGGCCGGTTCCAGCCCACCTGCCTGAGCGCATCCAGCTCCAGGTGGTGGACGCGACGGGCCCGTGGCCGCCCTTGATTGTGCCCTTGTTCGAGCTCACGCAAGGGGCTGGCGTGACCGGTGGATTCGTCTTGGGAGGCTCGCGGTGACACAGTGGCGCACTGATCGATTGCCGACACGCCAGCCGCAATCGGGTTTGGCCCTCATCGCGGTACTGTGGATTGTGGCGGCGCTCAGCCTCACGGCCACCGGGCTCATACAGTCAGCCAAGCAGGAAATCCGGGTGTCTGCGCTCCAGCGCTCAACCATCGGTGCTTCGGCATTGGCTGACGCAGCCATCCGGCTTGTGCTGCAAGACCTTACCGCTCGCAAGGCCACCGTGGGGCGTGCAGTCAGCCTGGATGTCCCGGTGCTCGGGCAAAACATCCCTGTAAGGTGGCACGCACTCCAAGGTTTGGTCGACATCAACCACGCGCCTCTCGCGTTGCTTGCCGCGCTTTTTGAATATGGGGGGGCTGTGCAGGCGCCCGACGCAGCGCGGCTGGCGCAAGCAGTAGACGACTGGAGAAAGCAGCCTACAGCTGGTGGCCGTCCACTCGGCTTCGATGCACCCGAGGATCTGTTACAGGTCCCCGGCTTCGACTATGCCCTCTATGCTAGGATTCGCCCCCTTGTCTCTGCCTCCCTGCCGGGAAGCGGGCTGGTCAACCCCGAGGCGGCGGATGTCGCTGTGCTGACAGTCCTGGCTCAGGGCAATGCTGCATTGGCTGGTCAACTGGCGGCGGCGCGAGAAACATCTTCCCTCCCCATGGATACTACCCAGCTGACTGCAGCCTTCAAAGACGCATCCCCCGGAAGTGCTCTGAGCCTCACTGCCAGTGTGTCTGTGGGAGATGGCTCCACGCTGCACCGCACCTGGTGGGTGGCCTTGTCCGCCGCAGGGCGCAACGGGTTGCCGTGGCGGGTGCTCGAGCAGCGCCAGATCGTTTCCGCTCACGTGGGCCAGTAGTCCTTGCTTCATTCCCATTCCATGGCATCTTTGCAAACCGACGCACGCCTTTTTGGCCTGGACCTGACCGAGCTCTCCGCGGAGTGGCGCACGGCTTGGCGCGGCATGTCGCAGTGGCCGCTCTTTGCATGGATGCGCCCCGAGCCCAACGTCCGCTGGGCCCTTGCTGATGGCCGCGTTCTGCTGTATCGCGGGCCGGGCAAGCCCTTGCGCGTCGAGTCAGGCCCCGCCCGCGTCACCACGTTCGAAGCCCTTGAGGTGCCTGACGAATTGCTGCTGCACCATGAAGTGCGCCTGCCTCCGTTGGCGGCAGATGCCACCCACAGCGCGCTGCAATTGGCGGTTCTGGGCCTCAGTCCGTTTCCCCAAGATGACCTGCTGTGGGTGCAAACGGCGCCGCAGCGTTCGTCGGGAGATGAGCCCGCCCCTGCAACGGGCCAGACGCAGCGTATCCCGGTGGTGCTGACCTCACGCCGACTTCTGCAGGACCGTCTGTTCGCAGCAGGCCCCGCCGCTGTGCAGTCGGGCAGGCTCCCCGAACTATGGATTGCACAACCCCACGGCCCGCCCACAGTGCTGCCGGGTTTCGGTGAAGGGGCGCGAGCCCGCCACCAGCGCCGGTGGTTTCGCATCAACCTCATGCTGCTGGCGACGGCGGTAGCCCTGGTTGCTGCGATTCTTGTCACTCCCACAGTCCAATTACGGCAAAGGGCGCTTGATGCGGTGAGCCAGTACCAGGCCCTGCAGCAGCAGGCAGCGCCGCTGGTGCGCCAGCGCGAAGCCTTCGTGAAGGCCGATGCGCTCCTGCAAGGTCTGTCCGAAGCGGTTGGCCCAACTGCATCGGCGCTGCAGGTGATGGACCTCATTACCAAGGCCTTGCCAGACGATGCGGTATTGCAGTCGTTTCAGATGTTGCCTGCCGATGGCCCCGGAAAACTACCCAAGTTGCTGCTAACCGGCCAAGTGTCCAACGCTGCAGCGCTGATGCAACAATTGGGCAGTCAGCCCGGCTTGCGCGACGTCAAGGCCCCCAGCGCGGCGGTTAAGCCGCTGGGTGCGGTCAAGGAAAGCTTCACCATCGAGACGCTGGTGGATCTGCCCGCGCTGAGCGGAGGTAAACCATGAAACCTCGGAGCATGCGGATCGCCGTATGGCAAGGGCTCATCGTGCTGATGTTGCTGGCTGTGCCACTGGCAGCGGGGGGCTGGGTCTGGATCAAGCACCAATGGGCCAACGAGCAGCTGTCACAGTTGGAGCCGCGCTACGCACGCTTGGCAGGCATGGTGCAGGCCCAAGAGGCGCTTGCCCAGGCGGAAGCGTCCGCCAAAGCCTTGCTGGCTGGCCACACCTATCCGGCTGAGCAGGACGCCGTGCAGGCGGGCAACGATGCCCAACAGCGCATACGCACCCTGTTTGCCGACAGCAAGCTCGACGTCGGCAGCATCCAGGTTTTGCCTCCCAAGGAACTCTCTGCGTTCGATCGCATCGGAATCGTGCTACGCGTTGAGGGGGACCTCACCGGCATCCAGAACGCGTTGGCGCTGCTGGAAAAGCAGTCTCCAACCGTGTGGGTTGACAGCGTGTCGATCCAGACCGTGGGATTTGTCAAACCCAAGATGCCGCAGCGGCTCTCGGCACAGTTCAATTTTTCGGTCCTGCGGGTGCGCTCATGATCGCTTTCCGGTTCCTGTTGGTGGCGGTGCTGGCGCTGGCAGGTTTATTGGCATCGCGCTGGGTGGCGCCCGATGGCAAAATGCAGCAGCAGGCCTGGGCGCCCCCCGCCCCCATCCTGCCGGAGCTGTCCGCGCCGCGCGCGCCAGCCAGCCTGGAAGCACGGGTGCAGGCGGGCGCCGGTGCGTACTTCGCCATTCTGGACCGCCCTATGTTCGCGCCCGACCGGCGCCCGCCGCCACCGCCTGACGCCAAGCCAGACGAACCGCCGCCAGATCCGCTGGCGGGCCTCACGCTCTACGGTATCTTTACCGGGGCCGATTTCAGTGGAATCGTGGCGCGTATCAACGACAAAGTCCGCCGCGTACGGGTGGGTGAACCGCTGGGCGAGTGGACGGTGCGGTCTGTTCAGGGTCGCGAGGTTACCTTTGCCCGAGGCGACGAAACCCGTTCAGTCACTCTGGTACATGCCTTTGGGCCACGTGCGGCGCTGCCAGTCATCGCCGGTGGCTCGGGCGGCGCGGTGCCAACAGCCTCGGGCATGCGGCCCGATATTGCATCCATACAACAGCAGGAACAGGACGCAGCCCGCGAGCGACTGCGCCAGCGCAACGAACTGTTTCGCAAGGCGGGCTTGCCGCCCGTCAAGGAATGACCACTGTGAAGACCAAGGCCCACCCATTGAACCGCTGGCTTGCCATTAGTACCGCGCTCACCGCAGTCCTTATTGGTGCTGCCAGCGCGGCAACGAACGAACCCACAGCACCCGCTGCGCCTGCAGCAGCAACAGCTGCGGCAAATGCTGATGCCGTGTTGCCCGCCCAACCCATCATCATCCGTGGTAACGACGCAGTGATTGCACCCGCGCGCGTGCTGGCGCCCCTGCAAGGCAGCGGTACCAGCTTCAAGTTTGAAGAAGCGCCGATTGCCGAGTTCGCCACCATCGTGCTCAAGGATGTCATCAAGGCCGACTACGTACTGCACCAGCCCATCACCGGGTTTGTCACCTTGTCTACCAGTGGCGAGGTGTCGCCAGACCAAGCCGTGCTGTTGCTTGAAAGCGCACTTCAGGCCAACGGCCTCGTCATGGCGCGCGACACCCGTGGCACCTACCATGTGGGCAAGGCTGAAGCCCTGCGCGGCATAGTGCCAGCGGTGCGGCAGTCGTCGGCGGGCGCACCGCTGCCGCCGGGCACGGGGGCCATCGTGGTTAAGCTCAATTACATCGGCGCATCAGAAATGGCCGCCATCTTGCGGCCCATGGCGCCTGGCGATGCCATCGTGCGGGTGGACAACCTGCGCAACATCCTGGTCCTGGCGGGCAGCCGCACGCAGGCCGAAGGCTGGCTGGACCTCATCAGCACCTTTGACGTTGACCTGCTCAAGGGCATGTCGGTCGGCGTGTTCCCGCTGCAGCACGTGTCGGTGCGCGAGGTGGAGGCTGCGTTGTCCATGTTGTCGGGCGCGGGCGGGGCGGCTGCGGCACCTGCGGTGCGCGCCGGGGTGCCCGGTGCGGCGGGCGGCGGTGCGGCCGCTCCGGTGAGTGCGCCTGGCGAGTCCAACCCCCTGTTTGGCGCCTTCCGCGTCATGCCCATGGAGCGGCTCAACAGCATTTTGGTAGTGACGCCGCGAGCCGCCTATCTGGAAGAAGCGCGCCGCTGGATCGAAAAGCTCGACCAGCCGGGCGGCAACTCCGCCGAGCCGCAGTTATTCATCTACCAGGTGCAAAACGTCAATGCCCGCCATCTGGCCTCAGTGCTCACCGGCATATTTGGGGGCATGCAACAGGCATCTGCGGGTACAACGCCGGGCACCGGTGTGGCGCCAGGCCTGGCGCCCGTGACCACCGGCACTGCGGGCGCGTTTGGTGTGGGTGCTGGCAGAGCCACAGGCGGCGCAGCAGTGGGAGGTATCAGCGGCGGCGCCAGCCAGGGCATCTTTGGTAGCGCCACCAACCGCTCAGCGGGAGGCGTTGGGGCAGGCGCTGGCAGCTTTGGCGCTGGGGCCGGTACCTTGGGTGCGCGTGGCAATTCGCAGCAGGGGCAGCCCGTGCAGGGCCAGCAAGGCGTGGCCACCAATATCGGGGGTATCCGCGTTATGGCCGACGAGCTGAACAACTCGGTGCTGGTTTGGAGCACCAAGGCTGAGTACACCAAAATCGAATCCACCCTCAAGCGGCTTGACTTGCCCCTGACGCAGGTGCTTATCGAAGCCAGTATCGTCGAAGTAACCCTGAACGACGACCTTGAATACGGCCTGCAGTGGGCCTTTAGTGACAACCGGGCCAACACCGGCTACACCGGCGCGGGTGTTCTCAGCTCCGCAGGTGGGGGCGTGCTGGGTGGGGCATTGGCCGGCTTCTCGTACACCCTCAAGAACCCGGCGGGCAATGTGCGGGCCGTGCTCAATGCCCTGTCCAAGAAAACCATGGTCAAGGTCATTGCCAGCCCATCGCTGATGGTGCTGGACAACCACACCGCGTCCATTGCCGTGGGCACGCAAACCCCCATCCAGGCGGGCGAAACCATCACCAGCGACGGCATTGTTCGCACCACCATTCAGTACAAAGACACGGGTGTGAACCTGATGGTGACACCGTCTGTCAACTCTGGCAACGTGGTCACCATGCAGGTGGACCAGTCGGTAACCGACGTAGGCCAGCAAGACGAGGTGAGCAAGCAGCGTGCATTTTTGCAGCGGCAGTTGTCCAGCAAACTGGCCGTGCGCTCGGGCGAATCCATCGTCATGGGTGGGCTCATCCAGGGCAACAACACCACAGGCAAGTCAGGCATCCCCATTCTTCACAACCTGCCCCTGGTGGGCGGGCTGTTCGGCACCACCAGCAACATCGGCAGCCGCACAGAACTGCTCGTCGTGATCACGCCCCGCGTGGTGCGCAGCGATGTCGACATCCGCGAGGTCAGCGAAGACCTGCGCGACCGCATGCGGGGCCTGGCACCGCTGGCGCCGCGCTTGCCAGGGGCTGCCGCACCTTGAAGTGCGCGGGGCCACCGGGCGCATGCGCGGCGTGAAATTTGTCAGACTTGGAACGTTGAAAGCGAAACGGCCTCCAGTGCAGTGCTTCACGCTTGATGGCACAAATAAAAAGGATGGATTTTTTGCACTGGCAAGGCGCAAACCGGAGCGATACCGGGTGTATCGCGAGGATTTGCAACGCCGCC
>CAMTXG010000032.1:0-76168 GCA_947085645.1 uncultured Gammaproteobacteria bacterium
GCTCAAGTCGTAGGGCAATTGTTTGATTACAAAGTCGGTCATGGTCGCTTCACCTGTTGGGTGAAACGTCACATAGCATCCAAGCCGTTGATTTCAATGGAGAATCAGAAAAATCTTGACCATCAGGTCACGGATCCAGGTCATAGTCTCATTGACGACAAATCATTTGGGCGGGACCGCTTTAGCCTGTTCATGCACCCATTGACGGTCTTTTCCATGTACGCACCATTCGGGATTTTTGATCCAGTCCGTAAACCAAAGAGTTGGATTGCCTTGGAGTAATGTGCAGTTGCTATATCCGAGTTTGGGCATGACCTGATCCTGGATCAACGAAGACATCGTAAGCACAATCATAAGTAGGGCGATTTGAATGACTCCGGAGATGAGCAACAGGCGGTCCAACGCTTTAGTTATTGCTCCCTCATAATATGTTGAGCGCACTATTGCTAGCACTAAGCAGATGCCAAAAAAAATTATCGCAAAGGGCCCGATAATTCCTGCGGGCCATATGCGAATAGTAGGTGCGTTTTGAACGATCTCCTCCACGGAGTAAATTGTCGTCAAAGTAATCCACCAAGATAGATATATTATTCCCGTAAACATGGGAATAATTAGCCAAAGCGCTTTTCTCAAACGTCTCACGTCGACCATTGAGTGATTCATCTTAATATCTCCGACAGATTGGGCATAGCCAATCCACTAGACTTTGATAGATTTGATTTTGTGTGGTGCGAACTTCTGTCTTTATTCTGTCCTGCCAGTTCTTTGAACTTGTATTGATTGTGTATATTCCCTCGGCTGCTACCTCTGGAAGCGCCTTGAATCCATCGATGACCGATTGTTTTATTTTGTAGTGTGCGTCGAGCTTGTTTAGTACTAAACCAACGGCGAATGTCGCAATCACTATCCCGATTAAGGGCGCTACGGCGACAGTTGTGACCAGTCCCACACCTGTGCCAATGGCATAGGCTGCCAAGGATGCCAGACCAGCTTTCGCGGCTTCCACGCCAATACCGCCGACTAAGTCATACATAGTCTTTTCATCATTGAAGATGAAATCTGCAATTTCAATGCCGGTTGCGACTACAACACTCAATATAAATCCGCCTTTGACAGCGCCACCCATCCCCTTCATGCCTAAGCCCAACTGCACCATCTTTGGATTGCTGGCGAGGTAGCGAGTACCATTTAGTGCGGCGCTCCTGTGTGCTGCATAACCTTTAATGATTATATAAGTGCCAGCAGCAGTGGTTTTGACGTAGGTTGTGATGCCCGCGATGCCAAGCGCGTTTAATGTTTTCGTTACCACGATGGCATCGTTCGCACCCATTGCAACCGGGCCCACCCAGGGTTCGCCAGCATTCCGACTAATGACTGTGTTCCAGTATTTCCCCAAACTGCTGCGGGATAGAATCGATCGTAAACTGGAAGCAACTTGGGGGTTGTGTTTTGCTCGATCCTCCAGAATACTGATATATTCCTCTGGTGTTAGCACTAAAACATCCCACTGGTTTTGGCTCATCGACTGCGCAAAAGAATTGGCGTAGCCAACCAAGTAAAGGGACGAAGCAATCTCAGCTGACATATATAAACCTGGAATTGAAGGGGAAAGGAATTCTTTCCTCCCATGTGCGCAAGTAAGCGTGACAAGAGTAACCAGCAGCAAAAGTTTGTGGGCATAGTGTTCGTTTTTGCGATCCCAGCACCTTGGCTTTAGGAACAGTCGAACACTTGGCCCAACTCCCGATGAAGTGCCACCGATTTGAACTTCAACACGGTCACAATGGGGAAGGCCTGTGCCCTGGGCCTCCCGCATCCCACCCACCGTGGCGCCTTCTCGCCACCCGAGGAGAGCCCCATGCCCCAGCCGCCGCCCCCCAGCCGACGACGCCCCGCCCATCCACAGCGCGCACAGGCCACCTCCGCGCAACAAGAGGACTGCGGCACCGACCAGCCCTGCCTGCTGGAGCGCGCCCAGCTCCACGCCGTGCCCAGCACCTTGCTCATCCCCCTGGCGGCCCGCGCGCATGGCGGGCGGTACTTTGCGTGGCTGGCCTGCCACGACGCGGTAGCCACCCAGCTGCTGGCCGAGCTGGGGGCGGACATCAATGCGTACCTGGACGACCTGCCCACCGTGCTCAACGTGCTGTGGCGCACGCGGGCGATCAAGCAGGTGGGACAGGCGTTTTTTGCAGAGCATCCGCAGGCCCTGGGCGTCAACCTGGGCTGCGGGCTCACCCACCATTTCCAGTGGCTCGACACGGGCGCCAACCAGTGGCTGGATGCCGACCTGCCCGAGGTGATGGCGCTGCGCGAGCAGCTGCTGCCGCTGCACTGCCCGCGCGCGCGGCATGCCCGGGTGGACCTGGCCCAGCCCGGCTGGTGGAAGCGGCTGGGGCTGCCCAAGAAAACCGATGCGCAACCCGTGCTCTTGGTCTGCGAGGGGGTGTTGATGTACCTGCAGCCCGAGCAAGTGCACGCCGTGCTGGCCGAGTTTGCACAGTGCGCACCCGCGGGCTCGCGCATGGTGCTGGATGTGCTCACGCGCCAGGCCGTCGGTCGTGCGTCTGCCAACGCCAGCGTGGGGCCCACTGGCGCAGAGTTTCACTGGGGCGTAGGCCGCATGGCCGAGCTGGAGCAGGTGCACCCGCGCCTTGCACTGCTGCGCGAGCAGAGCGTGTCGGAGTGCTACGGCTGGACGGGTATTGCGCTGGACATGCTGTGGCGCCCATGGCTGGGCGCGCCGCTGTATGGCATGGCAACCCTCGGTGTGGAGGATGGCTTCCCCTGAGAGGCTGAGAGTCTTTGCCCTGAGAGGGACGCCACGGGTGGCCCGAAGCCAGTTCCACGGTGGCGCTGGCTTGTGCCGCTCCCGTTGCGAATGACGTGCTGCTACTACCTGGGCGCCAGCGCGCGCATCCACCGTGGCGGCTGGCCCGTGAGCTGCCCCACGATGGCCGCCTGCAGCGGCGGCAGGTGCCGCGCGCCCTGCAGCACCCACTGGCGCAGCAGGCGCGGCACCGGGCGCGGGTCGGTGTACAGGCGCACGATGGCGTTGGTGCCCTGGTAGATGGGCCAGGCGTGCCGGTGGTGGGCGCGGGCATACGGCGCCAGTGCGTGGGCACTGCCAATGTCCTGCCCGCGCTGGCGGGCGGCCACCAGTGCTCCGGTCAGCCGCTCCACCCCCGCCAGTCCCAGGTTGTAGCCATGGGCCGTGACCGGGTGCATGCCCACAGCGGCGTCTCCCAGCAGCGCGCAGCGCGGGCCGGTAAAGCGCTGGGCGTACACGGCAACCAGCGGGTAGGCGTGGCGCTCGCCCACCAGCTGCATGGGCCCCAGCCGCGCGTTGAACTGCGCCTGCACCTGGGCCGCAAAGGCCTCGGGGCTTTGGGCCATGAGCGCGGTGGCGTCGGCAGTGGCGGCTGTGACCACCACCGAGCACAGCGGTTGTCCGCCCTCCGGGTCATCAGGCAGGGGCAACACGGCCAGCGTGCGTTCGTAGCCAAAACACTCATGCGCCACGCCGCCGTGGGGCAGCGTGTGGCGCATGCGGCAGACGATGACGGTGCGGCCAAAGTCGGTCATCTGCGCGCCAATGCCCAGCTGGCGGCGCGTGGCTGAAAAGCGGCTGTCGGCGGCCACCAGCAGCGGGGCGCACAGGCGCTCGGGGGTGTTGGTGGTGGAGTCTGCGGGCGCGTAGTCCAGTTCGGCCTGCGCGCCCAGCGTAGCCACGCGGGTGACCTGGGCGCTGGTGATGATGAGCACGCCCGGTGTGCGTGCGGCCACCGCGTAGGCGCTGCGGCGCAACGCATGGTTGGGCACGATGAAGCCCAGCGGCGCCGTTGTAGCGCCGCCGCGCGGGTTGCTTGGTGCACTTGGCGGCGCACTCAACTGCAGCGCACTGTGGTGGCCCAGCGGGCCGTCGTGCACCTGCGCCTGGCCAATGGGGCCTACCTCATGGTCGGCCAGATGCGCCCAGGTGCCCAGCCGCTGCAGGGTCGCACGGCTGGGGTGGGTCAGCGCAATCTCCCGGCCGTCCGGCGCGGGCTGCGACAGGGCGCATTCAGGCTGCTGCTCCACCACCGTGGCGGTCAAACCGGCCTGCGCCAATGAGATGGCCAGCGACAGGCCCGCCGGGCCGGCGCCGACGATGAGAACGTCGCTGTGAAGGGTCATGGCAAGAACAACGCAAAGAAAGGGGTGCATGCCATTGTGGGTGGGTGGCCTCTGGCGGGCCTTGCCCTGCATCAACCTGCCATGCCGAGGGAGTAGTGCTGCAAATTAAATAGCTATCAGCGCTTTGTGGATAAGCGCTAGAGGCCAAAAACACTTGAAATTTGGCCAGCAGACAGCCGTGGTGCAGGTTCTCAGGCCCTGGCTGTTTTGCGCGGGGCTTTGCCCGCCTTCTTGCGTGCGGGGGCCGGCTTCGTCTTGCCGCGCAAATGCAGCCCCCACGTCACCACCAGCCACAGGTACGACAGCAGCACGCTGTACGCCGCCACCCATGCCAACGAACCGGGCGCCGCGGTCAGCGAGCGCGGGTTGGCAACGGTCTCGAGCAGCTGCAGCGTGCCCGCGCCCAGCACCGGGTGGGCCTGCGCACTGCCCGAACGCGCCATGCGTGCAGCCATGAAGACGAAGAACTCCATCAGCAGCGCGCCTACCACAAAACACGCCAGCAACACCATCAGATGGCCCAGCGCCCGGCGGTCGCCCTTGGTCAGAAAGTACAGGGCCGACACCAGCGCCAGCGCGGGCAACAGCCAGACCAGTGCGGGCCAGGCGGAGATAAGCATGTGCATGGGGAGGTCTGACGTCGCAGAAAGTGTAGAAAAGGAACCGCGCGCCACAGCGCAGCGCGGCGGGTGTGGCTGCGGATGATAGACGTTGCGGCGGGCAGCCCGGGCAGGGCTTTGAGACGTCGCGTTGATTCGTTTTGTGTACTATTGTTTTGATAGCTGCTAGCGCTTATAAATAGGGCGCTGGCAGCCAAAAACACCTAAAACGCCGTCAATGCGTCGCTTGGCATCTTCACGGCACCCGCTTGGCGGGGGCGGATGGTGCAGCGCCGGGGGCGGGTGCATCCCCACCAGGGCTCCCCACCATCTCCCGCATGCGCCGCCGCAGTGCACGGTCCCGCCGGTCATCCGCTTCCCAGTCGGCCTTCACGCCGCGCCACAGCGCCAGCGCCATCAGCAAGATGACGGCGGTGAACGGCAGCGCAAACACGATGGTGGCGGTCTGCACCGCCTTCACGCCGCCTGCCAGCAGCAGGCTGATGGCAATGCCGGACACCAGCACGCCCCAGATGATCTTGACGCGGGCCGAGGGGTTCTCTTGCCCACCGGTGCTCATCATGCCCAGCACCAGCGTGGCCGAGTCGCCCGACGTGACAAAGAACACCAGCACCAGCAGCGTGGCCACAAACGACATCACGGCGCCCCAAGGCAGGGCGCTGAACATGGCAAACAGCGCGGTCGACACGTCGGCGTTGACGGCTTCGGCCAGCGGGATGCCCTGCATGATCTCCATGTGCAGCGCAGTGCCGCCAAACACCGAGAACCACACAAACGCCGCCAGCGTGGGCGCCAACACGGTGCCCAGAATGAATTCGCGAATGGTGCGCCCGCGCGAAACGCGTGCGATGAACAGGCCCACAAACGGCGACCAGCTCACCCACCAGGCCCAGTAAAACACCGTCCAGCCGCCCACCCAGCCGCTGTCGCGAAAGGGCGTCATGCGCAGGCTCATGCGCACAAACTCGGTGAGGTAGCTGCCCAGCGTATTGGTAAACGTGTCGATGATGGCCACCGTGGGTCCCAGCACAAACACCGCCAGCGCCAAGAGCGACGCCACCACCAGGTTGATGCTGGACAGCCACTTGATGCCGCGCGTCACGCCCGTCACCGCCGACGCCAGAAACAGCACCGTGGTCACCACGATGATGCCCACCTGCGACGAAGGCCCCACGGGCAGCCCAAAGGCGGTGTGCAGCCCGCTGTTGATCTGCAGCGCCCCCATGCCCAGCGACGCGGCCACGCCAAACGCGGTGGCGATCACCGCCAGAATGTTAACGAGCGGCCCGATGCGCTGCAGCGGCGCCCAGGGCAGGGCCATCACCGCCGTGCTGACCAGCGCCGAGCCACCCTTGCGGAACTGAAAGAACGCAATCGACAGCGCCACGATGCTGTACACCGCCCAGGGGTGCAGCCCCCAGTGGAAGAAGCTGTAGCGCATGGCCGCGTTGGCCGCCTCGGGCGTGTTGGCGGCAATGCCCGGCGGCGGGGCGCCGTAGTGCGAGATGGGTTCGGCCACACCCCAGAACACCAGGCCAATGCCCATGCCCGCCGCAAACAGCATGGCAAACCAGGCGCCGATGGAGAACTCCGGCTCGTCGTCCTCCTGGCCCAGCTTCAAGTCGCCATAGCGGCTGAACGCCAGGATGATCGCCATCACCACCAGCCCCAGCACCACCCACAGGTAGAACCAGCCGAAGTTGCGCGTGATGGCAGCGAGCGCCGTGTCGAACACGGCGCCCAGGGTGCTGGGGGCAATCACGCCCCACAGCACGATGGCGAGGATCAGCCCCGCCGAGATGAGAAGTTCCATGGGGTCACCTTTCAGGAAGATCAAAAAAGGGATGCACAGGCCGCACTCACTGCGCTCCGGGTGCCCATGAGGCACCAAAAGGCTGTTGAATACAAGCGGTCGCGCCTTTTCAGCCAGGGCGAAAAGGCGGCAAAAGCGGGGGCTGGGTAGCGGCATGGGTCGTGGTACCGCAGCGTCCCGCCTGCACATCGCAGGGAGGTGGGCCACGCGCTGCAAACTGCCACGCGTGCGCTGGCGTGGCGGCGTTGCGAAGCAGGGCATCCCGAAAGGGGCGTGGCCCCAGCCGATGCGCGCACAGCGGCGCGGCAAGGCAGGGAGAGGCATTTGCACAGCACCCTTTCAGGATGAAAGACGGCACAAAAGGGCTGCGCGCAGATGGAATAAGGCTGCGAGTGTATGTAACGATTGCGTAAAGCTGCGAGGAATACCGCAGTCAAGCGCAGGGATGCTATGTGTACTGTCAATTCGGGGACGGCCCGGCATGGTCAGTCTGCGGGCGCGCTGGTACGCTGCGTCGCCATGGAGACAACAACACCCACCACCCCGCCCTTCATACCCCAGATCCGTCTGTACCAGAACTGGCTGCGCGACGAGCGCGGCCTGCAGTGGGACAGCTATGACGCGCTGTGGCGCTGGTCTACCACCGATCTGGACGCCTTCTGGCAAAGCATCTGGGACTATTTCAAGATCGAATCGCCCACGCCCCACACCGCCGTGCTGGGCAAAAACACCATGCCCGGCGCCCAGTGGTTTCCGGGCGCCCAGGTCAACTACGCGCGCCAGGCGCTGCGCCATGTCGATGCCGCGCACGCCGCAGGCCTGCCCGCCATCATCAGCTGCAATGAAAAAGGCCACCACCGCGAGCTGAGCTGGCCCGAGCTGCGCCGCCAGGTCGCGTCGCTGGCGTTGCACCTCAAGGCCCAGGGCATTGAGCCCGGCGACCGCGTCGCCGCCTACCTGCCCAACGTGCCCGAGGCCATGATCGCCTTCCTGGCCACGGTCAGCATCGGCGGCGTGTGGAGCATCTGCGCGCCCGACATGGGCACACACGCCGTGCTCGACCGCTTCCGCCAGATCGAGCCCAAGGTGCTCATCAGCGTGGACGGCGTGACCTACGGCGGGCGTGACCACGACCGCACCGGCGTGCTGGCCGAGCTGCGCGCGGCGCTGCCCAGCGTGCAGCATGTGGTGCTGCTGGGTAATCTGGATGCTTCTGTTTCGATAGCTGGTTGCGCAGGATGGATAAGCGCTACAGCCCAAAATGATGCTGAAACTGCAGCGTTTGAGCCGATGTGGCTGCCGTTTGACCACCCGCTGTGGATCGTTTATTCCAGTGGCACCACGGGCCTCCCAAAGCCCATCGTGCACGGCCATGGCGGCACGGTGTTGGTGGCGCTGCAGCTCAAGGTGCTGCACAACGACATCGGCTGCAGCTACGAGGCCAACAGCTTTGGCGAGTGCTACCACTGGTACAGCTCCACCGGCTGGGTGATGTGGAACGCGCAGCTCAGCGGCTTGCTCTCGGGCACCACCTGCGTGATCTACGACGGCAACCCCGGCGGCAGCAAGGAACGCCCCGACTGGGGCGTGCTGTGGCGCTTTGCCGCCGAGACGGGCGTGACCTTCTTCGGCGCGGGCGCTGCGTTTTTTGCCAACTGCATGAAGGCGGGCATCACGCTGGCCGACTATGGCGACCTGAGCCGCATCCGCGCTCTGGGCACCACGGGCTCGCCGCTGTCGCCCGAGGTGCAGGAATGGGGCACGACGCAGTTCGAGGCGCTAGGCACGCACGACATCTGGTGGAACAACATCTCCGGCGGCACCGACTTTTGCGGTGCCTTCATCGGCGGCCACCGCGAGATGCCGCAGGTGCCCGGCGAGATGCAGTGCCGCATGCTGGGCGCGGCGGTGGAGTCCTGGAACGCTGAAGGCCTGCCAGTGATGAACGAGGTGGGCGAGCTGGTCTGCGCGCAGCCCATTCCATCCATGCCGCTGTACCTGTGGGGCGACAAGGATGGCTCGCGGTACATGTCGAGCTATTTCGACATGTACCCCGCAGGCCACGGCCGCCAGCCCGGCGGTGGTGATGGCCCCACGAGCATGGGCGCAGTGTGGCGCCACGGCGACTGGCTCAAGATCGGCACCAACGGCGGCTGCGTCATCTACGGCCGCAGCGACGCCACCATCAACCGCCACGGCCTGCGCATGGGCACGAGCGAGATCTACAGCGCGGTCGAATCCCTGCCCGAAGTGCTCGACAGCCTGGTGGTCGACCTGGAATACCTGGGCCGTGAAAGCTACATGCCGCTGTTCGTGGTGCTGCGCCCCGGCAGCGTGCTGGACGACGCCCTGCGCGCGCGCATCAACGGCGCAGTGCGCACGGCGCTGAGCCCCCGTTTTGTGCCCGACGACATCTTTGTGGTGGCCGAGGTGCCGCGCACCCTGAGCGGCAAGAAGCAGGAGCTGCCCATCAAGAAACTGCTGCTGGGCCAGCCCATCGAGAAGGTGGTCAACAAGGACGCCATGGCCAACCCGGGGTGTCTGGACTGGTACGTTGCTTTTGCGGCTGACCGACAAGCATTGCCTGAACAGCCGTAGCGAGAGAGTGGCGGGTGTTTCGCCCGCAAGGCGGGCGTGACGGGCCCGCCACTGGGCCTTGAACAGGTTTTCAGGAGTCGATGGCGCCGTGACACCGCGCCAGCACTGCCCGCGCCCGCCCGCCTTGCTTTGCCGCATACAGCGACTCGTCGGCCGTTTTCAACAGCATGGCGTCGCATACCGGTTGCGCAGCGCTGCTGGCCAGGTCCCTGAGACCAGCGGGGGGTGCATTCCAGTGGCTGGACTCCTTATCAAAGCAGCCAATGCCCAAGGAAACGGTCAAAAACCCCGTCTCTGAAGCCACATGGGGGGTCTTGAGTGCGGCCACGTTGTCCATCAGCGTTCTCGCCACCGCCATGGCACCGGCACCATCCGTGCTGGGCAGCACCACCGCAAATTCTTCTCCGCCATAGCGGGCGACCAGATCGGCCGGGCGGTTGGTCGATGCCAGCATGGCGTTGGCCACGGCTTTCAAGGCGTCATCACCCGCTGCGTGCCCGTAGGTGTCGTTGAATCGCTTGAAATGATCCACGTCCAGCATGATGACCGACAAGGGGGTTCGGTTGCGCTGAGCGCGCTTGCACTCCTGCGGCAGTGTTTCATCCAGCATGCGCCGGTTGGACACGCCGGTGAGGGGGTCGGTGGAGGAGAGCTGGCGCAGCCGGTCCAGGGCGCGTTTGAGCCGCAGTTGCGTTTTCACGCGCGCAGCAACAATGGCCGGGTGGAAGGGTTTGGCGATGAAGTCCGCAGCGCCCTTGGCCAGCCCTTCTTCTTCCATCTCCTGGCTGCTGTGGCTGGTGATGAAGATGGCAGGCACGTCCTCCAACAGGGGCTGGGCGCGCATGGCGACCAGCACTTCAAAGCCCGTCATGCCCGGCATATGGGCGTCCAGCAAAACGACGTCGGGCGGCTCTTGCTCTGCCAGTCGCAGCGCATCGCTGCCGTTCAGCGCGTACCGGATGCTCCCGATGCCAGCAAGTGCCTTGGCCAGAACCTGGATCACCGAGATATCGTCGTCAACGATCAGAAGACTGGCGCGGTCTGAATCAAGTAGGGGGGGCATGGGTAGGGGGCTCTTGCTAGAAATACAGTTGTCAAAGCATCTTAAGCCGACGAAGGCCACCGATGCCTTGTCGGGTCATGCCGTTCGAATGAAATTCGTCACGCCCTCTCTGGCAGCCGGGCGGCAATTGTTTGCTGTGCCGACGAAAAGTCGAGCGCTTGAACAGCGTCGCTCAGCACGGCCAGGTCCTCCGGGCCCATTAACGCCAGCAAATCCGGCGCCACAGCATCAACCTGCCCCATGGCCGCCAAGTCTTGCCTTTCAAGCAGTTGCACGAAAGCATGAATTCTCTGTAAGCCCGCCTCGTCGATGGTGGGGGCTGGCATGTCGGGTGCCTGCGCAGGCACCGGTTCGCGCGATGCGGCGGTTTTCTTTGCGAACGCAGCACGCGTGTCAGACGATGCCGCTGTCAACTGCTGCAACGCGCTATTGAGCGATGTGATCGAACTGGCAATCAATGCGTCAAGCGATGTGCGCTCAGACGGCTGATTGTCCAGGTCGCGCAGTTGCGCCTCCAGCGTGGACGCAACGGCATGCAGCGCTTTGGCACCCAACATGCCCGAGGAGCCGCGCAGCTTGTGAACGCGCGCTATGAAAGCCGCGCGTGCCTCCGCAGTGTGATCTGTGGGCAGCTCGAAATCGGCGTTGCCGTAGTCGTTCACAAAGCGTTGCAGCAGGCCGACAAAAAGGTCTTCATCGCCTTGCAGCAACTTCATCGACACGGCGGCGTCGATGCCCTCAATCTCTGGCCAGTTTGGGGGCGAAGCCTGTGCGGCAGCAACCTCTCCGATGGCCACCGCGACTGTTACCGGTGTCCCTCTTCGCTTGCTGACATGCTTGTGCAAGGTCCGCACCAAAAGCGCCGGGTCCAGCGGCTTGGTAAGGAACGCGTCCATGCCTGCCGCGTCTGCGCGGCGCCGTTCTTCGGACAGCGCGCCCGCAGTGAGCGCAATGATCGGGATTTCCGTCATGCCCAACTCACGGCGCGCAAAAGACGTGGCCTCATAGCCATCCATGATCGGCATCTGCACGTCCATCAGTACGGCGTCATAGACCACGGTGTCGGACAGCGAATTTTCAAGCACCTCCACCGCCTCGCGACCGTTGGTACGGACCTCCACGGTGGCCCCTTCCTTTTCGAGAATTCTGCGCGCAACCTCCAAATTGATGTCGCTGTCGTCCACCAGCAAAATGCGCAGACCTTGAAGCCACGAGCCGCGCATCGAGTCCAGCCGGGTGCTGGCAATCACGTGGTCGTGATTGCCGGTGTACTCTGCCACGGACGCGTTGACGGCATTGAACAGGGTGGACGGGTTGACGGGCTTGGTCAGAATACGGTTGACGATCCCGGAGCGGTCAAGGCTGGCCACTTGCTCCCGTTCGTGGGCAGACACCACCAGGGTGGCAGGAAGCGCCTCGGCCCCCAGCCGGTCTGCCAACAAGCCCAGTGCCTCAATTCCGTCCAGACCGGGCATCTTCCAGTCAACCACCAGCGCGTCGGGCAGTGCCTGGTGTGCATCGGCCAGGTCCTGCATGCGGTGCACCAGCTCGGTGCCTGACGCAACCGCCGTCGTGCGCCAGCCAAAGGCCTGGCACATTCTGGTCAGCCCCTCCAGATCAATTTCGTTGTCATCCGCTATGAACACGGTCAGTCGGTCTTGCTTGGAGGCGACAGGCGATACAGACTCGCTTTCTTCTGGAACGGCGAACGGCAACTGCACCCAGAACGTACTGCCTTGGCCCAGAACGCTTTCTACGCCGACATCGCCGCCCATCAGCTAGGCCATGCGCTTGACGATGGAAAGCCCCAACCCGGTGCCACCAAACCGGCGTGTGGTGGACGCATCAGCCTGGGCGAATGGCGTGAACAGGTTCTTTATTGCCGACTCGGAAACGCCTTCACCAGTGTCTATGACGGAGAACTTCAACCAGGCGCGCTGATCCACCAGGGCGGTGCTGTGCATGCGCTCCACCTCAAGCCGCACAGAGCCCTGCTGGGTGAACTTGATGGCATTGCCCAACAAGTTGGAAAGTACCTGGCGCAGCCGTGTCGGGTCGCCCTCCAGAGCTACCGGAAGTTCATTCAAGTCGCGCGCCTGCAGCGCAACGCCCTTCGATTCGGCCTGTGGGGAGTAGAGCTCCACAAGCTCGTTGATCAGCTCGGGCAGAGGAAAGACCACCGATTCGGTGGTCATCTCGCCCGCTTCAATCTTGGAGATGTCCAGAATGTCGTTGATGATTCCCAACAACGAGCGGCCCGCGATCTGGAGCTTTTTCAGGAGCTGACGCTGGTCATCATCGAGCGATGTGTCTGCCAGCAAATGGGCCACCCCCAGCACCGCGTTCATGGGCGTGCGGATTTCGTGGCTCATGTTTGCAAGAAACATGCTTTTGGCCGTGCTGGCGGTTTCGGCAGCCGCCTTGGCGTGGCGCAGGGCCCGGTCCTGGCGGTGACGTTCCGTCATGTCCTGCGCAATACCGAGGTACCCCAGAATGTCGCCCTGCGTGTCGCGAATCGTGTTGACGGAGAGCTGCACACGCAGTTGATGCCCGTCTTTGCGCACATACGTCCATTCGCGGGTTTCAAAGCCCAGCCGCTCGGCCTCATGCACAAACGCCCTGAAGCCCTGGATGGGATACCCGTAGCGCTTCGACAGTTCTTCGCCGTAGGCCTCCACTTCCTCTCGCAGATGCAAGGGAGCCGGAGAGCTGATACCCATAAGCTCCTGGGCTGTGTAGCCCAACATCTTTTCAGCTCCCGTATTGAAGAGCGTGATGATGCCGTTTTTGTCGGTGGCGACGATGGATTGCTGGGTGGCAGCACTGAGCACTCCTCCCAGCATTGCCACCACTTCCTGAAGCCGTACTTCGGCCTCTTTGGCCGCCGTGATGTCCTGGTGTGTTCCGTACATCCATTCGGGTTCGCCGTCGGGTGTGCGGGTGAACGTCCTGCCACGCGACTGGATCCACACCCAGTGCCCGTGCTTGTGGCGCATGCGCATGACGCTCTGGTATTGCGGATTGATGCCCTTGAAATGCTGGTCGAGAAGCGCTTGCGCCTGCGGCAAGTCATCGGGGTGCGCGTGGGCCTTCCAGGTATCAATCGTCGTAGGGCTCAGTTCAGCCAGGGAGTAGCCGATGATTTCCGCCCAGCGCTCGTTGATGATGATCTCGCCGGTCTGGACGTTCCATTCCCAGGTGCCAACGTGGGTGCCTTCGATGATGTGCGCCAGCCGCTCGCGCTCCTTGGTGATGGCTTGCCGACTCTCCACCACTTCGGTCACGTCATGCACGATCACATAAAAGCCACGCACATCGCCGTCAACCACGTCGGGCAAATAGTTGGTCAGCGAGTGGCGCATTCCTTTGCCGTCCGGACGGGGGATGGCTCTTTCAAACTGTTGCCGCTCACCACGCAGCGCGGCGTCAATGTAGGACTGATTGCGCGCAAGAAGATCGCCGCCCAGCACGTCCACCATCGACTTGCCAAAGAGAGTGCGTGCATCCATACCAAACCAATCGGTGTAGGCGCGATTGGCAACGCGGTTTCGCAAGTTCTTGTCCCAGTAGCCGATCATGGACGGCACGGAATCCAGCACCGTCTGCAGGTCGTGGCGTGCCATTTCCAGTTCGGCCGTGCGGCTTTCCACCTGCTTTTCCAGGCTGGCGGCCAGGTCTGCCATCGCTTTTTCTGCGCGCAGACGGTCTTGAATGTCGCGCACGAACCGCGCGATGCCAATGATGTTCCCATGTTCGTCGCGTATGGCACTTGCTGCTACGGAAACCAGCGCAGGGACACCGCTCTTGGTCAAAAGGGTTGTATCCGCAGGCTGCACTTGGCTTTGGGACAAAACACTCTGCACCAACTGCTGTTCTTTGGCCCTTTCAGCTTCTGGCGTCATGCGTTCGATCATGGGCTGCCCGATCACGTCGCGCCGTTCATATCCAAACAGGCGCTCCGCTGCCGGGTTCCAGATGATGACTTTGCCGTCCTTGGATTCGCCCACGATGGCGTCTGCGGAGTTCTCCACAATGGTGGCCAACTGGGCCTGCTGCAGCAGGTTCTTTCGCTTGCGTTCTATGCTGACCCGCGCCGACCCCACAAGAAGCGCAATGAGAAGGCTTGCACCCGCCCCGATAGCGAGTACCGCAAGCCAGGAAAACTGGCCCAGGCTGGCAACGAACTCGGGCCGCGCTGTCAGGTTAAAGCGCCACAAACGGCCGTAAATTTCGCGCTCCAGGGTCTGATGCAAAGTGATATCGCCCCCGCCGGATTGCCGGCGGCTGTCGAAAACGGCCTCGGGTGTGGAGGGGTTGGAAAAATCCGTGATCGACAGGTCGTACTGCAACTGCGCCATGTTGAAGTCGGCCAACACCTCGCTCAATGCCAGGGGTGCGTAGGTCCAGCCGAAAGCGTCGGATTCACGCTGGTCAATTTCTGCAGGGGTGGCGCCGCTGCGGTACACCGGCAGCAGGAACAGCACGG
The DNA here is from genome assembly GCA_947085645.1 of uncultured Gammaproteobacteria bacterium. GTDB lineage: Bacteria > Pseudomonadota > Gammaproteobacteria > Burkholderiales > Burkholderiaceae_C > Acidovorax. The sequence goes on from CAMTXG010000032.1 coordinate 14,757, forward strand.
AGCGCTGTGGGTCCCCAGCTGTCTGGACCAGGGTGATGGGGCCGGTGATCGTGGCCTTGCCCGTTTGCATGGCAGACACAGCGGCTTGGCGGCGATTCGCTTCCGATCCTATGTCCAATCCCTGGGCCACACGGTTGCGCTCCACCGGTTCGATGTACTCAATGACGAAGCGTTCTTCAGTGTGCTCGTTCAGTGACTTGATTGAAAAATCCGGGAGTCCGTCTGCCCGTCGGGCTTGCAGATAAGCATCCGTTTGCGGCCTGGGCACCCTTCGAATGAAGCCGAACCCCCGCGCGCCCGGAAACTCTTGGGCGAAATTGCGCGTCTCGGTGTATTGGCGGAACAAGCGTGGGTTGATACCCGTCTCGCCAGCCGTGACGACCACCGCTCTGGCCCCCCGCAGGCCGTATTCATAAAGTTGTATGCGCCGCTGGAGGCGCTCAACAACATCCTCAGAGAGCGCTTCAAATCTGGATTGAGCGGATCGGGTGTTGGAATCTTTCTGGTAGTAGGCCAGCAGCACGCTCGCCGCAACCCCGATAACCAATGTGGCGGCCGTCCAGACCAGTGGGGACAGTGACAGCTTGTTCAAGCGCATGGGGTGCTCGTTCTCCGCGTTGTGTTTACGCTCCCATGAGGTGGGGCGACGCGGGGCCTGTCCCCGCTCCCGGCCTCATCAAGGGCCGCTACCTGCACATTTCTCGTGCAGCGATTTTCACATTGTTGAGGCACACTTATCGGCGGAGAGCGAAAGCTCGGCTACATCTGAAAGGCAGCACAACATGTCCAGTGGGGCAATCGCAGCGCGCGGCCATCATGGCGAACAGGCTGAACATATTCTTATCGTTGATGACGATGTCGTCTGCGTGCAAACGCTGCATGCTGTGGTCAAGGACCTCGGGACCGTCGCCTTTACCACCCGGGCCACCGAAGTCTTGAGCCTGGCGAAACGATTGAAGCCCAGCGTGGTCCTTCTGGATATCTCCATGCCAGAGCGTGACGGTTATCAGCTGTGTGCTGATTTGAGGAGCTGCCCAGAAACGCAGGACGCCGCCATCATTTTCATCACCAGCAACGATGATGTGGATCATGAGCTGAAGGCCTTTGAAGTGGGTGCGTCAGACTTCGTTCCCAAGCCTTTCAACATCCAGCTGGTAAGAGCAAGGGTGCAAGTGCAGCTTGCCCTGCGCCGCGAGCAGCAGAGACTTTGGAGCACGCAGCGTGACTTGGCCGATGTCATCAAGAATGTGCCAGGGCACATCACGTTCTGGGACAGCGACCTCAGATGCCAGCTTTGCAGCGACCAGGACGGCCGCTGGTTTGGCGTTCCACCCGGTGGATTCGCGGGCGCGCCGGTTCGGGCCGTGCTGGCAGAGGAACTGGCGCACAGTGTGCAGACGCTGCTTGAACGCCTGCTGCACCAGGCAGGGCGGGACAAATCACCCGCGGACGCCAGCATCGCACTGAGTTACCGCGCAACCGACGGCAGCAAACGGCATATTCATGCGTCGGCAGTGCTGCGGCTGGACGCAAAAAACGCCTGGGGCGCGTTGCTTCTGCTCACGGATGTCACAGCAGTCAGTGCTGCCGAGGCCGCGCTCGGCGAGGAACGCGAGCGCGCGCAGGTCATTTTGAGTTCGATTGGCGACAGCGTGATTGCCACAGACGCTGTGGGCCGCATCACCTACATGAACCCCGTTGCCGAGACGATGACCGAATGGGCGATGGAAGACGCATTGGGTCAGCCTATCGAGAGCGTCATGCCCTTGCGCAGCCATGGCGAGGAAGTCACGCTCCAGAACCCCATACGCATCGCGCTCGTGCAGCAAAGAACTGTCGGCATGGCGCTGGACACCTTGCTGGTCACCCGCAACGGCCACCGGGTTCCGGTCGAAGACTCGGCTTCCCCCATACGGGACGCCGAGGGCAACATTGTGGGTGCCGTGATCGTGTTTCACGACGTGAGTGAAACACGCGCGATGGCCATCAAGATGACCCACTTGGCGCAGCATGACCAGTTGACGGACCTGCCCAACCGGCTGTTGCTGGCAGACCGGATATCGCAGGCCATGCGGTCGGCGGTGGCTGCCCATGGCTCGCTGGCGTTGATGATTCTGGATTTGGACCATTTCAAGTTCATCAACGATGCCCACGGGCACCATATTGGCGACATGATCCTGCGCATCGTGGCCGAAAGGCTGACAGGGGCCTTTGCCAGCAACGCCACCGTCAGCAGGCAAGGCGGCGACGAGTTCATGATCCTGTTGCCAGAAATCGAGTCCCCCGAGCAGGCGCGCATGGCCGCCCAGGCTGCCATCGATGTCGTATCTGCAACCATCACGGTGGAAGGCGCTGATTTTCATATCGGCTGCAGTGTGGGCATCAGTGTCTATCCGGACGATGCGCTGACCCGAGAGGACCTTATGCGGCACGCGGACTCGGCGCTGTACCGCGCCAAGTCTGATGGACGCAACCGCCTTAGTTTTCATTCCGCGTCGATAGAGCACATGCTGGTTCAGCGCAGCCGAACGGGAAAGACACTGCGCGCAGCCCTTGATGGCGGCAGGGTGGAGGTTCATTACCAGCCCCAGGTCGATGTGTCCACACAGACGGTCGAGACGGTCGAAGCGCTTGTACGCGTGCGCGACGAAACAGGCCAGTTGATTGCACCGTCGGAGTTCATTGCCTATGCCGAGGAAACGGGTCTCATCATCCCCTTGAGCCGCGCCGTCCTTGTGGATGCTTGCCAGCAGATCACCCGGGCACAAGCCTTGGGCTACAGGCTTCACGTAGCCATCAACGTGTCCATTGTCCAGTTCGCCCAGCCCGACTTTGTGGAGTCGCTTTGCGAACAATGCAAAACCCATGGCGTTGAACCCAGTTGCATCGAGATCGAGATCACCGAAGGCCTGCTGATGCGCGACGCAGACAATCTGCGCTGTGTTCTCGATCAACTCAGGCTGCATGGCTTCAGAGTTGCGCTGGATGATTTTGGGACGGGCTATTCGAGCTTGGCGTACCTCAGCCAGCTCCCTATTGACGTGCTCAAAATTGACATGTCGTTTGTGTCGCAGCTCACAACGTCGCGCCAGTGCGTTTCCATAGCAACCGCAATCATCCAGCTGGGCAAGAGCTTGCACATGGGACTGGTCGCAGAAGGGGTAGAAACCCAGGAACAGGCAGACCTGTTGCTTGCGATGGGATGCCACACAATGCAGGGCTACTTTTACAGCAGGCCCATGCCTGCAGACGCATTGATGGTCTGGCTACAACGTCGCAATGATCCGGGCCGCGAGCAAACCCGCGTCGGTACTCCAGACGCCAATTAGGTGCGGCTACACCCCATCACAGGTGGGTCACCGCATTCGTTTGTGGCCATCACCCAGGTTGTTGCCGAGCGCTCAGTGCGCGGGACGCAGCTGCAGATGCGGCACACAGCGCGCTTGTGAATCAAAACCACGTTGATGGAGCTTTTAAGCACCCATGCTGGGTGCCTACGTTGCGTGTTGCGGGAAAGTGGTCTTTATCTTGCATTCGCAAACACGGCTATCGCTGACATACGCGGGCCCAGAGTGCGATCATTCTGAGTCTTTGGCATGAAGCCACGCCCCATAATGCGACCCCGCCACGCGCCCTGCAGGAGATATTTGCCCATGACCACCCCTTCCCACCCCAAGCGCTTCTCGATGATCCGCGAGTTCCACCTGGCCGACTGGTTCACGCTGGGCAACGCCGTGTGTGGCGTGGGGGCGTTGTTTTCGGTCATGTCGTTTCTGGAAACCAGTGATGTGCGGCATGTGTACTTTGCCTGCGCGCTGGTGTTGGCGGCGTTGATTTTTGATGTGTTCGACGGCCGCATCGCCCGCTGGCGCCAAAAGAGCTCGGCCATGGGCCGCGAGCTCGATTCGCTGGCCGACGTGATCTCGTTCGGCGTGGCGCCCGCCATCATTGCGTACGGCTGCGGCATGCAGGGGCTGTACGACCGTATCGTGCTGGCCTACTTTGTGGCCTGCGGTGTGTCGCGCCTGGCCCGCTACAACGTCACGGCCGAAACCCTGTCGGGCGACGACGGCAAGGTCAAGTACTTTGAAGGCACGCCCATTCCCACCTCCATCGTGCTGGTCGGGCTGATGGCCCTTGCAGCCTATATGGGCGCCGTGCGCGAGAACCTGTGGTTCGGTCAGGTACTGGTGGGCGGGTTCACCCTGCACCCGCTGGTGCTGGTGTTTGCGGTATCGGGGTCGTTGATGATCAGCCGGATTCGGATTCCAAAGCTGTGATCTCCCCTGATCCGTTTTTGCACTGTTGCGGATGGCGACATCAAAAACAATAGCTGCTAGCGCTTGCTGGATAAGCGCTAGAGCCCATTTTCGTTCAAAAACTGCGTCGCAGCAGGCCGTCGGTTCACCAGCACGATGCCCGCAGCCACCAGCACCAGCGCAGCCACCAGCCCGGGCGTGATGGGCTCGCCCAGCCACCACGCGCCGAACAGCAGGGCAAACACGGGCGTCAAAAACACAAACACCGAAATCTTGGTGGCCGGGTAGTGCGCCAGCATCCACATCCAGGCCAGGTAGCTCACAAACGCGCCCACCAGGGCCTGCACCAAGAGTGACCCCCAGGCAAACGCGCTGAACTGCAGCGTCCAGGTTTCCCCCAGCGCCAGCGACAGCCAGGGCAGTGCCAGGGCGCTCACACCCACCTGGTACAGCAACTGCTTGGCGGGCGCTACGCGGGCCAGCGGGGTGGTGCGGATGACCACCGTGGTCAGTGCCCACATGAGGCCTGCGGCCAGGCCCAGCAGGTCGCCCAGCCAGGCTTGCGGCAGCGCTGCGTTGGCGGGGCCCAGCAGCCCGTCGCCCAGGGCCAGCCCCACGCCCACAAACGCAGCGGCCAGGCCCAGCCACTGCCAGCCCTTGAGCCCCTCGCCCGGAATGAACCGCGGCAACAGCACTGCCACCCAGAACGGCGCGGCATACAGAAACACTGTGAGCCGCGACGCGGTGGTGTACTGCAGGCCGAGGTAGATGCAGGCAAATTCGCCCGCAAACAGCACGCCCGCCAGCAGCCCTGCGCGCAGGGCGCCCACCGGCTCGGCGGCGCTGGACAGCCGCACCCCGCGCCACAGGCACCAGGCTGCCACCGCTACCGTGGCTATCGCAAAGCGCACAAAGGCCTGGAACACCGGTGCCACCTCCGCCACCGTGGCCTTGACCAGTACCTGCTGAAAACCCCAGAACATGCAGCAAGCCAGCAGCAGGCAGACGGCTAGGGAGTCGATATGGGTTTTGCGGGAGGACAGGGGCATTGGGCGATTATCAAAGGGGGCTTCGCGACAAAGGTTGTGGCCGGGTGCAGTCGTGCTGGCGGTATCTGCATTGCCGGGCCCGGGGTTGGTTCGTGTGCGCCTGCCGCGCCGGGCGCAGTATGGTGATGAACCCGTTGGTGAGGGGCGCCAAGGGATGCAGGCAGCGTCAGCTGCTTCAAGGACACCAGAGGCGATGGCAAGTTGCCAATGAGGCGATGAACAAGCGCTTACGCGGCCCCACGGTACACTTTGCGCCTTCTGAAACAGGTTCCCGCGCTCCATTCCACGACCCTTATCCATGGCCCTTACTACGTCGGCCCAGGCCCGTACCAGCTTTGACCTCAAAAGCGCCTCGCTGCCCGTGGTGGCCGTGGTGCTTAAAACCACCGACGCTGCACTGTTTGCAGCTGATCTGGCCGACCGCGTGGCCGACGCACCTGGTTTTTTTGACAACGACCCGGTGCTGCTTGACCTGGCATCTGTGCGCGAGACCGAAGAATCCATTGATTTTGCCGCCATCGTGGCCGTGTTGCGCAGCCACAGCACCTTGCCCGTGGCCGTGCGCGGCGGCAACGCTGCGCAGATGGAAGCCGCCCGCGCCGCAGGCTTGGCCCCGGCGCCTGACGCGCCCCCCGCCCGCGCCGAGGTGCGCGAGGTGGTCCGCGAAGTAGAGGTCGAAGTGGTACGCGAAGTGCCCGTGGCGGGCCCCGGCACCATGGTTATCGACAAGCCGCTGCGCTCGGGCCAGCAGGTGTATGCGCGCGGCGGCGACCTGGTCGTGATGGCCGTGGTCAGCTTTGGCGCCGAGGTGATTGCCGACGGCAACATCCATGTGTACGCCCCGCTGCGTGGCCGCGCCATTGCTGGGGCCCGTGGCAACACCGAAGCGCGTATTTTTTCTACCTGCCTGGAGCCCCAGCTGGTCTCCATCGCGGGCATCTACCGCACCACCGAGACAGAGTTGCCCGCCGACGTGCGCGGCAAGCCGGCGCAGGTGCGGCTTGACGGCGAGAAGCTCATCATCGAGCCACTTGCCTGAGCGTTATTTCATTCGTATCAACCCACAGAGAATCAGCAACACATGGCCAAAATCGTCGTCGTGACCTCCGGCAAAGGTGGCGTGGGCAAGACCACCACCAGCGCCAGCTTTGCCACCGGCCTCGCCCTGCGCGGCCACAAAACTGCCGTGATCGATTTTGATGTCGGTCTGCGCAACCTGGATCTCATCATGGGTTGCGAGCGCCGTGTGGTGTATGACCTGATCAATGTGATTCAGGGCGAAGCCAACTTGAACCAGGCGCTCATCAAGGACAAGCAGTGCGACAACCTGTTCGTGCTGGCCGCCAGCCAGACGCGCGACAAGGATGCTTTGACCCAGGACGGCGTAGAGAAGATCCTCAAGGACCTGGCCGCGATGGACTTTGAGTACATCGTCTGCGATTCGCCCGCGGGCATCGAAAGCGGCGCGCTCATGGCCATGCACTTTGCCGACGAGGCGCTGCTGGTGACCAACCCCGAGGTGTCCAGCGTGCGCGACTCGGACCGCATTCTGGGCATGCTGGGCAGCAAGACGAAGCGCGCTATTGAGGGTGGTGAGCCGATCAAAGAGCACCTGCTCATCACACGTTACAACCCCAGCCGCGTGCAGGACGGCCAGATGCTGAGCCTGGAAGACATCCAGGACATCCTGCGCATCAAGCTGATCGGCGTGATCCCGGAATCCGAGGTGGTGCTGCAGTCGTCCAACCAGGGCACGCCCGCCATCCATGCCAAGGACACCGACGTGTCCGAGGCATACAAGGATGTGATCGACCGTTTTCTGGGGGCTACCGACAAGCCCCTGCGTTTTATCGACGCCGAAAAGCCTGGCTTCTTCAAGCGTCTGTTCGGGAGCAAATAAGCCATGGCATCGTTCCTGTCCTTCCTCCTTGGCGAAAAGAAGAAGACTGCCAGTGTTGCCAAAGAGCGCTTGCAGATCATCCTGGCGCACGAGCGCAACGGCCGCAATGCCGCCGAGCCCGACTACCTGCCCGCCTTGCAGCGCGAGCTGGTGGCGGTGATCTCCAAGTACGTCAAGATCAACCCCGAAGACCTCAAGGTGCACCTGGAGCGCCAGGACAACCTGGAAGTGCTCGAAGTGAAGATCGAGTTGCCCGACACGGTGCGCTGAGACCGCAGCAGGGGCTCCGTCAGCGTGCTTGTCAGCCCCGCGTAGTTGGCGCAACAATGCGTCAACCATTACGGAGACCCCATGAAGCACCATTGCAACCGGCACTGGACGGCGAGCGTTCTGGTTTGTGCGGCGTTGGCTGCCTGCGGGGGCTCCGCTGAAGAGGAGCGCGCCTCCGTCGCGTCTGGCGGTCCGGATACCCCCGGCGCGCCGCCTGCGGTGGCTGGCGCACCGGTGTACCGGGCGCTCTCTACCGCACCCCTGGCCGAGGTCAGCCTGGCACCCTCTGACGTGGACTTTCCAAACCCCGAGCGCGGCTTCTACCGCTTTGCCACCGACCCCGCCAGGATCACGGCCACCTCGCTCGACTATGTGGTGGCAGACGGCCAACGCCTCGTCTACACCCCGGCCGACCTTAGCGCCTACCGCACGCGCGACCTGCCCAACAGCTACCTCACCAAGCTCAACACGGGCTTTGCCCACCTGCGCAATCAGGGCCTCAAGGCGGTGGTGCGCTTTGCGTACAACTATCCGGCCTCCGAGGCCGGCTACCTGAATGCGCAGGACGCCACGCTGTCCCGCGTGAAGCGCCACATCGCCCAGTTGCAGCCGGTGCTGCAGGCCAATGCCGATGTGATTGCCGTGGTGCAGGGCGGCTTCATTGGTGCCTGGGGCGAGTGGCACACCTCGTCCAACAAGCTCACGACGCCCGCCAACAAGATCGCCGTGCGCGATGCATTGCTGCAGGCTGTGCCCGCCAGCCGCCAGATACACCTGCGCTACCCGCGCGACCTGGCCACCTGGTACACGACGCCGCCCACCCTGACCCAGCTGCTGGCCCCCAGCCCCACGGCGGCCGCCCGCATTGGCCAGCACAACGACTGCTTTCTGGCCAGCCCGGACGACGTCGGCACCTACTGGTCTGCCAGCCCGGCGGAATCGGCCGCGTTGCGCACCTATGCGCAGCAGACCAGTGCGGTCACCGGTGCGGGTGGCGAGACCTGCGCCCCGCCCGTGGTGGCCCAGGCCCGCATGGCGTGCGAGGACATCCTGCGCGAGGGCGCGGCCTACCACATGACCTACCTGAACCGCGACTACTACGCGGGCTTCTTTGCCCAGTGGCAGGCGGGTGGCTGCATGGCCGAGGTGTCGCGCAAGCTCGGTTACCGGATGCAGCTGCAGACGGTAGCGCACAGCGCAGTGGCCGCACCCGACGGGCTGCTGGCATGGCGAGTGTCTCTGAGCAACGAGGGCTGGGCCCGGCCGATGAATGCGCGCGGGCTGACCCTGTACCTGGTGCGCTCTGACAACACCACCGTGGCGCTGCCATTGCCAGGAACCGACCTGCGCCAGCTCGGCCCCCGCGAGTCGCTGCAGTGGGCGGGTGAGGTTCCGCTGCCTGCCACGCTGCCCCCCGGCAGCTACCGCGTATACCTTGGCGCCCCCGATGCAGCCCAGGCACTGTCGGCCATGCCTGCCTACGCGCTGCGGTTTGCCAACGCCGAGAGCGCCATCACCGGCGTGCAGTGGGATGCGCAAACCGGGCGCCTGGCCTTGGGAACGACGCTCCAGGTGCCTTGACGAAAAATAAGCGAAATGCCCCGTAGCGATTGATTTATAAGCGGTAAGCGCTATGAAATTTAAAGCAAAAAGAACTGGGTCCAGTGCCTCAAAGGGGGTGTTCTGTGTAGAACTTGCCACCGTGGTACAGCAGGGGCGGCACGCCGCTGCGGTGGCTGCAACGCTCGACCTCACCGACGAAAATCACGTGGTCGCCTTCTTCGTAGCGGCTGCGGTTGAAGCATTCAAACGTGGCGGCGCAACCGGCCAGCACCGGCGCGTCGCTGATGCCCGGGTTGTGCTCCACCCCGCTCCAGCGGTCAACGCCGCGCGCCGCAAAACGCTCGGCCAGGGCTTTCTGATCGGCGGCCAACACATTGATTGCGTAGTGCGACCCGTTGGCAAACACGGGCATGGATGCCGCTGCGCGCGCCAGGCTCCACAGCACCAGAGGCGGGTCGAGTGACACCGAGTTGAACGAGTTGGCGGTCAGACCGATCAGCTGGCCCTGGGCGTCCCGCGCGGTGACGATGGTCACGCCTGTGGCGAACATGCCCAGCGCATCGCGAAACTCGCGGGTGGAGAAACTGGGCGGGCGGGCAAGGGCAGGGCGGGGCAGAGGTCGGTTCACAAAAAGCAGGGCGGGGCCGCCAACAGGAGGGGATGGAACTATTATGGAGCGCTGCCCGCCGCCGCGCTGTTGCGGGGTTTACATCCGTTTTTACTGCATGGCTCTTCTCCCTACCTTCACCGCTCTGGGCGCTGGCCCCACCGTGATGATGCTTCACGATGCCGATGGTGACCACCTCACTTTTGCTCCCCAGGTCGAAACACTCGCGAGCGCAGGCTACCGTGCTGTGGCGTGGGACATGCCGGGTTATGGCCACAGCGCGCCGATTGAGCCCTACACCTTCAAAAGCCTCGCGGAAAGTTGCCTGGCGCTGATCGACGCGCTGCAGTCCGGCCCGGTGACGCTGGTGGGGCATGGCATGGGCGCCATGGTGGCGCTGGAGGCCGCAGTGCGAAAGCCGTTGCTTTTAGCCCGGTTGGTGCTGTGCGCGGGTGGGCCCGCACTGGATGCGCAGGCCACGGACGACTGGGTCGCCCCGCGCCTGCAGGCGCTACAAGGAATGCAGGACGCCGGCGGCAGCATGGAGCAGTTGGCGCAAACCCTGGTTCCCCGGTATGTAGGCACTGGTGCCTTGCCGGAGGGCGTGCGTCTGGCGAGCCATGCACTGTCCAGGGTGTATGCAGGCAGCTACCGCCGCGCTCTGGAGGCGGTGTCCACGTTTGACCGCCGAGGCTCGGCACTGGTGCGCCTGCATTTTCCTACCTTGCTGGTCAGTGGCGGCGACGACCGCTGCACACCGCCCGTCGCCCTTCAGGCACTGGCTCAGGTGCTGCCCGATGCGCAGCATGTGAGCCTGCCGCATGTCGGCCACTGGCCGCAGCTGGAAGACCCCGAGGGTTTTGACGGCGCTCTGCTGGATTTTCTGGCCAACACCCGGCGGGTGCTGCATTGAGCCAGGACCGACACGGCATGGCGCGCGGGCCGATGTATGCGGGGGCGTTGCTGGTGGCACTCGCCGCTTTGGGTGTCTGGATAGCGCCGCAGGGCGATCTCGAGCGGGGCACCACGATGCAAGCCACGGCTACCGACACGGTGGCGTCTCGTCCGCCAGGTGAGCAACGGGCACCTGAGGTCCTCGCTCCCGCAGTGGCCGACGTTTCAGGGCCCGTCGCGTGCGACTTGCTGCTGCACCGTATGCCCACGGTGTCGCAGGCGCAATGTAGTGCGGCGCGGCTGGTGCCCAGCGGGGCGAGTTCCGGGCAAGGCACCCCGCTGTTCTGGCGCGACGTGCCGCCCGCCATCGTGCGCCAGGGCGCCGACGAAGAGGCGCTGCGTGTGCTGGTGGTGGGTGCCATCCACGGTGATGAGTTGACGGCTGCGTCGCTGGCGTTGCGCTGGATTGCGTTGGCAGAACGCGCGGCCCGCCCAGTGCATTGGCGGTTCATTCCGGTGCTCAACCCTGACGGCCTGCTGGCCCGGCCCGCGACGCGGGTCAACGCCAGCGGCGTGGACCTGAACCGCAATTTTCCGACCCCCGGCTGGGCCCAGGACGCGCCGTTGTACTGGGAAAAGCGCACCCGCCGCGACCCGCGCCGCTGGCCCGGACCACAACCCCTGTCCGAGCCGGAATCGCGGTTTTTGCACACGCAAATGGCGCAGTTCCAGCCGCAACTCATTGTCAGCATCCACGCGCCTTATGGCGTGCTGGACTTTGACGGCCCCCAGGCCCCGCCTGCGCGGCTGGGGCGGCTGTGGCTGGATCAGGTGGGCATCTTCCCCGGCTCACTGGGGCACTACGGCGGTGTGCACCGGGGCATGCCGGTGGTGACGATCGAGTTGCCGCATGCGCTGGAGATGCCGCAAGAGGCGGAAATCCAGTCCATGTTTCAGGACCTGCTGCGCTGGATGGGCGAGCACTGGCCGCAGGTGGACCCGAACCAGCGCCCTTGAGCGCCACGCAACGCCGCGCTGAAAAACGTCAGCTCGCAGACTTTTCGCTGTCCGTGAAGTGGCGGGCAGCGGCCGCCAGTGCTTGCTCATCTGCCTGCACCGCGCCCGGCGGCCCGCCCTTGCCCCACAGCGCACCACCCCAGCGCATGCCGAGAAACTGCGCGCACAGCGCTACCGAGTCGATCATCGGCTGGGCCTTGGTGCGGTCGCCGCTGGTGGTGATGAGCGACAGCGTCTTGTGACCCATGGGCTCCTTGAACGCCAGGCCCGGCACCCGCATCCACGCGCTCCAGTGGTCCAGGTAGGTCTTGAGCGGCGAGGGAATGCTGTACCAGTACACCGGCGCCACAAAAACGACGTGCGTGGCTGCCAATGTGGCGCCCAGCAGTGTTTTCATGTCGCCCTCGGGCGGCGCATAGGTGCCCGTGGTGTGGCGCTGGTCCACAAAAGGCGGCAGGTCCATGCGTGCCAGGTGAAGCCAGGTTTGCGTGGCACTTGCGGGCAGCGTGGCGGCGGCCTGGCGTGCCAGCCACTCGGTGTTGCCGACATGGCCGGGCTCGCGGGTGGAGGTGGTGAGGAATAGGTAGTGCGGTGCGGTGGGCGTTGTCATTGCGCCATCGTAGCGCTGGCCTGTGCGGGCCGCAGATAGGCCAGGCACAGCCCGACCAGCGCATCCTCGAACTCCGCGCTGTCCAGCAGCGGCGATTGCTCCAGCGAAGCGGCGCGCACCGCCCCCATGAAGGCGCGCGTGAGCACAAACAGCTGAGCCGCTGATGGTGCCTGCAGGTGGTGATCGTCCGCCATGCGCTGCAGGTGCAGGGCAATGCGTTCGCTGGTGCCCCGCACCGAAACCAGCACCGCCGCGCGGTAGTCCAGCTTCCACGACAGGCGGGCCAGGGCCCGCAGTTCCTGCGGCCCCCCGCCAAACGCCTGCAGGTAGTGGCGCACATACTGACGCACCTGCCGTTCCGGGGGCCAGTGCTCGGTGCGCGCCTGGGCAAGCAATGCGTCCAGTTCCAGCATCACGCGGTCGCAGTGCCGGTCCAGCATGGCCACCAGGATGGCCTCCTTGCTGGGGAAATACTGGTAGAGCGAACCCACGGATACGCCCGCCAGCTCGGCAATGCGGTTGGTGGTCAGTGCGCCATCGCCCTGCGTGGCCACGATGCGGGCCACGGCTTCAAAGATGGCATCCACTGTGACCTGAGAGCGTTCCTGTCGGGGCGTGCGGCGGGGAGTTGAGACGGGTTGGGACATGGGCAAACCTGAGCGCAATGCGAGTAGCCGGCAAGGCCGGGTCGGCCTATTCTGCCGCCATCGACCGAACCCGCCACCCGGAGCACCCAGCCATGAACGCAACCATCCAGCTCACCCTGATCGCCGCCACCATCGGCGCTGCCGGCGTCTGGGTGTGGCGCCAGCGCCCGGCGCTGCGCACCTTGCACCGAACCATTGCCATGGCGCTGGCCCTGTTCCTGGTGGCACATGTATTGGGGCACCTTGCGGGTCTGGCGGGGGCTGCTGCGCACCAGGCGGTGCTGGAGGCGTTGCGCAGTGTGTATCGCCAGCCCGTGGCCGAGGGCTTGCTGCTGGCCTGTGTGCTGTTCCAGGCGGGCAGCGGGCTTACGCTGCTGTGGCGCGGCTGGCGCCAGCGCCGGGGTGCCGTGGCGTGGGCGCAGGCGGTGTCGGGGGCCTACCTGTCGCTGTTCCTGTTGATCCATGTGGCGGCGGTGCTGGTGGCGCGCGGGCAGGGGGTGGATACCAATCTGCAGTTTGCGGCAGCGGGCATGCACACGCCGCCCTGGCAGTGGTTCTTTGGGCCGTACTACTTTCTGGCGGTGCTGGCCCTGTGCACCCATGTGGGCTGTGCGCTGTACTGGAACCTGCCCCCCGGGCGGCGTGCCCCGGCATTGGCAGCCGCTCTGGTGGTGGGCGTGTTGCTGGCGGCCACGCTGGTGGCGATGTTGGCGGGCGGCTTGCAGGAGCTGGAGATCCTGCAGCTCACCGGGGGGCACCGCAGGGTGTTGGCGACGGCCTGAAACGGCCGCGCTGCAGGCGACTCAGGCGGTCTTGGCCGCCCAGGCGCGATGGCCCTGTTCCAGGCCGCAGAACCCGAAGTTCATCGCGGGCACCTGCCCGCTGATCAGCTCGGCCAGCGCCTTGCCTGAGCCCGCGCCGTGCGTCCAGCCCAGCGTGCCGTGGCCCGCGTTGACCCACAGCTTGCCCAGGCGGGTGCGGCCGATGAAGGGAATGTTGGTCGGGGTGGCGGGGCGCAGGCCCGTCCAGTACTGCGGGTCGCCGCCTTGCTCCGGCGTGCGGGTGTCGCACACGCCGGGCAGGATTTCTTCGATCCGGCGCGACAGCATGTGGCAGCGGGCTTTGGCCACGGCATTGTCGAGAGACAGGTCATACCCACCCAGTTCTATGGTGCCCGCCACGCGCAGCACGTTGCCCAGGCGGCTCATGGCGATCTTGCGACCGTCGTCAATGGTGGAGACCTGGGGCGCTGCCTCCGGGCGGAGTAATGGAAAAGTGGCGCTGTAGCCCTTGCCGGGATAGATCGGCAAGTCCACACCCACGCTGCGCAACAGCGGCGCGCTGTAAGAGCCGCATGCCACAACGATGGCGTCACCTTTCAAAATAAAGTCTTTTTTGCCTCCAGCGCTTGACTGGCGTGGCATGACAGCTACGGAATCAATAGCATTGCCGATTTTGTTCAGGCGCAGCACGTCATGGCCGTACAGAAACTGCGCGCCGCGCGCGGCGCAGCGGCGGGCCAGTTCCTGCGTGAACACGCGGGCGTCTCCGCTTTCGTCGGTGCTGGTGTAGGTGCCGCCGGTAATCCGGTCGCCATAGGCCCTGAAGGCGGGCTCGATCTGCAGCAACTCGTCGCGGCTGACAAGGCGGCGCTGCACGCCGTGTTTGCGCATCAGCTCTACCGCATGTCCTGCGGCGTCAAACGATTTCTGGTCGGTGTAGAAGTGGGCAATGCCGCGTTCGAGCCGGTGGTATTCGATACCCGTGGTGCTGACCATGTCCTTGAGCGCGGCATGGCTGTAGGCCCCCAGCGCCACGATCTGCTGCACGTTGCGCTCGAACGCGGCATCGTTGCACTGCGCCAGAAACTTCAGGCCCCAGCGCCACTGGTCCCAGTCGAGTTGCGGGCGAAACAGCAGTGGGGCTTCCTTGTCGAACATCCACTTGAGCGCCTTGAGCGGCGCCTCGCGGTTGGCCCAGGGCTCGCAGTAGCTCACCGAAATCTGCGCTGCATTGGCAAAACTGGTTTCCAGCGCGGCATCGGGCTGGCGGTCGACCACGATCACTTCGTGACCGCGTTCCAGCAGGTGCCACGCGGTGCTGATACCGATGATGCCGGCGCCGAGAACAATGGTTTTCATGGGCAAAAGTATGTTGTGAACCGTTGCGTTCCATGTGCCAAAGCCGGCACAGGACGATTCCGCGCAGTGTGCGCGACATTGCTTTCTACTAAAAGCAAAATTAAACTTGCTCCAAAATCATCAGGTCACCTAATAGTATGAGCACCTACGACCCTGCTGCCCTGGAATGCCTTGCCGCCATCGTGGAAGAGGGCGGCTTCGAGCGCGCCGCCCAGCGGCTGAACGTTACGCAGTCTGCTGTCTCGCAGCGCCTGCGCGCACTCGAAGCCCAGGTGGGCTCGGTGCTTATCGTGCGCAGCCGACCGCTGCGGCCTACGTCGGCCGGGCAGTTGCTGCTCAAGCACACCAAGCAGATGCGCCTGCTGCGCGCCGACCTGGAGCGTGACCTGCAGGAGCTGGCGCCCAGTGCGCCGGGCAGCACCCGCGAGGACGAGCGGATCTCCATTGCCATCAATGCTGACAGCATCGCTACCTGGGCCATGGGGGCGTTGCATGAGCTGGTGCGCCAGCGCCTGCCGTTGGAGATCATTGCCGACGACCAGGATTTCACCCAGGAGTGGCTGCGCTCGGGCCAGGTGCTGGGGTGTGTAACCACCCTCAAGCAGGCACTGCGGGGCTGCAAGATGGTGCCGCTGGGCGCCATGCACTATGTGGCGGTGGCGTCTGCCGAGTTCGCGCAAAAGCACTTGCCGCAGGGGCTGACGCCGCATAATTTCCGGGACGTGTCGTTCCTGTCGTTCAATCGCAAGGACGACATGGCGGCCGAGTTTGTGGCCCGGGCCTTCGGGCTCAAGCGCGTAGCGCTCAACCACCTGTTTGTACCCGGCACTGAGGCGCAGATGCGCGCAGTGGCGGCGGGCTGGGCGGTTGGGGTGGTGCCCGAGCTGATGGCGCGCGCTGCCATCGCTGACGGCAGCATGGTGAACCTGGCGCCTGACCGCATGCTGCCGATTCAGCTTTACTGGCATTGCTGGAATCTGGAGTCTGAACTGCTCGATGCGCTGTCGGCAGCGCTGACGGGTGCAGCCGCTGTGGCCTTGGTGGCTTGACCCGTACACGCCGGCGCGGTACTCATGGCAGGCTTCCTGCAGGCTAAAACGTGAACGACGTGGTTGTATTGCAACTTCGCCATTTATTTTTCTACTGCAATGTATAAAATGGAAGCCATGCAAACGCCGTTACCCAAAGTCTCCTTCAAGGAACAGATGCACCAGGCCCGCGAGGACGCCATCCTCCAGTCTGCCTGCCGTCTGCTGGGCGAGAAAGCATTCGACGCCATGACGATGGACGACGTTGCCAATGCTGTCGGCATTGCCAAGGCCAGCCTTTACAAACACTTTTGCAGCAAGGAAGAGTTGTGCAGCGCTGCCATGGTGCAGATTCTGGGCAGGGTCCAGGCCTATCTGGCCAGCCTGCCGACAGAGATGCCCCCTGTGGAGAAGCTTCATGCATTGGTGCGTTGGTCACTGGAGCGACTGCTGACCAATGAGATGCCGCTGCTGCCCAGTCGTAACTCCACGCTGCGTGCCGTGCTCATGGCCAACAAGGACTATCTCAACGGCCTGGTGGCTGTGAGCGACCAGATCGGAGAATGGATCACCCAGGCCCAGGCTCAGGGCCTGATCAGCCCTTCATTGCCGCCCCTTGTGGTGCTCTACACCCTGTATGCCCGCGCCTGTGACCCGGTGGTGAGTTTCCTCAAGGAAGGCGGCCAGTATTCGGACGCGGAGATTGTGGACCTGGTCGTACGCACGTGTTTTGACGGGTTGGCGGCCCGTTGAGTGCGACGACGGCGCCAAAACAAACCCAAAAAAGCCCGGCATGCCGGGCTTTTTGCTGTGTAGCCGCTGGGCCGGAGACCGGGCAGCGCCTGTATGCCGGTCACTTCGGCAGGATCACTTTGTCCACCACGTGGATCACGCCATTGCTGGTGAGAACGTCGGCAGCCACAATGTTGCTGCTGCGCATGTTCTGGTCGGTGATGGCGAGACTGGGGTTGATGGTGAAGGTCTGGCCCTGAACAGTGGCGATGGCCGTGTTGACGGGTACTTCAGCCTTCAGCACCCGCGTGGGCAGCACGTGATAGGTCAGCACCGAAGTGAGCAAGGGCTTGTTGGCCAGCAGCGCCTCTTTGGTCACGCCCAGCTCCATCAGCAGCGCGCCGAAGGCGGCGTTGGTGGGGGCAAACACCGTGAACGGACCTGCGCCCTGCAGCGTGCTCGCCAGGCCGCCAGCCACCACAGCCTCGACGAGGATGCTGAAATCAGGCAGGGCCGAGGCCGTGGCCACGATGTCCTTGTCGGCGGGGAGCAGCACGCGGTCCACCAAATGCACCACGCCATTGCGGGCCTGGATGTCGGTGCTGGTGATGGTGCTCACGCGGTTGCGACCGTCGGTAACCTTAAGGCCGTTGTTCGATTCGATCTTGAAGAAGCCGCCCGACACCGGGGTGATCGCCTTGCCCAGCGGCACATCGGCCCGCATCACCTTGCTGCCCAGCACGTGGTAGGTGAGCACGGCGGTCAGCAGAGGCTTGTTGGCCAGCAGCGCTTCCTTGGTCACACCCAGCTCGGTCAGCAACGCAGCAAACGCCGTGTTGGTGGGGGCGAACACGGTGAGCGCGCCCGTGCTCAGCGTGGGCGCAAGACCGGCGGCGACCACGGCTTCGACCAGGATGCTCAGTTCCGGGGTGTTTTGTGCCAGCTCGACGATGTTGCGCTGGTGTTCGTCATCGCTGCCCCCACAGGCTTGCAGCAAGGTGGCGCTGGTGCCCAGGGCTGCAGCCATCAGGACGGTGCGGCGTTTGAAGACGGTGTTCATGGCGGCTTCTCCTTGTGAATGGTTGGTGGGTAGAAAGAGCGGTCGTAGTGCCTCGCTCTTCGCTCTTACTTGGGCATCAGTACCGTATCGATCGCATGGATCACGCCGTTGCTGGCAGCCACATCGGTCGCGATGACCTTGGACTGGTCCACCATCACGCCCATGCTGGTGGACACGGTGATCTCCTGGCCCTGCACGGTCTTGACCTTGCCCGCCTTCACGTCCTTGGCCATGACCTTGCCGGGCACCACGTGGTACGTCAGCACCTTGGTCAGTGCGGCCTTGTCAGCCAACAGGCCATCCAGCGTTGCCTTGGGGATCTTGGCAAAGGCTTCGTCGGTGGGTGCAAACACGGTGAATGGGCCTGGCCCTTTGAGGGTGTCCACCAGCCCGGCAGCCTGCACGGCGGCCACCAGTGTCTTGAAGTTGCCCGCCTTCACGGCTGTGTCAACAATGTCTTGCGCCATAGCGCTGAAAGTGGCGCCAGCGGTCAGGGCGAGTGCAATCAGGGTCTTCTTCATGGGTCGTTCCTCTTTGAGTGAGATGGAAATGACACGCCAAGATGGGCGTGGGGCGAATATATAACCGTTTGGTAAAAATGTAAACCGCACGGTTGTGAAATAACTAATTGGTCGTAACCGGACGTAAAAAAGCCCTGCTCGGAGGCAGGGCCGCGTTGTGCTGCGCTGTCAGCGTGTGTTTAGCGCACGATGAGAACGGGCACCTTGCTGAGTGCAAGCACCTGGGTAGTCACAGATCCCATCACCAGCGTGGCCAAAGCGCCATGCCCGTGGGAACCCATCACCAAGAGGTCGAACTTTCCCGTGTCCGCGACCTTGGCAATGCTCTCGCCCACGGAGCCGACCTTTACGCTGCGCTTTGCCTGTACTCCGTGGCGAGCCAAAAACTTGCAAACAGGTGCGAGGATCTTTTCAGCCTCATCGGCGTGGTAGCTGTCTACCACCTCCTTACCCAGTGCAGCGCGCGCACGTGCGGGCAGGGGGGCTTGCACGGTCAGCGCGGTGTAGTCGTGTGTTTCACCCAGAAGCTCTGAATGGGTTGCCAGATAGGCCAGCATTTTTTTGGTGTAGGCGCTGCCATCGACAGCAAGCAGGATGTTCATGGTGTTCTCCGAAATGGGATGACTCAGATTAATCTGCGCGGGCCTGTGTTGTCTTGACCTGTGTCATGTTTTTCTCCTGCGCGCTCCAGGGCGTGTGTGCCCCGCGCGGCCATCATACGGTGATGCAGCATTGCGGCAGGAACGTGGCCTGTTCGCCCTTGCGGGAATAGCCCAGCGGGTTGGCCACTACCCTGCATGCCCACGGCGTGCCGTTGTCGTGGTGCCCGTGCACGGTGTAGTCGCTGGGGGCATGCAGGTGGCCGTGAAGCCATAGCTTGGCGTGGGGCATCAAGTGCTCCAGTGCATTGCAAAATCCCGCAGTCCCCGGCACAAGCCCGTAGCGCGGGTCGGCGCTGCGCAGGCTCGGTGCAAAGTGTGTCACCACCACGGTGGGGCCGTCAAAAGGCGTGGCCAGCGCGTTGGCTAGCCATTCCTGGCACACCAGGCCCTGTTCGCGCATGGGCTCCGCAAGAAAGGGTTCTGCGTTGCGGGTCCCGTCTGTCTTGCGCAAGTAGTAGTTGGCGGCTCGAAACGCTTTATCCCGCAGTTTCAGCCGTCGGCCCAGGTTTGTTGCGCCCTCGTGGTCGGACAGCGCGTCAAAGTCGGTCCAGAGGGTGGTGCCCACAAACCGGACGCCTTGCAAATGCAGGCTCTCACGTTCCAGCCACGCAATGCCGAGGCGGTCGCAGGTGGCACGCAAACGTGCGTGGGCCGCATCAAAATCCTGGGCATCGTATTCATGGTTGCCGGGCACAAACAGCACCGGGGTGGGCCACCCGGCAAACTGCGGCAGCGGTGAAAACCGGGCAAGCCCAAAATCTTCATCGCCCAGTTGCGAACCGTCCTGGTAAGAGCCGATGTCTCCCGCCAGCACCAGGACATCGGCGTCCGGCGCGGGCTCTGGCACAAAGTGGGGATGCGCCTCCAGGTGAAGGTCAGACAACAGTTGAATATTCATGGAGCGCGCAGTCTACGGCCTGCGCAAGTGTTTGCCGGGCGGTGGTTTCGGCACTGCTGTGTAGGGCGGTGCACCTGCGTCTTCAAGGGAAGGTTTTGCGCGCGGACCGCGACAGCGCACCCAGCAACCAGTCAATGGCCGTTTGCTGGGGGCCGCGCCTGCGCCAGAGGGCGTCGACATGCACGGCAGGTACGTCCAGCGGCAGGGCGCGCTGAACCAGGGCGTCCTCAATCCCGGTGACCGGCACAAAATGCCGGGGCAGTACGGTCAGCAGGTCTGAGCCACACACCACACGCCCGGCGGTAAAAAACTGGTTGACAGTGAGGACCACCCGCCGCTCCCGGCCCAGAGATGCCAGCGCTTCGTCAATGAAGCCAAAGGGGCGGCCTGAAAAACTCACCAGCATGTGGCGCGCCTCGCAATAGGCATCCAGAGTCAGCGGTGCATTGGCCAGCGGGTGGCCCTGTCGCATCACGCAGACATACTCACCGTCATAGAGCCGCCGACTCTCATAGGCCACCACCCCGCCTGACTGGGCGCGCGCCGTCAGGTCGGCCAGCGCGGCCGGAAAATAACCCACCGCCATATCGGCCGCCTCTTCTTCCAGCAGGCGGCGGGGGTCGCGGGTGGTCAGCGGGAGCACCCGCACCGAGATACCCGGCGCTTCGCGCTCAATGATCTCGACCAGAGCGGGGACCAGGGTGGCAGCCGTGGCGTCTGCCATGGCCAGCACAAACGTCGACTGGGCGGTGGCAGGCTCAAACCGCCCGGGCGCCAGCGACTCCTGCAATTGCGTAAGCGCCTCCCGCACGGGCGGCCAAAGCGCAAGGGCACGGGCTGTGGGCTCCACGCCCTGCCCGCTGCGGACCAATAGTTCATCGCCCACCACCTCGCGCAGACGCCGCATGGCGTTGCTGACAGCGGGCTGGGTGATGGAGAGCTTGTGTGCCGCACGGGTGAGGCTGCGCTCTGCCATCACCTCGTCAAAAACCCGCAACAGGTTCAGATCCAGCGAGCGGAAGTTCAAAGGGCCCATGGTTTGTTCATCAATATTGTGAATATCAATGATTCAACATATAAATTTGAAACAGTAAAGGGTAAACCCTAGTATCACTCCATCGCCCGGCAATCTCGCCACAAGCGTTTGAAGAGGGAACCCCATGACTGCCTTTGCCCACGTTGACTACCCCACCGAACATCCTGGCGTTGTGCGCGCCGAAAACGCAGCCGTTGCATTTCAGCGTGCGGTCGGTGGATTTGATGGCGCGCGCGGCGCCGCGTCCCTTTTGCTGGCGGCTGTTGTTGCGGCGCTGCTGGTAGTGGCCAACCAGGTTGTAGACACGTGGGCCAACGGCCAGGTGGTTGCCGCCTGGATGATGCTGTGGGCGGTGGCGTTTGTGGGTATTGCGCTGTTCAGCGCTCCGGCACGCCGCGCAGGAGTTGCCTTGCGTAGCGCTGGCGCACGGTGGGCCGAAAACCGCCGTCGGGCGATTGAGGACGAAAAGACCTGGCAACTGGCCGTGAAGGATCTGCGCGTGATGGCAGACATCTCCCACGCCCTGGGCCGCCGCGCCGTGGACGACATTCGCAAGTACCGTTAGAGCATTTCCCGGGCATCCGGGTTGTCTGCAAAGAAGGCCGTGGCACCTGTTGCCCCGGCCTTTTTGTATTTCTGCTCCAGTGTGGGCTTTGGGGCGGTAGACCTATTCATCACCCATGTGAATGGCAACAATTCAAAATATAAATTTGCAGATATATAGGGTTAACCCTAGCATCACCTCATCGCCCGGCATTTTCGCCACAAGCGTTAGACAAGGGAAAGACCATGACCAGCTTTGCACACACTGAATACCCCACCGAACATGCCGGCGTTGTACGCGCCGAAAACGCAGCCGCAGCCTTGAAGAGCGCCGCTGCCAACTTTGATGGCGCCCGTGGCGCCGCGTCCCTTCTGCTGGCGGCCGTTGTGTCCGCGCTGTTGGTGGTTGCCAACCAGATGATCGACACCTGGAGCGAAGGCCACCTGCTGGCCGCGTGGATGGTATTGTGGCTGGTGGCCTTTGCGGCTCTGGCCCTGCTGACCGCGCCTGCACGCCGGGCTGGCGTGGTGTTGTTGTCAGCCGCTCAATCGTGGGCGCAAAACCGCCGCCATGCCGCGCAAGATGAGCGCACGTGGCAAGTCGCGCTGAAGGACCCCCGGATCATGGCGGAACTGCACCATGCCATGGGCATTGCAACGGTGAACGACATCCGCGCATACCGATAAAAGTGTCTCTGCAGCGCGGAGCGTTGCGCCGCTGAAAGTTAAAAAAGGCCGCCCTGCCTATTGCAGGGCGGCCTTTTTGTATGGGCGCTTATGCGTAGCTTCAGGCGGCCGATGCGGCCAATTGCTTTTCGAGCTGTGCCTTGGTAGCAAGGAGCGCTTGGGGCAGGTGATAGGCCAGCTGCTCGAAATGAGCGTCGTGCAGCTTGAACTCTTCAGTCCACGCAGCCTTGTCGATGTTGGTGACGGCCTGGAACTGCTGGGCACTGAAATCCAGGCCCGTCCAGTTGATTTCCGCGTACTGCGGAGCCACACCAAACATCGTTTTCTGGCCTTGTGCCTGGCCTTCAATGCGGTCAATCATCCACTTTAGCACGCGCATGTTGTCGCCATAGCCGGGCCAGACGAACTTGCCGGCTTCATCCTTGCGGAACCAGTTCACGCAGAACACCTTGGGCAGCGCCTTGCCGGTGGCGGCGATCTTGTCTTCCATGTTGAGCCAGTGCTGGAAGTAGTCGCTCATGTTGTAGCCGCAGAACGGCAGCATGGCAAAGGGGTCGCGGCGTACCACGCCTTGGGCGCCAAAGGCGGCGGCGGTGGTTTCGCTGCCCATGGTGGCAGCCATGTACACGCCTTCCGTCCAGGTGCGGGCTTCCGTCACCAGCGGCACGGTGGTCGAGCGGCGGCCGCCAAAGATGAACGCGTCAATCGCCACGCCGTTGGCGTCATCCCACTGGGCGTCCAGCGCCGGGTTGTTGGTGGCGGCCACCGTAAAGCGCGAGTTGGGGTGGGCGGCCTTGGCGCCAGTTTCCTTGGCGATCTGGGGCGTCCAGTCCTTGCCTTGCCAGTCGATCAAATGGTCCGGCAGCTTGCCGGTGTCCTTTTCCATGCCTTCCCACCACACGTCGCCGTCGTCGGTCAGGGCCACATTGGTGAAGATCACGTCCTTGTTCAACGACAACATGCAGTTGGGGTTGGTGTGCATGTTGGTGCCGGGCGCCACGCCAAAGTAACCGGCCTCGGGGTTGATGGCATACATCTTGCCGTCGGCGTTGGGCTTGATCCAGGCGATGTCGTCACCGATGGTGGTGACCTTCCAGCCGGCAAAGCCCGCCTCAGGCGGCACCAGCATCGAGAAATTGGTCTTGCCGCAGGCACTGGGGAAGGCCGCTGCCACGTGGTACTTCTTGCCCTCGGGGTTGGTCACGCCCAGGATGAGCATGTGCTCGGCCAGCCAGCCCTGGTCGCGGCCCATGGTGGAGGCAATGCGCAGCGCCAGGCACTTCTTGCCCAGCAGCGCGTTGCCGCCGTAGCCCGAGCCGTACGACCAGATTTCGCGCGTTTCGGGGTAGTGAACGATGTACTTGACCTTGGGGTTGCACGGCCAGCTCGTCGTGTCCTTCTCGCCTTCGGCCAGGGGGGCACCCACAGTGTGCATACAGGGCACGAACTCGCCTTCCACGCCCAGCACGTCGTACACGGCCTTGCCCATGCGGGTCATCAGGCGCTGGTTCACGGCCACATAGGCACTGTCGGTCAGCTCCACGCCGATGTGGGCAATGTGGCTGCCCAGCGGGCCCATGCTGAAGGGCACCACGTACATGGTGCGGCCCTTCATGCACCCGTCAAACAGCGGTTGCAGCGTGGCGCGCATTTCGGCGGGGGCCATCCAGTTGTTGGTGGGGCCTGCGTCTTCCTTGGCGGCCGAGCAGATGTAGGTGCGGTCTTCCACACGGGCCACGTCCGATGGGTCGGACCATGCCAGAAAACTGCCAGGGCGCTTGGCGGGGTTCAGTTTCTTGAAGGTGCCCGCATCCACCAGTTGCTGACACAGGCGGTCGTACTCTTCCTTCGTGCCATCACACCAGTAAATGGTGTCGGGCTTGCACAGGGCGGCCATGTCGGCCACCCAGGCAAGCAGCCGGGCGTTTTTGACGTAAGACGGGGCGTTGAGATTCAGGCCCTGCATGGTGGGTGCGTTCATCGGGAGCTTCCTAAGTTGAAAAACGTTTTTTTAAAGGAAGCGGACCCGAACGGATCGCGGCAAGACCTGGCGCAGATGCGGATGCTGAGCGCTGCCTTTGAAAAAACGGCTTACGTGCTCAGTCGGCGGGCGGGTGCGTGTGTCAGCCCCACGGGTGGAGGCTAGTTCCACGCATTCCGCGGGTCGGCTGGGATGTCGATTTTATGAATCTGCCGCCCGCTTGTCTGTCAGACTGGGGTCAAAACCATGCAAAAATTGCATGAGGTTATGCGTGATAATGCGCGTATCGGCGTTATCAGGTGCTGGACGAAACGCCTGTCCAGCGCTCGTAGCCGCTTTTTCGCAATGCGCAGGCCGGGCAGGTACCGCAGCCGTAGCCCCAGCTATGCAGCGTGTCCCGCACGCCGTGGTAGCAGGTGTGGGAGTCGTTCACGATCAAATCGACGAGCGCCTGTCCACCCAGGGTCCTGGCCAGCTCCCAAGTCTCGGCCTTGTCCAGCCACATCAGCGGCGTGTCGAAGGTAAAGCGCTGTCCCATACCCAGAGACACAGCCACCTGCAAGGCCTTGAGCGTGTCGTCGCGGCAGTCGGGGTAGCCCGAAAAATCGGTCTCGCACATGCCCCCCACCAGAGAGTGCAGGCCGCGCCGGTAGCCCACGGCGGCCGCCAGGTTGAAGAACAGCAGGTTGCGCCCTGGCACAAAGGTGTTGGGCAATCCTGCGGCAGTCATCTGGATCTCGGTGTCGCTGGTCAGCGCGGTGTCACTGATATGGCCCAGCACCGCCAGGTCGATCATGTGGTCGTCCCCCAGCCGGGTCGCCCAGTGCGGAAACTGCGCGCGCAGCGACGCCAGTACCGTCTGCCGTGCTGTCAGCTCTACATGGTGGCGCTGGCCGTAGTCAAAACCGATGGTTTCGACGTGCGCAAAGTGTTCCAGCGCCCAGGCCAGGCAGGTGGTGGAGTCCTGGCCTCCGGAAAATAAAACAAGAGCGTGTCCGGGTCTCATGGGGAACTCCTCAAACAAACAGTGGGGCGGGACGAAAAAAAACCCCGCGGTGCGGGGCTTCGGGTAAACACAGCTGCGGTGGTCAGGCCATGTACACGGCGATGAACGCCAGCAAGAAGATCATGATGCCGCCCACGACGGGCAGCACCACAGGCATGAGATGCACCACGTTTTCAACGGCGTCGGCCGGTGGTGTTTCAGGGGCGTGCGAGGTGTTGTGGTCGGACATAGTGAGGGCTCCAGATGCTTAAAACTTGCGCAATTCTAGCCGCGAGCAGGGGCCGCAGCCAAAACCCCTGCACGGGGTTAGATGAGATCCGCCTCCATGCCCGCCGACCGCAGCTGTGCCAGCACATCATCGACATGGCTCTTGCCGCGCGTTTGCAGCACCAGTTCAATCTCCACATTTTGCGCGGCCAGCATGGTGAACGCCCGCTGGTGGTGCACCTCTTCAATGTTGGCGCCTGCATCGGCCACTGTGGCGGTGATGCGCGCCAGCACGCCCGGCACGTCGCGCGCGCTGACCTTGATGCGCGCCAGGCGCCCCGACCGCACCATGCCCCGCTCGATGATCGCGGCCAGCAGCAACGGGTCGATATTGCCGCCGCACAGCACCAGCCCTACGCGCTTGCCCTTGAAGCGATCGGGGTAGCGCACCAGCGCCGCCAGCCCTGCCGCCCCCGCGCCTTCGACCAGCGTCTTTTCAATCTCCAGCAGCATCAGCACCGCCTGCTCGATGTCGCCCTCGTCCACCAGCACCAAGTCGTCCACCAGGCGCTTGACGATCTCCTGCGTGATCTTGCCCGGCGTGCCCACGGCAATGCCCTCGGCGATGGTTGATGTGCCCTGCGGGTGGTTGGAGCCGGTCACCGCATTCACCATGGCCGGAAACCGCTTGGTCTGCACGCCAATGATCTCGATGCTCGGCTTGATCGCCTTGGCCGCCGTCGCCACGCCCGAGATCAACCCGCCTCCGCCCACCGCGACGACGAGCGTGTCCAGTTCGGGCACGGCCTGCAGCATCTCCAGCCCCAGCGTGCCCTGGCCAGCGGCCACACCTTCATCGTCGTAGGGGTGCACAAAGGTCAGCCCCTGCGCGTCTGCCAGCGCATAGGCATGGGCGCGGGCTTCTTCCAGCGTGTCGCCATGCAGCACCACCTCGGCCCCAAAACCGCGCGTGCGCTCCACTTTTACACCCGGCGTAAAGCGCGGCATCACGATCACCGCGCGCAGGCCCAGGCGTTGCGCGTGGTACGCCACGCCCTGCGCATGGTTGCCCGCGCTCATGGCCACCACCCCGCGCGCGCGCTCCTTGTCGGACAGCAGCGTCAACCGGTTGCAGGCGCCGCGCTCCTTGAAGGAGGCCGTGAACTGCAGGTTCTCGAACTTAAGGAACACCTGCGCGCCCACAATCTGCGAGAGCGTTTTGGATTCCACACAGGGGGTGTCCAGCACATGGCCTTGCAGGCGGACGGCGGCGTCGCGTATGTCTTGGAGGGTCAGCATGGCGCGATTGTGGCGCACGACGACCATGTCAGGCTCGCAGTGAGGCCACCCGGTACAGACCTTGCGGTGTTACGCGGCCAAGAAGTGCAATCTCGGCCGGGTTTCTTGGCCGTTGCACGGTCTAACCGCCCGGACCCTGCATACACACCCGCAGCACCTCGGCCCCATACGCCTCCAGCTTCTTGGCCCCCATCCCGCTGATACCCTGCAGGTCGTCCAGCGTGCCCGGGTTGCGTTCGGCAATGGCAGCCAGCGTCGCGTCGTGAAAGATCACATACGCGGGCAGGTTGTGCTCGCGCGCCACCTCGGCGCGCCAGGCCTTGAGGTTGATGAAGCGTGCCTGTGCATCCGGCCCCAGGTTGGCGGCAGCGGCCGGCGGGGCGGTGCCCGTGCCCTTGCGCGTACGGGCGCGTTTGGCAGGTGCTGACGACACCGATTCGCGCAGCTGCACCGGCACATCGCCCTTGAGCACGGCGCGCGATCCCTCGGTGAGGCACAGCGTGTCAAAACTGAACCCGCTGTCGAGCACCACCTTTTGCAGGCCCACGGCACCGGTGGCGATCAGCTGGCGCAGCACGCCGCGCAGCTGGGGCTCTGACAGGTCCGCGCCGATGCCGAAGGTGGAGAGCTTTTCGTGCCCGAACTGTTCCACCTTCTCGGTCTTCTTGCCGCGCAGGATGTCCATGATGTGCCCGGTGCCAAAACTGATGCCGCTGGCCTGGTTCACACGGTAGATGGTGGACAGCAGCTTGCGCGCCGCATCCGTCGCATCCCAAACGGCCGGTGGGTTCAGGCAGTTGTCGCAGTTGCCGCAGGGCGTGGACTTTTCGCCAAAGTAGGCCAGCAGCCGCACGCGGCGGCAGTCGGTGGCCTCGGCCAGGGCCAGCAGCGCGTCGAGCTTGCCGCGCAATGCTGCTTTGAATTCTTCGCCCGCCGGGCTCTCGTCGATCATGCGGCGCTGGTTGACCACGTCGTTCAGGCCATAGGCCATCCAGGCATCGGCGTTCAGCCCGTCGCGGCCCGCGCGGCCGGTCTCCTGGTAGTAGCCCTCGATGTTCTTGGGCATGTCCACATGCGCCACAAAGCGCACATCAGGCTTGTCGATGCCCATGCCAAACGCAATGGTGGCCACCATCACGATGCCTTCCTCGCGCAGAAAGCGGTCCTGGTTTTTCTGCCGCACCTTGGTGTCCAGCCCAGCGTGGTAGGGCAGGGCCGTCAGGCCCGCATCGCACAGCGTGGCGGCCAGCTCCTCCACACGCTTGCGCGACTGGCAATACACCACGCCTGCCTCGCCCGCATGTTCGCGTTCGATGAAGCGCAGCAGCTGCGTGGTGACGTCCTTCTTTTCCTCAATGCGGTAGCGGATGTTGGGCCGGTCAAAGCTGCTGATGAATAGGCGCGCGTCTTCGAGCTGCAGCCGCTCGATGATGTCGGCGCGCGTGAGGTCATCCGCCGTGGCCGTGAGCGCAATGCGCGGCACCCCCGCATAACGCTCGTGCAGCACCGTGAGCGCCCGGTATTCGGGGCGGAAGTCGTGGCCCCACTGGCTCACGCAATGCGCCTCATCAATCGCAAACAGCGACAGGTGCCCGCCCTGGTAGAGGCTGTCGAGCAGGCCCAGGAAGCGCGGCGTGTTCAGCCGCTCGGGCGCCGCATACAGCAGCGTGATGTCGCCGGTCTGCAGGCGCAGCTCCACATCTTGCGTTTCGTCGTAGCTCAGCGTGGAATTGAGAAACGCCGCGCTCACCCCTGCTTCATGCAGCGCGCCCACCTGGTCGTGCATCAGCGCAATCAGCGGCGAGATCACGATGGTGACCCCGCGCCCCTGCTGCTGGCGCACGATGGCCGGTACCTGGTAGCACAGCGACTTGCCGCCGCCCGTGGGCATCAGCACCAGCGCATCGCCGCCCGCAATCACGTGCTCGACGATGCCCTGCTGCGGGCCGCGAAACTGCTCGTAGCCAAAAACGTCCTGCAGGACGGTGTGGGCGGGGGATGAGGACGGAGCGGAGGACAGGCGGGAAGACAAACGGATACTCTGAATTTGATAGCTGTTAGCGCTTATCTATCAAGCGCTAGAGGCCAATTTGACCAATATTTTCACGGCAGGTGCGCCTGCAGGCGAAGGGCCTTATTGTGCGCCGGGTGCAGCTGGGTGCGTTGCCATGACCATGGGGCCATGCCGCCCCCCAGGTTTCGCCAGGGCGAGCCTCAAAGGGGCGAAAAAAAACCGGCTCCAAAGAGCCGGTCTTTCTCACGAAGCTACTTATTTCAGTAGCGGCCGCCGCCGTAGCCACCATTCCCGTAGCCAACGTCCGAGCGTGCGCCCGTGTTGTGGCCACCGGCGCTGTAGCCACCCGAGCCGCCACCGGCTTCGCGTGGGCGGGCCAGGTTGACGACGATCGAGCGGCCGTCAACCGACATGCCGTGCAGGCCGGTGATGGCGGCCTGGGCCACTTCGGCGTTGGCCATTTCCACAAAGCCGAAGCCCTTGGAGCGACCGGTTTCGCGGTCTATCATGACCTTGGCAGAGGACACGCCGCCAAACTCGGAAAAGTTGCTTTCCAGGACGGAATCGGTCACAGAGTAGGGCAGGTTGCCCACGTAGATTTTGCTGCTCATGAGAAGAGCCTTTCAGAAAAATGGTGCGCAACGAATAGCGTACCGTTGGGATGCGGCTGCACGGGGCGGGAGCCCGCAACAACCGAGAATGGGGATGAGATCAGCGGTGCGCGGGGCACGCTATCAGCATGAAGGGGGGCGGGTCATGCAGGTTTGCAGCCAGCCCTGGGTGATGGCATACAGCCGGGCCGCTTCGTGCGAGGCGAAGGCTTTGTCAAATCGAAACACACGGCAGTAGCTGCCGTTGCCATTTGAGCGATGTACCGAGAAGGAGGCGCGAAAGCGGCCGCAGTCGGTGGGGTGTGTCGTGGGCGAGACGACGAACTGGCCCATGGAGATGGCTGTCTGTGAAATCTGGATCAATCAGGAACGCTGGTCTCAAATCAACCGGCGTGAGCATCGAGGGACTCGGTGGGCTGCAGCTCGACAGACCCACTGGGCGACAAAGGTCGCAAATGGCGGCCTGCAGGGGGCGGGTTACCGCAGATCAGCAGGCGTTGCGGTGACGACACTAGTCAGGGGGCGTGACTGCAACTTAGGCGAGTATATTGCAATACGTAATGTAAAGACTAGTTATTATTCTTTGTGGTTTTGAAAGAACGCCGTATTTGGCGTGTCGCGCTCGCAATCACTCTTTCAATGCGGCAATACGGTGCAGTGCCCTGCCGCACACGTCCTCACCAAGGCACCCCGACGACCCGCGCGACCCGCCTTTCTACAATACGCACCTATGCAAGCCCTTCACTACACGCGCGCCGCGCAGCTGCCCGACATCCTCGCCCAACGCATCGTCATCCTCGACGGCGCCATGGGCACCATGATCCAGCGCTTCAAGCTGGGCGAGGCGCAGTACCGGGGCGAGGGCTACACCGGCCCCGACGCGGTGGGCGACCGGTTCAAGGACTTTCCGCGCGATGTGAAGGGCAACAACGAGTTGCTCAGCATCACCCGGCCCGACGTGATCCGCGACATCCACGAGCGCTACCTGGCTGCGGGTGCTGACCTGATCGAGACCAACACCTTTGGCGCGACGACCATCGCGCAAGAGGACTACAAGATGGCCGATCTGGCGCGCGAGATGAATCTCAAGTCCGCCCAACTGGCCCGCGCTGCCTGCGACAAATACAGCACGCCTGACAAGCCCCGCTTTGTGGCGGGCGCCCTCGGCCCCACGCCCAAGACGGCCAGCATCAGCCCCGACGTGAACGACCCCGGCGCGCGCAATGTGGACTTTGAAGCGCTGCGCGCCGCGTACTACGAGCAGACCGAGGCGCTGGTCGAGGGCGGCTCCGACGTGTTGCTGGTCGAAACCATCTTCGACACGCTCAATGCCAAGGCAGCGCTGTTTGCCATCGACGAGTTCTTTGAAAACAGCGGCCAGCGCTTGCCCCTCATCATCAGCGGCACCGTCACCGATGCATCCGGCCGCATCCTCTCCGGCCAGACCGTGACCGCCTTCTGGCACAGCGTGCGCCATTCACGCCCGCTGGCCGTTGGCCTGAACTGCGCCCTGGGCGCCACGTTGATGCGCCCCTACATCCAGGAGCTCAACCGCGTGGCCGAAGACACCTTCATCAGCTGCTACCCCAACGCCGGCCTGCCCAACCCCATGAGCGACACCGGCTTTGACGAAACGCCCGAGATCACCAGCCGCCTGGTGCATGAGTTCGCGGCCGAGGGGCTGGTGAACATTTTGGGCGGCTGCTGCGGCACCACGCCGGACCACATCGGCGCCATTGCCAAGGCGGTCGAGAACGTGCCCACCCGCAAGATGTTCTACCCCGCTGAAGCCTGAAATATCAGTCAAATTGGCCTCTAGCGCTTATCCAATAAGCGCTAGAAGCTATGAAAACAGTAGTGAATGCCGTACTGGCGCAGTGCGGCAGCCCATTGCAGGGCAGCGCCTGGTGCGGCAACCTTGCAATCCCCAGTCATCGCGCCTCCCCGTTTCCGCCCTCTGGTCTGCCCACCCCATGCTTGATACCGCCACCCCGTCTGCTCAATCCTCCACTGAAAGCGACGACGATGCATCCGCAGTGGCCGACAAAGCCGCTGCCCACGCCGCGCTCAAGCTCGAAAAGCGCCTGGTGCGCCAGGTCGCCCAAGCCATCACCGACTTTGGTTTGATCGAAGACGGCGACAAGGTCATGGTGTGCGTCTCGGGCGGCAAAGACAGCTACGCCATGCTCGACGTGCTGCGCATGCTTCAGCAGCGCAATGGCCACAAGTTCGAGCTGATAGCAGTCAACCTGGACCAGAAGCAGCCCGGCTTTCCGGCCCATGTGCTGCCCGAGTACCTGACGAAGGTGGGCGTGCCCTTCCACATCGAAACGCAGGACACGTACAGCGTCGTCAAGGAGCGCATCCCCGAAGGCAAAACCATGTGCAGCCTGTGCAGCCGTTTGCGCCGGGGCATTCTGTACCGCGTGGCCGATGAACTGGGCTGCACCAAGATCGCCCTGGGCCACCACCGCGACGACATGCTGCAGACGTTCTTTCTCAACATGTTCTTCGGCGGCAAGCTCAAGGGCATGCCGCCCAAGGTGCAAAGCGACCGGGGCGACCACCTCATCATTCGCCCGCTGGCCTATGTGGCCGAAGACGACCTCTCGCGCTGGGCCGAGCATCGCCAGTTCCCCATCATCCCCTGCACCCTGTGCGGCAGCCAGGAGAACCTGCAGCGCAAGCAGATCGGCCAGATGCTGCGCGACTGGCAGCAGCTCTACCCCGGCCGCATCGAGAACATGGCCGTGGCCCTGCGCAACCTGGTGCCCTCCCACTTCATGGACCCGCGCCAGTTCGACTTCAAGGGCCTGGTGCCCGACGGCGTGGCCGACGCCGATGGTGACAAGGCCTTTGACGCCGAAGAACTGCCTGCGCAGGCCGTGGGCATGCTCGCGGGCCTGACGCTGATGCAGCGCTGAAGGCCTCGATTTCACGATTGAATTTTGTAGACAGGGCCACCCCATGACCACCCTCAAAGCCCCCGAACTGCTCTTGCCCGCTGGCTCGCTCGACAAGATGCGCGCTGCCTACGACTTTGGCTCCGACGCCGTGTACGCAGGCCAGCCCCGCTACTCCTTGCGCGCCCGCAACAACGAGTTCAAGCTCGATCAGATCCGCCAAGGTATCAGTGAAGCCCACGCGCGCGGCAAGAAGTTCTTCGTCACCAGCAACCTCATCGCGCACAACGACAAGATCCGCACCTACCTGCGCGACATCGAGCCCGTGATCGACTGCCAGCCCGACGCCCTCATCATGGCCGACGCGGGCCTGATCATGATGGTCAAAGAGAAGTGGCCCGAGCAGGTGATTCACCTCTCGGTGCAGGCCAACACCACCAACTGGGCGGCCGTGAAGTTCTGGCAAAAGATGGGCGTGGAGCGCGTCATCCTCTCGCGTGAACTCAGCCTGGACGAGATCGAAAAAATCCGCCAGGAATGCCCCGACATGGAGCTGGAAGTGTTCGTGCACGGCGCCCTGTGCATTGCGTACTCGGGCCGCTGCCTGCTCAGCGGCTACTTCAACCACCGCGACCCCAACCAGGGCACCTGCACCAACGCCTGCCGCTGGAACTACGCCACGCACGACGCCGACATCGACCCCACCACGGGCGAAGCCATTGCGCAAAAGATGGAAGGCGACTTCAACTTCGAGGCCGCGCAGCAAAAGGCCGAACAAGCCTTTGCATCGACCACCGGCAACGGCGAGCGCCACCCCAAGGCCGACAAGGTCTACCTGATCGAAGAGGCCGGCCGCCCCGGGCAGATGATGCCCATCATGGAAGACGAGCACGGCACGTACATCATGAACAGCAAGGACCTGCGCGCGGTGGAGCACGTGGCGCGGCTGGCGCAGATCGGCGTCGACTCGCTCAAGATCGAAGGCCGCACCAAGAGCCTGTACTACGTGGCCCGAACTGCCCAGGTCTACCGCCGCGCCATCGACGATGCCGTGGCCGGTCGGCCCTTCAATCCTGAGCTGCTGATCGAGCTGGAAGGCCTGTCCAACCGTGGCTACACCGGCGGTCTGCTGGAGCGCCGCCCGAGCAACGACTACCAAAACTACATCAACGGCCACTCCGCCACGCAGCGCAGCCAGTATGTGGGCGAGGTGCTGGGTGCTGAGGGTCTGGCCGAAGCGGGCCTGAGCGGTGACTGGGTGCTGGTGGAAACCAAGAACCACTTTGCCGTGGGCGACCTGATCGAGGTGGTGCACCCGAGTGGGAATATCACCGTGCGGCTGGAGCAGATGCGTGACGTGGATGGCCAGCCGGTGCAGGTGGCTCAGGGGAATCCGGTGCGGGTTTGGATTCCGCTGGCTGGGCGGTACAGCGGCGCTTTGCTGGCGCGGGTGATTGAGGCCGAGCCTCTTTCAGTCGCTTGACTAGTGCGCTTCGCAATCTGAGTGCTGGCGCCCGATGTTCGCCGAGCCGCCACAGAAGGCTGGAGCACCAACGATGGCTACGACATTTACCTATTCACTCGGCCGGTTGATTCGGGGACGTAAGTCGAGCTCGTAGCTTGGTGGATGTATTCCAAGAGGAATGTAAAAGCCATTGATGAGTAGTATTGGGACCCCGCGAAAGGCAATTTCAAGAAGCCGGGGCTCTCCGCTGTAGGGGCCGAATGAAGTAGTGGTGTGCGCCAAGCCTTTGTTTGCCGCATGGAAGACGAATGCAAGAGCTGCCTCGGCCTCCGATGGCTCGCCAGGATAGGCAGCTAGCGCCCTGGCTTTGGTCAACATGGTGAGGCCAGAAAAGCGCTCGACTCCCCAGTCATCAGACTCCTTTCGCCCAGAGCGCTCGGCGATCTGAGTGGTTGACCCCTTTACTGCCTTGAGCCCAAGGAATTCGAGTACCGCGCGGCAGTGAATGGTTGCTGATTCAATTGCGGCGTTTGTATACCCAGTGGCCTTCCCTTCCACAACCTGCTTGCCATCGAAGTACACCTCCATTGAAGGTGGCTCATCCCACGACATGTGATGGAGCAGTGCGAAATGCCCGTTGGATATGGCTTTCATTCTGTACGCCAGCAAAGCCAGGAGTGCAGTGTCAGGAGTGCTCATTCAGTTGTCCCATTCGGTGTACTGCGCGGGATGTGCGGAGAGATTGAAGAGTCACACGTCGTCAACTTGGCTGATGCGGTGCAACCGCAACGGGAGTTTTACTTTTCGGGTCCGGGCCAAATTGTGCCTTCCCATTTGAGTTCACGTTTAAAAATGGAGAGCGGAGTCTGGTTCCTTCGTGGCAATTTCCAGCGCTCCTTCTAGGGTTGCGCGGTTGTCTTCGCTCCGACGGATAGGTTCAGAATCAAACACTGCTCCGCACTTCCCATGTCCCTCCCCATCGACCCCACCCGCAGCGCACTCCCGCCCGTCGCCCAGTTCCTGGCCGAGGCGGCGTCGCAGAGGCAATCGGCGTTGCTGGGGCTCGACAAACAAGCCCCCGTCGCGGCGCCCTCGCCGATGCCAGGGGCCGACCCCAGCGCACCGCCGCCTTCGGTCTCCTCACCCAGCCCACCCGCCGGGCCGCTGCCCACACCGGCTGACAAGGCCAGCATTTCGCCCCAAGCTCGTGAGCAGCTGGCGGCGGGTTTTGATCCACGGCGCGGCGCGGCCAATAGCGGCTTGCAGGGCGCACGGGGTGATGGTGCGTTGCGCGCTACGCCACCGGCGCTGCCCAGCGGTGCCCCGGCAGCGCCTGGCAGTGCGGCCGCATCGGCAGCTGCTTCCGGCGTGGGCGGCACGGTCTGGCCCACGTCAGGGCTGGGCGCGCCGCTGCTGCGTTTGGTCAGCGCACTGGTCGCGCAGGTCACGGCACAAGCCGGTGTTCCGCAGCGCGTGGTGGCTGCGCAGCCCTGGCCCATTGGCATGGCGCAAGCGCTGGAGAGCGGCGCGCTGGACGCTGACCAGCCGCCGTTGCAAACCTGGCTGGTGCGCCAGGGCGTGGTGTTGACACCCGAGGGGCCGCGCGGCATGGCGCTGACCTTGCGTGCGCCGGTGCCCTGGCTGGCTGCGCAGCAGGCGCCAGCGGCAGGGATGCAGGCAAGCACAGCAGGTGCGTTGCAAGTGCCTTTCGCCGGGGGCGGGCAGCCGCTGCAGTCGGGCGTAATGGCGCTGGTGCTGCAAGGCATGGATGCCGCTGCGCCGCGCACCAGTGCGCTGCTGGTGCTGGACCTGCAGCCTCAGCTGGCCGCCGCCGTGTACGGCCGCGAGATGCTGCAACAGGCCACAACGGGCCGCCTCGACCCGTGGACCCAGATGGCCGTGCTGCAGGCCAGCGGCCAGGTGCCGCGCGAGGACGAGCGTGCGCGCAATGGCGCATCCGGCCTGTGCGACACCGTGGGCTGCCCCTACGCGGCGCGGGCCGCGTGTGTGCAGCCGTTTTGCATGGCAATGCGTGGCGTTCTGCCGCCCGAGCCGGTCGGGCCGGTGCCGCTGGCCTGAGGCGCGCGGCTAGCGGTCGTTCGGGGCGGCCTGCGGATCGGTGGGCTCGCCCACGCTGCTCAGAATGTGCGCATGGCGGGATCGGGTGATGGGGTATGCCAACAGCAAGGGAATAGCCAGTGCCAGGCACACCGCCGGCAGCAGGCCCGTCATCAGCCCAATGCCCTGCAGTGCTGCGGGCGACTGGACCACGTTGGGCACATAGCCGGTCAGGTCAAGCATGCCCGCCACCATGACCGTCGCCAGGGTGCGCGCCAGCTTGTCCATCAGCCCGTACAGGCCGTAGTACATGCCTGTCTTGCGTTCGCCGGTCTGCATGTGGCCGTGGTCGATGGTGTCCGGGACCATGGCAAAGGGCACGATCCAGTGCGCACCCATCCCGACGCCGATCACGACCAGGATGGCAGTGACCAGCCACTTGTCGCCCGGCCCCGCCCAGTGCAAAGCCACCAGCCCTGCTGCGCACAACACCAGGCCCAGGATGTAGGCCAGGTTCTTTTCCCAGCGGTCCACCACGCGTTTCCAGACGAACAGGGACAGCCCCACCACGCCCAGAAGCGTTGCCAAGAACCGGGGCAGGTCGCCCTTGTCGCCCTGCAGCTGGTAGATCACGAAATAGGCCAGTGATGCCTGCACCAGCGTGAGGCCTAGCCGTACCAGGGTCGCAGCGCTCATCAGCATCACGAAGGGGCGGTTGTGCAGCGTGGTGCGCAAGGTTTCCCGCACCGACGCCCACACCGGTGGTGTGTCCTCGTTGTGCGACCGCTCGGGCTCAACCGCCGGCTCCCGCACGCGCCAGGCCACCACAGCCACCGCAACGCCTGCGATCAGCCCAAAGCAGGAGCCCGCAAGCGCGTACCCAGTGCGGGCATCAGGCGCAGCCCGTACCAGCATGGGCATGAACACGCTGCCCGCAAAGAAACCGATCAATGCGCCCATGGACGCGTAGGCCGTCAGGCTGGTGCGCTCGTCGTAGTCACGGGTCATGTTCGCGGCCATGGCCTGGTAGGGCAATTGCACCAGGGTCATCAAGGTGTCAAACACGGTGTAGGTCAGGGCGATCCACAGGAAGGCCGCCCAGGGGCTCAGGCCCGGTGGCACCATCCAGACGGCAGCGGCGGCCACACCAAGCGGGAGCGCGCCATAGATCAGATAGACCCGATGGCGGCCATGGCGCGAGCGAGTGCGGTCGGTCATCCAGCCAAAGAGCGGGTCGTTGATGGTGTCCCACACCTTGCCCACCAAAAGCGCTGCGCCCGCCACGGCGGGCGCTACCAGCGCCACGTCGGTGTAGAAGATCAGGAGCATGAAATTCATCGCGGCCAGCAGCATCTGCAGGCCTACATTGCCTGCCGCGTAGCTCAGCTTGGTGTCCAGCGTGAGGGCGGCCGGGGGGCGCCGCGGCCCGCTCATGGCAGCTGCGCGGCCGCGGCCACGGTGGGCGAGGGCGCCAGCGGCGCTGTCGCAGCAACAGCTTGCGTGGGAAAGTTGGTCGGTGCGCGGGCAGTGCGGGCGGGAGCGGCCTCCAGCATCAGGCGCACCTCACGGCGCAGCATCTTGTTGAGAAAGCTGCGCGGGATCTCCTCGACGATGCGCACATCGTCGGGCTGCAGGTCGGCGCCCAGGTTTTGCACCAGGTACTCGGCAATGTCGTGCTCCAGCGAGGGCCGGTCGTGGCCAGTGCGCCAGCTCTGGCGCAGGCTTACCACCAGCACAGCGGCAGCGCCGTGCTGGACCAGGCAGGCTTCCTTCACGCACGGATGGCAATGCGCGGCTTCCTCCACTTCGCGGGGGTTGATCGCGCATCCGTTGCGTTGCACGCGGTCTGCACTGCGGCCCAGCACGTGCAGGTAGCCGCGCTCATCAAAGAAGCCCACATCGCCCATCACCACCCAGCCGTCGCGCAGGGTCTCACTGGTCTTGCCCGGGTCGTTCCAGTAGCCTTCAAAACACACCGGGGTGCGCGCAGTCACCAGGCCCATCTGCCCCAGCGGCAGTGGCACGAAGTCATCGCTGCGGATCACCACCTCCACCCCCGGCATCACCCGCCCCACGGTGGAAAGAATCTCGGGGCCATGGGGCTCGCCGTGCTCGTTGACATGCTCATGCGGCAGCAGCCAGGTGATGGGCGGCAGTGCCTCGAGGCAGCCGTAGCCCTGCTGGAAGATGGGGCCGAAGCGGCGGATCGCCTCGGCGATCTTGGGGGCGGGCATCATCTCCGACCCGTAGGGCACGTGGGTGAGCGAAGAGAGGTCGTATTGCCCCAGCGTGGGCTCGTCCAGCAGGTCGATGATGGCCGACGGCGACAGAAAGGCACGCGAAACGCGGTGCTTCTGGATCAGCCCGGCCAGCGTGGTGGCACGAAAATCCTCGGGCATCACCAGCGCCGCACCCGACAGCAGCGTGGGCAGCACCAGCCCCGAACCCGGCCCCGTGATCGGCAGGCCCAGCATGTTCACATCCGAGCCGCCACCCGCCGGTGGCCTGAAATCGATGGATTGCGCGATGAACCGCACGCTGTCCAGGTACTTGCGGTGGGTGTAGCCCACGGCCTTGGGCAGACCGGTGGTGCCGGAGGTCATGTGCAGCGCAAACATGTCGTCTTCGTGCACCTGCGCCGTGCCCCGGGCGGGCGGATGGGCCGCCAAGGCCTTTTCGTAGTCGGTGCCAAGCGCCAGCAGGCGCAGGCCCGGCAGTCGTTCGCGCACCGCAGCCAGAATGGGGGCGCTCAGCAGCGGGTCGTGGATGAACACCGTGGGCGCTATCCGCTCGATGGTGGACAGCGCTGCGTCGGCCGGCAGGTGCTTGTGAAAGCTGGCGAAGATGGTGCCGTTTTCATAGGTGGCCAGGCGGACCTCGTACTGCTCGCCGGTCTCGGGCAACCACGTGAAGATGATGTCGCCCTTTTTCACGCCCTGCGCCTGCATCCAGGCCTGCAGGCGCAGCACCCGCTCTTGGAGCTGGGCATAGCTCAGACTGCCGCGGCGGTCGATGAGGGCCGTCTTGTTGCGATGCACCCGATAAGCGAAGCGGGCTACCGCGCGCGCAGTGCGCAGGCGGCCCAGAAGAAAGCGCGCCACCAGGCTGCGCAAGGAAGGAAAAGCCACCGGAGTCCCCTGTAAAAACCGTGAGATCGCAGCAGTTTTCCATGGACGCGCGGGAGCGGCTCGGCCCCATTTGTAAGCACGCGTATCTTTGAATTCCAGGGGGACCTGCGGTCGATATCTCTTCTTGAACGGCAAGGTTTCGAGGGAGCCCGTCGCCGGCACGCAACACGGCGTTTTGAAGTAGCGCCCGCCCGCAAAAAAACCGCCAGGGCCGGGTTGCGGCAGCTGGCGGTTTTAAGGGCTTGCCACCGGCGCGATGTGGCCGATGGGAGCGGAGGCTTAGCAGCGTGTTGCGCAGGGCTTATGGGTACAGGCCGCGCATTTCGCGGGCATGCAATATGCGCTGGCAGGCCACGATGAAGGTTGCGGTGCGCAGGCTCACCTTGTGCTCTTGCGCCACGTGCCAGATGCCTGCAAACGCCTCTTGCATGATGCGCACAAGGCGGGCGTTGATCTCGTCTTCGCTCCAGAAGAAGCTCGAAAAATCCTGCACCCATTCAAAGTAGCTCACCGTCACACCACCCGCGTTGGCGATCACATCGGGCAGCACCAGCACACCCTTGTCGTGCAGGATGTCGTCGGCCTCGGTGGTCGTGGGGCCGTTGGCGCCTTCAATCACCAGCTTGGCCTTGATCTGGCCGGCGTTGTCCTTGGTGATCTGGCCTTCCAGCGCGGCAGGGATCAGGATCTCGCAGTCCACGCCCCAGAACTCTTCAGCCTTCATCACATCGGCGCCCGCAAAGCCGCCCACGCCGCCACGGGTCTTCACATGCGCCAGCAGAGCGGGCACATCAAGGCCCTTGCCGTTGAAGATGGTGCCGGTGTGGTCTTGCACCGCCACCACCTTGGCGCCCGCTTCGGCAAACAGCTTGGCGGCAATGCCACCCACATTGCCAAAGCCCTGCACTGCCACGCGGGCACCGTCCAGTGCCAGGCCGGTGAGCTTGGCGGCTTCCACGCCCACGGTGTATACGCCGCGGCCGGTGGCCTCGACACGGCCCAGCGAGCCACCCAGGTCCACGGGCTTGCCGGTGACCACGCCGGTGGCGGTGGCGCCGGTGTTCATCGAATACGTGTCCATCATCCAGGCCATGATCTGGCCGTTGGTGTTCACGTCAGGCGCGGGAATGTCTTTGGACGGGCCGATCAGCAGGCCGATTTCGCTGGTGTAGCGGCGCGTCAGGCGCTCCAGTTCACCCAGCGACAGCTTCTTGGGGTCCACACGGATGCCGCCCTTGGCACCGCCGTAAGGCACGTTCACCGCCGCGTTCTTCACCGACATCCAGGCCGACAGGGCCATCACTTCCGACAGCGTCACATCCTGGTGAAAGCGCACGCCGCCCTTGCCGGGGCCACGGCTCAGGTTGTGCTGCACGCGGTAGCCTTCGTAGTGCGCGATGGTGCCGTTGTCCAGCTCAATCGGCACATCCACGATCAGGATGCGCTTGGGGCGCTTGAGCGTTTCCACCCAGCGCGCCAGGTTGCCCAGATACGGGGTGACGCGGTCTACCTGCTGCAGGT
The DNA here is from genome assembly GCA_947085645.1 of uncultured Gammaproteobacteria bacterium. Lineage (GTDB taxonomy): Bacteria > Pseudomonadota > Gammaproteobacteria > Burkholderiales > Burkholderiaceae_C > Acidovorax. The sequence goes on from CAMTXG010000032.1 coordinate 55,074, forward strand.
AGTTGCCCCAGGGGCCGAGGTGGGTGGCATCGAGGTACGAGGGCAGGGGGTGGGTGGGGCTGGTAGCGCCAGAGGATGAAGACATGGTTGAGTTCCTTGTGGGATCAGTTCAAGCCGCGAAGCTTATGCCTGCCGCTTCGCGCTGTCTAAGGCCGGAGTGTTTGGTGGTTATGTGTTTTGCGCATGGGTCGAAAAACATGCGCTCCGCGCGCACGACAGCGCTGTGCGCGCCAGATGTAGCGCTGGATTCCTGCGCGGAGTGGTGACAGGTATCACGCCACACTTGCGCTTGTTACGAATCAATAACATTTGGTCGGTAGACTGCACCCGCCTTGTGCGGCGCGCTCAACCGTAGCGCGCCGTGTGGTAACCCGGGTGCGCGCAGCGTTTCAACCTGCGTGCCGTCTTCCTGGAACCTGTTCCTGGCCTTGGTCATATGAGCCTGTTCAAAGTCTTTTTGGAGATCGCATTGGAGTGCAATCGGGATGAGTGGATGCTTCGGATGCGCTGCATGGGCTCATGCCCAGGCAAGCAGTCGGGGTGTCCAATCGCCCGATTTCATTCCAACCCTGCGGACAAGTGCCTTGCCGGGTGGTCTGCGGCGTTACGGCGCTCGTGGATAGCTGGGCTACCCACTGCGCACCGCGCCTTGCACCCCATCCCGGCAAGGCACTTGTGCGACTCCAAAAAGACTTTGAACAGGCTCTAAGGGGATTGAATGAGTGTGATCTGTCCAACCTGCGCCGCCGTCAACCGCGCAGGTGCGCTGCATTGCAAGAGCTGTGGGGGCACGTTGGCTACCGCGCCGCTGCCCGCGTCTGCGGTGGCGCCCGCAGCGGCGTCGCTGGCTGTGCCTGCAGCGTTGTGCCCCAAATGCCAGGCACCGGTCCGCGTGGGGGCGCGTTTTTGTGGGCATTGCGGTTGTGCCCTGGCTGCGGTCGCTCCGGCGGCCACCCCGACGTCCCTCAGCCCGGCACCGGCTCTCGAACCCACGCCCGCGCCAGCAGAGGTGGAGACCGCTTCGTCCCCGGTGCCGCTTGTCAACCCAGCGGCCGCAGCGAAAGCTGAGCCGTCGCTGGCTGTTGAAGTGCCTGCAGAGCCCCTGAACCCGCCCTTGGCGCCCACGCAACCCTGGGTGATCGACATCGACCTGCCAGCGCCCACCGCAGTTGCAGCGTCGCCGTGGGTTGATATTGTCAAAACGGCTGCGGTGACAACGGAAGCGACGTACCCAATGCCTGCGACGGACGCGGTGTTCGCAACGCCCACAGCGCAGCCCGCTGCAGTCGTCGATGCCCCGGCGGCTGCGTCGCCACGGGCCGAGCCCGCGGCCTCCCACATCACCTCGTTGGACTCTCCCAAGCCCCCGCCCCCGGCCCGGCCACTCGCCCCGCAGCCTGATGACGCGGCACTGACCGCTAATGAACTGGAAGAGGAGAAGACCGCCCCTGCTCACCGGCCAGTGGGGCTGTATGCCGGTGTGGCGTTGGCGGGGGTTGCGGTCGTGGGCGCGCTGGCCTGGTGGTTGCTGCGCGATGCGCCCGCAGTGGCTTCGGCCCCTGCTGCATCCCCTGCAGTGGTCGCCACCACCGCTATCACTACCGCCGCTGCCCCTGCCCGCACGCCCGACGAAGAAATCATCACCGAACAGGCCGAGCCCGCAGCCACAGCGGCGCCCGAGTCCCCGGTGGCTGTAGCGCCCGCTGTCGCACCGCCGCTTGAAACCCCCGCCGTGGTCGCCAGCGCCGCACTTGCCCGCCCTGCGCCACCCCGGCCACGGCCTTCCCCCGGCGCCAGCAACGACCCGCCGTGGCAGCACCCGGGTTCACGCGCGCCGGCGCCTGCCAGCCTTTCTGCCCCAGGCGCTGCGCCGGTGGCCGCACCGCCCATGCCACCGCCCGACCCGCTGGCCCCCCTGCGCGCCGACCTGCGCCAGTGCGACGGCGAGTCCAACATCCTGGGCAAAGGCGTGTGTGTGGTGCGCGCCCGCCACCGCCACTGCGGCAACCACTGGGGCAAGGTGCCTGAATGCCCGCTGAGCCAGCGCAACCACGACCCCTACGACTGAGAAGAGGCGGAGAGTCCTCTGTCCGTGCCCGCCTTGCACGCCTCCACGCATTTCGGGCACGGTCAAAAAGCTCTCGGCTTCTGATCCATCCGTCCGCAACCACAACAACCACTGAGGGAAACACCATGAAGCAACCGCTTTTGAACACTGAAGGCCAGTACTCCATCTTTCGGCTCCCCGAGGCTCTGACCTGCTGGCCAGCGCTGGGTGTGATGGCCGCATCATTCGTGGCGGCTGCGCTGGTCTTTGCGCTGGGCGGCTTCCTGGCCCGGCTGGGCTGGGTGTTTCCGCTGGTGCTGTCCATCGTGGCGTTTGTGATTGCCATGGCGGGCACCAGTGCGGCCGGCATTTGCCTGACGGACCTGGCCCGCCAGCGTCCCTACCGCAGCCACACCAGCTACCTGTTGGCCGGGCTGGCGTGCCTGCCCAAGCTGCTGGGCGTGGGCTTGCTCATGGCCCTGGCGGCGCTGGCCGTGCTGCTGTGCCTGGCCGTGGTGTTGGTGCTGTGCAAGATCCCGGTGCTGGGCCCCGTGCTGCTGGTGGCGGTGGTGCCTGTGTCGGTATTGGCCGTGGCCGCGGCGCTGGTGGCCTGGTATGTCGCCACATCCATCGCCGGGCCCGCCATCTGGGACGGCGAGCGCGTGCTGCACTCGCTGTCGATTGCATGGCACATCACGCGCAAATACCCGTTTGCCGCCATCGGCAAGATCGTGGGCGGCGTGCTTTTGTGCGTTGTATTCGCGTCGATGCTGATGGGCGTCGTGTCGTTTGCGTCGTTCACGGTGGTGGGTGTGGGGGCGTCCGTGATTGGGATGGGCATGCAGTTCAACCCCGGCATGTTGTCGGGCTACGGCGTGAGCGGCCACATGGTGGGCGCGGGCGTGGGCTTTACGCTGGTCTTTGCGCTGGCCACGGCGTTTGTGCTGTTGCTGCCACTGATGGTGGGCGTGCTGACCTGGTGCGAGTTTTCCGCCAAGGTCGATTTGGGCCACATCCGCGAAGCCGCCGACGAAAAGCTCAAGGACGTGAACGCCAAGGTGCAGGAGATGAAGGAAAAGGCCCAGACCCAGGCGACCGCTGTGCGGGACGATCTGAGCGGCCACGCGCAGCGGCCTGCCGATGCCGCACCTGTGGCCGCTTCATCGACCCCTGCGATGGCGGCGGCACCTGCTGCTGCAGAACAGAGCGTGACAGAGACCGCAAAGCCCGGTGAATCCATTGCGCCCGCCATGCCCGCCGCCACCAGCTGCCCACAATGCCACGGCGCGGTGGAGCCCACAGACCGTTTTTGCGATCACTGCGGGCACAAGCTATTCTGAGCAGGTCGGCCACGTGAACGAAACTCCCACCCCCTGATTCGGAACGAGAAAAGCCTCACTCCACCGTGAAATGCTCCAGCGCCGAGTCCCCCGTGGGGTAGCGCAAATCCAGGTTCTGCAGCACCTCGCGCAGCACCGTGGCAATCATCAGGTTGCGGTGGGTTTTGGAATTGGCGGGTACGATGGTCCACGGCGCCCAGGGTGTGTGCGTGGCGTTGAGCAGCGTGTCGTAGGCCGCGCGGTACTCGGCCCACTGCTTGCGCACCTCGATGTCGCCCATGCTGAACTTCCAGTGCTTGGCCGGGTCGTCCAGGCGCTCTTGCAGCCGCTCGCGCTGCTCGTCAAAGCCGATGTGCAGCAAGAACTTGAGCACGATGGTGCCGGTCTCGCTGAGCATGCGTTCAAAGTCGTTGATGTGCGCCAGCCGCTGCTGTTGCTGCTCCGGCGTGATCCAGCCGTTGACCACGGGAACCAGCACATCTTCGTAGTGGCTGCGGTTGAACACGGTGATGTCGCCTGCCTGGGGCACCTGCTGGTGAATGCGCCACAGGTAGTCGTGGGCGCGCTCGGTTTCGGTGGGGGCCTTCCAGCCCACGGCGTGTACGCCCAGGGCGCTCATGCGGCCAAACACGCCACGGATGGTGCCGTCTTTGCCCGAGGTGTCGGTGCCCTGCAGCACCACCAGCAGCTTGTAGCGGCGGTCGGCGTAGAACAGGTTCTGCAGCGCGTCCAGCTCTACCGCCAGGGCCTCTACCGCTGCCTTGTCTTCGGTTTTGTTGCCTGCTGCAAAAGGCTTGTCGCCAGGGTCGAGCGATTCCAGAGAGAACGCCTTGCCAGCTGCCTCTTGCCCGGGCAGGCGGGGTGCGCCGGGCTGGCAGCGGGCCCAGCGTTGTGCGGTGGTTTTGTCGCGGGCCGAGAAGTAGGCGGTGGGTGAAACGGTGTCTGGCACAAAGGCTCCTTGGGATGAGGGGTGGGGTGCAGCAAGCGCACGCGGTCAGGTGTCAGTTGTCCGCCATCCGCTGTCCGTGGCGGCCCGACCAGTCAGCGTACACCGTGTGCCATGCGGTAGGCCAGCGGCGTTTGCCCGGTGGCCTGGCGGAACGCGCGGTGCAGGCCCGCCTCGCTGGCAAAACCCAGGTCTTGCGCAATGCGCTTGAGGGGCAGCGGCGTGTCGCACAGCGCCTCGCTGGCCTGGCGCAGCTTGATGCGGCGCATCCAGTGCGCGGCCGACTGCCCCGTGTGCGTCTGCACGCGCCGCGCCAGCGTGCGGGGCGACTGGCCCAGCGCCTGGGCCAGTGCGTCAAGCCGCAGCGCGCTGGCGGGGCTGCGCTGAACCCACAGCATGGCGCGGCGCAGGTCGGAGTCGGCCAGGGTCATCAGGTCTTGCCCCGCAAACGCGGGGTGGGCCGTGCGCGGGCGCGGCAGCATCAGCAGCGCCTGCAGGTCGGCCAGTGCCTCGGGCGTCAAACGCGCGGCCAGGGCGTGCAGCATCAGCGGCAGGTAGCCGTTGGCCCCGGCTGCGGTGGTGGCGGCAGGGCCTGCCACCAGGGGCTCGTCAAAGCGCCAGTCCACCGCCGAAAATTGCTGCTGCAACGCGGCGCGCAGCCACCAGGTGGCCGTGGCGGGCTGCGCGCGCAGCCGCCCGCTGGCAGCGGCCAGCACCACACCAGCGCAATAGCTCCATACCTGCACGCGCCGGGGCAGGGCGCGCAGTGCCTGCACCGTGGGGGCCAGTTGCTGCAGGGGGGCCTGCAACCCATCGGGCGATGACAGCCACAGGCCAGGCACCAGCACCGCATCCACATCGGCCTGCGCCAGCGCCAGCGTGGGGCTGAGGGCTGGCCCTTGCCAGGTGGGCACCGGTTGCAGGTCGGCCCCCACCCAGCAGGTGGTGATGACCGGCGCTTGCGCCCGCAGGTTGGCGGCGCGGGCCATGTCGGCGGCTGCAAATAAACCGGCGGGCATGCAGCCGGGGTACAGCAGCAGGGCCAGACGCAAAGGTGGTGTGGGTGGGGAAGGGCGAACAGGCATGGTGGCAAGTATTGACAAGAAATTGTCTTAACGGGCCATTTTGCGCGAGGCGCCGTTTTTCAACAATCAACGGCATCGCAACCGCTGGCTGCACACCCTGGAGTCCCCATGCACATCACCCACCTGCGCAACGCCACCATCCTCCTGGAGTTCACCGCCGCAGGCCGCCCCATCGGCCTGCTGGTCGACCCCATGCTCGCCGCCCGCGGCACCTTGCCCGCGCTGCGTTACCTGGGCGCCGGGCGCCAGCGCAACCCCATCGTGGACTGGCCGCAAGGTGCGGACGCTGCGCTGGAGCGGGTGACGCATGCGCTCATCACCCACTGCCAGCGCGGCCACTTTGACCACCTGGACCGCGCAGGCAAGCGGTTTCTGCGCGAGCGGCAGATTCCCGTGTTCTGCATGCCGCGCGATGTGGCCTATCTGGCACAACGGGGCCTGAACGTGTCGCCCCTTGTCGCTGCTGCTGCCGCCGACGCTGCAGCAGGCCCGGCGCGCCAGCCGTTTGCCCTGGGTGGCCACATCACGCCCATTGCCTGTGTGCATGGCCTGGGCTGGGTGGGGCGTTTCATGGAACACGGCCACGGCTACCTGATCGAGATCCCCGGCGAGCCCAGCGTGTACCTGGCGGGCGACACGGTGCTGACCACCACCGTGCGCGACTGCCTGGCGCGGCTGCAGCCCGATGTGGCGGTCCTGCCCGCCGGAGGCGCCCGGTTCGACGTGGGCGCCGAGATATTGATGGACGCCGCCGACATGGCCGAGGCCGCGCAGCTGACCCACGGCGCCCTGGTGGTCAACCACCTGGAGGCGCTGGACCACTGCCCCACCACGCGTGCATCCGTGCGGGCGCTGGCGCAGCAGGGCGGCTGGGCGCACCGCCTGTGGGTGCCGCAGGACGGGGAAAGCAGGGAATACCTGCGCAACGCGGAAGTGGCGTTTGCTATATAAATTATAGCTATTAGCGCTTTATGCATAAGCGCTAGAGGCACTTTTGATTCATATTTAGGCTCAAGGGAGGCTCATCCCGCCGCATGGTTCCGCTGTGCCGCGCTGTCGCGCATCAGGGCCACAAAACGCGCAGCACCCAGGCCCAGGGGCCGCTCCTTGGACCACACCACATCCACCCACAGCGCGGTGCCGTTGCTCAGGTTTTCAAAGGGCATCTCGATCAGGCGGCCCGCCTCGATGCGCGGCTGCACCAGCGCGCGCGGCTGCCAGCCCCAGCCCAGCCCGGCCTCTATCAGGCCCAGGGCGGCCAGGTGGTTGTCGGTGCGCCAGTGGTGGCGGGCAAACACAAAACGCGGGTCGGTCTGCGCCAGGTCGCGGCTGGCCACCACGATCTGGCGCGTGGTGGTCAGGTGCTCCTCGCGCAGCATGGCGCGCTCGGGCTGTTCGCCGCGGGCCAGGGCCGAGGCGCGTGCGGCGTTCAGCACCGGGTGGTCCGGCGCCATCACGGCCACCAGGGTTTCGGTGCCCACTTCCTGAAAGCCCTCGCGCCCGTCGATGCTGGGCCGCTCGAACACCAGCGCCAGCTGTGCGCGCCCGCTGTGCAGCAGCGCCAGCGCATCCACCTGCGGGGCGGCCAGCACCTCTACCTGCAGCAGGGGGTGGTCGTGCGCCAGGGCGGCCAGCGGGGCCGTCCAGTGCGCGGCCAGCAGCTCGGGGGCAATCGCCAGGGTCAGGCGCTCTTCCAGCCCCTGCGTCAGCGCCAGCGCCTGGGCGTTGAGTTGCTGCAGCTGCCCCGCCAGCAGCCGCGCCTGCGGCTCCAGCGCGCGCGCCGCCGCAGTCGGCCGGGGCTCGCGGCCGCTGCGGTCAAACAGCTGCACATTGAGCTCGGCCTCCAGGTGGGCAATGGTCATGCTCACAGCCGACGGCACCCGCGACAGCGCCCGCGCCGCCGCCGAAAACGACCCATGGTCGAGCGCCGCCAAGAACACCTGCACGCTGTCTGAAGAGAAGGCCATGGGCGTGATCTATCAAATAAATTGAAACAAGCTGACTTTATATATCAGCTAAAGGCACATAAAGTAGCGCCCATGTCAATGCAACTCCAAGCACAGCCCCTTTTCCGCAGCCTGCAAGGCGCCAAGCGTCGCGTTCTCTATGTGTCGTTGTACGAACTCATCGCCATTGCCGCCGCCACCTGGGGCCTGAGCAAGTTGACCGGGCAGGGCGCCGGGCATTCGGGGGTGATCGCGGCGGCGGCATCGGTCGTGGCGGTGGTGTGGAACCTGGTGTTTAACTGGGCGTTTGAGCGCTGGGAGGCTCGCCAGCCGGTGCGCGGGCGCAGCGTGGCGCGGCGGGTGGCCCATGCCATCGGGTTCGAGGGCGGGCTGGTCTTTACGCTGGTGCCGCTGTTTGCCTGGTGGTTCGGGGTGAGCCTGTGGCAGGCCTTTGTGATGGACCTGGCGCTGATTGTTTTCTTTCTTTGCTACACCTTTGTCTTTAACTGGGTGTTCGACCGGGTGTTTGGCCTGCCTGCGTCGGCACTGCCTGCGGCCGCCTGAGCCCCACGCGGCGGCGGCGTTCGCCCTTAAAATCGCCAGTCACCCAAGGAGCGTTGCAGCGGCAGGCCCACCCCGGCACAGGGGCGGTCGCCGTCAGGCTTGGGCACTTGGGGGCACCGCATGCCCCGCCGCAACGACGCTCACCTGTTTTTCTGCCGTTCCTGCACAGGTGAGTGAGTCCTTATGTCTGCAAATGTGTTGCCCCCCATGAAGCTGTCTGGCCTGGAGCCCGTCTCCATTGGCGAGGGCACCCTGTTCGTCAACATCGGCGAGCGCACCAACGTCACCGGCTCCAAGGCGTTCGCGCGCATGATTTTGAACGGCCAGTACGAAGAGGCCCTGGCCGTGGCGCGCCAGCAGGTGGAAAACGGCGCGCAGGTCATCGACATCAACATGGACGAGGCCATGCTCGACAGCAAGGCCGCCATGGTGCGGTTTCTGCAGCTCATCGCGTCTGAGCCCGACATCGCCCGCGTGCCCATCATGGTCGACAGCTCCAAGTGGGACGTGATCGAGGCCGGGCTGCGCTGCATCCAGGGCAAGGGCATCGTCAACTCGATCAGCATGAAGGAGGGCGTAGAGGCGTTCAAGCACCAGGCCAAGCTCGTCAAGCGCTACGGCGCAGCCGCCGTGGTGATGGCATTCGATGAAAAAGGCCAGGCCGACACCTACGAACGCAAGATCGAGATCTGCGAGCGCGCCTACCGCGTGCTGGTCGATGAAGTGGGCTTCCCGCCCGAAGACATCATCTTTGACCCCAACATCTTTGCCGTGGCCACCGGCATCGAAGAGCACAACAACTACGCGGTCGATTTCATCGAGGCCGTGCGCTGGATCAAGCAGAACCTGCCGGGCGCCAAGGTGTCGGGCGGCGTGTCCAACGTGTCGTTCAGCTTCCGCGGCAACGACCCGGTGCGCGAAGCCATCCACACCGTGTTCCTGTACCACGCCATCCAGGCGGGCATGGACATGGGCATCGTCAACGCGGGCATGGTGGGCGTGTACGACGACCTGGAGCCGGTGCTGCGCGAGCGCGTGGAAGACGTGGTGCTCAACCGCCGCCCCGACGCCGGTGAGCGCCTTGTCGAGATTGCCGAAACCGCCAAGAGTGGCGCCAAGGACGAGAGCAAGCGCCTTGAATGGCGTGGCACGCTGGAGCACCCAAAGACCGTGGGCGAGCGCCTGTCGCACGCGCTGGTGCACGGCATCACCGACTTCATCACCGAAGACACCGAAGAGGCTTACCGCGACATATTGGCCAAGGGCGGCCGCCCGCTGCACGTCATCGAAGGCCCGCTCATGGACGGCATGAACGTGGTGGGCGACCTGTTCGGCGCGGGCAAGATGTTCTTGCCGCAGGTGGTGAAAAGCGCCCGCGTGATGAAAAGCGCCGTCGCGCACCTGCTGCCCTACATCGAAGAAGAAAAACGCCAGATGGAAGCGGCTGGCGGCGACGTGAAGACCAAGGGCAAGATCATCATCGCCACCGTCAAGGGCGACGTTCACGACATCGGCAAGAACATCGTCACCGTGGTCTTGCAGTGCAACAACTTCGAGGTGGTGAACATGGGCGTGATGGTGCCCTGCCACGAAATTCTGGCGCGCGCCAAGGTCGAGGGCGCCGACATCGTAGGCCTGTCGGGCCTGATCACTCCCAGCCTCGAAGAGATGCAGTACGTGGCGGGCGAGATGCAAAAAGACGAGCACTTTCGCATCAAAAAAATCCCGCTGCTCATCGGCGGCGCCACCTGCAGCCGCGTGCACACCGCCGTCAAGATTGCGCCGCACTACGAAGGCCCCGTGGTCTACGTGCCCGACGCTTCGCGCAGCGTGAGCGTGGCGCAAAGCCTGCTGGGCGACGGCTTGGACGCCTATGTGCAAGAGCTCAACGCCGACTACGACAAGGTGCGCACCCAGCACGCCAACAAAAAGGCCACGCCGCTGTGGTCGCTGGCCAAAATCCGCGCCAACAAGACGCCCATGGATTGGGCCGCTTTCAAGCCCACGGCGCCGCGCGCCCTGGGCCGCCGTGTGTTCAAGAACTTCGACCTTGCCGAGCTGGCCAAGTACATCGACTGGGGCCCGTTCTTTCAGACCTGGGACCTGGCCGGCCCGTACCCCGCCATCCTGACCGATGAAGTGGTGGGCGTGGAAGCCACTCGCGTGTTTGCCGATGCGCAGGCCATGCTCAAAAAGATCATCGAAGGCCGCTGGCTCACCGCCAGCGGCGTGATGGCCTTGCTGCCCGCCAACAGCGTGAACGACGACGACATCGAGTTCTACACCGACGACACCCGCTCCGAGGTCGCCATGACCTGGTATGGCATGCGCCAGCAGGCCGAAAAGCACGTGATCGATGGCGTGACCCGCCCCAGCCGTTGTCTGGCCGACTTTGTGGCGCCCAAAAGCAGCGGAATCGCCGACTACGCTGGCATGTTCGCAGTCACGGCGGGCCTGGGGATCGAGAAGAAGGAAAAAGCGTTCATCGACCAGCTGGACGACTACTCGGCCATCATGTTCAAAAGCCTGGCCGACCGCCTGGCCGAAGCCTTTGCCGAGTGCCTGCACCAGCGCGTGCGCACCGACCTGTGGGGCTACGCCGCAGGCGAGCAGCTGAGCAGCGACGACATGATTGCCGAGAAGTACCGGGGCATCCGCCCCGCGCCCGGCTACCCCGCCTGCCCCGACCACAGCGCCAAGACCGACCTGTTCCGCGTGCTGCAGTGCGAAGAGGTGGGCATGAGCCTGACCGAAAGCCTGGCCATGATGCCCGCCGCCAGCGTGAGCGGCTTCTACATCGGCCACCCCGAGGCCGTGTACTTCAACGTCGGCAAGATCGGCGAAGACCAGCTGCACGACATGGCGCAGCGCCGGGGGATGGACGAGAAGGTGTTGGAGCGGTTGCTGGCGCCGAATCTTTGATACTGTTGATTCAGTAGTCGCCAGCGCCTGCTGGCAATGCGTTGACGGCCGAATGCTCTCTAGGAGTATGGGCGGCAGAAGGAGCATCGGCTGCAACGCGCGATAAACCGGTCTAGTGTCCCGAGTTGAAAATTCGTTGAATAAATCTATCAACAATCCCCGCCATGCGTCGTTGCAAATACTCGCCATGCCGCCCGGCATGTCTCCGCTTTGCGCCTAGCTTGGCAGCGATTTCGGCAGATTTCTTTCCTCAACGAACTTCCAACTCAGGACACTAGCAAGGTACTACCTCCTGCGGTCAGGGGCCCACCCTGGGCGTGTCATCAGCACCACGCGATCCTCGGGTTTCGCGCTTGCTTCGATGCCTTCTGCCGCCCACACTCCTAAGTTTTCGAGCCCTGCATGCACGGGCTTTTCTAGTTCGGCGGGTTGCACATAGCCGATTTCCTGATCATTGGATACCCTCCTGTAGCAGGGATCCCTTCGGGCGTTGTTCGGGATGTAATCGGGTAGCGTCTTCGCGCGAGTCAGCGCATCGTAAGTCTCTGTGGCGGGGCTACAGTGCAAATGACGGCTCGCAATAGTCATATCTTGATTCGCAGGCCACCCACTCCGTACGAATCGTGCAGAAATTGCCCGGAGTCTGCGCGAACTTGCCGACGCGCGGCGCGAACATCCGGCGCAGAGAACGATGGCCGCCGCCGCGCATCTGCATAATGCAGCGACACTGCAAACCGTTACACGAGAAAGAGCGATTTCCATGCTGCGTTTCCTTGGACTTTCGGGGCACGGACTCCGCAATACAACCACGCGCATGGGGGCTGGCCTGGTGCTCGCGCTGGCAAGTTTCTGGCCCCTGCAGGCCAGTGCGCAGCATACGTCGGTACTGTGCCCGGCCCAGACGGCATCCGTCACCTCCGGGGGGTCGGTCACCATCAATATCAGCGCCTGTCAACAGGCCGGCAACGGTGGCATCGGCCCGATTGACGGCGGCAGCTACGGCCCTCCGGACTTTGAAAACCATGGCACGGCCACAACCCGGCAAACCTCGGGTCAATGGTTTCTGGACTACAGCCACAATGGTTCCACAGGCATCGGTTCGACCGATGTCTTTGAGCTCAGCGATGGCTCCCTGGGCGGCGATGGCGACATCCAGTTCACCATCACCATCAACCCGTCTGCGTCCCCCATCACGGTGTCGCCGGGCGTGCTGCCTGCGCTCACGGCTGGTGCGGCGTTTTCCCAGACGCTGACGTCCACGGGCGGGCTGGCGCCTTACAGCTACGCCCTGCAAGGCGGTGTGTTGCCCCCAGGCCTGACGTTGACTCCGGGCGGGGTGCTCAGCGGCACGCCCACCCAGCGCGGCGCCTATAGCTTCAGCGTGCGCTCTACCGATGCCACCACCCCCACGGCCCAGTTCGTGGACAAGGGCTACACCGGAACCGTGGCTAACCCCACTCTTACCCTGGCCACGCCCAGTGGCACGGCCATCCAGAGCGTCGCGTTTTCGCAGACGCTTTCAACCAACGGCGGCGTTGCCCCGTACACGTACCAGCTTGAAACGGGCAGTTTCCCAGCAGGTATCAGCATCTCCAGCGTTGGAGTGATCAGCGGCACTACCGCCGCGGCTCCTGGCAATTACCCTGTCACCATCCGGGTGACGGATTCGAGCACTGGGTCGGGCAGCTACTTTGAGGTGGAGAACTACACGCTCACCGTCAGCCCGCCTCCCTCCGTTTCGATTGCGGTCGCTCCGGCAAGCGTGAGCGAAGACGGAGCGACGAACCTTACTTTTACGGTCACCCGCAGCCTCAACCTGTCGTCCCCGACGACGGTCAACATCACTACCTCCGGCACCGCGACTTCCGGTACGGACTACACCGGTGGAGTCGCCACCGTGGTCATTCCGCTGGCGCCACCACAGCAACGATCGTGATCGACCCCACCGTTGACGGTACGGTGGAAGCTGATGAAACGGTCATCCTGACCGTTGCGGCCGGCACGGGCTACACGGTGGGCGCACCTGCGAGTGCCACCGGCACCATCCTCAATGACGACGTGCCCAGCGCCACCATTTCGGTGTCGCCCGCTGCGGTCGCCGAAGACGGCGCGCCCAACCTGGTTTTTACAGTAACGCTGAACCAGGCCTCCTTCAGTGCCATCTCGGTGAACTACTCCATCGGAGGCACCGCAACCAATGGCACGGACTACGCCACGATCGCCTCACCGCTTGTCATCCCCGCCGGGAACACCACCGGCACGATCACGGTCAACCCGACCGCCGACGCCACCATTGAAGCCGACGAGACCGTCACGCTCACGCTGGCCGCGGGCACAGGCTACACCGTGGGTGTGCCGAACAGTGCAACCGGCACGATCCTCAACGATGACTTGCCGAACCTCGCCATCAACGATGTCACGGCCAACGAAGGCAATGCGGGCACCACCAACTTCACTTTCACGGTGAGCCTCAGCGCGCCGGCGGGCCCCGGCGGCGTCTCGTTCAATATCGCTACGGCCGACGGTACGGCCACGGCTGGCGTCGACTACGTCGCCAGCAGTTTGACCAGCCAGACCATTCCGGCGGGCAGCAGCACCTACACCTTTACTGTGCTGGTCAATGGCGACACGCTCAATGAGCCCAGCGAGACGTTCTTCGTCAACGTCACCGGCGTGGCGAATGCGGTCGTGGTAGATGGCCAGGGCGTGGGTACGATCGTCAACGACGACCCGCTGCCGAGCCTGTCGATCGACGATGTCACCGTCGTGGAAGGCAACACAGGTACGGTCAACGCCGTCTTCACGGTCACGCTCAGTGCAGTCAGCGGCCAGACGGTGTCTGTGAACTACGCCACGGCCGACGGCACCGCCACCCAGCCGGCGGACTACACCAGCACCAGTGGCACCCTGACCTTCACGGCAGGCCAGACCTCCCGCACCATCACCGTCCCGGTGATTGGCGAGACCGTGCCTGAGGCGAACGAAACGTTCTTCGTGAACCTCAGCGGCGCAACCAATGCCACCATCGCCGACAACCAGGGCTTGGGCACCATCACCAACGATGATGTTCCGGTGACAGTCAGCCCGGGCACCCTTCCTGCCAGCACCGTGGCTGCAGCCTACAGCCAGACGCTGACGGCCAGTGGCGGTACCGGCCCCTACAGCTTCGCCATCACTGCCGGCGCCGTTCCGGCCGGACTGTCGCTGTCGCCCTCCGGTGTACTTTCGGGCACGCCCACCGCAGCGGGCAGCTTCAACTTCACGGTCACGGCTAGTGACAGCAGCCCCTTCCCGGGCCCGTTTGCGGGCTCGCGAGCCTACACCTTGACAGTGGGCGCGCCCACGCTGTCGCTCACACCTGCGACCTTGCCCGGCGGCACTCGCACCGTGCTCTATCCGACGACCAACGTGACCGCATCGGGCGGCACCGCGCCGTACACCTATGCCATCACCGCTGGCGCGCTGCCTGGCGGTCTGGCCCTGACCACCGCCGGTGTGCTGTCGGGCACGCCCACAGCCACGGGCTCCTTCAACTTCACCGTGACTGCCACCGACAGCAGCACCGGTACCGGTCCCTTCACGGTGTCGCGCGCCTACACGGTTGCCGTGGCGGATGCCGTGCCGGTGGCCAACAACTCGACCCACACGGTGGCGTACGGTTCTTCGTCCAATGCCGTGCCGCTGAACATCACCGGTGGCGCTGCCACGTCGGTGACGATCGGCACCGCCGCGAGCCACGGGTCAGCCAGCGCCACGGGCGCCACCATCCAGTACACGCCGACGGCTGGCTATGCGGGCCCCGACAGCTTTACCTACACGGCGACCAATGGTTCCGGCACCTCGGCGCCGGCCACTGTGACGCTCACTGTGAGCCCGCCCACCATCGCCATCACCCCGGCCGGGCCATTGAGTGCAACCGTGGGCAATGCGTATTCGCAGACCTTCACCTGGAGCGGCGGCGCAGCACCGTACACGGGCATCCAGGTGCTGAACCTGCCAGCAGGTCTGTCGGTGACCGCCACCACGACCACTTCGGCAACGGTATCAGGCACGCCCACCACGGCTGGCTTGTTTAACCTGGCCTTGTCAGCCACCGACAGCAGCACCGGCACCGGGCCGTTCAGCGGGGGCGCCAGCGTGGCGCTCACGGTGGGGGCACCCACTGTGGGCATCACGCCGGCCACGCTGCCCAATGCGCAGGCCTATACCGCCTACAGCCAGACGCTGACCGCTTCAGGCGGCATTGCGCCGCATACGTTTGCCGTCACCGCGGGAGCCTTGCCGCCGGGGCTCACCTTGAGCGGTGCAGGGGTCCTCAATGGCACTGTCGGCGCCGCCGGAACCTACAACTTCACCGTTACGGCTACTGACAGCAGTGGCAACGCCTACACCGGCAGCAGGGCCTATACGCTGGAAGTGGTCGCCAGCAGCACCTACACCGGGACATCTCCCACCGGCGGCGGAACTATCACTGCCAGCTTCACTGGGGGCGGCGCTGCCTGTGTTTTCGCAAGCGCGCAGTTCATTCCAGTCACGGGGAACGCGGCCAGCCCGCCCGCCGGGTCGGCACCGCAGGGCGTGCAGTTTCCGCATGGGCTGTTCGACTTTGCCACGACAGGTTGTACGGCTGGCAGCACGCTGCAATTTACCGTGACCTACCCCAACGCGTTGCCCGGCGGCACCCAGTACTGGAAGTACGGGCCCACTGCAGGCAATGCCACCCCACACTGGTACACCGTGCCCTCTACCGTTGCAGGCGCGGCCATCAGCTTCAGCATCACCGATGGCGGCCTGGGCGATGACGACCTGGTCGCCAATGGCGCGGTGGTGGATCCGGGCGGCGCAGGCTTTGGCCCTGGTGGCGGCACCATCGGCGTGCCCGTGGGCGACTGGCTGCCACTGTGGCTGACCCTGACTGTGCTGGGCGCCGCCATCTGGCAGCGCCGCCGCGCAGCGGGTAGAGCAAGCCGTCGGGTTTGACTGCTATAAAATGAATAGCTATCAGCGCTTGTATATCAAGCGCTGACCGTCTTTTTGGCTTGAAAAATCATGACCTCGAGAGCCAAGGCCTCAGGCCTGCTGCGCTAGTCCTGCGGGCAGCTTCGCAATTACCTTGATCTCAAACTGAAACCCATACAGCCAGGTCACGCCGATGCCCGTCAGCGTAGGGTGGGGCGCCTCGCCCCAGAACTCGGGCACAACGCTCCACACGGTCTCAAAGTGGGCCTCGGGGTTGACGACAAACATCGTCACATCCACCACATCGTCGAACGTGCAGCCCGCCGCTTGCAGCACGGCGTTCAGGTTGGTGAA
This sequence comes from uncultured Gammaproteobacteria bacterium, assembly GCA_947085645.1. Lineage (GTDB taxonomy): Bacteria > Pseudomonadota > Gammaproteobacteria > Burkholderiales > Burkholderiaceae_C > Acidovorax. The sequence continues at coordinate 71,237 of CAMTXG010000032.1, forward strand.
TGCCAGCCGCACCTGCGCCTTCAGGTCGGGCTCGGGCGAGCCATCTTCGCGGCTGCCCACCTGGCCCGACACGAACAGAAAGCCGTTGGACCGTACCGCGGGCGAGTAGCGGTTGCGCTCGTACAGCGCCTGGCGTCCGGCCGGGAAAACAACATCGCGTTGGGGCATGAAACAGTCCTTCATTCGTTGGTGGGCCTGTGGGGCCCGGGTTGCTGATGCATCGAATTTAGGGCGCTGCGCCCGGCGGATAAACAGGCAACTGTGCGCACCACTGTTCTTAAAATCCAAACAATCCAAGAACGACAGACAGGGCCCACCATGGACCGTTTTGACGCAATGCAGGCCTTTGCCCGCGTGGTGGAGTCCGGCAGCTTCACCAAAGCCGCCCACACCCTGCACATGAGCCGCACCACCGTCACGCAGCTGGTGCAGCAGCTCGAAGCCCGCCTGCGCGTGAAGCTGCTCCACCGCACCACGCGCACCGTCAAGGTCACCGCTGACGGCGCGGCGTATTACGAGCGCGTGGTGCGCCTGCTGGCCGATATGGACGACGCCGAAACCAGCCTCTCCACCGCATCCGCCGCGCCCCGCGGCCGTTTGCGGGTGGACGTGCCCAGCCCCCTGGCCCGCTTCATCCTCATCCCCGCGCTGCCCGCGTTCCATGCGCAGTACCCCGACATCCAGCTTGACATGGGCGTGAGCGACCGCCGCGTGGACATGGTGGGCGACAACGTGGACTGCGTGGTGCGCGGCGGCACCATCACCGACCCGTCCCTCGTCGCCCGCCACGTGGGCGACCTGCCCCTGCGCGTGTTCGCCACGCCCAGCTACCTGCAGCGTGCAGGCACGCCGGCGCACCCTGAGGTGCTGGACGACCCCGACACCCACCACCGCATCGTTGGGTTCTTGTGGGCCCGCACCGGCCGCCCCGTGCCCTACGCCATGCGCCGGGGTGCAGAAAGCGTGCACGTGCAAGGCCGCTACGTCTGCGCGCTGGACGACGGCAACGCCTACCTGGCCGCAGGCCTGGCGGGCATGGGTTTGCTCTGGCTGCCCAGCTACATGGCCCAGGCCCACCAGGCCAGCGGCGACCTGGTGCCCCTGTTTGAAGACTGGACGATGGACCCCATGCCCCTGTACGTGGCCTACCCGCCCAACCGCCACGTCAGCGCCAAGGTGCGGGTGTTTATCGGCTGGGTGGCGGGGTTGATGGCGCAGCATGCGCCGGTGGGGAAGCGTGAGGTGGGATCGGGAATTTGCTATCATTTGAATAGCTGCTGGCGATTGATGGATAAGCGCTATAGCCTTATTTCATTCAAATTTTTGTCAGCATGTCACCCCGCCAACAGGCGTGGGGCGTGACAAAACGATTGCCCCAGGAGCAAAGCCAACCATGCGAAAAATTCTTGGTCTGAAGACACACACCGCCGCAGCGGCCGCGCTGCTTGCGTTTCTGTTTTTGTGCGCTGCAGCAGTCGCCGCAGACTGGGCCTTTGAGTTCAAATCCATCAACGCGCAGATGGCCATTTACTCCGGTGGCCTGGGCGACCCCGGCATGCCTACCGCGCAAGAAGCCAAGGTGTCCTTTCACGTGCAGGGCAAAGCCGCCCGTGATCTGTTCGATCACATGGGGCCTGATGTGAAAAACGAGTGCAGTTCAGACCAGAAGGTCCGCGTGCGAATGAAGGAGCGCTTGCAGTGCATGCGGTACTCCAAGTCTGAATACAGCTGCTACTTTGGCTTTGACCTGAAAGACGGCAAAAGCATTGCGGGCAGCATCTGCTGAGAGACATGAATGCGCTATTGATTGAATAGCTGTTAGCGCTTGTTGTATAAGCGCTAGAGGCCAATTTTGCACACAAAATTCTGAGCCAAACTACCTCGACAAACCAGGCGGCAATCACCCGCGCCAGGCCGCCTCAATGGCCGCAACGTCAATCTTGCGCATCTCCATCTCCATCTCCGCCTCGAACGCGCGCTTGGCCGCTGCGAGGTCTGGGGCATTGATGGCCTGTGTCAGCGCCCGCAGCGTGATCGGCCACGACAGCCCCCATTGGTCCGTGCACCAGCCGCCCGCGCTCTCCTGGCCACCGTTGTCAACGATGGCGTTCCACGGCCGGTCCGTCTCGGCCTGGTCGTCCGTCGCCACCTGAAACGAAAACGCCTCGCTGTGCGTGAATGTCGGGCCGCCGTTCAGCCCCAGGCACGGGATGCCCATCATGGTGAACTCCACTGTCAGGACGTCGCCCTGTGTGCCCGACGGGTCGTCCCCCGGCGCGTGCATCACGTGGCCTACCGCGCGCTGTAGGGGAAGGTCGCAGCGTAGAACGTGGCGGCTTCCAGGGCTGTGCCGTTGAACCAGAGGCAGATGGTGTTCTTGCTGGGCATGGTGAGGGTCTCCAGAGTTGAAAGGGGTACGTGCATTCGCCCGAAGTAGACAACGGGCATCCTGTGTTTTGCCGTGCCGGGTGGTCTGTGGGCGGGATCACGCCCGCCGGTTCTCAAACGGTATAGCCGCAGGTGAGTTCGGCGAAGAGGCTACTGCCGCGCACGTCGGAATGCAACCAGAGATGGGAGCTTGAGAAGAGGTTCCAATTGTCCATTGCGAATCGCACACAAGTCGTTCGCCTAGCATTCGGTTTGGATAAGAATGGATGCTTCCGCGGAAGCCAGGCTTGCCACTTAGACCTTTAGGCAGTGACTTCCCGACGCTGTCGTACACGGATCGATCACCGCCTGTGGAAGCATCCTCACGCGGTGCCCGGGACCCGTGCCTTGTCCGCCTTGCGCCGATTCCGGATCGCTTCGAGAGAGGCGCGCAGGAGTTCAACATCTTCCTTGATTTGGGCGGCGGTCGGTACAGAAAAGCTGCGCGCCGATGCTTTGTCATGTCCCGAGAGCCAGTCGCTCACCCTCGTGTAGAGGTCAACGATTGGTTTGCACTCATCCGTAGTAAGACCAACCGTGTCTGCGATTCGCGGAACCCGCACATAGTCGTTGTACCGCTCCAGTACGCCACCAAGGACGACTTCTTCTACTGCGCGTTCAACAACCTCGCGAAGTCGTCCATAGACCCTCCGAACCTCTTCCTCTAGCGCGGCGCTGTCGAGCGTTGGCTCATCAGTCCGGAGCTTGGTCACGAGCTTTTCCAGCTTGTCGATGCGGTCTTTGGAGCCCTGGTGGTGCCAAGGAAGGCCATCGTTCACGAATCCAGCAAATTGCTGGCTGTAGGTGAGATGTTGGAAGAGGTGCGGTGTGTTTGCGCGCTCAAGTGCGACCTTGAGTTCAGCCAGAAAGACGGTGTCATGCGTGAAGACGATGATCTGGCGGCGTGATGCTTCCTCCACGAGGCGTCGAGCCACGTGGCCGCGCCGAAACTGGTCGAGAGATGACACTGGATCATCGAAAACAACAGCGCCTTGGTGGTCGGACACATTGAGCTCGGCAAAGAAAGACCCAATGGCGATAACGCGTTGTTCGCCTTCGCTAAGTACCCGCTTGGGGTCTTGAAAGCCGGGAAGGTCGAGTACCAACTGAACGTAGTGGCGGCCCTTTTCGTTTCTGGTGTCCACTGAGGTGTGGAGGTGGGAAACCCCCAGCTTTTCAAATTCGTCATTGAGCGCGTTGCTGAGCTGGGCAGTGATGACGCTCTCAGCGAGGCTACGCGCCTTGTCTGAAACAGGTCGTGGCTTCAGGTCAATAAGGCAGGTCGATAAGGAGTAGAAGACTCTCTTTGCGGCCAGTAGCTCAAGCAGGGCATCTTTTCGCAAGCAAAGTGCTTGGCGTGCCTTGAGTTCCCCTACCTCACTCTTAAGCTGCTCTCGTTCCACAGGCTTCTCTGCTGCGTCGAGTGCGACCGCCTTTTCGCGAAGACCCTCAGCGAACCATGTGGGCGTGTTCAGGAACCCGACGTCGAGAGGAGGAGGGGCTGACCAGTCATGGGTGGCCGTGCCGGCCTGCACTACCCATTCAAGACGCATGCGGTACTGGTGCTGAAAGCGCAGCAGTGAGGCCCCCCAGCATTGGCATCGGTTGGAAACAAAACCAACGGTGGTCTCGTCTAACGCAAGTGGTGTGTCGATGAGTGTCTGGATCCGCTTGAACGCGGTTTGGTGGATTCTTTTCTGTGTGGCGGCCCTGGTGCTAGTGTCGTCTGCGACGAATGCCGCGAAGCGAGCCATCCGGTGTGAGGCGTCCTCGTCGAGCGGCGTTTGACAGAGAGGGCATGGACTGCCCGCATCTAAACGGTGTGTATGGCTGCTAACAAAAGTTTGAGCCGCCAAGAACAGGGTGCGCCAAGGTGCTTCACCAGTACCGTCTAAAAGCTGACCGTCACCTCGAAATGCCGCTGCCGCGATCCGCTCGGCCTTCTCGCAATCAGAGAGAGCTATATCGATTCCCTTGAATCGGTCTATTTCGGCATCGGAGGCCGTCTCCGCCGCAGTAGAAAGCGCCTGCAGAAGATTGTCCAGTCGACGGGACTGCTCGCGCAAGCTTTGCGCGCGTTCCCTCGGTGACTTCTCTTGCAAGGCTGATTCGAGGGTCTCAAGTCGCTTAGCGTCTTCCTCGGTGAATGTGCAGACTTTGTCCAATGCGGCATCGGTGGTGGCGTGGCTGAGTAACGTCAGGAAACGCCCTACCTCGGTGGTGCTGGTTTTGAGGTCGGCGAATGCAAGGTCAGAGGTTGGCAGGGCGGCTTGTTCAGCCTTGATGAGTGCATCAACGGTGGGGTAGACGACGCGAGCGAGGTTCTCGAATACATCAAATCCCCATGGAGCGAAGATGAGTTCACCCCCCCGTGCCAATATGACCTGCTGCACCTTCCTCTGAGAATTCAGTGAGTAACGAGGTAGGTATGACGAACAGCCAGCAACCCAAGGTCCCTATGCACGCAGTCAAGAGTCTGTCCGATCCGGGCGCATCGCAAGGAGC